>JBFRWD010000057.1:0-21257 GCA_051439425.1 Synechococcus sp.
GTGTAGAGATGAATATCGGGGGATTCCATAAATTTGCCTGACGATGAATGAACTACAAATCGAACACAGGAGATGGAGCGTGCCAGTGCCCCATTTCGCAATCCGGCCAGTGATGGCGCAGCTCAACGGCATATCCTAAGATAATTAGACTGGTAACAACAGTCAATCAGTATACTTTTAGTAACCACCCTTTCTCATGGGCAGCATCACCAACATCAGCACCGACAGCAATGGCCGCAAAGTTGTAGCCGAGCCTTGTTTAGAGCCTTGTCCTATTGAGCGAGGGATGCGCTTGTTGGGTGGCAAATGGAAAGGGTCAATTCTGTGGCATCTCAAAGATGGTCCGGTGCGTTTCAACGATCTGGCCCGTCAATTGGGCGGGGCAAGTAAGAAAATGGTGAGCCAGCGCCTGCGAGAAATGGAAGAACACGGCTTGGTAAAGCGAGAGGTGCTCAGCGATCGTCCTATAGCCGTCACGTACGAAATTACTGAGTTTGGTAAAACGGCCTTGAATTTCCTGGAAGAACTAAAAGACTGGGTGCAACACCATCAGATTTAGTCCTTTTCTTCCCGATTTGAATAAAAGAGCTAGAAACGTCAACTATTGGCCGCCATAAGACTGTTTGAGTCAATCATTCTAATTGAGGGAGGACTGGCTCTCTAGGCTAGTTCCAAGAGCATTTCTCTGAATGGCTTTTCCATGAGAATTCATCTTCTTGTCAAGCCTGACGTGGCGGGCTCACTCGCCTTGCATAGGGACACTACGCTAGGCATCTTCCCTCTCTCCAATTGATCTCAAAATGAGGTCGGTGCGCACTGAGATTCTTGATGAGTGAGGGCTGCTATCTCTGTATCGGCCGTTGACGGCCCAACCGACTACGCAGTCTACGCTGTACGTTCAAGACAAACTACAGTGAATCTCTCCACCGTTCTCAATCCAGCCGTAAATCATGCCCGAGGTGGAATGGCCAACGGCACACTGACCCTCCTTATCAATAACAATGACCCCGCCCAGCCCATTCACTTTGGAAACAAGGTAATCAATTCCTGCCTGGGCGGCTTGCTTGGCATTCATTCCCTGGAAATGAATCAGGTCAGAAATCGTTTTCGAAAGCACCGTGCGCAAAAATTGTTCGCCATATCCGGTTGCAGATACAGCACATGTTTCATTATCGGCAAACACTCCAGCACCAACAACGGGACTATCTCCGACTCGACCCCACCGCTTGTTGACGATGCCACCTGTTGACGTGGCAGCGGCTAGATTGCCGTAAGTATCGCGGGCCACCGCACCAATAGTGCCCAACTTTTCATTCACTACAGAGGGCACGTCCTCGTGGTCAAGTACCATTTTGCCGGCAGATTGAGCTTCTCTCCACTGCCGTACCCGGCTCGCCATAATGAAGTAGTCATCTGGCATTTGTTCCATCTGGCAGACTTGTGCGGCAAACTCCATTGCCCCACGACCAATTAGCATTACGTGCTCGCTCTTATCCATGACCTGACGAGCGAGACAAGTCGGGTTCTTAATATTGTGAATGCCAGCAACGGCACCTGCTGACAAATTACGACCATCCATGATGGCGGCATCCATCTCCACCAAGCCAAACTGGTTCAACACCGATCCCCGTCCGGCATTATAGAGAGGGTCATCTTCCAGCAAAGCTGCGCAAAGCTCAACTGCATCGAGCGCTACCCCTCCTTTTTCCAAAACCCGTTGCCCCCGCCTCAATACGCTGCGAAGACTTTGGGTGAATTCATCAACAGTCCCTTCCCGTTTAATGTGCTCTAGAGCTCCGGCACCGCCGTGGAGCATAAGGGAAAACGTTGAGGTCATAATTTCTGCGAGTGTGAGAAGAGGTTAGGCAAGGAGATGACAATATTTGGATACGCTGATGCTCTGAACGTTGGAAGGGCGGAATGCTTGCACTTGCAGGAATAGAGCTGAACGAAAAAAGTGTCAATTGGACTTGTCCGAAGACGGTATCACATTATTGAGGACGCCAGTACAAACATTAAAATATGCTGACTACAACAAACTTTCAGCTGAGGAGTTGCACTTTCCGCGAGAAACAATCAATCTTCCACTGGACACTAAAATAACAGAATGTAGCAGAATTATAAGCAGATGCCTTGACATCGACTGGCCACTAACTATTGCAGTCGTACCTTTAGTTGCTGTCTCAATTCTGCCTGAGTCTCGGGGGGGCCAACCAGTAATACCCCCAGCTTTCCTACTAAAATCGTTCCCCAGTTAACCAGAATTATTCCCGTATGGGCGGGTTCGGAAAATTCCAATCCACTCAAATCAATCTGACTGAGCGATCGATGATTTGTGTCGAAGGTTTCATGCGACCAATGTCTGAGGTTGAGCTTGAGAGCAATGCAGGTGGGGTAAGAAGCCCCGTTATATCGAGGGTTGCACTCGATCGCCAAATATCGCGGCGTACCATCAACGTCTTCAACAGACACATCGAATGCAAAAATTTCCTTCATGCCGCGTTTTACCATCCACTCGGCCATTGGTTCGACCAGATCCCAAACATCGTGAGGGGTCGGATAGCGGTTGCCCTGGTGCTTGAATCCATCCAAAACTTGATCGGTCGTAACCAAGCGTTCGGCTCCGCCAGGAGTGGCTCGATATTGTACGTTCAAGAACGTGGTTGCCTTGACCTCTTCCTGAATTTGGATGGGAATATCCCCAGCTGTTTTGGCGATCGCAGCCATCAATGCTTTGCCATCGCTGCACCTCTCAATTCCAACCCCACCAACCGATATGGCAGGTTTGAAATAACAAGGGTATGTCATGGGCAAGGTATCAGGATTAATGGTCGATACGTCTTTAAACCTCAACGTGTGGGGAACTTTAACCCCCAGTTCATCGGCTAAGTCCATGAAGTTGTTTTTGCAATTTATCCATTGGACAACGTCAAACCAGGGAGCATCGAGATCGCGAAACAACGTATTCCCAATACCATCAGGGTGGACCGCATCGCCAAAATAAAAAACAGAGATTTCGTGTTCGGGATGGCCGGCTAAATGATGAAAGGACACGTCCCACAGCACCTGGTCAGTGTGACTGAGTCCAATGCGATTGTAATGATCGGCAATCGCGTCCCATTCTGATTTGAGATCGGGGTGAAGCTGAATAATATCGTTAGCTTCGGTCCCCCCCAGAACTCTGCCGCAATACAAGTGATTGCCGACCAAAGTCTCGGCAGTGCAGGCCATGATGTCGTGATTGAAGATTCTCATCGATTGTCTGTAACGCGATTAGAGCTGTCGACAAGTGTTGAACGTGTCTATTGCATGTACCCTAACCGAGTTATCCGAAACTGCGACAAAACCCCACCTGTAAATTATTTGGAGATGAGCAGTTCTACATGGTGAGTGAGGAGACTTGATATAGCAATCCGCTTTAAGGTCTGGAGTGTTGAGACAGCTAGAATCCTTTATTGGCAAGGAAAAACACTTTGGAAACTCTCCATCGCAGATGCTCGATCGTTCTATTGGCAAAGGTCACATAAATTGGTAGCTCAAGTCTCTGTTCCAGCTCTCTAGTTGCTAGTAGCATGACAATCCCCGAAACATGTTCACGTGGAGAGGATTTTGCCCGGGACAAGAGACCTCTTGCCACTGTTACAGAGTCCCCAAAGCCTTGCACGGACTGGAGCTTACACTTAAAGCTTATTTGACAATATCTTGGAGTCTATGTCGCTAGAATGCTCCATTTACTGCTCAATGAGTCAGTTCGCAGTGACGTATCTCTAAGACGTATAAGAACGCATCACCCCGTTTTTTGTGAGTCCTCATCACGAGGTAGTGAGCTGATTCCCAGGCTTCCTCATTGTGTCTGGCCATCCAATCCTGGATATCATTACAGGTCACTCCCAGATGCTCGAAGTCGTTCAGAAAATCCACAATTTCAGCTATGGTGCCTTCGAAAGCCGCAACGCAACCAGGCAAGGGAAGTGGCCGCAGATTGGTCTCAATCCCCTCTAATAAATGACCGCTCTCGTCAATGTAGTGGTGTTGCTCCGCAGAAATCCCTGCCCGAACACCTTCCGCCTGAACCGTGACCCTTTGGGAATCTGAAGCTGAAACAACGTCTTCTAGGGCATTACAGATCAATTGCTCGATACTTTCCCCCCGCATTTCTGAGACGGCTTTGGCCCGCTCGTAGAGCTTGCTGGATAGCCGGAGTTCTACAGTCGCATCATGAACCATTTGCTCACCGCTGAAAGTAAACCACGTGTTCTTTGAAAATCTAGCAAATCGCTTAGATTTCGCCGACTCATCTACGTGTACGGAGAAAAAAATTACATTACTGCAACCTCTCCCCCCTAGAACCGGGCGTGCGTCTAACGCAATCGACTCAAGCAAGTAATGCCGTTTTTGTCGTTCTGTTGCAAGAAGCTGACAGCCAATACCAATCCCTCAAATACCTACCTGACTGTCAGGATGACGCTCGACAGAGGAAAATGACGATATTTCACAGAGTATCGGCTGACATCAGTGAGATAGTGATTGGTAGCGCAGGGGCTCAGACGACCATCTCGCTTGCTCCTCGCCACGCGTTGCAACAGAACCCGATTTAACAGTGTCGCCATTTAAACAGAGAGCTGTGGCTCGTCTGTGCAACGCTGGAATTAACAGCTATTCGGGCCACTACAGCCAGGGAAAAGGGGAATAGTTTATTGGCACCGTGCGCTCCTATGTACGAACAGCAGCATCAACTTTGACAAACGATATGGTCGCTAACAAGCAATCTAAGCGGGAGCCCATTCAACTTGGGTTACTGCTTTCTCTGCTCGCAGTCTTGGGATGCTCGTGGGGTCCACCAGATTCGAGACAGCAGCCCCAACGACAGTCCGTTTCAGATTTAGAACAGGACGCAGATCCTAAGCCAGTCGCAGTGGAAATCGCGAGGGCAAACACAGGGTCTATAGCCAGAATATTGACCTACACGGGGACAACTCGTCCCAGACAGCAAGTGGCGCTTCGAGCACAAGTTTCTGGAGAGGTTATTGACCTAGCGGTAGACATTGGAGATGCCGTCTCCAGTGGAGATATTGTTGCCCAGCTTGATGACGACTTTCAAGTTGCCATTCTGAACCAGTCACTAGCCCTACTTTCGTCCGCGCAAGCAGAAATGGCTCAAGCAGAAGTCTCCATCGCTGACATCCAGTCAGCTGTAATTCAGGCCCAAGCAACTCTCGACCGGGCTGAAGCTGATATAGCTCGACAACAGGTACTGGCCGAGCAAGGGGCCATCTCGCAACAGGAGTTGGAAGGCACCGAACTAGCCGTCGTTAGCGCTCAGCAAACAGTGCTCTCCGCACAAGCTCGACTTGATGTCCAGCGACAAGCTGCGAGAGCTGCCGCCGACCGAATTTCTGCTCAAGAAGCCGTGGTGATGCAAAATCGGCAACAGCTTTCTGATGCTGAATTACGATCGCCTCTGACTGGAGTCGTTCTCACTCGGGAGGTGGATGTCGGTGACTTTGTTGAGTCAGGTGCAACGGTGCTACAACTCGGCGATCTCAGCCAATTGAAAGTGACCGTACAGGTGTCCGAACTCGATCTGGAACGGATCGAAGTCGGGCAGCCCGCTCAAGTACGACTGGATGCGTTCCCAAACGAAGGAACGATTGCAGGGCAGATAGAACGCATTTCTCCAGTAGCCGATGAGACCTCGCGGCTGGTTCCCGTGCAAGTGACTATTCCTAACGTCAACAGACGTATTGGCAGCGGTCTGCTAGCCAGGGTGCAGTTGTCGTCGGGGCAGGATTCTCGAGTCATTGTGCCTGACAGCGCACTCGATGTTGGTGAAGACACCAACACTGTGTTTGTCATTCAAGGGGACGATGAAGTGAAGGCAATCGCCCGTCCGGTAAAGATTGGAGAACGCGGACAGGATGGAGTGGAAATTCTGTCGGGTTTAGAACCAGGTGAATCATTCGTGACACGAAGCGATCGTCCGCTGATTTCTGGGCAAGCAGTACGGCTCAGCATTTTATCGGATCGGGAACGTTAGTCGAGACGGCCCCAACGATCTCAGTAGGATACCGAATAGCAAGTTTTTGGATTGATGGTAGAACCCATGGCTTCTTCCGGTTTGGAGTCACCAACCTCAGCCTCGAATTCAAGCGCATCGAATTCGAAGCCATCGTACTCCACAGCTACAGATAGTCCATCTGCATTTAGCTTGAGCGCAGTCGCCATTCGGCGGCATATCGCGACATTGGTTCTGGTCGTCGCCACGATTGTGCTGGGCTTATTTTTCCTGCAGCAGCTTCCAGTCGATCTGTTGCCATCCATTACCTATCCACGCATTGGCGTTAGAGTCGACTCCCCTGGTGTTACACCGGAAGTCGCAGTAGATGAAATCACCCGCCCACTCGAAGAAGCCCTAGCAGCCACTGAAGGCGTAGTTCAGATTGTTTCTCAAACCCGTGAAGGGCGGGTTCGTCTGGATTTGTATTTTCAGCCAGGTGGCAATATCGACCAAGCGCTCAACGATGCAACTGCCGCACTCAATCGTTCCTTGGATACTTTGCCCGACATCATAGAGCCGCCTCGATTATTCAAGTTCGACCCCTCTCAACTGCCAGTTTACGAATTTGCTCTCACGTCCCCTTCGCTACCAGATGACCAATTGAGGGTGTTTGCGGACCAGGAATTAGCCCGCGAACTCAATACAGTTCCTGGTGTCGCTAGCGTCGATATTTCTGGTGGACTAGAAGAAGAAATTCAGGTCAACCTTGACCCTGTCCGATTGCAGGCAAAGGGCTTGGGAATCCCGGATGTTTTGGATGCCCTCTCAGACCGCAATCAAGATATCTCAGGTGGTCGTATTCGAGGGGTCGAGCGCGAGCCGCTTACTCGCGTGATGGGCCGATTTCAAGATGCCGATGAAATTCGCAATTTAATTGTTGAAGTGGGAAGTGACGGGGAGGAGCAACAGGTTTACCTGCGTGACTTTGCAGAAGTGATTGACGGTACGGCAGAACAACGAATCTTTGTTGATTTAAACGGACAGCCTGCTGTAAAGTTGAGCGTTCAAAAGCAAACTTCGGCAAATACTGTCGAGGTCGTGGATGCTGTCAAGCAAAGATTAGCCGAGCTAGAAGATTCGGGTCTTTTTCCAGACGATCTAATTTTCAACGCCACACTGGATGAGTCTATTTTCATTCGAAATGCGATCCGTAATGTTGCGATGGCTGGGGTGACTGGAGCAGCATTAGCAGGAGCAACTGTTCTATTGTTTCTTGGCTCCCTCAGACAAACCCTGATTATCGCTCTATCGATCCCTCTCGCATCGTTGGTAGCTGTGATGATGATGGGTCTGTTTGGTCTTTCGCTCAATGTATTTAGCTTGAGCGGATTGGCACTGGGAGTCGGCATTGTGGTGGATAACTCCATCGTCATGCTAGAGACCATCGTGACAGGGGTCCGGCAAAGCCGTTATCCAGTGGTGCATCAAGCAGAGATTAGTAGTCGAGAGCTTGAATCTGCCCTGTTTGCCTCCACAACCACAAACCTAATTGCCGTACTACCGTTCCTGCTAATTGGTGGATTTATCTCCCTATTGTTCAGTGAACTTGTGTTAACTGTGAGTTTTGCAGTCGGAGCCTCTCTGGTGGTGGCACTCACCGTTGTGCCAGCATTTTCTTCCAGGCTGCTGGCTATCCGGTGGTCAAGCGGAGTCGAAAAGGTTTCGCTTATTCGCCAATTTAACCTCAGGCTGCAAGGGTTAACTCGGCAGTATTGGCAATTGCTGGGATGGGTGCTGGATAGGAGGTCTTTGGTAATAGCCATTGCCGTTCTACTGTTGGGCAGCAGCAGCTATTTCATGGTGGGCCATATCCCTCGAGAAATATTGCCGAGAATTGCTACCGGTCAGGCTGCTGCATGGGTTCAGTTTCCCCCCGGAACGACGCTGGTTGAGAACCGCCAGGTGATGACTGCTGTAGGAGATTTGCTCTTGGCTCAACCTGAAGTTGAGTATGCCTTCACGACTTCTGGCGGAAGTCTGTTTGGTAGCAGCACCAATGCGAACTTGCTACGAGGCTCTTGCACTCTTACGTTAATGCCTGGAACAGATGTAGAGGCATTTAGCGAGCGCATGACCCAGCAATTCGAACAATTCAACCTTGTATCAACTCGAATGCGCGTATCGCCTCGTAATGTCCGCGGCCTTATTTTGAATAACTCTCCCGTCCGCAGCGACATAGACGTCATTTTGCAGGGGAGCGATGAAGGTGACTTGGAGGATGCCGGTGCACGTGTGCTTGAAGCACTGGAAACACACGCTAGGTTAGCCACGTACCTACCCGATGCCAATCCATCCGAATCGGAAATTCAAATTCACCCCGACTGGGAGCGCGCCTCAAAACTGGGCCTCTCTTCCGAGAGCGTTGGAAGCACCGTGCGAACGGTACTGACTGGTGATGTGTCCACTCAGGTTCAGCGGGGCGATCGCCTTGTTGATGTGCGCGTCCAAACCCCCAAAACTTCGATCCAATACCCTGCCGAACTCGCCCAGATCCCGCTGAACAGCGACAGCGGTCAGTTAGTGAAATTGGGGGATATCGCACGTATTGAAACCGGACAGGCCCCTAGCGAGATTCAACGCATTAGCCAGCGTCAGGTTTTCATCATTGATGGCAATCTCGCCGAGGGGGCGAGCTTAAGCGAGGCGTTGGCAGAAGTCGAACGGATACTGGGTACAGTCCCACTGCCTGATGGGGTGACTCTCTTACCCAGTTTTAGCGCCAAAAGCAATGCCGAAATCGCGAGCGGACTTGGCATGTTAGGTGGACTGGCTGCCTTTCTGGTCTTTACAGTGATGGCCGTCCAATACAACTCGTTAATCGATCCGCTAGTCATCATGCTGACGGTGCCCCTGGCACTAGCAGGCGGAATTCTAGGGCTTTTCATTACCCAAACGGCGATCGGCGCAACAGTTATCGTTGGCGCTGTGTTGCTGGTCGGTATTGTGGTCAATAACGCCATTATTTTGGTGGAACTTGCCAATCAAATCCACGAGCAGAGCCGGTGCGATCGCATCACGGCTATTCGTAAAGCTGCACCTCAGCGCCTACGTCCTATTCTGATGACAACCATCACCACCGTGTTGGGGATGGTACCGCTCGCGATTGGCTTTGGGGAAGGCTCGGAGTTTTTGCAGCCGTTGGGTGTGGTTATTGTCTCGGGACTATCACTGGCGACAGTGTTGACATTGATCGTTATTCCTTGCTTCTATGCCCTGCTCCACAATTGCTTTGAGCAAAAGGAGAAGGTGCCAAGTACTGCTTAAAGATCGTAAAAGACGGTGTCAGACGGTGTCCTAGCTAAACGTCAGCTCGACAGAGCAATTTGAGTTAAATCATTCCTTCGCTGTACACCAAAACCATTAGGGTTTGAAGCCTCTTGCTCCCCTATCCCAATGGGGGAGAGGGGCTAGGGGTGTGGGCTTTAGACCGCTCGCAAACGTTTATGAGTTCATTGGACGATGCCTCTGAAGATGCTTACTACTCTCCGACAAATACTCTCAAACTCCGAGGTAAGCAGCCAATCGCCAGCGGTGTAGTTCCCATTAGTTCACCATCGACCACGACTTTTTGGGGTGGCTTGGTACGAAGAACAACTTGTTGCGCTTGAAAGTGAATGGCATTTTCTGACTGAACGCTGGAACCAATCGCGGCCGCACCAAACATTTCCAGTAACGTTCTCAGGGCTTCTAGCTTACTGGCGGTAGTGACAATAGTGACGTCGAGCAAGCCGTCGTTAAAGGTAACCGAACCAATTCCCTGGGCCAATACCGATGTCGGGGGGGCAGCATTGGCGATCGTAATAGCCCCCGCTTGAAACTGCCTCAAATTCCCGTCAATTTCCATTTCTAAATCAAATAGCTGCTGTTCGCTGAGCTGTTGCCAACCCGCAAACAGATAGGCCAACGGTCCCCAGCGATTCTTAGCTTCGCGATCTGCTCGCTCTACGGTCTCGGCTTCAAACCCCACCCCCGCTAACAAGATCATGTGCCGTCCATTCACAGTGGCAGCATCAACATCGCGCAGGTGATTTTTCAGCACAACATCGCAAGCACTTCGAATGGGGGTAATGGTTGTGGGAATGCCAAGTGAGGCGGCAAAAGCATTGGCTGTCCCTCGCGGGATCACCCCCAATGGTATATCGCTGCCCACGAGCTGGCTGGCCACCTCCGAGACCGTGCCATCTCCCCCGGACGCAATGACCAAATCGGGGCGTAACGAGATTGCTTGCCGGGCCAGTTCAGCTGCGCTTAGTTCGGGGGTAGTGGTGTGGACGTGCAGCTTCATGTGGGGGGCGAGCTGCTGTCGAATAAGCTGCAGTTCCTGTTGAGCATCCCCCTGGCCGGAAACGGGATTGAAAATTAGATGGGCAACCCGAGACTGGGCCAAAGTGGTGGCGATCGCTTCTGCTGTTGCCAAGTTGGTGGCCAGCGGAACGTTATGGACATTGCACACCCGCAGTAGTGCTTGAATATCGGGTTCGTGGGGTTGCGCGTACAGTGGATCGATCAAAAAAATGACTGCGACCACTTCACCCGTTACCAACCGAGCCCCAATTTGTTGATCTCCTCCGACTGGGCCAGACAGCATGGCCTCAATCTCTAACTGAGTCACCTCCTGAATGCGTTGTCCGGTGGTGCCAGTGGCAATCAGGTGATAACGGGCCAGCACGGGGACATGGCGCTGAGCAAACGCAACGATGTCGTCTTTCTTACTGTCGTGGGCAATCAGAGCAATGGTGGCAGACACGAGTCGTACGTTCCTAGACAACGAAAAATAAGTAAATCAAACCCAATTACAGCGTGTGGCCTAGCTTACAACCGTGGGGGCGATCGCAAGAGAGGATACATTACGTGTAGTGTTAAGCGATTATTACGGTCGTTTATCCGCATCCAACTGATTTGAACAAGCACTGCAGCCAATAGACGGCATGAACGTTAAAACCATCTCTACAACGCCCTATACCGATCAAAAGCCCGGCACTTCGGGTTTGCGTAAGAAAGTTCCCACATTTCAACAACCCAATTATCTAGAGAACTTCGTTCAAGCCATTTTTGACAGTCTGGAGGGGTTTGAAGGGGCCACGTTAGTTGTAGGAGGCGATGGCCGCTACTACAACCGCGAAGCGATCCAAATTATCCTCAAGATGGCCGCTGCGAATGGTTTTGGCAAAGTGTTAGTGGGAGAGAATGGTATCCTCTCTACCCCGTCTGCCTCTTGCCTGATTCGCAAGTACAGAGCCTTTGGAGGCATTGTCCTCTCAGCCAGTCATAACCCTGGCGGCCCCAAGGAAGATTTCGGCATCAAGTACAACATTGGCAATGGTGGCCCAGCCCCCGAGAAGGTCACCTCGGCCATCTTCGATCGCACCAAGAGTATCTCCCAGTACAAGATTCTCGATGCCTCCGACATCGACCTGAGCGAGATCGGCCCCACCCAAATGGGGACGATGGCCGTCGAAGTGGTGAACTCAGTCGCAGACTATGCCGAATTGATGAAGTCGCTGTTTGACTTCGACAAAATACATCAGCTTCTGACCGGCGGACAATTCCGCATGTGTATGGACTCCATGCACGCAGTCACCGGTCCCTATGCCACTTCAATCTTTGAAGGCATGTTTGGCGCTCCGGCCGGAACGGTAATGAACGGTGTACCGAAAGAAGACTTCGGTGGCGGTCACCCCGATCCCAACCTGGTCTATGCCCATGATTTGGTAGACATCCTGTTTGGTGACGATGCTCCGGATTTTGGAGCCGCATCGGACGGGGATGGCGATCGCAACATGATTCTCGGTCGCCATTTCTTCGTCACCCCCAGCGATAGCTTGGCAATTTTGGCGGCCAACGCCACTTTAGTTCCCGGTTACAAAGATGGCTTAGCAGGGGTAGCCCGTTCCATGCCCACCAGTGCTGCCGTCGATCGTGTAGCCGAGAAGCTAGGCATCGACTGCTACGAAACCCCAACCGGTTGGAAGTTCTTCGGTAATTTGCTGGATGCGGACAAGGCTACTCTCTGCGGTGAAGAAAGCTTTGGCACTGGCTCCAACCACGTACGGGAGAAAGACGGTCTGTGGGCCGTGCTGTTCTGGCTGAATATCTTGGCAGAAACCGGCAAGTCTGTAGAGGAGCTGTGTAAGGAGCACTGGGCTACTTACGGGCGCAACTACTACTCTCGGCACGATTACGAAGCAGTAGATAAAGAGCCGGCTGTCCAGCTTATGGAACGCTTGCGCGGGATGCTGGCCAACTTACCGGGGAAAGAGTGGGGGCCTTATACCATCGCCAGTGCGGATGACTTTAGCTACACCGATCCGGTGGATGGCAGTATTGCTACCAAGCAAGGGATTCGGATCGGGTTTACGGATGGTTCTCGGATCGTGTTCCGTCTCTCCGGTACGGGCACTCAGGGAGCAACACTTCGACTGTATCTGGAGAGTTACGAGCCTGATTCTGCCAAGCATCACCTCGATCCGCAAACAGCCCTAGCCTCGCTGATTGCTCTAGCAGACGAGCTGGCGAAAATTCGCGAATTCACCGGTCGAGAAAAGCCCACTGTCATCACTTAGTTCGAGCTATTGAGCCATCGAACTGCAAAGCCCCTCCAGAAACGAGAGGGGCTTTGTGTCACTGAAGGTTAGAAAACTTCTATGCTCCCAATTCAGCCATGGCTCGAACCACATCTCCTCGGGTGACAATCCCCATTAATTTGCCATCGCCATCGGTAACCAACAAGCTATTGATATTTTTTGCTGCCAGCTTTTTGGCTGCATCGGGCAAAGACACATCGGTAGAAATGGAGAGGGGACGATCGCTCATTACATCCCCCACTGTCTGGCCGAAAACCTTGTGTAACTCCTTATCGTAGGCACGAGGATTTTTAAGGTAAATCGCCAAGTCCAAAAACATCACAAATGGCCGAGGAGAAACTCCCGATTCTCGCTGCATCAAATCGGATTCCGACAGCATCCCCAACAACTTGCCGTCCCCATTCAATACCGGTAACCCTCCAATTCGTTTTTCGGCCAGGAGTTCAACAGCTTCTTGTAACGGAGTGTCTGGGGTGACACAAATAGGGTTGGCAGTCATTACGTCTGCAACAGTTGGGGTCATGCGATCGTGTCCTGATAGATGAAACCGTCATCCGACTCGATCTTAGTAGGAGCCGCAGACTCATTTCCCCACTTCGACACATACTGAAATGCACTGTGGGTGGGTGCCCAAAAGACGAGCGCTCTCCTTGATCGAACCAAATATAAGGTGGCGATTGTATGAGGCAACAGTTGTATACCGAGATCGCCCACTGTTATTCGCACATGAGCAAGCATTAGCACATGAGCAAGAATTAATTCTCAGCAGATTGGATAAAGGGGGTAGAGGTATTGGGAAGAGGTACTGCACCGTCCCCCACAGTCCCGTTATTGGGGCTACCAAGCTGAATCTGGGACAGCAACGTTGCCATTTCAATTGCATCCATGCCGTAACTCCAGCCCAAATTGCTTTTTACGCCAGCTCGCTCAATTGCCTGTTGCATCGTATCGGTGGTCAAAATGCCGTAGATGACGGGGACTCCGGTCTGCAATCCAATCGCTGCTATTCCCTTGGAGACTTCACCTGCTACATAGTCAAAGTGAGGGGTTTGTCCTCGAATGACAGCCCCCAGGCAAATGACGGCATCGTAACGCTGCGTTAGCACCAACTGTCGAGCTGCTAGTGGAATTTCAAAACATCCCGGCACCCAGGCATAGTCCACTTGGCCGTTGGTCTCGTCAACGTTCACACCGTGTCGCTTGAGGGCATCTTGGCAACCAGCTAACAACTTGCCAGTGATTAGGTCGTTGAAACGGGCCGTGACAATTGCAAATCGCAGCTCCCGAGCAGTTGTGAACGTACCTTCAAACGTAGCCATTGGTTTCCTTCTGCAGCAATACAGTCAGTGTAGTGGTTTGTCAGGCCTACACTCGGAGAGAGCGCTCCTCGGCAAATGCATTGCAGTAAGCCTTTGAAAAGAGGGTTAACCCATCTTCTGGGAGGACCCCATCACGGAGTCGACCAGTCGATCCTACAGCGCCATCCCCCCACGCATTGGATTTGTCCGTTACCGACCAATCCGGTGTAGACGCTTAACTGAGCAGTGACCGGTTCAATCCGAAAAAAATTGGCTGCCCCAGCATTGTACTGAGGACAGCCTATTGAAAAGTTTCTAGTGCTGAGTTCATCGTCAATGGCGACACAGCAGTCGAATGCCAATCGCTATGCAAACCGGCTGAGAGCACCGACCAACAGGACTGCAACAACCCAAACAACCGAACCAACCAAAATAACGCTGTTTCCCTTAGAGGAATCGGTTGCGGAACTGTACAGAACGGGAACTGCAACGACCAGCAAAAGGCTATATAGAACTAGGCCTAACAAAGACAGTTGAAAAATGTAGCTCACGACCGAATTATCCTAAACGAATATCATCAAGCTACCAGATTCCGGTTCGCCTCGAAGCATCGAGTCTGCACCGAGGCGAGCGCCAACTGCAAACCGATCGGTTTCTGTGTTGCAATTGCTTAGAACTGAGGCTGGTGACGAATCAGGTTCAAGAATTCTTCACGAGTCTTCTGGTCTTCCTTGAATGCCCCTACCATCGAACTGGTGACGGTCCAAGAACCAGGTTTCTGTACACCGCGCATCACCATGCACATGTGGGATGCCTCAATGACAACTGCAACCCCTTGTGGTTCCAGAACCTCCATCAGCGCCTCTGCAACCTGACGAGTCAGACGCTCTTGCACTTGCAAGCGACGGGAGTACATTTCGACGATGCGAGCAATTTTGCTCAGTCCTACTACTTTCTGGTTGGGAATATAGGCAACGTGGGCACGGCCCATAAATGGCAGCATGTGATGCTCGCACATACTAAACAGGTTGATGTCCCGGACCAACACCATCTCGTCGTGTCCGACATCGAAAATGGCACCATTCAGCAGCTCTTCCAGAGACTGCTCGTATCCACTGGTCAGGAATTTCAGAGCCTTGGCAACTCGCTTGGGCGTTTTTAGCAGCCCTTCCCGCTCGGGATCTTCACCCACCCCTTCCAACATTATTTTGACGGCTGCTTCCATCTTGGGGTCAGATTCCGGGTCCCCACTAGCAGAGCTAAGATCGAGAATCTCGTCGGAAAACTGCTGGGTATTGCTGAGCGAAATGCCGGAACTATTACCGTTTGTTGCCAGAGTCATTCTGGAGTTACCTCTAACCAAAATTTACGACGGTGCACAGTGCACCTGAACTGAACATCGACAGAACTGAACGCTATCGGACCCTAAAACGCCCCACCACTAGGCATTAACACCAGTTCATCCACCACAGCATTGGTGGGCAAGCACAGCGCCTGAATTAAGGTTTCAGCCACAGTGTCTGCATCAAGCATTTGCGAGCGATCGAAATCTGCTTGCACGGTGTCGGTATCCCACAAAGGAGTGTTAACGGCACCGGGACAATACGCGGTCACGCGAATACCATCCTTGCTGACTTCCTGACCAAGCGCCTTCGTCAACCCCATGAGGCCAAACTTGCTGGCGCAGTACGCCCCCCAGCCCGGAAATGCTTGCTTGCCTGCAATCGACAAAACGTTAACGATGTGCCCGCTTTGTGCGGTACGCATGCCGGGCAGCACCGCTTTGATGCAAGAAAATGCTGCCGTCAAATTCAGGTCGAGCACTCGCTGCCAATCCTGCAGGGGCGTGTCCGCAATATCTGCGGTATAGCCCATACCTGCGTTGTTGATCAGTACCTGAAATGGCCCGTGCTGTTGGACAATGCTCGCTAGTTCGGTTGGCAAAGAAGTTAAGTCTGATAGGTCAAGGGCGTAGCATTCTGCACTCCCACCATTCCCCTCAATCTCTCGAACCACTGTTGCCAAATCGGACTCGCTGCGAGCTAGCAGAACAACGTGTACCCCCAACTGAGCTAATTTTAAGGCAATCGCCCGCCCAATGCCGCGACTGGCTCCGGTAACCAGAGCAGGTCCGGCACCCAGAGGATTCGTTACCATAGGAAAATTTTCCTTTCAGGAGTAGTCCTAAAAATTCTGCGACAGCCTATTCGCTAGCTGATGCCCTTCTGCCGCGATAGGCCATTCAAAATCGTAACAGACATTAAGTTATGTGTCGAACACTCAGGCGATCGCTTTCGATCCTTGTTTACAGAATATTTGCGTGGAGATCGCAAGGTTGCAGCGCTTCAGGAGAGTCTCGATCCCTCCAATCCATAGCAATGTGAGGCTCTATCCAATGGCTTGGGGAACTGGGAGCGATTGCTCAATCGCCTGCTCCTACGTCAGCAAATGCTGTTGCCATGTGTCTTAAGAACAAGCTCTGCGATCGCGAGAACCTCTTATAATCGGGGCACTTCGCTGCTCTTGGAAGGGAGTCATTACGGAATGGATTCGATAACAAAGATTTTTAAAGCCCTGTTTGCCGGAATTGGTAACTTTTTCAAAATTCTAGTGGATGGAATCGCTGGAGCATTCTCCGGCTCCACCGTCGACGTGCTGAGTAAAGATGGCGGTTCTGCCGACGCACCCGCTCCCGCATCCGAGCCCGCGTTTCGCTCTGGTGCTACTCCCATAACGTCCACACCCTCAACGCCTACCCCTGCAGCTACGCCCTCCACTACTGATACTTCTTCGCCCGCACCAGCCGAAGAAGCGGCGTCTGCAGTGGCAAAGGATGGTCCAATCGAGATTGTTGAAATTCCCCTGCCCGAAGGAGACGTTCAGTTTGCATCTTTGAATGATGTGAAAGTGCTGGAGCGCCCCAAGCGCCGCCCTGGAGCTGCTCTATCTCCGTTTAAAGCGATGGTACGCGACATGCAGACCAGCAAGGGTTAATTCATCAGTCTGGTATTGAGTGAGACCCTAATACCCTGACTAATCGGGGAGTTCGTACTGACCCACAATGCGCTTAGCGTATTCAGGTACGTGCTCCTCCAATTTTTTTGGATAGTTACGCTTCACAAATAGGTAATTGCGAGTGAAGTGAGAATCGATAGAGAAACGACCGTATTCCAATCCTTTTGGGCCAACTTTCTCAATGACAACCCCCATCAGCTTGGCCGCCCACATCGGTAGGGTAACCCCTTTGTCGTAAGCGGGAATGCTTTGTTGAACGGCGTTTTTGCGATCGCCTTTTGACATCACCGGTTGCAGATCTAACTGGTCTTGAATCAGGTCGTACATCTCCTGACCCGTTTCGTTGCGCACCACCATCCACTGCCAACCAAATGGTGCCCCCATATAGCCCACCACTAAATCTGCGAGGGAGTTGACGTAATCGAAGCAACTCATGCAAGAGGGGGCAAATACATCCTTGAGCTGATTGGTTTTGAGGCCAAAGAACGGGACTTTTTCTTCTGACCCGTCAGAATGCTTGAAATGCACTCTGAAATCTTGCATAAACTCGTAGGCCACTACGGTTTCGGGAGAGCGACTGGTGGTATCTAAGAATTTTTGCAGCCCCTCGCGAGTAACGTTGTCCACGCAGGGAGTGCCCAGCACGTACAGCTTCTCTAAACCCAGCTCTTTCTCAACAGCACGTAACGCCTGAATCTGGCAGCCAACGCCAATCGCCAATAATCGTTTCATTCCCGATTCGCGCACTAAGTCAAGGATCGACAGATTGGGAGATAGTGTTGGCTTATTTACCCGAGCAGCCAATACCTCTTCCGCCGTTCTGGCAACCACGGGCTTGGGTTGGAAGCGATCTTCTTCGGTGTTTTGTACGCACACAACTCCTTCTACCCAACCGTTGTCCAGCATGGCAATGGCGATGGAGCTGACAATTCCCGTCCACTGTGCTCCGGCAATTGGGTCTTTCTTTCTGGCAGCCGTCATGTGGCTGTGGACACCGAAATAGAGTTCCTGTTCGTTCTCAAGGTTTCGAGAGCGGCCGTGGGAGGTTTCTTCCAGTTCGTCAATCCGCTGAGTGATAAAGGCACAAGCCTCTTTGACGTATTGCACGTAAGAGGTATCGCACAGTCCGCATCGACTGCAAAGTTCTTTGGCCGGATAGCGGCCGGAGGTGATGGGCTTGGCGGTGTTGAGTTTCGCAGTCATAGGTCAGCGACGATTCCGGAAACAAGCAGCAGCACAGTTGCTCGTCTTATCGTAAATGCGAAACTCGCGGATTCATAATAAGTGCCCCCATATTCAGCACAAACCGAAATGTCATGACAGGTATAGCAATCCGTTCTAAGGCCTGGAATGTTGAGACAGGTATCATCCTTAATATTTGAGAGGAAAAGTACTTAGGAAACTCTCCATCGCGGATAGACGATCGCTACATTGGTTGAGTGCTGCGGAGTGTAAGCAAACACTTCCATAACTATCGCTAGCTCAACGTCGCCTCAACCGGTTGTGTGCGCAAATACTCGGTGTTCACACCCGATTCGCGGGTGGTCGCCACCAGTCCCGTACGAGCCATTTCTCGAATTCCGAATCCCGAGAGCATTTTGTTGATGGCCACCATCTTGCCGGGGTCACCCGTAACTTCCAGAGTCAACGACTCTTCCGATACATCCACAATGCGGGCGCGGAACATCTGGGCCACATCCATAATTTCACGACGAGTAGATGTCGTAGCATTGACTTTCACCAGCATTAACTCGCGCTGAACGCAGGGAATATGGGTAATGTCTTGCACCTTCAGCACGTCAATCAGCTTGTAGAGCTGCTTGGTGATTTGTTCGACATCCTTTTCCGTTCCAGGCAAGACAATAATGATGCGCGATATTCCAGGCTTTTCCGTTTGGCCAACCGTCAAGTTGTGAATATTAAAGCCCCGGCGCGCAAACATACCGGCAATTCGACTCAGCACGCCCGGCTCATCCTGAACGAGGGCCGACAGAGTATGAAGCATTTTAGAGGAGGAATCCGACATCAGCTGTTGGGGAATGCGGGGGCGATCGCTCGACCGGGGGCAGACACACAGTAGGCGATCGGCCGTACGAACAGTGGTCAGCCATTCAATCCAAACCGCGCGCCCAAGGCAAGAGTTGCATGTCCTGAAATCTCTGCCGCGGGGCGCGTCCAGAAAGCCTGGTGAAATAAAGCGATCGCTATTGTCTCACTAGAACCGTTCCATGCCCAGCGACCTCGCAGTTTTCTCCACAAACCCTGACGGTTCCAGGTTGACAGCGTGCTCTTGTCCTCTTCCGTCTTGTCCTCTCCTGTCTTGACCTCTCCCGTTTGAACTGGTGTGCATCCACCGCTCGGTAATCGCGGTTAGAGCCTTGCAAGGAGTCTTGAGAGGGAGTCGGGAACGAACAGACGCGATCGACGCACCATCGTCTTAAGCTCGGGCTCCATACGTCCAGCCAGCACTACCCCCATCATCGTCAAACCTCGGCTCTGGAGTGGAGTCGCTAGCAAACCACGCAATGTGCTCTGCAGGTATTTGGTGGGTAGTTTTAAAGCAACGTTTTCTTTCAAAGAGTTATGTCGCACTCAGTAGAGAAGACCCGAGGTAAGTGTGACAACCACCTGTCGAAACAACCCAGAAGCCTCTCCTCCGACCCTCATACCAGGGACATTGAGATCGATCGGTTCTCTACAGCAGTACAGCACCATCGAAACGGTCAGTTAGAGCAGGCAGAACAGCTCTACAAACACTGCATTGTCCAAAACCAAAACCCTGCAGAGGCTCATTCAAATCTTGGCGTTATTTGCCTTAGCAACAAGCGTCTCGACGAAGGGATCCAACACTTCAAAACGGCTCTATCCATACGCCCAACCTACCTTTCAGCATTAAAAAATCTTGGCAATGCCTTGTTTTCCCAAAACAAGCCCAAAGCAGCCATAGAGCACTATGAACAAGCGCTCTCTCTTTCTCCCAACGATATTGAGATACTCGTCAGCCTTGCCAACGCTGCACAGGCAAGTCAAGACTACGATCGGGCCATTAGCTATTATCACCAAGCCATCGAGCAATCTCCTAATAATCCCGAACTCCCATACAGCCTTGCGCAAACCCTAAAAAAACAAGGAAATATTGATGTTGCAATCCAACAATTTCACCAAGCCCTTTCTCACTTTCCTAACAACTTTAAATTAACCGCAGGCTTGGCCTCATCCTACTTATATCAGGATCGGATAGAAACAGCTACTACCCACTATTTAGAAGCCTTAAAGCTTAACCCAGGTTCTGCTTCAGCATGGGGTGGACTTGGACTCTCTTATCACGCAATGGGGCGTTTTCGGGACGGAATTTCTGCCTATTACAAAGCACTTGAGATCGAACCAAACAATGCGAGAATTCATACTTCTTTTGCCATTCTCTTAATGTTAGTCGGGGAATTTCGAGAAGGATGGCAGAGCTATCAATATCGGTTTAAGTACAAACCCGATCTAATGAGATCTCCTTCCCAGCTCGAACAGTGGGATGGAGACTTTGACTGTGACGAAATCATTCTGATCGACGAACAGGGAATCGGCGACACGTTTCAATTCATTCGCTATGCCCAACTTCTCCGCCAACATTTTTCTAAAGTAACAGTCTGCGTTCCCACCAAATTGATTGAGCTATTGCAATACTCCCTTTCCGACCCTGGAATTTCCATTCACCATTCTTTCAACTATGCACTAGGTACGACGAAGGCTCGCTGGGTCCCCATGTTGTCTGTACCTCAATATTTTGGTATCACTCGCGATACTCCAATTCTCAATCCCCCTTATCTATCCGCACCGCCCGAACATATTGAACATTGGCGTCAACAACTGCAGACTTCTCCCGATAAAATGCTGATTGGCCTCAATTGGCAGGGAAATCCTGCGCAAGAGTACTTATTAATGAAGGGGAGATCGTTTCACCTTGAACAATTTGCATGGCTTAGTGAGATTCCGGGGATTGAATTAGTCTCGCTTCAAAAAGGGAAAGGCTCCGAACAACTGGAGACTTGTTCTTTTGCCGATGCATTTATCGCCAATCAAGCCAAGGTGAATGATGCCTGGGACTATGTCGATACGGCGGCGATTTTTATGAACTGCGATCTCATCATCACATCAGATACATCTGTCGCACATCTGGCTGGCGCACTGGGCAAGCCAACGTGGATCCTGCTCCAAAGCATTCCGGAATGGCGCTGGGGACTCGCAGGAAAGAATACCGCCTGGTACCCATCAGCCCAACTCTTCCGCCAAACTGAGCCGGGAGACTGG
>JBFRWD010000058.1:0-25796 GCA_051439425.1 Synechococcus sp.
GATGACCTGACCCAATTTATGCCAATTTCTCTGGGAGCTAATACTGCTGGTACTTTTGGGGGAACGATTTTTGACGGAGATGACGCGGGGTTTTCAACTGTTGATGCATTCTCCCTCTACTCTGCTGGTCTGCAAACTCTACCGTAATCCTGCGCTGAAACAACACATATTGCAGTCGCCCTTCATGTTTGGACAGTGCTCTGAAGACAGAATCGGGAGCCTCTCAAAGAAAGTCAAAGGGATGGAGAGTCTAGCGTAAGCGGTATTGTTTACGGCGGGTCGATTCCCCGCTGCTCGCAGCATTCGTAGCAGCAGCATCCGAAGGGAGCTGCTGAACGAAGATGAGCCGCAAAGCGGGTGAGCGAAGTGAAGTGATACCCCGTCCCTTGGGGCGGGGATGTTCATTCAAACGCCTCGGAATCTCCGCGCGGTCAACAAGTTTTTCCGTAAACTGATCAAACCACAAGTTGCACCTTCGAGAGTAGTCGTTACAAGCAAACTCAGAAGTTACGGAGCTACTGTGAAGAGGATACTCAAAGTAGTAGGGGATAAGCAGAATAGGGGTTGAACAACCGATCCGAAAGTCCTTACCATCTAACAAGATTGAAAGAAAAACGGATGGGTCGGTTCAAATCTCTCGGACAGGCACAACAGTTTTTGGCTGAAATAGAACCAATAAGAGATTATTTTTATATCCATTAGCACAAACTCTCGGCAATATAATTTCGAGAAACGATAAGTCATCGCTTCAAGAGCTGTAGCAATCCGCAGTAAGGTCTGGAGCGCGAGGACAGTCAAACCCTCGATCTACAGGAAAAATAGCTAGAGTATCTCCATAGCTGATTGCCTAGCGCTATATATAAAAAGTGGGGGATTTCTCCCCCACATAAATTTGTCCCGCTTCCCATACAATTGCTTCAGGATATCGCTGCTACATCCAAGGCAGGATAGTCCGTGTATCCTTCCGCGCTGCCACCGTAATACGTAGATGGATCGGGGCTATTGAGTTCGGCATTCAATTTAAAGCGCTTGGGCAAATCTGGATTGGCAATAAACGACTGACCGAACGCCACCAGGTCGATCGCCCCCGAGGCAATCGCCTCATTCCCTTTCTGGCGATCGTAACCACCATTGGTCATCACCAGCCCATTGAAAATAGCTCGATAGCGACTGGCCGGAATAAACATACCGCCGTATCTCAGATCCGCCTCATCCGCCTCGCGAATATGCAGGTATGCCAAATTGAAGTGATTGAGGGACTCCACCGCATAGTCAAATGTGGCCACCGTATCGGAATCGCTCATATCGTTGAACGTCCCGCCTGGAGATAGCCGCACCCCCACGCGATCGCCCCCCCAAACATCCACCACCGCTTGGGTAACTTCCTGCAACAGGCGCAAGCGGTTTTCTAGCGATCCCCCATAGCGATCGGTTCGCTGGTTGGAACCATCCCGTAAAAATTGATCGAGTAAGTAGCCATTGGCGCTATGCACCTCAACACCATCAAAGCCTGCTGCCAAAGCATTTTGCGCCGCTAGACGGTAATCCTGAATAATGCCGGGAATCTCGTCTAATTCGAGCGCCCGAGGAATGGCAAAATCCTGCATTCCCTCGTAGGTCATCGCCTGTCCGGTTGAAGGGGCAATCGCCGAAGGGGCGACAGGTAGCTTTCCATCGGGTTGCAACGACGGATGGGAAATACGGCCCACATGCCACAACTGCAGAAAGATCCGACCACCCTCTTCGTGCACGGCATCTGTCACTAGCTTCCATCCTTCAACCTGCTCGGCGGAATGGATACCCGGTGTGCGAGGATAGCCCACCCCCTGCGGAGAAATCTGCGAGGCCTCTGTAATGATGAGACCGGCAGAAGAGCGTTGCCGATAATAGGTGGCATTTAACTCGTGCGGAACATTGCCCTCCCCAGCTCGGTTGCGAGTGAGGGGAGCCATTACGATGCGATTGGATAGGCGATACGGCCCCAACTGGATGGGGGATAACAGAGGCACTGCTGAATCTGAAACAGTCATGGTGAAATTTCCTATGCGAACGTTTAAAGCGCTTGCCATTTCAGCTAGAACAACGATTTCCAAAAGAATCAGAACAATTTGATGAACCGGATATGGAAATGCGCCAATGTGGTTAGACCGAGTAACGGGATCGAACCCATTCGAGCAATTAAACCGAAGGGGTTGTCCGAACCTGGGCAGCGAGCTTCTGCGCTAGTTCTGCTTTAGGGACAATCCCTTGAATGCGATCGACAATCTCGCCATCGCGGAAAATCATCAGAGTCGGAATACTGCGAATGCGGAATTCTGTAGCCGTGTCGGGATGCTCGTCAACATTGAGTTTGACGATCTTAATTTGACCGGAAAATTCGTCCGCCAATTCTTGAAGAGTCGGCGCAATCGCGCGACAAGGGCCGCACCACGGAGCCCAGAAATCCACCAACACCGGCTCGGTATTAGTCAAAACCTCTTCAACAAATGTGTCGGTCGAGACCGCCTGAATCTTTGTGGGTACCACGATAGGACCTCCTTTGGATACTCGCTCCATCCTCATGCAGGATGCTGCCGTTGGCGCATGAAGCAACAGACGAACGGAGCATTGAGATGAAATACAACGGTTGAATCAATAGCCATGGACTCGGCGAACGCGACGCCGCTGGGTCTTGCACCAGCCAGCGATCGCCTTACGATCGAGCGAGCGACTTACAGCGCCCGTAAAGCGGCTGCAATATCGGCGGGGTCGAGACGCTTCGTGTAGTCAGCATCGACAAAGGCGTGGGCAACCGTGCCATCGGTTGCAATGACATAGGTAGCAGCGATGGGCAACTCGAAGGTTTCATCACCATTGTGCGCGGGGAGATCGATACCAAACCCCGTGTAAATCGGGCGCAGATTTTCGGGCAACTGGAACACCAACCCGTAGTCCCGGGCCACGCGGTTGCCTACATCGCTGAGCACTTCAAAGGTCAGCTCGTTCTTCTCAACCGTCGATAGCGAATTATCGGGGGTTTGAGGGGAAATCGCCACCAACGTTGCACCCGCGGCACTAATGTCGGGGAAGGCTTGCTGCAGCGCCCTCAGCTCTAGGTTGCAGTACGGACACCATTGGCCGCGATAAAAGCTCAGCACAACTGGCCCCTGACTCAGTAACTGACTGAGCTGAATGGTTGTGCCTGTTGCATTCGGCAAGGTGAAATCGGGGGCAGTCGATCCGCTAGAGATGGCTGCCTCCAGAATTCCGGAAGTCGCCAATTCGACGGTAGCCGTGCTCATGCTGTCGCGCACATCCTGGGGGAGCTGCGCGACGATGTCGGCCTGCTGCTGAGCAAGAGTATCGGTAAGACTCACAATCGAACCTCGAAATTAATATGTAACGGCTGTTGCTGGTGACATGCCCTACGGACATCCGACCCGGAAAGAGCCTTCCACCAATCACTCAATCCATTAGTTAAACAAGTACTTAACTAAAATAGTAATCAGAGGAGTCGATCAAGTCAAGCAGTTATTTAAGTATTAAACTTGAAGTAGTGATTCACTGCAGGGCGAACGTGATTCATGCCCCTTGACTCCACTGTTGGGGAAAAATCGCTGTATTAACTGAGCATTGAATGAGAACATCCTTAGAAGCACAGCAATCACTCGATCGCTTGCTTTCGGTATGGCGATCGTCTGTTCTTCAACACGTTCGGGCGGCACGATATCCAACCCCTTAAAAGCTTGAGTTGCCTTCCCCTGTCTCCCTCCACCTCGTGAGTGTTATGTCCTCTTTAGACGATTGCGTATACGAATCACTCACCACCGCCCCCGCCCTCGATACCACCGAGGCACGGGCCAAGATTTTTAATGCCCTAGCCGACCCGACGCGCTTGCGTATTGTTGAAATCCTGCTGACAGAGGGAGAACTGAGCAGCACTGACATTGCCAACAAGCTCGACATCAGCTTGGCGTTGCTGTGCCATCACTCCAAAGTGTTGATCGAAGCGGGTGTTCTGACCCTACGCAAACAGGGACAAACAAAATTTCGGTCGGTCAATCGCGCTTTACTGAAGGCCTGCTTCGATCGCCTGCAGGCCTTAGATTCTTAGGCACTTGTCCGGTTTGCGGGAGGACAACAGTCAAAACGAAAACAAGGAATCCCCATCCGCTGACTAGCAACGGGCCTTCTGAATCGATTCGGCTACGTCAGAATAGCGATCGCGTTGCTCTAATTGCCAGTACAGATTTGCGGCCTGACTCCAGTCTTGGCAGGCCCCAGCAGTGTTCTCTAGCTGATGGTGGGCATTGCCTCGTAACAAATAAGCAGCTGCAAAATCTGGATTGATGGAAATCGCGTGGGAGGCATCCCCAATAGCCTCGTGCAGTTGCCCCACCTGCAAATGGGACATGGCCCGTCCGACAAAATTTGCCGCATCAGTGTTGGCAATTCCGTTACTCAACTCCAACGCTCGCGTGTAATCAGAAATGGCTGCGTGGGGTTGCTGTGATGACAAATGGGCGGTACCGCGCAGAGAGAACGCCTGAGGAGCACTGTCATCAAGTTGAATCGCTTGGGTGTAGTAGGAAATCGCCCCAACATAATCCCCGCCGGTAAACCGCGATCGCCCAATATCCAAAAAGCGTTCGTAAGAACTAATCGAGATTACCGTTCGCTGGTTTGCTGGGGGTTCTCGTAGTTCGTCTTCTAGGTCGCGGCAACGAACCCCAAACTCTCCGTCCACTCGACAGACCGTACCGGTGGGCATCTGCGCCACAGCCTTAGGTAAGTGTTTGCCCAGCAGGCCAACTGCAGCCGTGGCAATACCTGATAATGTTATCGACGCAATGGCGATAGCCAATCCCCGACTCTGCATGCCCCAATGTCCTCACTCACTTTCAAGATAGCCCTGGAGCCTAAAAATGGAGCAGTAGCTAGCAAAATTCTATAAAGACTGGCAGACAAAAAGTAGCAACCGGTGTTACCTCTTCCCGCAATTATCTCAAGCGGAAGACAAAAGCTCTCTCAAGCTACCTGCAAATACCCATAACTCGATGGCGTCATTTAACCCGCTCGATTGAACAACAACCATCGAGCTAATTCTGAGGATTGGCGCGAGATTGAGCGCTGGCCATTTCGATGGCTACAGCCGACGAAATCCGCGGACTGCTAACCTTCCATAACGACTGTCGTCCCTGCCGTCCGGCCCGACTAAACGACCACGATTGCCACTGACAATCACCTGCAGATTTCACCCGAGACAGCAGCGTATTGGGCTTGAGGCCGGTAATGGAACAGACCTGTCCGGTGGTCAACAGCCACAGCCGGGCCGCACAATCATCCAAAAACTCGAACCGCTGGCGTAATTGCGGTACTGACAGCGACTCGCCAATATTTTCTTCCGAATAGCTATTGGTGCGAACGATCGCCGAGCGGGAGGCCAATGCCTGTTGAGACGGAATTTGCAAGCGATCGCCTGGATGGCGAGACAGCTCGTGATGGGGGAGCACATCGGGCAGCATAGCACCGGGGAAGTTTTCCAGTTTTCCTCCAGCAACCAAATGTCGGTTGAGGGCATCCAGAATCGAAATATCTTGCGCCTCAATCTGGCCGTGGCGATCGACACCATCGGGGCTGGGGTACACCTGAATGTCCAGATACATTAACCAACGCATCAATTCTTCGAGATCGGTGAGATAGCGTTTCTGCAAATCCAGCAGGGAGTATCGGCTATTGCCCATAGAAGCACCGACTGCGTGACATTCTAAATTTCAATCTTAGTCAGATTTGTAGTGGGGAGTGGCAAATTGTATCCTTCCCGTTACACACTGCCAAATCTCCTTACACCAGTGGACGTTTGTGCCCTCCAAGCACAGTGGGGCAGCTGTTTTTAAAACCAGCTACTTGCTCCATTCGAGCGAACGAAACGGTTCACCTGCTTCATGTTTTGCAATGTTCGACAGTCTGTCTATTGCTACGACTGAGTGTCATTGGCCAATAATTGCCACGTTTGACGTCTGCCAGGTTTGAAGTCTGTCAGATTTGTCTTCTGTAGAGCTTGTCAGACAGTTTGTGTTGCGCGTTTGAGGAAACCACTGTGAGACCCCCGATCGATATGAGAAAACTGGTCACGATCGTTTGCATTGCCCTGACTGCAGTTACGTTATTCTTCTCGTCTCCTGCTAGCGCCGAGCCCGATTTGGCAATCGGTAAGCAGGTGTTTGGTGCCAACTGCGTTGCTTGCCACAAAGGTGGCGCTAACTTGGTTATGGCCAGCAAGAATCTGAAGAAGGCGACTCTGGCCCAGTACGGTATGGATTCTATGGATGCCATCCAAACTCAGGTCGCTAGAGGTAAAAACGCGATGCCCGCATTTTCTGGCCGTCTCGATCCCCACCAAATTGAATCTGTCGCTGCTTACGTGTTGGCTCAGGCGGATGCTGATTGGAAATAGCTCCCTATCTATGGATTCGAGGCTAATCTGACAATACTGATGAAACTAAAAGTGGCGATGTTCTTGAAGCATCGCTGTTTTTTTGGCGAGATTGGCTAAGAGTATTCTGAATCACTCGCTCCTGTCGCTCTAAGCAATCCGCGATGGAGAGTTCTCCAATCATCTCTCCTTATGGGATAAGACGTTGAGGCGTCTCCCGACTCTAGACCTTACAGCGGGTTGCCATACATTCCCCGGCAAGCATATTTTGCAGACTGGGCCTGACGTTGCGATGAGTACAGAGTTACATCCTGTAACTGAAAGAGCGCTTAAGACTTCCGCTACATATACTGGTTTTTGTCTGAATCTGACCAAAGATGAAGGCATATGTGGTGCTCGATCGCGCAGGATGTCGGCCTGTAATTAAGCGGCGACCGCCCTAGAACTTGTTGACCTACTAGAGATAACGCCGTGACCGCTCAGCCAGGGTTGTTTTCAGGGATCTCCCGCTTTTTCACCAAGATCGATTATTTATTCAGAGAAACCCTATTGGGCTTGCGGCGAGGTGGCTGGCTAAACTGGGCCGCGGTCAGCACGTTGATGGTGCTGCTGTTCTTGGTGGGCATTAGCTTGCAGCTATCGTGGGGGCTGGATAATACGCTGGACTCCCTCGGCTCTCAGGTGGAAATTTCCGTGTTTTTGGAGCCGGAGGTAAGTGCGGACGCGATTGAACCGTCGATCGCCGCACTGGATGGAGTAGCAGGGTTTTCTACTATTTCCAAAGATGATGCCTTTAACGAGTTGCTGTTAGCGATGGGGGAAGATAACCCCGAACGAACGGCAGAGGATTTAGGCAGCAACCCTCTAGTCGATAGTTTCAGAGTCCAGGTGGCATCGACGGATCGGCTAGATACGATTGCCACCACTCTGCAAAACATTGAGGGAGTGGATGAAGTGTATTACGGCAGCGAAGTGGTAAAGCGGCTGGGGCAGCTTCAGAGTGGACTGGGATTGGGCACAATCGCCATTACGGGAGGGTTAACTCTGACCACTGTGGCAGTCATCACCACGACGATCCGACTAATTGTGATGGCCCGCCGCCGCGAGATTGAAGTTATGTCGTTGGTCGGGGCCACCTCCACCTGGATTTACATGCCGTTTATCTTGCAAGGAGTATTCTTCGGAGTAATTGGAGCGTTAGCGGCTTGGGGAATGGTGTTGGGGTCGCAAAAATTGCTGACGGATGTGCTGGCCAATGTGTTGGCAATGCCGTTTTTGAGCATCTCTAGCGCCCCATCGGGAATGACTCTGGCCCTACTTCCGCTAATTTTGCTGGGAATTGGCACAGTGCTGGGAGCCACAGGCAGCTTATTTGCGGTCCGAAAGACAGCAATTCGCTAGTCACCCCCAATCGATATCAAAGTCCGAGACAATCATCGAGCTCCCTAACATTGCCAGACGCAATCTACAACTCTCCACCCGACTCAGCAAGCACTAGCAACGTTCCGCCAACAGTTGCCACTGGCAAAATCAATAAGTTGAGTATGGGGACAGTAAAGACAATAAACGTCACTACACCAAACCCCAACAACAATGACAAATTCTGGCGCACGAACCCCAACTTGCGATTGAGAGAATAGCCACGCAGTCCCAACGCAGGGTCCACCATATCGAGAGTGGTCAGAAAAATCGCGATCGCTACTGACGGTAACGTCCCCACTCCAGGCAGAATCAGACTGACTCCCACTAACAACACCAAAACACCAAGCTGCAGCCCCAACCCTTTGGCCACCTCCCACAATGAAGCCAACAGCCCCAGTCCTTCATCCGTCACTCTGCCGCGCACCAGCTTTTCGGTGTGCATGGACATGGCATCGCGGAAGGGGCCGGACAGAATACCCACCAATGGCAGAAACAGGATGTAGCAAAGGATAATTGCCGCGATCGCTATTGCCGAGCTACCAACCGCTTCAGCCGCAACCGCCAACCATCGGGGAACGTTGGCCAGCCAATCTCCTACACGTTCATTGAAAAAACGCACCGCAAACCAGATCGCCCCAGCAACACTTCCACCCGTCATGGCAATCGGAAAAAGACCCAAAAGCTGTAGGCGAGGCGATCGCAAGAACATTCGGAGCCCTGCTAAGCCAAACCGCAACCCCATCCAAAATTTGAAACACGGGCCGCGCTGGGGATCGTAGCGATCGAGAAGGGGAAGTTGCATTGCAACTGTAGTTGCATCGGGCTGCTGTAGTGGATTGGGAGATTGCGATGATCTGTTTGAGGCAGTAGACACGGTGCGGACAATGCAAATAACTTGGATTATTCTGGCACTTTGCTGGATGGCTTATCCTGTTGATTGTGAAGGCTGGCTACACGCTTTATTTCAGCAATCCATTTGCCCTCGCGACTCTTTTCGTTCTGTCAATTCTTGCGCCGAAATTTCTTGCAATGCCGACCTCAGTCACCTGCGCCCTCTGCGATCGCCACGTCCCCAAACTCACCAAGCATCACCTCATCCCCCGCACCCAACATAAGTATTACCGACTCAAAAAGGGATACAGTCGCGACCAACTCAATCAGACGGTTCCCCTATGTCCTGCTTGCCATAAAAACGTGCACGCTACCATTAGTGAAAAAGAACTAGCTAGTGCTTACAATACCGTCGGTACCTTGCAACATCACCCCGAGATTTCGAAATTTACCGAGTGGGTGCGCACCAAGCGAGGCAATCTCAAAGTTTCCTTCTGCCGTCGGCGCAGATGACAAAGCTCGCCACCCATCTCCCTCCAAATTGGGCGATAAAGCAAGTTTGCTGAAAACGGTAAATGCCTCCACTTGCCTCCCTCACGACACCACCCGATTTGTTCGTCATACTAGAAGTAGTTAGTACGTTCTTGTCGAATGTTGGAACTAAATGCCGCGCTGCTTTGGCTCATTGCTGGCGCTGGTCTGCTATGTATTGAGCTAATTGGAATTCCCGGTTTTGTGGTTGGTTCAGCAGGGGTCGCAGCCATTCTCACCGCCCCAGTTGCACTGGTTACGCCCGTACCCTTTCAGTGGGTCGTGTGGGCGATCGCCACTGCCAAGCTGATTCAATATGCCCGCAAGCTCGTGCCAAAAAATACGGTGGTATTTCAAGAAAGTACCGAAGCCCGATCCCTCAAGCCCATCCCCGCCGGACAAAAAGGCCGGGTTCGCTATTCCGGTTCTATCTGGGATGCCAAGTGCGATATTGAAGACCTCACTATTCCAGCCGGAGAAGACCTGTACGTCCTGGAACGGCGTGGAAATATCTTAATTGTGATTCCCGAGCGTTTGGCCGCCGGACGCGATAAACCTCAATCACCCCCCTCTGGCACTACGCCCTCTGACACTGCACCAGGCACTGCAGGATAACCAAGCGCCACTGATGAGATTCTCACCCAAGAATCTTGCTATATATTCCGAATTTGGAGATCGACCATGGAAGGCATTATTGCCGCTTTGGTACTTATTGCTGTTGGCTTTATTTTCCAATCCGTCAAAATTATCAATCAGGGTTACGAAGCACTGGTAGAACGCCTAGGCCGCTACAGTCGCAAATTGACTCCGGGGTTATCGTTTATCGTTCCGGTCCTAGAACGCATCGTCTTCAAAGACACCATCCGCGAACAGGTGCTCGACGTTCCCCCACAGCAGTGCATCACCAAAGACAACGTTTCGCTGTCGGCGGATGCGGTGGTGTATTGGCGAATCACCGACATGATCAAGACCTACTACGCCGTAGAGGACGTCGAAAAAGCTCTCGTGAATTTGGTCCTCACCACCCTGCGCTCCGAAATTGGCTTGCTAGAGCTGGACGAAACCTTCTCGTCCCGAACCGAAATCAACGCTCGCTTGCTGGCCCAATTGGACGACGCCACCGATCCCTGGGGCATCAAAGTAACGCGTGTTGAAGTCAAGGATATTAACCCATCCCGCACCGTGCAGGATTCGATGGAAAAGCAGATGGCTGCAGAGCGGGAAAAACGGGCGGCAATTTTGGCATCGGAAGGTGAACAGCAAGCCAATATTAACCAGGCCACCGGTAATGCTCGGGCATTGATTTTGCGCGCAGAATCGGAAAAACAAGAAAAATTGCTGCGGGCTCAAGGTACGGCAGAAGCACTGCAAACCATTGCAAACACCCTCAGTCAAGGCTCTGAAGCTGAGGCCGCCCTCCAGTTTCTACTGGCCCAAAATTATTTGGATATGGGACGGATTGTTGGTAACGCCCCCAGCTCTAAGGTGGTGTTTATGGACCCCGGATCCATCCCCGGTACATTACAAGGCATGTTATCCATGCTGGATAAGGAGGAATAGGTCTAGCCTTCGCGGTCCGAGGCCCCTGCCAGTTTGCCTTTTTAATAGATCGATACTGAACCCTGCCCATTTGTGGTGGGGTTTTGTAGTGGGTCGCTTAAAAAAGCTAGGGTTTTCTGCTCGGTCTAATACAAGCCTCTTTGTGTAGCGATCGCTACAACAACCAAAAAGCTTTGAAACCATATTATTGAGATTCTGTAGAGAAAGCCTTCCGGGCCGATTTTGAGGATTACTGTGCGCACAGGAAACGTAGCTCAGCCAACTAAAGTTACGGTTTGACACTTTAATTCCCCCTCGAATTTATGCTTCTTCTGTCTGAATTGCAGGAGCTATCGTTTGCCTCCAATCCGAATGTTTAGTGAGGAATTTTGGCTTGAATACCAACAAAACGTACCTTCGTTTGACACGGCGTAGCTTTGTTCGAGGAATTGTTTCAACCGTTGCCATTGGCGCAACTACCAAGCTAGCTGCGTGCGGTTCTGGCAGTGACACGGCCCCTACCCCTTCGACTGCCGACCCTGCAACCCCCGACACTGCAGCCCCCGAACCAGCAGCACCGGAAGTCATTAAGGTGGGGTTCATTTACGTCGGTCCTCAAGATGACTTTGGTTACAACCAGGCCCACGCAGAAGGCGCTGCAGGCATTGCCGGACTGGATACAGTCACCATCATTGAGGAAGCGAACGTCCCCGAAACGGTTGCCGTGCAAGAAACGATGCGCAGCATGATCGAGCTGGACGGCGTGACCGTACTGTTCCCCACCTCCTTCGGTTACTTCGATCCCCATATCTTGGCCTTAGCAGAAGAATTCCCAGACGTTCAGTTCTTCCATGCCGGTGGCCTCTACGAAGAGGGAGTCACGCCCGAAAATGTTGGTAGTTACTTTGGATATATCGACGAAGGTCAGTACATTGCTGGCATTATTGCCGGGCATGCCAGCGAAACTGGCAAGCTTGGTTTCGTCGCGGCCAAGCCGATTCCGCAAGTACTGCGCAACATAAACAGCTTTACTCTGGGGGCTCGAACGGTCAATCCCGAAGCAACTACACAAGTGGTATTTACCGGTGATTGGGCGCTGCCAGTCAAAGAAGCTGAAGCGGTCAATAGCATGGCCGACCAAGGCATTGAGGTTATTACCTGCCACGTTGATAGCCCCAAAGTGGTCATGGAGACTGCCGAACGACGAGGGATGCTGACCAGTGGTTATCACGCCGACCAATCGGCGCTTGCCCCTGAGGGTTACCTAACCGGGGCCGAGTGGGACTGGAGCAATATCTATAACAACTACATGGTCATGCTGTCGGAAGGAAATACCTTGATGAATGGCGGCATCCCCCATTTAGTTCGGGGTGGATTAAAAGACGGTTTTTGCAAATTGTCACCGTTTGGGCCTGCGGTCTCTGACGAGGCAAAAACAGCGGCAGAAGAGGCGATCGCCCAGTTCAATTCTGACTCTGGCTTAACCATCTACACTGGCGAGCTGAAAGACAATCAGGGCAATGTTGTCATTGAAAGCGGCACTGAACTCGCCCAAATCGATCCCGTACTCGAACAAATGGATTACCTCGTAGAAGGAGTGATTGGCAGCATTGGCTAACTGCTGATTCGTACTACTAGAGAGAAGGGCCAAACGAATACTCTGCCAAACACAAGAGCCAGGCTTACTGAAGCAGTTCGAGTAACGGTGACCCTCTTGAAAGTAAGCCTGAAACAGATTGGAAACACACTAGAGGTGAGCCGATGGCGGGCCGGAACTGGCGACAGCAACTGGAAGCGGTGTGTCTGCCCGCAGGGGCATTATTGGTGGCTCTTGCCTTATTCGGAGCCTTTTGTGGATTAGCCGGAGCCAACCCCTTTGGGGTCTATCACTCCATTTGGAGGGCGGCGTTTGGTAGTGCCAGCCGCTGGCAAGGAACGTTGATTTTGGCAGCACCACTCATGCTGACCGCCCTATGTACTGCACTTCCCGCCAAGCTGGGGCTGGTGGTCATCGGCAACGAGGGGGCGCTCGTCATTGGCGGGCTGGCAGCAATTGTGGCGGGCTTGGGGTTGCAGACTTTGCCGACCCCGTTGGTACAAGTGGCGATGGCGATCGCTGCCATTGTTGGAGGGGGATTGTGGATCGCGGCTGTGGGGGCACTCCGTCACTATCGGGGGGTGAATGAAACCATCAGTAGCTTGCTGATGAACTTCATTGCGATTGCCATCCTCAATCAATTAGTGGAGGGGGTGCTGCGCGACCCCAGTTCCCTGAACAAGCCATCTACCTGGCCCCTGTTGGACATCCACCGACTGGGGACCATTCCAGGAACGAGAGTGCACTTCGGGTTGATTTACGGATTGGTCGCTTGCGCGATCGCCTACGTGCTAGTTCAGCAAACGACCTTTGGCTTTGCTGCACGAACGGCAGGGGGAAACATTCGGGCAGCCCGAATTGCTGGGCTACCGGTTGGAAAACTGACTCTCATCATTTGCTTTTTGGCGGGCTCCTGCGCGGGATTGGCGGGGATGGTGGAGGTGGCAGCGGTGCATGGCGTGGCCAACGCATCGCTGAATTCAAATTACGGATATAGCGGGATTCTGGTGGCGTTTATTGCCCGCTCGAACGCACTGGTGGTCACACCGATCGCGGTGTTGCTGGGGGGGATTTTGGCAAGCGGAGGGATTTTGCAGCGATCGCACGATCTTCCGGATGCCACTGTCTTGGTCTTTCAAGGCATCGTCTTTTTAGTCGTTCTCTACAGCGAATCCCTTTACGGTCGCTTTGCTTGGTTCAAGCCGAAATCTCCGCCCCCTGCATCCTTGCCAGATGTTCGGGGTGCACCGACGGGTTCGTAGTCATTTGTCAGGCTAACTGAGTAATTGCTTCCTTACACAGAATTACGCCTAGTAGATGTAACAGGGGATCGCGCTCACTCATAGGCTTGCTGCAATGCCCTTGTAAATTGGCCTCAGCACCCTGAGCAAGCCTAAAAAACAACACGTAGGAAAGAGATAGTATGGCAGCCTCAGCGCTGGGATGGTGGGGGGTTCCCCTCGGAATTGTGGCCGGTACTCTACGTGGTAGTACCCCGTTTCTGCTGGTCAGCTTGGGAGAATGCTTGACAGAAAAGAGCGGCAAGATCAACCTCGGCTTAGAAGGCACGTTGCTGACGGGGGCGATGAGCGCTTATGCCATCTCTTACCTCACGGGCTCGCCGTGGCTGGGGGTCGTCGTTGCCGGTGTGGCGGGCTGCGTGTTGGGACTGCTGCACAGTTGGCTGGCCCAACAGCCTAAAGTCAGCGACGTGGCCGTCGGCATTGCCATGATTATTTTCGGCAGCGGCATCGCCTTCTTTTTTGGCAAACCGTTTATCCAGCCGCCTGCGCCCCAATTGCCGACGATTCCATTGGGGGGCTGGAGTAGCATTCCGCAGGTACAGGCTGCTCTGCAAGTCAGTCCGCTCTTTTTGTTGGGAATTCTCTGTGCCCCGCTGATGAGGTGGTTCTTTCGCAGTACTCGCTGGGGACTGTACGTACGAGCAGTGGGCGATCGCCCGGAAGCGGCCAAGGCGATGGGAGTATCGGTCAAGCAGGTGCGGACCTGGGCGATCGTGGTGGGCAGCATTTTGGCCGGAATTGGTGGGGCCTATCTGTCGTTGGTCTATCCCGGTAGCTGGAACGAACGCATTTCCAGCGGCCAGGGGTTGATGGCGGTGGCACTGGTGATTTTTGCCCGCTGGAATCCGATTCAGTGCTTGTGGGCATCGCTGCTATTCGGCGGAGCGCAGGCGATTGGTCCGGCACTGCAGTCGGTGGGGGTGGATTCCTTCTATTACTTGTGGAATGCGTCACCGTATTTTCTGACGCTGGCCATCATGATTGTCACCTGCTCTCCCAAGCGGACGTTGGTGGGTGCTCCTGGTGCGCTCGGGCAGCCCAATACTGAATGAGTTTGCAGGCTGACTATTAGAGAAGTCGTCAGATAGCAAAACACTGCAGTTATATAGGTGAACTGGTCAGGCTGACTTTGCAGGAGATCGACAAATTGAAAAACACTGCAGTCAGCCTGAATTGGATTTGCATTTCTCACGTTTTCATTAACAGAACGCTAACAACTGGAGAACGAGGATGAGCGGACTTGGTGGACTGAATAAATCACCCAACGGCGTCGTGGTTGGGATGGTGCAATCGCAATTGCCTGTGGTGGTGACCCCCGATGACTTGGCGGCTCAATGCGATCGCATCTGCGAGATGGTGGCGAAGGCGCGACGCAACATGCCCACTATGGATTTGGTGGTGTTTCCCGAGTACAGCCTGCACGGGTTGTCGATGGACACCAATCCCGAGATCATGTGCCGGTTGGATGGACCGGAGGTAAAAGCCTTTCAAGCCGCCTGTAAAGAGAACGCCATCTGGGGGTGCTTCTCGATCATGGAATACAACCCCGACGGCAACCCCTACAACAGCGGCATCATCATTGACGACACCGGGGAACTGAAGCTGTACTATCGCAAACTGCACCCTTGGGTGCCGGTAGAGCCTTGGGAACCTGGAAATATCGGCATTCCGGTGTGCGAAGGTCCAAACGGCAGCACGCTGGCCCTCATCATCTGCCACGACGGCATGTTCCCGGAGATGGCTCGCGAATGCGCTTATAAAGGAGCCGAAATTGCCATCCGCACAGCAGGCTACACCGCCCCCATTCGCCATTCTTGGAAAATCACCAACCAGGCCAACGCCTTCTGCAATTTGATGTACACCGCATCGGTTTGCATGTGCGGCAGCGACGGCACGTTTGACTCGATGGGAGAGGGGATGATCGTCAATTTTGACGGGGTGCCGCTGGTGGAAGGGGGCAACCGTCCGGATGAGATTATTACTGCCGAATTGCGCCCCGATCTAGTGCGCGAGGCCCGCAAACACTGGAGTGTCGAGAATAATATCTATCAATTCGGCCATCGCGGTTACACAGCCGTCAAGGGTGGTGCTCAAGACTGCCCATATACGTATATGCGTGATTTAGTCGATGAAAACTACCGCTTACCTTGGGAGGACGAGGTGGTGGTGACCGACGGGACATCCTGCGGGTTCGACGCTCCCACCCGCGAGTATCGCGGCGAAGAGTTGCCAAATGCAGATATCCCATCCCCAGTAGCAAAAGGTTAATGATGACCTACGTAGAATCCAGTCCCTACCCGTATCCCTACAACGGCGAGTTGCATCCCACTAATACAGCGCTGATCGTCATCGACATGCAGACTGACTTTTGCGGGGTGGGCGGCTACGTGGACAAGATGGGCTACGACCTCACCCTTACCCGCGCTCCTATCGAGCCGATCGCCAAACTATTGGAAGCAATGCGGGAGAAGGGGTACACCATTCTGCATACCCGCGAAGGTCATCGCCCCGACCTGTCAGACTTACCTGCCAACAAGCGCTGGAGATCGCAGCAAATCGGGGCGGGCATTGGCGATCCCGGCCCCTGCGGCAAGATTTTGGTTCGTGGCGAGGCCGGATGGGAAATTATCCCCGAGTTGGCTCCATTGCCGGGGGAACCCATCATTGATAAGCCAGGAAAGGGAGCATTTTTTGCCACCGATCTTGACCTGCTTCTCACTCGCTTGGGTATCCAAAACCTCATCCTCACCGGCATCACCACAGATGTGTGCGTGCACACCACCATGCGGGAGGCCAACGATCGCGGCTATGAATGCTTACTGCTCTCGGACTGTACGGGGGCAACTGATTACGGCAATTACCTGGCGGCTCTGAAGATGGTGGAAATGCAAGGGGGAGTGTTTGGGGCGATCGCCACTTCTACTGCTTTACTGGAGGCGATCGCGTGACAGCAACAACACCTACGCCAGTCAGCGGGCAGCTCGATTGTTCTCCACCTGAATTAGAGATCGTCGATCTGACCAAAACTTTCGGTACCTTTACTGCCCTCGATCGCGTCTCGATGACTGTGAAACCGGGTACGTTTCACGGCTTGTTGGGCGAAAATGGCGCGGGCAAGAGCACGCTGGTGAAGTGCGTAATGGGGTTTCATCAGCCAACAGCGGGGGATGTATTGGTCGGTCGCCAGTCCCGTCAGATTGGCAGTCCCAAAGACGCTCACCGCTATGGCATCGGCATGGTCTACCAGCACTTCACGTCGGTACCAGCCATGACGGTGGCCGAGAACTTAGTGTTATGCCGCTACGACAGCCCATTAGTGATTGACTGGTCAGCAGAGAAGGCTGCTCTACAAGAGTTTGTCGATGCCTCTCCGTTTCACATTCCGCTGGACGTTCCAGTTGGTCAACTGGCAGCTGGGCAAAAACAAAAGCTTGAAATTCTCAAGCAGCTCTATCTCAACAGCACAATCTTGATTCTGGACGAACCCACGTCGGTGCTGACCCCCGGCGAAGCTGACGAAGTATTGGGGTTGCTGCGGGAACAGGTGCAGGCCGGTCTTCTCAGTGTTTTGCTGATTACTCACAAATTTCGTGAGGTGCAGGCGTTTGTAGACGAGGTAACGGTACTGCGAAAAGGCAAGCTGGCCGGACAAGGCCACGTTTGCGACTTAACCATGTCAGATTTGGCCACCATGATGCTGGGAGAAGCGCGGGCTCCCCAACAGATAGATAAGACATCTGTGGAAACTCCGTCGCCCGTGTTGGAGATTGCTGACCTTGAAGCGGATGGTGACAACGGATTATCGGCTGTTAATGGTGTCTCGCTGACGGTGAGTGCGGGCGAGATTGTTGGTATTGCTGGGGTGTCAGGCAACGGTCAGAAAGAATTTGTGGAAGTCTTGGCCGGTCAAAGACTGTCTACCGCAGGTAGTGTGTGTGTCAGCGGCAAGCCCTATCGAGCGACGCGAGAAGAGATGGCCGAACTAAACGTGTTCGCTCTTCCTGAAGAGCCGCTGAAAAATGCCTGCGTCCCCCACATGACAGTCGCGGAAAATATGGCACTGCGAACCTTCGATCGCCCCCCCCAAGCCAAAGCTGGTCTGCTGTTGGTGTGGAAGGCCATTCGAGAATCTGCGCGATCGCTGGTTCGAACCTTCTCTGTACAAACTCCATCCACCGAAGCTCCTATCTCCCAGCTATCCGGAGGTAATGTACAGCGGGCGGTGCTGGCGCGAGAGCTATCGAGCGAGCGAATAAATTTGCTCATTGCTGCCAATCCCTGCTTTGGGCTGGACTTCAATGCGGTGGATTACATTCACGAGAAAATCGTGGCGGCTCGCAATCGCGGCGTTGCGGTGTTGTTGGTGAGCGAGGATTTAGACGAGTTGTTGACGCTCTCAGATCGCATTTTGGTAATGAGCGAAGGTCGCATCGCATACGAAAGCCCGATTGCCGAGGCGGATTTTGAGGCGATCGGTCGCAGCATGGCAGGTCACTAATGCAAGAGCAATTGTGCTGGGAAAATCTGCTGAGCATTGGCGATCGCACTGATGACATCCCCTGGCAGCCGTTCCGCCCAGGAGTCGATATTCACTATTTGTACAAAGACAAGTCGGGAGCAGCTTGCGCTCTGCTACGCTATCAACCCGGAGCCAAGGTACCGCTTCACAAGCATGGCGGGTACGAACACATCTTTGTCTTATCGGGCGCACAGACCGACGAACATGCCACCCATCGGGCCGGGTCGTTCACCATCAACCCTCCCGAAACCATTCATAGTGTTGCCAGCGAGGACGGGTGTATTGTGCTGATTATTTGGGAGCGTCCGGTAGAACTATGCCAGTAATTCGCGCTCAACCCTACGACTACGATTGCCCGCGAGAGGGTGTGGCTCTGCTGTTGATCGATATGCAGCGTGACTTTATGGAAGTTGGGGGATTTGGAGAAGCGTTGGGCAATGATGTCAGCACTTTGCGCGCGATTGTGCCCACGGTTAAATCTCTGCTGGAGTTTTTTCGAGCCCAGAATTTGCCGGTAATTCATACGTTGGAATGTCATCAGCCAGACCTATCTGATTGCCCGCCTTCGAAACGAGATCGCGGGAATGGCACGCTCAAAATCGGCGATATAGGGCCAATGGGTCGCATTTTGATTCGAGGGGAATTAGGGAACGCAATTATTCCGGAAGTAGCTCCACTTCCTGACGAACTGTGTATTTACAAGCCCGGAAAGGGAGCTTTTTACAACACAAATTTGGACGAAGAGTTGCAAGCACGAGGAATTACTCACTTGATTGTGGGAGGGGTGACAACCGAGGTGTGCGTGCAGAGCACAATGCGCGAAGCGAACGATCGCGGCTACGAGTGTTTGGTAGTGGAAGATGCCACCGAGAGTTATTTCCCAGAATTTAAACAAGCCACTTTGGAGATGGTGAGAGCGCAGGGTGGAATTGTGGGTTGGACGACATCTGCAAAAGAAGTAATGGCGGGGCTTTAGAAATTTCGTAAGCCGATTTTGTGTGACGGACAATTGGCCATCACTCAATGGGGAAGATAGCTTCGCAATACTGCATCGTGCAATGACTCTCCTGAATTACTTCAGTCCCCAAAAGGCTGCCCAGTTCATACGTTTCTTTGTCTGCATTCGCAATCTCATTCGAACTCAGTGCTGTAGCTTTTGGCAATCAGCTATGGAGAGTGCTCTGGCTATTTCTCCTGAAGAATCAAGATTTTTGACCACCTCCACACTACAGAACTTACAGCGGATTTCGATATACCCATGCCACACTCTCCTGACATAGACAAGGACATCCTTAGAGAATCGCGCTAGGCTCCTTACTGGTGTTGGGATAAGACAATGGCTCGTTCAGTACAGTGTCCGAAAACACTATCGCCACAAATGTTATCCATGCCTGCGTCCTCCCCTCCAACCTCTGGTTCGCTGAACTTGCCGTTACAGGGAGCCACTCCAACGAGAGACAGCATCGGGTCAGTCTTACGCGATTGGGACTTTCAGTTATGGGCTCCCGATGCCCATCAGGTCGATCTCGAACTGTGGCCCGACGGCCCCGATCTCCCCTCCCATCGCCTCTCCATGCAGCGACTGCAGGACATCGACCCGACCTCAATCAATCACCTCCCCTCTCCACGCTGCGGATATTTCACCACCCGAATTCCTCAACTCCCAACCGGCACCCGCTACCGCTATTGCATCGACGATCGCCCCCGCCCCGATCCAGCCTCCCGCTGGCAGCCGGAAGGAGTCCACGCTTCATCCGCCCTCTTCGACCCCGATAGTTATAGTTGGACAGACGATCGTTGGTCGGGCATCTCTCTGCGGGACTGCATCATTTACGAAATGCACGCGGGGACGGCGACTCCAGAAGGAACCTTCGAGAGCGCGATCGCATTGCTGCCCCATTTAGTCGAACTGGGAGTAACGGCGGTCGAGCTGATGCCGGTGGCTCAATTCCCCGGCGATCGCAATTGGGGATATGACGGTACTTTCCTTTATTCCGTCCAGCACAGCTATGGCGGCCCCCAGCAGCTCCAGAAACTCGTTGATGCCTGCCATCAGCAAGGGTTAGCAGTCTTCCTAGATGTGGTCTACAACCATCTGGGTAACGAAGGCAATTATCTGTGGGGATTGGCCCATTACTTCAGCAGCGATCGCAATACCCCTTGGGGGCCTGCACTGAATTGGGATGGCCATCACAGCGAACCCGTTCGGGAATTTTTTGTTGCCAACGTGCTGTATTGGTTGTCGGAGTTCCATTTGGATGGTTTGCGGTTGGATGCCGTGGATTGCATCGTCGATGCTAGTCCCGTTCACCTACTGCAAGACATGCAGGAACGCGTTGACGCTCTCTCAGCAAAGCTAGGCCGACCGCTGCACTTAATTGCCGAATCTGCCACCAACGAAGCTCGCTACGTCCTCCCCTCCGAGCGGGGGGGCTATGGCATGGCGGCCCAATGGACGGATGATTTTCACAACGCTCTATACGCCTATCTATGTGGCGATCGCCAAGCCCACTACCAAGACTTCGGCTCCGCCACACAATTGGTACACAGCTTCCAGCATCCGTTTGTCTTCACCGGTCAGTACTCCCATTTTTCCAGTCACCGTCGCGGCCTTCCCAATCCGCCCGCTCTTCCCCCCCAGCAGTCGGTGGTCTTTGCCCTCAATCACGATCGCGTTGGTAACCGTCCCGACGGTCTACGCCTCAATCCCCGTTTGTCTGCCTCCGTTCAACGCTTGGTAGCCGGTCTATTGCTCCTGTCCCCTTACACCCCCCTGATTTTTATGGGAGAGGAGTACGGAGAAACCGCTCCGTTTTACTTTTTTACGGACTACAGCGATCCAGTCGTGATTGACGGGGTACGTAACGGTCGCCCGCAGGAGGTAGAGCAAGACGGCCATTTCGAATGGCTCGATCCCCAGAGTCCGTTAGGCTTTGAGCGATCGCGCCTCAATCTGCATCTCAAATCAGAAGGAAACCACCAGCAACTGTTTACCTTCCATCAACACTGCATTCGCTTGCGCCAGCGCATTCTGAGCCACACCGATCGCTACGAAGTCCTGCAGTTAGAACAAGGACACGAAGCAGCTAAGGACGAAGCCACAACGCAAGATATTGGGCTATTCGGATTGCGGTATGGCAGCGATCGCCAAGAGTATTTGATTGTGTTCTGCTTACCCGGTGGAGAAACAACCCAAGTTCCAATTCCTGCCCCTAAATTGGCCTCCGCATGGACGTGCCAACTCGACTCCGCGACACCTGATTTCACTCCGTCACCTGTTCTTATGGAGTCGGGTAGCGATCGTCCTCAACCTCCTACCCCTCAAACAATAGTTCTACCTGCCTTTAGCGAACCAGGTGTCAGAGTCTACAGCGCACTCGCAGACAATTAGCTCTCTCCATCAAAAGAAGATAAATCGACTCGCCCAAAATAACGGCACCCCCACCAACACCAACCAGTCCAGCCACGACATCTTCAACACGTGCCACTGAACGGCATGCTCGGAGCCGATATACCCACGAACTTGCATCGCAGATGCCGTTTGGTCCGCCCGCAACAACAAATTTTGCAGAATGCGTTCTACCATCGACAACCCCAACTGAGCTGCCCCCTTAAACCCCAACGACTGCCAATGGATGTCGCGGGTGTTTACCGCTCGAATAATGTTCTGCACCTCCTCCAACACCAACGGCAAAAAGCGCAAGGATAGTGTCAGGGCCAGCACCACCTCCGTCACCGGAACATTGAGCCACCGCAAAGGGCTAGCAAAAAATGCGATCGCCTCTGCAATTTCTTCGGGAGATGTCGTTAGTAGGAATAGCGCCGTACTGTAGAGCAGCGTAAAAATCAGCGTCCCCAAACGAACGGCCACCGAGAGCGATCGCCGAGTTATCTGAAACTTTCGCCCCAATATTGATGGACTCTCGAACAACTGATATCGATACCCAGTGGGAGAGCCCAAAGTTGTCCAGTCAAAGGCATCAGCTGACGAATCGCTAGCATCGGTGCGCGGATCTTCGGAAATGTTGCTGCCGGATATCTCGCTATCTGTTATCTCGCCAACCGAAGCATCTCCATTTGGCTGAGTCTCTGGTTCAAGCAGCACCGGAAACCCATACCCCATATCTGCAGCAGGACGAACGGGCACCGAGTTTACCCCTAATGCATCGGGGGCAAACGCAGTTATGGCGATCGCAAACAAAGCTAGGGCTGCCACCAACAACAGTTGTCGCCGCCACACCCTCCACGGCAAAGGAGCCGTCCAAGTCAGCAAAATCGTAAACGCCACAATGGCCAAACGCCACCAGCTGTTTGCCAAAATAGGGTTGACCAAAATCGTAATCAGCCAAACAAATTTAACCCTAGGATCCAACCGGTGCAGCCATGTTTGCGGAGCTTCCAAATAGGTTCCGAGCGGCACATTGCGCAGCAAATCGACCATGAGTCACCGGGTTAACTAAAACTGTCTCTCGTGGGGGCACCAGCAGTTCAGGCTTGCGTACGCAGACCTGCACCACAGCCCCTACAAGACATCGACTAACTTACCAACCCTGACCGCAAATCACCACACAGACCAAAGCCACCCCGCCGGTATGGGATAACAATCCCTTCCTAACAGGATGGCTTGAAAAACTGGCGGTATGGCAATCCGCTGTAAGGTCTGGAGTACGAGGACAGCTCAACCCCTATAGCTACAGGGACAAATGGCTGGAGTATTCTCCATAGCTGATTGCAGAAAGCTTTACGGAAGTCGCAGAACCAACAATCTCCAAACCAAGACGATTACAGCGTGGCAAAGCTCTCAATCAACCAGCGATCGCCCTCGCGAACCAAGTTGTAGCGTACGCGATAGGTGCTTTCATAGGACGCGGGGCTACCCTGCCGCACACCATTCAGAATGTAGTCGGCCACCTCGCTAATGGAGACCACTACAGACCCGGAATCTCCCGTGTCAGCCACGGTGACATCCTCAACCTCAACCCCTTTCAAGGTGTAGTTGTAATGGGTGTTGGCTTGCTGTAATGCAGCTGCCCGACTTCGCCATTGAGATAGCATCGGCTCGGCCAAAACTTGGCTCAATCCATCTACATCTCTAGTCGAGCCAAGAGCCTCTTGTTTGGCCTCTTGCCAAGATTCAATGGTGGCTTGAGCCACTGCTTCATTTAAAACAGACGTATCCGGAACAGAAGACGCAGCCAACGGATCGTCAATTTCTCCTGGAGAACTGCCATCCCCTAGAGCGCCATCCTCCAGAGCGCTATCCCTCGCAGGAACATCGACTGGCGCTGCATCCAACTCTACATTGGCCTGTTCGTCAGGGTTGTCCAGCGATCCACCACCAAACAAGCCTGTCAGTGCACGAGCACCAAACAGCACCACCACCACCGCCAGAGCCACAGCGCCTAACTTCCAGATCCAGCCCAATAGAGCCGTTTCTCCCCCTTGACGGTAACGACGGCGATCGAGAGTCCCATCCTGTTCGTATCGCTCGTCGTAGGCCAGGTCATCATGCCGACCAGTGACCGGATAAAACTCGTCCAATGCCTGTTTGGCAGAATTCGAGTATGCGGGATTAGCGTATTCGCTGCCGGAATACCCACCCGCAGAGCCAGAGTAATCAGAGGAGGTGTAGCCATTGCCATAGGCCTCGGCAGCAGGCATGGGGGGAATAGGAATATCCACACTCGCAGCATCGTCGACGCTCGCCCCCTCCGAGGACGGCCAGACTTCACTCGTGCCAGTGCCGGGGTCTGAGTAAGCAACAGAGCCGTCTTGTGCGGACAGCTCTTGACGCACGGGGGGGCAAGGAATCCCGGAATCTCCTTCGCTGATGTTGGTGGGTACGCTGGGGAGAGACACGTGCTCGATTTGGCGGGCAAACCATTCCGTATCGGAGTTTGATGCCGGCATCTCATCCAGATATTGCTGAACTTGCGGATTGTCGAAATAAGCTCGCAGCGATGCCTGACTGGTATCGAGATCGCGATACTCGGGGAATACCTCTTGCTGCAACCAGGTTTCGGTGTAGCGACATAGCCCCAACAGGAGATCGGTTTCTCCTCCACCCGAGACCTCGGCCTCTTCGCGAATATTGGCGATCGTTTCCGAATCTTTGCTGCGCTCTAAAAGGCGAGTGGCATCTTCTGGCTGCCCCAACAACAACGCACAGATGGCTTGTTCGAGATTTACGTCGTGTCGCTGCGTAAGGCGGACCAAATATCCGCGCGCCCTGCGGATTAACGCCGGTCGATTTTCGACGTAGCCACCTGCAATTAGCGAATACACCGCCAAATACGTCGCAACCACCGATGGTCGCTTGGCTTCTGCTTCAAATAGCTCCTGCTGTTCGTCGAGAGTCATCTGACCGCGAGCTTTCTGCACAAAGCGCAGGAAATCTTCCGTACTTAATTCGGAGCCATCTTGACCGCTCCCCTCGATTCCCGCTCGGTCATCCAACATACTGCGGAACAACGATAATCCCTCTTGCCGCTCGGGAGCAGACACGTGGGGATGGCTCAGGAGCTTGAGAATGCGGTAAGGCCGCAGCTTACTTAGGTCGGAAATCACCTCTGCCTGCACCTCTGGAAATACACGATGGTTAATCAATTCGGCCAACGCCTGTTGCAGCATGCTGGCGGCAGCGTTGTAGTTGCCATTTGCCCATTCCTCTCTGCCTAAATGCAATCGGGCGATCGCTTGGGTCAGCAACAAGTCGGGAACGGGGTGAGTTTGGCGGAGAACCTGCTGAACGGACGAGAGGGCTTGCTGATATTCACCGTTTTCGCATTGGATGGCTAGTGCTGCTGCCAACTCTTTGGGCTCGACATCCAAAAGTGGATCGGTCACCGTCAGCTGTTTGTCGTACTCATCGCGCGTATGAGGATCGCTCAAAATCTGATGAGCGCGCTCCAACAACCGCTGCCGTGATTCCATGGCCTCTATAGAATAGCCAGGCCACAACTCCTGAAACAGCCGCGAACGAAAGGCTCGCTCGACGCTACTGGGGTCTGCGTGAACGGGCAGCGATAGAATTCGGTAATAGTCCAGGGGTACCCGCACGGTTAGCTCTCACTCGCAAAGGTTGACATACAACAACTCGCCATACATGCAAATTTGCTCTATCAAACATCCGGCTTAACAAGCCAAATCGCTCTAACGAACCTCTCAAACATCAACAACAATGAGCTGCATTCAAGCTGCGATCTTCATGGAGCAAAACTACATGAATCAAAACAGCGATGCTAAGTGAATACACGGGCAAAGTTACAGACATAATAGCGACAACCGATCACAGTATGTCTCCCTTTTCTAGCAGGTTCCACCGATCGCAAAAAAGCGATATACGGCCAAATCGTAGCCAAATATACGAAGTTAACGAGCACTTCAACATTGCTCTCCAGCGGCCGGTACATATATGCATATAGCCACCACTCGTAAAGTGGGAAAAACTTCATCAGGTTTTAAACTTAAAGCGATCGTTGACCATCCTGAAAGGCGTGCAGATTATCGGTCACTCTTCGTATTGACAGCCATTTGAGGGGCTTATGTTCCTCGTGAAAGCCCATGCTACCCATGCTAGACCAGACTGTAGGCCTCACTTCCCAGCCCGAGTGGAGATTCCGAGTAGAGATACATAGA
>JBFRWD010000059.1:0-61014 GCA_051439425.1 Synechococcus sp.
CGTCACCGTCAACACCGATGGCACCTATACCTACACTCCGGATGCCAACTTTAACGGCACCGATTCCTTCACCTACACCATCACCGACATCGATGGCGATACCTCTACTGCGACCGTTAACATCACTGTCAACAATGCTAACGATGCTCCCGACGCAGTAAATGACTCTGCCACTACTAGTGAGGATGTAGCAGTCAGTGGCAATGTCTTGGATGGTTCCAATGGCGGTATTGATACCGATATTGATGAAGATAACCTCATCGTCATTTCAAATACCGATCCCTCCAACGGTTCAGCCACTGTTGCCAGCAATGGAACGTTTACCTATACGCCTAACGCAAACTTTGTGGGCACAGATACATTCACTTACACCATTTCTGATGGTAGAGGCGGTACCGATACCGCTACTGTGGCGATCGCTGTAACTCCAGACTCTCCTAACAACAACGGTACTCCCGGTGATGATGTCGTTACCGGAGACCCAGGAGATGGCTCAATCAATCCCCTCAGCGATCCTGATGTTCTTAGAGGCTTTGAAGGGAATGACACGATCAGCAGTATTGGCAGCGATGACATCCTTGATGGTGGTCCTGGTAATGACTTAGTCACAGGGGGGAGTGGCAACGATCGCCTCATCGGTGGTTCGGGGAATGACACCTTACTTGGCGGGGCCGACAACGACCGCATCATTGCCGGATCGGGGAATGACTACGCCCACGGTGGCAGTGGCGATGACAGAGTCTCTGGAGGAACTGGCAAAGATACGCTCTTTGGAGGTATCGGCAAAGATCGCTTGCTCGGAGACGCAGGCAACGATCTGCTTCTGGGAGGTCGAGGTCGCGATACGTTGACCGGCGGCACTGGTAGAGACACGATGACTGGTGGAAGGGGAGAAACCGATATCTTCCGCTATACAAGCCGCAGCGAAGTTGGGGTTCGCGACATCATTACCGATTTTGAAGTAGCTCTCGATCGCATTCATCTGCGAGATGTAATCGGCAGCGGAGGAAGCTTTAACCGCAAAATTTCTCTTGCTCAGCGTGGAGCCAATACATTTGTCTCGGTGCGATTGGGTGGGACTAACTACCAGGTGGCGGAATTGCTGAACGTCAACGCAGAAACGCTCGATAGCTCCAACTTCATTCTCTAGAAAAACGTCAGTTCAACAGAACGATTGGAGTTGAATACTTCCTTCACAATGCACGGGAACCATTAGGGTTTGAAGCTTTTTGCTCCTCTTCCCCAATACGGGAAAGGTGGGGGTGGGGGTTATCGAACTCAGGGTGAAAAATGGCAGGGTCAGTACTATTGGAACCAACGTCGAGCGAAAATCGGCAAAATCGAGAGCAAAGTTAGGGCCGTTAAGGCCAAACTAAACGACAAGCCCCCGCCTCCTTCCAGCATCTCTCGACCGGATAGCCCGACCCAGGTGTATAGAACAACACCCGGAATGATGCCGATCGCCGTCCCCAGCCCGTATTCCAGCAATGGGGTACGGGTCAAACCGAACAGAAAGTTCACCAGGTTAAATGGAGAAATGGGAAATAAGCGCACTGCCAAAATAAGCTTCATCGCATGGCGTTCGATGGATCGATTGAGGCCCAGCAGTAAAGGATGCTTGCCATAGCGAGCGATCGCCCAATCGTGAAATAAATATCTCGCGATTAAGAAAGCACAGATAGCACCGACTGACAATCCAATGGCTGACCACACAGTTCCCCATAACAACCCAAATACAGCCCCGCCAACAACCGTCAGCACCGTACCGGGAATACCCAAACTAGTGGCCGCAATATTGATCAGGACAAACAATGCAGGGGCCCATGGCCCTAGCATTTCTAGATCCATAACCAACTGCTCGTGATGCAGTCGCTCACCCAACGGAGAGACAAACAGAAGAACCAATATCAGAAGAATAGCAATCGCCATCCACAGCCGAGGTCGCATGCACTGTCTGAGTAAGAATTGCAGAACATCTTCTAGTGCCGACGTCTTTCGCTTCTTTCGTACCCGCCTAGTTGTTGGTTTTGTCGGTGTAAGACGTGACATGACATCGTGCTTGCGTAAACGGCTATAACGCCAGGGAATAATAGAGCGCTCTCCCTCTAGCTTGCTAAATGCATCAATCAGTTTGATGGAATCCCCCATAGCAAGCCCGAATAAGCACTAGGACGTCATCTCTTCCGTACCGAGTTTTGAATTTAAGGCTTGACGAGCAATCTTGGTGACATACAGAGTCAAGGTCACAATCACAATGCCAAGTACGATTTGCACGGGAAGCGGAAGTGTTGGCCGCTCTCCCTGCTGAATGGCGGCTAAACCCAGCAGCGAGCCAAAATAAACATACATAATGGTTCCCGGCAGAATTCCTGTTGCGCCAATGATGTAGTCCTTGAGAGAAATTTTTGTGAGCGCCATGATGTAGTTGAGCAAGTTAAACGGAAAGCCCGGAGAGAGGCGAATCAAAAACATCAACTTGTAGCCTTCTTCGGCAATGGCATTATCAATCGCCGAAAACTTGTCGTTACCTTCGATCTTTTTGGCTACCCAATCACGAGCTACATAACGTCCAATTAAAAAAGCAGCTGTTAGCCCAATCATGGCTCCGACAAACACGTAAATAGAGCCTTGAACGATGCCGAAAATGGCACCTGCCCCCAATGTCAGTACCGATCCAGGAATAAAGGCAACAGTGGCAATGATGTAGATGGCAATAAATGCGATCGGTCCCCAAGGCCCCAAACTGTCCACCCAATCTAGGGCACTTGAAAGCCACGATTGAATTGCGGCAAATGGAGCAAAACCACCACTGGAGCCATCCTGTGCAAATGCTGGTGTTATGAGAAACGGAAGCATTGCACCGGTCATGAGGAGGCTGAGGCGGATGTAGCGGAAAAGGTGAGTCGATCGATCTCTGTGAGTGCGCACAGTTCTTATCCTCAATTGGTTGATCCAGGTCATTAGTTCAGGGAAGCTAAGCTGTGAAATACTCGTAGGTCTCATCATGGTGGAACAAGCTGAATTTATCGGTGGCTGGATGTGAGGAAATTCTCAGACCGCCGCCGCGATTGATGTAGGTTTCGCCAGTCGAAGTTCGAAGCATTCAAATCGAATACACATCAGTCCTTCGCTTCTTTCAGTCCGATCTCGAGGTTGACACGATATCAGGGACATCTAAGCACCCGAAGCTTTCCGTATCTAATCTCGATCTGCGAGCTCCTGTATGAGTTTCAGCTTAAAAAATGGCCAGCGCAGGGCTTATCTCAACCCGCTCCCGTACTTGAGGTCAATTCTTAACGTGTCATAACACCTTAGTTATTGGACCTTTAATCTTCAGATAATCTGATATCCTTACCAGTGCTTGTTACTGGTAAAGTCATTGCCAGTAAGCTCGATATTGCGAGCAGGCCCGGTATCTATGACAGGCTTAGCACTGCAGGTAGTTGTCGCGATCGCGATGCTTCCCCCCCCCTCTCTACCTCTCTAGCACTTGAGGAAATCCGAAGTGAAGTTGGCGACCCGCGTCAAAAATCTCACGCCATCCATGACGCTGGCTATTGCGTCCAAGGCAAAAGCACTGAAAGCTGCAGGGATCGATATTTGTGGCTTCGGGGCAGGAGAACCTGACTTCGACACCCCGCTACACATTCGCGAAGCCTCGATTCAAGCCTTGAAAGACGGACATACTCACTACGGTCCAGTGGCAGGAATGCCAGCACTGAGGGAGGCGATCGCCAACAAGCTCTCTGGTGAAAATGGCTTGCCATTCGTTCCCGAACAGATCGTCATTAGCAATGGGGGCAAACAAACTCTCTTTAACCTGGCAATGGCAATGCTCGAACCAGGAGATGAAGTGATTCTGCCCGCCCCCTTCTGGCTCAGTTATCCAGAAATGGTAACGCTGGCCGGGGCAACATCGGTCAAAGTGTCTACCAGCGAATCTAGCAGATTCAAACTCTCTCCCGAGCAACTCAAAGCAGCCATCACCCCCAAGACTAAGCTGCTTGTCCTAACCTCCCCATCCAATCCAACCGGGGCTGTCTACAGCCGAGAAGAACTAGAGGCACTTGCCGAGATTATTGTTGCCAATGACATCTACGTCGTCTCGGACGAAATCTACGAGAAGCTGATTTACGATGGCGGCCACCATGTCAGTATTGGTAGCCTTGGCCCCGACATTTTTGCCCGCACCATTCTCAGTAGTGGGTTTGCCAAAGCCTATGCCATGACCGGCTGGCGGATTGGATACTTGGCTGGGCCGTTGGAACTGATGAAGGCAGTGTCTTCCATTCAAGGACACAGCACATCAAATGTTTGCTCCTTTGCCCAGTACGGTGCATTGGCCGCACTCAGCAGTCCTGAGTCAGAGCCAGCCGTGGCATCAATGCGAGAGACATTTGCTGAGCGCCGCGAGGTCATGTACGAAGGGCTCACCTCCATTCCGGGGGTAACCTGCGCCAAGCCCAACGGGGCGTTTTATATGTTCCCGAACATTAGTTGTGCAGGACTGGGCTCGATCGAATTTTGCGATCGCCTACTTGAAGACCAAAACGTCGCAGTTGTTCCTGGCATTGCCTTCGGAGCAGAGGGTCATATCCGCATGTCCTACGCCACCGATATGGACACAATCCAAAAGGGAATCGCCAGAATACAGGCCTTTGTCGAGTCTGTTTAAGGACAGATGGAACCTAAGTTACAGCTTCACCAATCCATACGTAATTGCATACCGAACGAGTTCGGTGCGGCTATTGGTGCCAGTTTTGTTCAGCAGTCGGGTGACGTACTTTTCGACATTACGGATACTGGTTTCTAGCTTGCGGGCAATTTCCTTATTCATCAGCCCTTCTGATACCAAATCCAGGACTTCTTCCTCTCTAGGAGTTAATTGCACTTTGATGGGGGGAGGCTCTGGTGTGAACTGGGCAGGTTGACTAGCGGCCGCAGACTGCTGTTCTGCCAACAATTTTTTGATTTCCGCCAGTTCGCGAGCAACTGTGGCGTTATCGGGATTATTACGAGATTTCTCCAATAGGTTGGTGGCGATCGCTACCAGTTCATCCGGGTCAAAAGGTTTCGGCAAATAAGCATCCACCCCGGCGCTATAGCCCTGAATGCGATCGGTCGTGAGTCCTTTTGCCGTCAAAAAAATAAACGGAACGTGCTTGTACGCCTCCTGACTGCGCACCTGTTTGAGAAAGGCATACCCATCTACGCGGGGCATCATAATGTCCGAAATAATCAGTTCGGGAGGATTCTCTGTCAGCTTCTTCAGGCCAATTTGGGCGTTGGCAGCCACATCCACCGTAAACCCGCTCTCTTCCAAATACGCCTGAACAGCATCCCGCAATCCGGGCTCGTCATCTACCAGCAATACTCGACCTGTCATTGTTCTTCTCCTGACTCTCTGATTCGTTACAACTCATCTCTCTAACGTCGAAATGCCTATCCCGAGCGTTCCGCCAGTTTTGATAAGGGTAGTCGAATCGTAAACTCGGTTCCCTGCCCCAGCACACTGTCTACAGTCAATTCTCCTCCCATACCGGTGACTAAATCTTGAGCGATCGCCAATCCTAACCCATGACCGGGGCGCTCCCCCTCCACGCGGAAATGACGTTGAAAAATTTGCGACACATCCGTTGGCGCGATCCCCGGCCCCGTATCCTTTACCCGTAAGGCAACGGTATCTCCCTCTTCTACTGCCGCGATCGCTACCGTCCCACCCACAGGTGTGTACTTGAGAGCATTGTCCATCAAGTTATCGATTGCCTCTCGCAACCCAAGCGGGCTTGGATCGACTGTGGTGGTGGGACTGAGGGAATCATCAAGTAACGCCTCGATCCCGCGCTCTGCAGCCAAGGTTGCATATGTGGGCCACAAGTCTTTCACAAAGGATTTGAGGGACAATCTCGCAGCCGATTCATGCCCCGATTCATCCTCGGCAAACTGAGAATTATCGCCTTTCTCAAAGCGATCGAGCAGCGATCTCATGTGTAGGCATTCCTGAGCAATTCGCTCCACAATCCAGCCGTTGGGATCGTCTGGCGGACGACGTTTGTCCAATAATTTGGCAAATGTCGTAATAGCTGTCAGAGGATTCCGCAACTGATGCAGTAGCGTTTCGATGCGTTCGCTATCGGTGTTTGGAGAGTGTAAGTCTGGCATCGATGAAGTGGAAGCTCGGCAAGAAACAGACAAAGGAGGAAAAGAGCGGTGCAAGTGGGTCAAACTAACCGGGCTTCTCGTGATGCTGGGGCAAGTAAATTGTCAGGATTTCTCCGCAATCGGGTTGCTGGCGCACGGTAAACTTGGCTCCCAAGGCTGTGAAAAGCTGCTGAGTCATAGACGTACTCAGGCTCAGTGCCCCGGTTTCAGGCTGTACAACCAGCAGTTTCCCCAAGGCTCTTAATGGGGTAGTAGCTTGGCTATCACCACAGTCAAAATCCTCGTTATTCACCTGAAACTGCAACTTTACTTGCTCGCCAGCTTGAACGATCTTGGCCACGATATGGCTACCCGCTGGGGCCCCGCGAGAAATGCGATCGATCACTCCGGTCAGCATGGCATCTAACGTATTGGGATCGCTGACAATGGCCGGTGAATTCTTTGGAATATCCAGCTCGAATGTCGATCCTCGCCGTTCGACATGCTGAGTCCAGCGGGGTTGGTTAGCCTGCAGTAGCTCAGTTAGCGATGTAGCCTGCAGCCGAATGTTGTCCGGATCAAGCTCGGTCGCGCGGAAAAACAACCCAAACCGATCGATTTGTTCGGTACATTCCCGCTCGATATTTTCGACGTATCTGCGACACAGAGGAGTGAGATCGTTCCGTCGCAATAGTAAACGAGTCAACGTACGAATGGTTGCCAACGGAGTCTGAACTTCGTGCGCGATTGCTCGCAAAAACTCCGATTCAGACAGAGGCTCCGATGGAGTACTCTCCGACTTCGGTTCTCGCACCTTCGATCCATCGGGAAACGAGCGATCCCCATCACGGCGTTCCTCTCCAGCAGGAATTCGCACTTGTAGGCTTTCATCCGCCAACTCCAGCGATGAAGGCATGAGAAATAGCTGCCGCTCGGGATGATTTTCCGGCATCGGTAGGCGATCGTGTGCTGACATCATCAACAGTGAGCTGAAGCGCGACAGCACCCGATAATCCGGTGGCAGTAGCGGATAATCTTCCAACACCGCATCCCATAAATCGACAGAATCCTGACGAACTGCCTGGACTCGCGTGCGTAAGGCCCGCCACACCCTCCGAATAACTTGAGGCTCGAACGAAAATGTCACCCCTCGATCGCCGGTTTCTGGATGGGTAGCTTTGAGGGCGATCGCGCTAAACGCGGAAGTAATAACGGCAAAAAACTGTTCATCTTTAAGGGAATCGCGCGGCATTACCGGTACCACAATCTGGTTGGGCTGCGACAAGTTACCCACTGACAAGTTCGATGTAAATAGCCACCGCTGACCAGGCAGGATATCGCGCTCGTCCTCTCGCTCTCGTTCTGACTGCTGCCGAATGGGCTGTCCCGGATCGTATAATGGCCACCAAATCACCGGACAGCTAGCTCCAACCCCCATGCTGCCGATATCTCGCCACAGTTGCTGCATGGCGGCGATCGTTTGTTTCCAGGCAGAATCTTCGGTTCCAGACAGCCATTCCGGCGTCGGAGATCCCGTCCAGATTGCGTCTGTCAGTGAAGGGTAAAACCGGCTACTCACACAAGGCGTCTCTACAGTGACCCACTAGCCAGTCTATTAAGATCGATCGGCTTACACTAGGGGGAACCCGAACTGAAGCAGCGCGATCGCCGTCAAGAATTTGATCATTGGTCACTGGTCATTGGTCTTGAGCAACAGACTTGCAATAAATCGCCAAGGACGAAGGACTAAGGAACCAAGGACAAATCCCCCCAATCCTCAGAAAACTGCTGTTAGCCCTGCTGGGTACACTAATTTTGATTCACCGCCAAATTGCGGAACTGGGTGTATTGATTCTCGAACAGAAGCTTGACTGTACCGGTAGGACCATTTCGGTGTTTGACGATAATGACTTCCGCCAGCCCCTTATCCAGCGTGCCGGGATCGTAATACTCGTCGCGATATAGCATCAGAACGAGGTCGGCATCTTGTTCAATACTGCCCGATTCGCGCAAGTCCGACAGTTGAGGGCGCTTGTCAGATCGGGATTCAACAGCACGGCTGAGCTGGGAGAGAACAACAACCGGAGCATTGAGTTCTTTTGCCAGAGCTTTCAGACCGCGAGTAATCCGAGCTAATTCCAACACGCGGTTATCGGAGCCCGAGCCTTCCATGAGCTGCAGGTAGTCCAGCAGGATCATACCCAATGCCCCGCCCTGTTCCGCCTGAAGGCGACGGGCCTTGGAACGGATTTCAGTCACCGTTGCATTGGCAGTGTCGTCGATAAAGATGGGTAGCTCAGACAGGTTGCCAATTGATTGGCTGAGTCGCTGCCACTCGTGCTCGCTAATCCGTCCAGATCGCAACCGATGACTTTCAATTTTGGCCTCGCTGGCCAGCAAGCGCTGCACCAGCTGCTCCCGCGACATTTCCAAGCTAAATACGGCTACAGGCAGCTTGGTTTGGGCGGCAATATTGTGAGCCATGTTCAGGCAAATAGCGGTCTTTCCCATCGACGGTCTACCCGCCACAATCACAAGGTCAGATCGCTGCAATCCTTGAGTTTTACTATCCAGATCGTAGAAGCCGGTTGGAATTCCGGGTAAGGCATCCTTCTGTAAGGACTTCTCTTCTAGCTCGGCAAAAATATTCAGTAGAATATCGGACGCTGGCACCAGTGCCTTCTTGACTCGATCTTGCGTGACCTCGAACATTTCCTGTTCGATACGGTCGAGCACCTGGGGAATCTCAATGCTGGCGTCGTATGCAATGCCGGAGGCCCGATTGCTAGCGCGAATCAATTGGCGACGGACATACTTGTCCAACACCAGCTTGGCGTATTGGTCGATGTTAATACTGCTGGGGGTCTGTTCGACCAGTTGACGCAGCGTACTCGTACCACCAATTTTGTCTAGCAGTTCGCGGTCGTCCAACCACGCTGACACGCTGGTCAGATCGGTGGGCCGCCCTTGAGAGGCGAGCAACATAGCCGCCCGATAGATTTCTTGGTGAGCAGTTAGATAGAACGCCTCGGGTTTCAGAGTTTCTGCAACACGGGCAATGGCATCCGGATCCATCAGGATGCCACCCAATATTTCAGTTTCCGCTTCGATATTCTGAGGAGGCAGGCGATCGCCCACCTCGTTATTCATCTCGAATTTTGTGACCACAGCAGAACTGGATAGAGCCAACAGCTAGAGTCTGCAAGGCTTACTTTGATGAATGTTTTCCCCAATCTCGACTTTGCAGTCAGTCTTTGAAGAATAGTTGATCCATCAGTTCCGCCCCGCCCGAACACTAGGCAGGATTTACCTGCAGTCGAATCGTAGCAGTCACTTCAGGGTGCAGCTTAATTTCTACCGGATATTCACCAGTTTGCTTGATGTCATCCACATGGATATTGCGGCGGTCGACCTCTTGGCCACTAGCCTGCTTAATAACGTCGGCAATATCTTGGTTGGTGACTGTGCCGAAGATGGCATCCCCTTCGCCAACTTTCACTTGAACCACAAAGTTGTTGATGATTTCAAGCGCAGTTTTCTTGCTATCGGCCAACTGCTTCTCTTCAAGCTTGCGCTGCTCTTCTTGGGCACGACGCAATTGAACAGTTTTGAACACGCCTGGGGTCATACGCTCCGCCAGTCCTTGCGGGAAAAGGTAGTTACGGGCATAACCGGGAGTCACGCCGACGACGTCACCGGCCTTGCCAAGTTTGGAGACCTCTTGGCGCAGAACCACCTGCATGTTTTTCTTAGCCATGATGCTTGCTGATGTTGTTTTAATTTTGCCCAGGCTCTCTAGTATAGGGGAAATTAGCCACTACGAACCCTGGTAATGGCATGCTTGGTCTCTGGATGCGATCGACTCGGCAAAGATATGGCATTCAGCTATGTGGACATGCTGTCGGTTTTCAAGACCTGTCGACTTCACTAAATTCCTGACTTGCTGATGCTGGCGAGTCATTCAGGCAGATTGCTAGATATAAATGGGACAGCTCATATCTTGCAGCCGCTCCGTCAATTTTAAGTTTTCTCGATAATCAATCGGGCAATCGATGACAACAGGGCGATCGGCATTCAGCCCCTTACGCAGCAGGTCCGGAAACTCTTCGGTCTTCTCCAATCGATAGCCGATGGCTCCAAAGCTGCGGGCTAAAGAGACAAAATCGGGATTTTGGAAATCGACACCTGCCGTTGCTTGATAGCGGTTTTGCTGCTTCCAACGAATCAGTCCGTAACCATTGTCATCAAAGAGCACAATAACGATGGCAAGCTTCAGTCGCACTGCCGTTTCCAGCTCCTGTACGTTCATCATGAAGCCCCCATCTCCGCAGACAGCGACAACCGCTCGCTCCGGGTGCACTAACTTAGCAGCGATCGCCGAAGGTAGGGCGAATCCCATTGCTGCAAATCCGTTGGAAATCAACACCGTGTTAGGGCGGTAGGCCGGGAACATGCGCGCAACCCACACCTTGTTGGCTCCTACATCCGAAATCACAATCGACTCGGGGGGTAGTATTCTACGCAATTCGTAGAGCGCTTTTTGCGGCTTGATTGGCCAACTATTGTCATCCTTCGAGAGCGAATACTCCTCAAGAATTTGTTGCTGAATACCTTTGAAGCGATCGAATGACTTGGGCTGAAACACCATTCCGGCCAGACGGGATACAATCCGCTCGACATTGCCGACAATCTCGACCGCCGGAACGTAACTGGCATCGACTTCTGCGGGGCCAGCAGCGATGTGAATGATGGTTTTGGTTTTATCTTTATTCCAAAATTCTGGCCCGTACTCCACATAGTCATAACCGATGGCAATCACGACATCGGCGTTATCCATTCCGCAGGCAATATGATCGCGTACCTGCAGACCCATCGTATACAGGCTATTGGGATGCTGAAAGCTAAGAATGCCCTTGGCCATGAAGGTATTTACCACTGGCACATTCAGAGTTTCTGCCAGTTGCTGCACCGCTTGCGATGCCCCAGCCCGAATTGCTCCGTTACCTGCCAAAATGAGCGGGATCTCTGCTTGTTCGATTATTTCTGCCGCCTGTAAGAGTAATTCTTGTGGTGCGGTTGAAGTTAACCGACGAGAGCTGGGTGTGAATGGCAGAGGAATATCCGGAGCATCATTATTAACGGTCATGGCAGCGATATTTTCGGGTAACTCGATATGAGTCGCCCCCGGTGGCTCCGCCTCCGCCAACTTGAATGCTTTGCGCACCACTTCCGCTACGGGTTCGGGAGAGCTGATGCGCGCGGTCCATTTGGTAAACGGCTTGAATACCGAGTTGATGTCGATGTATTGGTGAAACTCCTGATGGATACGGCGCAAATCGGCCTGTCCGGTAATCGCCACTAACGGAGCGCGATCCAAACTGGCGTCTGCGATCCCCGTAATCAAATTGGTGGCTCCAGGTCCCAACGTTGCCAAACACACGCCAGCTTTACCGGTCAGACGGCCGTAGGCATCGGCCATAAACGCAGCGCCTTGCTCGTGCCGAACCGACACAAACTCGATCGCCGAACTTCGCAATGCATCATTGATATCGAGGGTCTCTTCACCCGGTAGGCCGAAGATGTAGCGTACTCCTTCTTCTTCTAAACAGCGCACAAGTAGATCGGCTACACGCATCACACCAGCCCCGATAACGGTACCCCCCTCTGATTTCGAGTGTGGCACAGAGATCTATGCAAAGGGTTTACAGGTTCGTGAAGCTAAATACTGTTCTTTTAAGCAAGGTACCGTGCTTTTAAGTAAATCCCCTGCTTCTAAGCAAGTCCTATCAACGCCTGTAAGGGGGGCGGAAGCGGCAAAATCACGATGGTTAGGATTGTCAAGGTGAATAGACCCAACAGGTCGCGCCCTTCGTCTAAGTCCGTGACATCGTTGAGAGCAGGTTCGTCGGTACTGGTTAACAGCAGAACAACCAGCATCCATGCCCGCAACCACGGCTGCAGGGTAAAAGCTAGCAACACAACCAATACGCGGGTCACCTTGCCGATGTTGGTACCCATTTGGTGACCGTACATAGCATGAACAATATGCCCGCCCCCCAACTGCCCAATAGGAATTAAGTTGAGGGAAATCACTAATAGCCCCAGCCAACCGGCAAAACCAATCGGGTGAAATTGCAAGACGGTGTTGGCAGACAATTCGCTACCCAGTGCGATTTTGGCCAAAATCGCCAACAAAATGGATTGACTGGGATCGAAAGTAAAAGAATCGAGGAATAACTGCGACGTAGGTTCCGAAACTGGTTCGGGGAAAGGAAGCACGCTCGATTGCATGAGTCCCCAAATTAGTAGGGGGAAGGCAACGATTAACCCGGCCAGCGGACCGGCAATGGATACATCAAACAGTGACTTGCGATCGGGAACGGGCTCTTTTAAGCGAACAAAAGCCCCAAACGTCCCCAGAAAAAACGGCACCGGAATGAAGTAGGGCAAGGATATCTTGAGATTGTGCCGCCGAGCTGCAATGTAGTGTCCCAACTCATGGGCTCCCAGTATCAACACGATCGCCAACGCATACGGCAGCCCTGCCAATAGGTTAGTGGGAGGACTAAACAGCGTTTCGGGAGTGATGCGACCCGACGCAAGTGCCCCGACAGTCATGGTGCTGAATAGCGAGGCAACGACCAAAGCAATTGCCAAATTGGGCCGATCGCGATCGCTCTCCTCATCACTCAACGCTTCTCGGGCAGCGGCTGTTGGATTGGGCACGATCGCAAAGAACGGCTTACCAGAAAATCCTTCCTGCAGCACCAATAAAAATCGCTGGCCGAATAGGTTTCTCAAGTTATCGCTAATGCATTGATAGGCTTCGTCAGGTGCTGCTCGCAAATTCCCCCGACAAATGATGGCCTGTGGTCGATATTCAAAGTCCTGAATGTAGTACATCGTCCAGGGGAAGCAGCCCCGTAATTTATCTCGCGATAGCTCGGCTAATGCTTTATTCGTGGGTGTGCTGAAAGACTTAAGTTGTTGGGCCACGACCTCTGCCGGATTTTTCGCAGAGGACAGGGCCTCTTGAGACTGCATATCGGGGTGGGACTCTACTGCTGTATCAGCAGAACCAGGCTCACCACTATCTCCGAGAGAATTTTCGCTGTGTGGAGGTACTCTCAAGCGGCCCCGACGCAACATAGACAAACTGGAAATATACGAAAAGAGGAACAGCCCCCCTAAAACAAGAATATTCGGCTGCCGCTGAAATACCTCGACTGAGACAACTAGAACGAAAATGGGCAGCATCATGACCACCCATAACTTCAACCAAGGGACATGGCTTACTCGTGCAGCACTTCTGCTCAGTGCCCACGAGGTAAAGGCCCCAAAAAAAATTAGCACCATCCAATGTGTCATGTGTTTGCAGCCTGCCCCGATTGTTCCGTTCAGAACTTACTTCAGTTATGGATTGCCGTCACTGGCTTTTGTAGATACTGGACAGGTTGCCCAGCGTTGGTTAGCGAATCCTGTCTCTGACTCATTTCTACAGTTGACGAGCTAAGCACAAAGCGTTCTCTCACACGGAGGCTCGCAACCATAGCCGAGCCCTGTCTCCAAACGATGCGTCTAGCACGGCATTGCAATGCTAGAGCTCTAACGAGTGCGGCACAGCGTTTGATAGTTCACTTGAGTAACGGCTGCTCGTCATGGGTGCAACGGCGCAGAAACTCAAAGACGGAAATCGCGCCCATTCATTTTAGCTACAGCATTTACGAGATTGTCACTTTCCAGCCAACAGACGGGATAGATTCCAGGGATAGGGGCATCACTTTTTTTTTGACGGGGATTCCCCTAGATGGCAAGACATTAGCGTGCGAAAGCGGCATCTATCGCGACGATTAACTGTCACGTTTCATTAGTTTTTTATAAAAAGCGGTACTGAAATCAGGCGATTGACCGCGTTTGATTGTTCCAACGACATCGATCAGGTAGTCAATGAATTCAAAGTTAGACAATGACATCTCGTAGGTAAGCTCGGCATCTTGCCTAAACTGCACCTGGCAAACGGTCAAGTCAGAGGGTAAAGGCAGCGAAGGCCACGTAGCCACAAATGGCACGGAGGCATCTCCTTCAATGCCGCGCTCTCCTTCAAAGTTTTTCTGCTTGTAAAGCCCCACAGCTAGAGGTAGCAACGGGCGACGACCGACAGCGTAATACGGAGCATAAACGGCCACTTCTCCGGGACTCGCTGGTGTAATGTCTGTTGTCATGCTGCTTCTCGCACCTGCACTCTGCTCGATATCCAATGGGCTAGCATCAATTCCAGCCTATTTTCTCAAGATACCCAACCCTTTCAGCCGTTCTTACTTCGGTCACAACCCGACTTAGCGATCGCCCAAATTGGCTAGCCCATTAGTCTCGCCGAACTGTAGTTTCCAACCCAAACGCCGACCCAGATAGAATCTAGGGTCGGCGTTCATTGAGGCAAATGGGTTAATCGAGCTTTACTCTATGCCCTATATCCATTTGGGTTTGGACAACACATCAACAACTTTAGTTGGTTGGAGTGTAGCGAAGTAAGGTTCCACTTTGGCCCAGGATAAAGCCACGCTCGGGAGACAAGAATTTCACTGCATAAAAGTTCGCAGGAATACGGCTAGCCTCTTTCACTTGCTCCCAGGTCTGGCCACCATCAGCACTGTGAACTAGAGTGCCGCTACCACCCACAACCCAGAAATTATCGTCATCCTGATAGGTTGCGCCCAGATAGCCAAAGCTCGTAGTGCGGCCAGGACGCTGCGCTTTATCCCACTTGCCGCTAGTGACATCGTCGGTGAATGCAACTTCTGCTCCACGGTTTAACTTCCAAGCGGAGTTATTCGGGCCAAACCCCATGTTCTGCAGGCGGCGAGAGCTATCGCGGTTGAAAGGTTCCCACGCTCGGGAGCCGGGGCGGTGCAGGGTGTAGAAGTTACCGCGAGCAGATACGCCAACGTAGGCACCATCCTCGCGTCGGTTGACATTACGCAATACGCCGATTGCATCGTCCACCATCGCAGTCCAGTTACGACCGCCATCGTTCGTGCTGTAGATAGCACCGACCGTCGTCACCATTTCGGCAGAGTTGGGGCCTGTGGATTCCACCAGCATGGGCTCGCCAGGCAGTTTGTCGCTTAGGGGAATTTGGGCCCAGCGATCGCCACCATCGGTGGTGTGCAGCATGACCTTGGGTTCGCCAGCCACCCAACCTTCGTCACCGCCGAAGCTAATAGAAGACAAATAGTAGTCGGGGTTGCTGGTTTGTAGCGTGCTGGCCGTCCAGTTAATTCCGCCATCCTTCGTCTCTAAGAGAGTGCCCTTGTCACCCACAATCCAGCCTCTGTCGGTGTTATCGACAAAATCGATATCCAACAGTGTGCGATCGGTGGGTAGGTCAATCACCTGCCAGGGAGACACCCGCATATTTGGCAGACCGGCTGCCATTAGCAGGACAGAAAGAAGAATCGCAAATGCGCGCAGAACCATAGCAACTAATGAATGAAAACAACGGAATGAAACGTTCGACCGCTAAACGGGATTATTGCAGGAGATACATACTCATAAATAATGCTACGGCGGCTCCCAGAGCACCGAAGATCAAAATGTTTTTCTGGCCTGGGGTCATGGAGTTAACCCCCAAACCGTAGCCAAGATTTTCATCAAATCCTGACGCCTTTCCTTTTGCTCCCACGTCTTCGAACAAATTTTGAGAGGCATTGCACACCGGACAGCGCCAAGACTCGGGTAATTCTTCAAAGGGCACTCCGATCGCAATAGAGCTTTGCGGATCGCCCTTGGTGGGTTCGTAGGTGTAGTCGCAGGACCGACACTTATACCGATGCAAATCGGCCGGTTTGACAGCTGCGGCAGCCTGTTCCTCGATTTCAATCTCGTCACTAAGGTCGACAATGGGTGGATCGACCGGGTTGGTATCGGACGTCAGGTTAGTTGGCGTATCGGCTGGCATGATGCTTCACCACAGGGCAGCTTGCGTACTGGAACGATTATGAGCGTTTCTGTTACAAAAATCTATATTTTTGTCAAACAGACAATGGAGATGTCGTTCTCCCAGCCTAGGCGATCGTTCAACCCTCTGGAGGGTTCTGTCATCAGTTTTCAACTGTTGCTGTGCAAGCGGATGTGTCGATCTGGGCTTATTCAGGCAAGAGTCTCTGGTGGGGGCTCAAGACTCAGGCTTCGTATCGAGACTCATCGCTCGTTCTAGAGCCGCTTTCTCTGCAGCTCGTTTTGCGTAGGGCTGTAGCTCCTCGGTGGTCAAGTCGGTCAGTAGCTCCAGATCTTCCACACTGACCCCTCGACCGAGCATATCGACGTACCAAGTCTGGCGGGCTTGCTGCAATGTTGGGGCTGTTCCTTGAGGGGTTAGCAGCCCTTCAACAATCGCCTGCCAGCGGGCTTGGATGTCATCCTCCGAAGCCGGGTTGCCTTCCCCCGTGTAAAACAATGCTTGCCAGTCATCTTTACGACTGTTCACCCACTGGGTGAGTGGATTACGCGCATCGGAACCGTATTTTTGTCCCATGACCCATCGGTTCATGGGCACCTGTCGCACCACTCCCTGCGTGACCTGCAGGAGGTGTTGTGGAGGATTGTTGATGTAATGCCAGCGTTCGAGGGAGGCAATCTCAGCAGCACTCAGTCCTGTTGACAGCACAACATAAGCAAGGGCATAGTCTTGAGCACCATGCTTTTTGGCTCGTTGCAGTATCTCTTTGGCTAAGTTTGACGGTAGATCGGCGATCGCCGTTGACAATACGCTCCCGTCCACTTTTCGAGTGGGTAGGGCTGCAGCAGTCTCGCGTGTAAAGAACCCTTCTACATCAGCCAAGAACTCGTCTCGGGTGGGCCACAGACTGTGGGCATCGCTGGTGAATTCCAGAACGGTATATCCGAGAACAATGCAGTTGAGTAGGCGAGCCAGACTTTGCACGGTAGCTGCATCGAGGGCGGACTGTTGCGGCAACGTGGTCGCCAAATATTGGGTGGTAATGCGATTGATACGAGTCAAGGTGCGCCCGAGTGCTTGACAGGTGTCTTCGGAAAACTGCCCGGACTCACCAACTAACGATCTCAGTAGCTCGGCTCCGCGATCGAGCAACTCCAATAAATCGACAGCATAGGTCTGAGCGGCTTGGGCCACTGAGGGGGACGGCACTTGATGGTTCCCCAAAATTTCCCGTAGCTGAGCGAATACGCTCGTATCGTCCAGCAATCCTAAAAGCAAGCCATGCTTGCTTCCAAATTGACGAAACAGCGTTACTTCGTTGACCTCGGCCAATTCTGCAATCTGCTTGGTGGTGGTTTCCTGAATTCCTTGGGAAAGGTACAGCTGTTTGGCTGCGTCAATCAGGCGATCGCGAGAGGATGTTCGGCTCATTGCAATGCTTGAGATAGAGAGCGACTAGATAGCTCGAACAATGAACCTAAGCCCGATAAGTGTCAGCTATCAATCCAAAATGCAAGTGATACTTGCAGGATTTGAAGGGTCTTGTTACTGTGTAATTGTAAGCGATACTTGCATCTTTGCAAGAGTGTTGAGCGGATAGGAGAGTTTGATGGTACAAGTTGCGTCTGCTGCCTCTCGTGTAGAGGACGAGTCTTTAGCAATCAGTTGGCCGATGGTAGGGTTCTTTGGCCTCATTCACGGTGTTGCCTTGCTGTCTGTCTTTTGTTTCTCTTGGCAAGCGCTAGGTGTCACTCTGTTTTTGCACTGGCTGTTGGGTAGCATCGGCATCTGTTTGGGATATCATCGCCTCCTCACCCACAAAAGCTTTCAAGTCCCCAAGTGGCTGGAATATGTCATTGCCACGATTGGTGCGATGGCAATTCAGGGTGGCCCAATTTTTTGGGTGGCCGGTCATCGGCAACACCATGCATTTGCCGAAGATATCGACAAAGATCCCTATTCGGCCAGGCGAGGATTTTGGTGGAGCCACATTCTCTGGATGATTTACCCCAAATCTTCCACCTACTCACACCAGTCCTACATGCGTTTTGCGCCGGATTTAGCCCGCGATCGCTACTATCGCTGGTTGGATCGCTACTTCTTGGTGTTGCAACTGCCACTTGCAGTCCTGCTGTACGCGCTGGGTGGCTGGTCGTTTATCATCTACGGTATCTTTTTCCGCTCTGTTATCCTGTGGCATTCCACTTGGTTGATTAACTCGGCAACCCACGTTTGGGGCGATCGCGACCACAACGTAGACGATAACTCTCGCAATCTGTGGTGGGCGGCACTGTTGACGTATGGGGAAGGCTGGCACAACAATCATCACGCTCACCCACGTGTGGCTCCGGCTGGCTGGAAATGGTGGCAGATCGATACAACCTGGTGGGTAATTCGCGGTCTACAAGCCGTCGGACTGGCGAGAAAGGTGGTGATGCCTCCTCAATAGTTTTTCTCTAACGTTCGGTAATGTCTAGCGCCTACGATGATACTGCAGGCGCTACTTGCATCTATTGCGATTCGTAATCTGCTTATGGGAAGTTCCCGAGCCATCTTTACAGCTTGCTTGATGTCCAACGTCAGTTCGACGGAGCCACTTGAGAGGGTTCGTTGCCTTGCAGCACAACGAAACTATTCGGGTTGAAGTTTCATGCTCCCTTTCCCCACGTTGGGAGAAGGGTTGGGGATAAGGGGTATCGAACTCAATTGTGCAGAGTGCCTAAGCAAAGCTGCTGTGAGTCATGGCATAAGCTTTCAGCCGATCGGCCACAGATTTGACGGAGATCTTATCAAGAGCCTCTGCCGCAAATGCGTAGGTCAGCAGTTGTTTGGCACGGGCCTCGCTCAGGCCGCGACTGCGCAGGTAAAACACTTCATCCGGCACTAACTGGCTGACGGTTGCCCCGTGGGCGCATTTAACATCATCGGCAAAAATTTCTAACTGCGGCTTGGTATCCACCCGAGCTTTGTTAGAGAGCAGCAGGTTGCGGCTGGATTGGCTGCTATCGATTTTTTGAGCGTTAGGTCGAACCAGCACTTTGCCGTTAAAAATGGTGTGGGCCCGATCGCCAACAATGCATTTATGAACCTGGTCGCTATTACCGTAAGGATTGGCGTGATCGATCGCTGTGTGAGTGTCGGAGATTTGAGAGCTACTGGCGATCGTCAACCCGTTCAAAGTGGTGTGAACGTTGACCCCTTGCTGAACGGTTTCGAGCGAGTGGCGAGATAGTTGGGCTCCTGTGCTAATGGTATGACCGATATAGCGGCTGTCTTTGGATTGCGAGATAGCTGTGCGGGCTACATGGAAGCTGTCATCTGCTTCAGCCTGCCATTTGCAATGTTCCAGCTGAGCGTTGTCTTCTAGCACGATCTCGGTGACAGCGTTGGTTAGATAAGCCGAATCGTTCGATCCGAAGAACTGCTCTACCACAGTCGCTTCACCGCCTTTTTCGACGACGATTGCGCAGCGGGGATGGGAGACGGTCGGCACACTTCCAGACACGGATACAAATGCGAGCTGAATGGGAGTCTCGATAACCGAGTTCTTCGACACCAGAACGACAGCTATATCCGCCATGCAAGCAGAGTTTAGCAGCGTAAAGGTGTCCCCCTGACCCATAGCATCGATACTGATACTCGAGATCGCTAGCTGTTGCTGTGCGGCAGACAACGAAGCCAGATTACCAACCGTAACCCCTTTAGGAACATCGGAGAGGTCAGAGAGTTCGGTGGAGAACTGACCGTTGACAAACACCAATCGGGTGGCGCTGGATTCAGGGATCTCTAAAGTATCGATATTGGCCACAGCAAGACTTGAATCTGCCGGAGCAAACTGGACATCCTTGAGGGAACTCAAATTAGTGAATCGCCAGTCTTCATCCCGTATGGTGGGAAGGGACATCAGACTCGCTCGTTCGGCAGCTTCAGCCCGCAAAGGTTCCAGATCCTCGATGGTGGGAGCGACCGCCTCCCGTTGGGCGATTAAGTTGGCTAGGTAGCGATCTGCAGAGCTGTTCGGGGCGATCGCCTGTTCGTTGACCTGGGATTGAGAAAACTTAGAAGTTGTCATCATTACTGTGCCGCTACGGCCTCCGCACTGGCTTCTGTCTGTCCTTCTTTCTGGTCTTCTAGTTCATCAATCCAGTCGTAGCCTTTCTCTTCCAGCTCCAGAGCAAGCTCTTTGCCACCCGTGCGAATAATTTGACCGGCATTCATGACGTGAACGTAGTCCGGCACAATGTAGTCCAGCAATCGTTGGTAGTGGGTAATCAGCACATTGGCATTCGTTTCGTTCGCAAGCTGATTGACGCCATTGGAGACAATTCGCAAAGCGTCGATGTCCAAGCCAGAATCGGTCTCGTCCAAAATCGACAGCGTGGGTTCCAGCACCGCCATTTGCAGGATTTCATTGCGCTTTTTCTCGCCGCCAGAAAAGCCGCTGTTAACGCTGCGCTCCAAAAAATCGGGACTCATTTCCACCACCCCGAGTTTTTCTTCCAGCAAATCGCTAAAGTCAAACGGGTCTAGTTCCTCTAATCCGCGATAGGTGCGCACGGCATTGCACGAGAGACGCAGAAACTCTTCGTTACTCACCCCCGGCACTTCGATTGGGTACTGGAAGGCCAGAAATACCCCCGCTCTGGCCCGATCCTCCGGTTCCATCTCCAGCAGATTCTTACCCTTGTAAAGGATTTCGCCGCCAGTCACTTCATAGTCGGGATGACCTGCCAAAACTTTCGAGAACGTGCTCTTGCCCGATCCGTTGCGACCCATAATCGCGTGGATCTCTCCAGCTTTTACTTCCAGATTCACTCCTTTCAGTACGGGGGTGCCGTCCACAGACGCTTGCAAATCCCGGACTGACAGAATGACCTCGCTGTTGTCTCGAATCATGACGGATGGTTGTCCTTAGTCTCTCGAACGAAATTCTGAGTAACCTTCTACGGTGAACGTCGAAAGGTGAGCAGTGCAAGTGCGTCCCAGATTGCAAATCTCCGAGACGCGGGATCGCGATGGAACAGGCTATCCCACCGAATTCTCTAGCTTCAGGCTCAAGAGCTTATCAGCTTCTGAGGCAAACTCCATTGGCAACTGATTGAACACGTCCTTACAAAAACCGTTCACAATCATGGACACGGCGTCTTCTGCCGAAATTCCCCGCTGCAGAAAGTAGAAGATCTGATCTTCGCTGATCTTGGACGTTGAAGCTTCGTGCTCGACGGTGGCCGTAGCGTTTTGGGACTGGATGTACGGGAAGGTACTGGCTTCGCAGCGATCGCCAATCAGCATGGAGTCACACTGTGTATAGTTGCGGGCTCCGTCTGCTTTAGGGCCAACTTTCACCAATCCACGGTAGCTGTTGTTGGATTTTCCAGCCGAAATTCCCTTGGAAATGATCGTGCTAGAGGTATTCTTGCCGATGTGCACCATCTTGGTGCCGGTATCGGCTTCCTGACGGTTGTTGGTCAACGCCACCGAGTAAAACTCACCCACGGAGTTATCACCCACCAACACGCAACTGGGATACTTCCAAGTAATGGCCGAGCCTGTTTCCACTTGTGTCCAAGAGATCTTGGAGTTAGCGCCCTTGCACAAACCGCGTTTGGTCACAAAGTTATAGATGCCGCCTTTTCCGTTTTCATCCCCGGCGTACCAGTTCTGCACGGTGGAATACTTAATTTCGGCATCGTCTAGCGCCACCAGTTCCACCACTGCGGCGTGCAGTTGGTTGGTGTCAAACATGGGAGCGGTACAGCCTTCTAGATAGGTAACCGAGCTACGCTCTTCCGCCACGATCAGGGTGCGCTCGAACTGTCCCGATTCGCCATTGTTGATGCGGAAGTAGGTGGACAGATCCATCGGACACTTGACGCCTTTCGGCACGTATACAAATGAGCCGTCGCTGAATACAGCGGAATTCAGTGCAGCGAAGAAGTTATCACCAACCGGTACAACACTGCCCAGATATTTTTGAATCAGTTCCGGGTACTCCTCGACGGCTTCCGAGATCGAGCAGAAAATAATGCCGTGCTTAGCCAGGTCTTCCTTGAACGTGGTGGCGATCGATACGCTATCGAATACGGCGTCTACCGCTACATTGCCCAACCGCTTTTGCTCGGAGAGGGGGATGCCCAGCTTTTCAAATGTCGCCAGCAGCTCGGGGTCCAGCTCATCCAGACTCTTGACCTTCTTGCCCGCCTGTTTGGGAGCGGAATAATAAATGATGTCCTGGTAGTCGATCGCCGGATACTCAAGATTCGGCCAGTGGGGCTCTGCCATCTCCAGCCATTTACGATAGGCCCTGAGCCGGAATTCCAACAGAAACTCGGGCTCGTTCTTCTTGGCAGAGATGAGCCTAACAACATCTTCGCTCAGTCCCTTTGGAATAGAGTCAGATTCGATCTCGGAGACAAATCCGTACTTGTAGGGCTGATTAACGAGGGTTTTAACTGAGGCCGTCACCAAGAGAAACCTCCGGAAGTTGTGCTGTGCGTAGAGCTGGGCAATGTTGCGATTAACGTGCTGCGATGAACCTGTTGCGATCAAGATCGGTAAGATCGAGGGTCGCGATTAAACAGCGGCGCAAATGGAGCAACGTTGAGACTCGTAACGAGTACAGTTCTCAATCGGCTGAGAGCATTACGCTGAGGCTGGATCGAACCCCGATCAACGCAAGTCGTCAGCAATTGTATACTTAAACAACATACCCATTGCTAAACTCATGCTAGAACACTTTAGCAACATTGGTGTTGTTTAACTCGCAAAACACACGATCGGCGAGCATGACGGTGAGTTCTTCCCCTTCCTATTCTCCCACCTCCGATGGGGCAAAATCCCCGCCCACTCTGGCATTTAGTCGGCATCATCCCGGCCACGCCAAGCAGGCAATTCTGCAGGTCTTGCGCAAGCATAAGTCGCTATCTGCTCAGCAATTGGCGGAGCAGATTAGTATTAGCGTGCAAGCCATTCGGCGTCACCTTAAAGATTTAGAAACGGAAGGGGCGATCGCTCGCAAGCCTGTTTCAAGCGGGATGGGCCGACCGCAATATCTTTACGCTCTCACGTCTGCCGGTCTCGAACGCTTCCCTAAACATTACGACGAGTTTGCCGTCACATTTTTGAGTGCAATGGCAGAACTCGTGGGGCCGGAGCAAATGGAGGAGGTACTGCACGAGCAGTGGCAGCAAAAAGCCTCCCAGTACAGGGTCAAAATTGGTGAGGGGTCGCTGCGCGATCGGATTGCATCTTTGGCAGAGCTACGTACCCAAGAGGGTTACATGGTCGATTGGTACGCGCTAGACGACAGCGACGCTCAACACGGGAGTGCGGAAGGTCGCGATGGAGAACAGTTTGTGTTTTCTGAGTACAACTGTGCCATCAGCCAAGTTGCAGAAAGTTTTCCTAGTGTTTGCGGTCATGAATTAGACATGCTTCAAGCGGTCTTCCCCGACAGCTTGGTAACGCGCACCCATTGGATGGTGGGTAACGAACATCAGTGCGGTTATCTAATTGCCGAGAAATAGCTGGAACCGAGAGTCGCTTTCGATTCTGGCACCTTCTCGTTTATGTCTTTATTTCTGTTCGAGAAAAGATGACGGCTCGCCGGCAGATAAGTTTGCCGCGCTTGCCGTGTATGGGCAGACGGTTAGCTTGCGGCATGTTCTTGATTTGCTTGCTAACAATCCGGTGAAACCATGGCGTATTCACCCCACTACACAAATGGACATCAAGCACTCCGAAAAATTCCTCGGTCTTGCTTGGGGGCATCCGATCCAACTTATCCTCAATTCGCTCGCAACAGAATGAGAAGGAAGCAGAGTGCAAATTACGGGACTCTTGCAATATCTACCCACTAAGCCTTCCCTTGACCTTCAATACAAATGACTACAGGCTCTACCCTCTGCTCTCTTCTAGACGAGCTTTTCTGTCGAGCTGACGTTAGAGTGCGTGCAGGTCGGCAAAAAAAACAGAGACCGACTGAAGAGGGCGGGAAGCTCTTCAGTAAGTCTCCAGTCAACATGAAAGCAAATAAAGCAAGCTAAACTGTTAGCTGAGGACGGCTAGGTTCAGGCCAATCTAAGTGGAAGAAGTGTCCCCGAGGTCGATCTAGGCGTTCATAGGTATGGGCACCAAAGTAGTCCCGCTGGGCCTGGAGTAAGTTAGCTGGCAGAAAACCACTTCGATAGGAGTCGAAGTAGGCTAACGCAGAGGAAAACGTAGGTACGGGAATTCCTTGCATAGCTGCAGTTGCAACAACCTCACGCCAGTGGGTTTGGGATGATTCAACTTCTTTCGTAAAGTAAGGATCGAGCAGTAAATTAGGCAAGTCAGCCTGAAGATCGAACGCCTCTTTAATGCGTTGCAAGAAGTGAGCACGGATAATGCATCCGCCTCGCCAGATCATTGCAATTTCTCCGAAATTCAACTCCCATTCATACTCTTTTTGCGCCTCCCGCATCAGCGCAAAGCCCTGGGCATACGAACAAATCTTAGAGCAATACAGTGCATCACCAATTGCGTCAATAAAGGCTTTTTTGTCTCCCCGAAAACTCGGACCCGGACCGTGTAGAACCTTGCTTGCAGCAACACGCTCTTCTTTGATGGAGCTAATGATGCGGGCGTAGACAGCTTCGGCAATTGTTGGAGCTGAAACGCCCATATCCAGGGAGTTGACAGCAGTCCACTTGCCTGTACCTTTTTGGCCTGCCGTATCCAAAACAATATCGACAAAGGGGGTGCCAGTTTCCGGATCGACCTGCTTGAGAATATCTGCGGTGACTTCAATCAAGAAGCTATCTAATTTTCCGGTATTCCACTCGGCAAATACATTGCTCATCTCGGCAGGAGACATACCTAGTAGATCGCGCATCAGGTGATACGCCTCGCAGATCATCTGCATATCCCCATATTCAATGCCGTTGTGCACCATTTTTACGTAGTGCCCGGCACCGTTAGGACCAATGTAAGCCGTGCAAGGAACGCCACCGTCAATGGGATGTCCTGGAGTCGCTCCTTTAATCTCTTTCCCAGTGGCAGGATCGACTTTGGACGCGATCGCCCTCCAAATAGGCTCCAAAGATTTCCATGATTCTGGATTACCTCCAGGCATTAAGGATGGGCCAAACCTCGCGCCCTCTTCGCCGCCAGAAGTGCCGGAGCCAAAAAACTTGAGCTTGTCAGCATACGTTCTTTCTCTCTCAATAGTGTCTGTCCAGAGAGAATTTCCCGCATCAACAACAATGTCATCCGGTTCGATTCCGGCTTCAATCAAGTCGCTAATAACGTAATCAATGGGCTTACCGGCCTTAATTAGCAGCACAATTTTGCGCGGTTTTTTCAGCGATGCCAGCAACTCGGCCAAAGAGTTACAGGCAACCAATCCGCCAGGAGTATCGGGATTCTCGGCAATAAATGACTCCATCACAGAAGTCGTGCGATTGTAAACCGCAACTTTATAGCCGTGGTCAGCCATGTTGAGCACTAAGTTTTGCCCCATGACCGCCAGACCAATCAACCCAATATCCGCTTGTGCATCAGTCATGATGAGACCCTTTCTGCTGGTGCACCACGATTCTAATTGAGCTGAATTGGTTCGATGCGGGATTTTGGCGAAGAGAGTATTAAATCCTAGTAAGAACTTCAGCGACCCGCTTTCGCAGATCGCTGAAAAATTGATGCGTGCAGCTCTACTTTTAGAAATCGGGCTGCAAAACTAGCTTAATGAACTCATCTACACAGAAGTGACAGGTTCCTGAGTTCCTGCAACGATGGTCGATATCGGTTCCCCATCGAAATGGTCGGGAATAGGCTCACCCAACAGGGTCAGAATAGTGGGGCCAATGTCCACACCCTCCACGTCAGGGGTAGCCGACCCAGGCTTTATTCCATCGCCTTTGGCTATCACAAAACCATCGGTTCTATGTCCACCAGGACGAGGACAAGGCACTGGTCCCACTCTCCCCGTCACCGGACTATCCACAACGTCAGTTGGGTAGTTCTGCTTCCACAACACAACCAAATCGGGGCCAGGGAGTCGCTCTTTGTCTCGATCTTCAGTTGGATAGTTTCGAGTGCGGACAACTCGGTCGACAATCGGCTCACCGGTGCGAGCATCCACAAGACCGTTAATCAACTCGATCAATTCGTCACAGACCGCATCGTATTCTTCTGGCAATACAATGCCATCACGCTCGCGCCCCTTAAGGTTGATGCGAATATGGCCATCGGCAAACGAGGGCAGCGCAAATGCCCGCATCTTGGGCCAAAGGCGCGAATACCACATGGTAGGCATCCAGCTAGGATCGACACCATCTTTCGCTAATATGCTGGAGAAGACCAATCCATCGTGAGTCGCTTTTTGCAGCCTTCTAGGTGCCCAAGTCCGCCAGAAGCGTAGAAGAAGGTTCGGCTCGCGAATCAGGCTCCAAATTTCACCGTGCCATGAACGGCGGGTTGGATTATCTCTCTCGGGGCCAGGAGTCTGTCCAACCTCTCCAGGAGCAATCGCTGTCTTACCTGGAAAATTCCACCGGTAAAGGGTTTCCGGGAGCATCACCATACTCAACACGTCGGTGACGTTATTACCCATACCGTGAACCGAGAAACAGACAACACGGGCATCTTCAGGGGCATCTTCTAAAATCTCTCCCACGCCGCGATCGACAGCCTTGTACGCATCCAGTACAGGGGAGTAATCAGGGGCAGCCTGTTGCTTGTAGCGTTTGTAGAGAGGATGGTCGGGCAGCGTAAGGTGGATCAAGTCGTGGCCCCCACTATGGAGCTCGGGAAATGCTGCTACAAATAAGTCCCACTCTTCTTCTTTGAGTAGCTCGCGACAAATGGTCGTCCGAGTTTCGATACTGCGGGCTAGAGCGCCATTCAACCATCGCGCGTACTTGGGATTTCCCCAAAAACCATGATCGTTATAGAGAACTTCATTTTCACCATATTTTTCTATCAGTTCTGGCAACAGGTTGGCCGGATTGGAGTGACTAGGAGTAAACGGATAGTGTCCTCCCCAGCCAAGAATTTGTTTGCCGTTGACACGATCCGACAGACCTGAAGCGGGAAGGTCAAAAGCAGCTACCCGACGATCGCCAAGGTACGCATAGAACGGAGGATATTCCCCTCCAAAATCAACGCCGATTTCTTCTTCATCACGAGTAATGCTGTAGTCTTCCGGGAAAAACTTAGAAGTATCCCAGAAGCCCGTTTTGTCAGGCCGACAACCGCTCCAGGCCATTGACCAGAGACGCTCGGTAGAGCAGGTACTGGTCGGCCCTTCAGCGTGATTGACAGTATTGCGGATACGACCGTACGTCCCTTCTTCGATGAGCTTCTGAAGGTTAGGAAGATGCCCCTCAGAAATCCACTGCTCCATCAAGTTTGGGTCGGCAGAATCCAGCCCGATAGCAATTACACTATTTTTCATGAACCACTCACTGAATCGCGGAGAAAGTGTTAAACGCTGATTGGGAGAACAATATAAGCAATGACATCTAAGCAATGAATTGCTCTTCCTGAAGCACAATAAACATCTTCAGCTGGATCATCTCCCCTCAGATAATAATGCCCTCGCGCTGATACCAGTTGCAGGCAGAGTTACACTACAAACGGCAGTTAGGTGACGACACAGCCAACTTCAAGATGACTTGATCAGGAACGCTCAGCTTCTTGACTGACAACTCTACTTCGATCCCGAGCTTTGCTCTTGCGAAGCTTAATTGCTCTGGACAAAGGATATGTCCAAAATCAATCAGTCCAGACATAGGGTGTAATTTATTTTACACTGAGTCCGTTGGATCGATAGACTTATACAGTAATCCTAGTATCAACGATGAACTGTAATGCTGGATGCTGAAAAGCGAACTCTTTTCTTTCCGATCCATCTTGACAGCGATCAATGCTATGGCAAGCCCGCTTAGGCATAGTTATGCTTGACTGGAGCTGCACCATGATCCCTTTAGACGTGTCAGACGTTGTAACTGTCGAACTTCAGAGTGTCAAAACTTGAGTGCCAAAATTGCAATTCGAGACTTGAACACAGGTCAGTGGGTTCAGAACTCGACCCCGATCTCCACTATCCGTGCCGACACTTTAAACGATGTCTCCTCAACATTGGAAGAGGTAGAGGCGCGAGTGGTTCGAGATCGCCTCTATGCTGTCGGGTTTATCAGTTACGAAGCATCGCCCGCCTTCGATCCAATACTGATAACTCATCCTATACACACCGCAGTTCCTGCCTCGGCATGTGAAGCAGCATCCTCTCCCAAAATAGAGACACGATTTCCCTATGTCTACTTCGTGTTGCTCGACCATCTGACCCCCTTGCAGTTGTCCACCAATCACTCAACCGGCTATACACTCTCTTCTTGGCAACCTGACCTATCTGCCACACAGTTCCACCAGGCGATCGCTCGCATCAAGCACTACATCAAACAGGGAGACACCTATCAGGTAAATTTCACATTCCGGCAGCGTGCCCAATTTAAAGGCGATCCTTGGCCGCTATTTGTGGAATTAGTCAGTGCCCAGAACACTCCATACTGCACGTACATCGAAACCAGTGAATTTGCCGTATGCTCCGCCTCTCCAGAGCTCTTTTTCAAGCAAGTAGGAGATGATATCGAGTTGCGGCCCATGAAAGGAACTGTGGCCCGAGGCAGAACATTAGCAGAAGATGCTAGCAACCGATTGTGGTTGCAGCAGTCCTCCAAAGATCGGGCCGAGAACTTGATGATTGTGGATATGATCCGCAACGATGTCAGCCAAATTGCGCGTCTGGATAGCGTTCGAGTCCCTAGTCTGTTTGATGTCGAACGCTACCCAAGCATTCACCAAATGACATCTACAGTGCAGGCAACTGCTCGCTGTAGCTTGTTCGAGACACTGAAAGCCTTATTTCCCTGTGCCTCCATTACGGGGGCGCCCAAAGCTCGGACGATGGCTATTATCGCTGAGCTGGAGACCTCTCCACGTAAGCTCTACACCGGCAGTATTGGACTGATTTGCCCTGATGGCTCGAAGCAGTTTAATGTGGCGATTCGCACCGTATTGATTGACAAAACAACTGGGAATGCAGAATACGGAGTGGGTAGCGGCGTTGTCTGGGATTCAGACAGCGAGCGAGAGTTTACCGAGTGCAAAGAAAAGACGAAAGTCTTGACCCATCGCTTGCCCGAATTTGACCTACTGGAATCAATTTTGTGGACTCCAGACAGTGGTTATCTTCTGCTTGACAAGCATTTAATGCGCCTGTGCCAATCTGCCGAGTATTTTGATTTTCCCTTCGAGCAAAAGCTCGTAGAAGCACATTTGCAGGAGATTGCATCATCTTTGACAACCCCCAGCAAAGTTCGTGTGACCCTCTCGAAGGTTGGCAAGATCGAACTCACCCACCAAGCTTTAGGGACAGTTATTCGGACTCCAGTCCCACTTGCCATAGCGGCCGAACCGATTTCCAGTAGCGATCCGTTCGTATTCCACAAAACCACCCACAGAACCACATACGATCGCCATCTAGCGTCAAGTCCAGATGCACATGATGTCATCTTGTGGAACGAAAGGGGCCAGATAACAGAAGGATGTTGGGGCAATATCGCTGTCTGGATAGATGGAGACTGGGTCACTCCCTCCATTGGTTGCGGGCTGTTAGCAGGGGTATTTCGCCAGCAACTTCTTGAAACGGGACGTGTACAAGAACGTCCAATTGAGCTGAAAGACCTGAAACAGAGCGATCGCTTCGCCTGGTTTAACTCTGTACGTGGATGGAAGAACGCTGTTTTACTGGACACTCTATATCCCTATCACTCCGAACTCTAAGCAATTTCGATCTCTAGGCAATCGTCTACCGGACTTCAAATGCACGGGCCAGAGTAACTTCATCCGCATATTCCAAATCCGACCCGTCTGGTAATCCGAACGCAATGCGCGTCACTAGCAGATTTGGGTTAATCTCTTTCAGGAAATCCGCGACTACGTGCATCGTCACGTCCCCTTCAACGCTAGGGCTAACAGCCATAACAACTTCGTCAGGCTTCACTGCTGCAACCCGCTGTGCTAAGGCCGTACATTCAGGCGATCGACCCCGACTCCATTCATCGGCAAGATCGCACTCCAAGCACGTGATACGTCCTGTTAAATTCGCGCGTTTTCTCACGGGCGATCGAATCTTTGGCGTCAGCAACAATGCAGATTTGCTCAGTATCCCGCTGAGGGGAGCGGCAAATCTCGCATGGATCGTCGGAAAAACAATGGAAGAATTGGAGCATTGACCAATTTGCTGCTTGGCCCCAATCAAAGCATTTGCCAGGGCTTCTACCTCCGCTGTGGGGCGATCGAGGAGATGGAGTGCCAGCCGTTGGGCTGACTTGGGGCCAATACATCGATTCTGTCCTATAGCTAGAATGACTCGATCTTATGACTGGACTACGATCGCGATTCTTCGAGGCACATTGTGCGCGAGGCCATCGCTTCAACACCTGAAGACCAGATTTCATGGAGCGCTGTTATTGGAAAAAATCTCTCAGGTGACCCGGCAGTAAATTTATCCCCAAGGACGATTTCAAAAGATACAGAACGAGTACAACCGATCCGCTGATGGCTAAATTGCAGCTAATCAACAGCATGACGACAGCAATTTTATTCGCTACCGCCGTCAGCTTCGATTTTGGGTACGAGCGTTTTTTCTGGCGCCGATCCTTACCCACCCAGAGAACAATAAAATACCGTGCAAATAGCACATCCACGGTGAAACGTAGATCGATAATCTTAGGCGAAGGTTTTGGTAATGCCATGCCAACCAGACGTTTGATTTCGTCCAGTTGAGACGAAGTAAGACTCGCTCGCACAGCCGCCGACATACAATCCATCAAAGTCTCGGGGGTACGATTCCGAACCGACGCGGGAGCCTTACGATGACTATCGAGTAATTGATTCACTAAATTTGCCACGCGCGCTCCCCTATATGGAGCAAGCCGTTCGAGCCCCTGAATCGCATTCTGTTATCCCTCAGCATCAAATAGTAATGTGCCCATAAAAAAACCGACACACATACCGATCGCGCTGAGTAGCCGTAACCGCTTACACAATCCTTGCGGATACCGTGCACACAAGTCACCATGCTGGCTCAGAAAACATACAATGCCGACACCGACCATCCACATGGCAAATACAATACGGGCCCAATACCGATACGGACGAACCTCTTGCCAGATCTCGGGTCGGACATCTGCCACAAGAATTAATAAAATGAGCAGACTGATCCAAGTAATCGCAGGCACAATCCCCCCACGGCCCGACCACAGTAGGTAGATAAAGAGAGCTCCGGATACAACCCACACGGCTATTGGAGCGGAAAAGGCGCATCCCATCCAAGCCATTCCTAACACGGCAAGGCTCACCACAGGCATTTGCAATAAAGGGCGAACACGATCTAAAGGAGCTCTCCATGTCATATGCCCTCTAGGCTGTTGTAGGATTCTGTGGTTATGCACGAACACGACACCTGCCACAATTACCGTAGTGTTGCCCATCCAACAATGTTCGAGCAATGAGGAATACACCGAGTTCCTGATGGCTCCACCTGAAGGAATCTCGAGGCCCACCGTTAGCAGCTGTTTTCGTATTGACAGGAAAAACAACAACTCGACAAGCCTGCCTAGTTCTGTGTCTGCGGAAAAGTGATAGGCGAATTATTCGCGACCAGACTTGCAGCGATAAGTTGTCCAGCTTGATGGCATCTCCTCATCGCAAGCCTGACAACTCAATAGGTAGTGTCACATCTACAGTTAATAGAGGCTAAATTGCTCGACTGCCGCTTCCCGGTTGGTGAAAGATTCCAGCCCTAAAGACTGCATCTGACAACAGAGAAAGGCATGGACACGCTCGTTCAGCCCACAGATGGACAACTTTCCACGCCACTCCCGGCACATGTTAGCAGCCGCAATCAGCGATCGAAGCGTAGCCAGGTTGAGTGATGAGACCATACTCATATCCAAAACGATGTTGGGAGAATAGAGGGTCGCAATTTGGAACAGATCTTTGCGTAACTGCTTCGCCGACAATCGTTCTAAACGCCCCCATAGCGGAACAATGCTGAGCAAGTATCCCGTAGCTGATTCTTCAAATTCTAAGTGGCGTACCAGAACTAACTTATCTCGTTCATCGGCATCGAGCGATTGTCTCTGGGAAATGACTTTAGAGCGCTGGACTAATGTCCGGGCAAAAAAGTCCGCGGTTGATTGCTTGAGAACACCTCGCTCCGCTAGTGCCACCCCCAGCGGTAGAGGATGTCCAATCTCCCTACGCTCTAAGAGTGTCCGGCTTAAATCACGTTCGGATACGAGATAAGCTTCAAGCAGATATTCTCCAATCCGTTTCTGAAAGGACAAATGACTTAACCACCGCGTATTACTGAAGAAAACAAGAGTGGAAAATTCCAGATCCGTTTCCTGCAAAACAATGTCTGCAATAGCTCCTCCCCGCAATTTCCACTGGGTTTGAATGGCCGCAATTTTTGCAGAGTCAAGTAGCTCGGCAGATTCAAGTCGCTTAAATATCGGAGCCTGTGGATCGATATCGAGCTTCCGATTGAACAATCCGAGAAAATCACTGTTCAGACCATCCAAAACATGTACGTAACCTTCTGGGGGTCGATGCCCGGAGCGCTTGAGGATGGCAATCATGGTATCTATCAGGTACCCAATGGTGCAGACAGAAAATAATGTCTAAGCAGCATACGGGATATATGTATATTTTAATATTCGTAGTTTTACGGAGAAGAGGCTCTGGTTCGAGGGGATTGGCAAGAGGGAGCGGCGCAGTGAGGGGAGCTATGGATTGGAAAAGCGGCGGTAGACTTCCACCAGTGCATCGCGATCGCCCACATTGCCGGGAAATAGAACGACTGGAAGGTTGGGAAAATCTGGGTGAGTATCGGGGGTTCTCACAACCGAGCAACCCGCCAGAATTTGTCCCAGTAGCCGCGCAGTTCGTAGTGCCAATCCTCTGCTGAGGACATCGTTAGAAGTGATGCCACCTTTACTAATCAGAAAACCGATATCGTGAGGAAGGCCCCGCACAATATCCATTAAAAAGTTGGAGACTAAGGTGCCAAACTCCAATCGGGTCTGAACATCTTCGAACGTTAGTTCATCGCGACTCGTGAAGACCACTGGGGTCTTGCCTTCTGAATATGACGAGCGAATTGTGTTTAATATCTCTGTCAACAATTCTTTACGGCGATCGTGCAGCCCCGTTTGCAAATCTTCCAGCAGCAAATTGACATCGACTTCAACCCCAGCGACCCCTGGCTCCTCTAACAGACGAAACAGTTGTTGGGTTGTTTTTTGGACGTGAGAACCAACGATCGCAACACCTGGATGACCACCCCGAACGTATTGAGACATCTCCTCTGGGGCAACAGGCTGGGGGGGGAGCTCTGCCAACGATGTCAGAACGCTAGCAGCACTGCGGAATAAAAACTTTTTGCCCTGAGAAGCGACCGTCAAGACATCCCGAGCAAATGCATCTAAATCCTCTTGGGTTTCGCCATCCACAACCACACATTGATTATCTTCAAGGGCTGCTAATCGATCGTCAACTCCATTGCGCAGATCGTCCAGGACAAAGCGCTCTACGCTATCCGCACCAATCCTTCCTCTTGTCTTTTCTTCGACATATTCCGGCAAATAGCTATAGCTATAGGCAAACACAGAATCGTTAGCAAATTCAGTCTCGTGGACTGGAATGGCCGATCCATCAGACATAAGGTAGTGGACGCTATCGCGGGTAAAGCGCCCTCCCTCGAAAAAGGCCGGAACGAGAAAATGGGCGTCGAACGGACCGATTTCGCTAGAAATCACATCGGTTTCAACCGGATAGTGACCGCGTAGGGTGGAATCAGAGCGGCTAACGACCATGTAGTCTTGAATTCCTTCGGCCGCGATCGCTTCTTTCAAGCGCACGCAGACATCTCGGGTGACAGATGCAGCCTGACCTGGTGTCAATGAACGTGTGTTGGTCAGCACGAAAAATAATGGGGACTCATCTCGCAATCCTATGCGTAACGTTTCCACATCCCAACGCATCAGCAGCAAACATCCGTGTACTGTTTGGGAGCCAGTAGGGTCATCATCTAATACAACGATCTTGGGTCGGGCAGTCATGATGGCAGCAGATAAGGGGATGGAGTTTGGAAGCTAAATAAAGCGAGGTTGTGAAGGGATGAGTAAGAGGATTGGTCAAAAGCAATCGCGTTCACAGTGATTGTAGGGTCAGTCGCAGGATTCGGGTCAGTCTTCATCATCTGGAGCACTGGAAAAATCGGCGAACCCGGCACATGAGGTGTTGCGATTACTGCCCCTGTGCGGCTGATACCAGCGCTATTAGGCTGAAAGCGTGACTGATTCTCTAAGACACGACCAACTCATCCTATGCTTCCAGTTCGTACTCGCTTTTATTCCCGGTGGAGATGTTTGGCACTCGCGCTGATCTGTACCGCTTCATTACTTCTGAGTAGCTGCAGCCTACTGTCAGAAGCCGCCACCAGTGACGGTATTTATACCACTCGCACCGTTCACGACCCCGATGGCATCGGCAAATTTTATATGGGTCGTGAAATTGCGCAAGTGATGGGCCATCAAGGAGCTTACTGGCTAGAACGCCCCAGTCGAATTTTGGAAGAGAAGCCCCTCTGGGCAATTGCTGCACTTGACTTACAACAAGACGAGGTCATAGCAGACATCGGTGCAGGAACAGGATTTCTTAGCATTCGCATTGCCGAGCGCTACCCTGCCAGCACTATCTATGCAGTGGACGTGCAGCCAGAAATGCTAGATATCTTACAGCAGCGATCGGAGGAGTTTGCAGGCAACCAAATCATTCCTACGCTGGGGAGCGAAACAAATGTCAACTTGCCAGATAACAGCGTAGATATAGCCGTCATGCTGGATGCGTATCACGAATTTGCATATCCACGAGAAATGATGGAATCTCTGACCCACGCCCTCAAACCCGATGGCAGGGTTGCTCTGGTGGAATATCGCAAGGAAAACCCGTTCATTCCGATCAAACCCGCTCATAAAATGTCTCAACGACAAGCAAGAAAAGAGCTGAGATCGGTTGGCTTGCAGTGGAGAGAAACGAAGGATCTGTTGCCCCAACAGCATCTCATGGTGTTCGAGTGCGCACCAGGCGTGTGCGGCACCCGCCAAGCCTCCCCCTGAGACCGAAAAAGCGAACAACCCGAATTCTAACGTCAACGGCGAATTGAGTTGATTTACATGTGTAAGCCCAAGAAAAACGCCAAAGTGTTGCTATATAGGATTCAAATCGCACTCTTATTTCAATTGGTTTGTATTAGTTGAAATTTGTATTTCTATTACATGTGAAAGCCTCGGTGTAAATACTGGTTCATTCCGATCTCACAGTTCACAGACACCTTGTCGGTAGACCATAATCACTTAGAGGACAGAAAAACAGTAACCTCCGATCGTTAAATTGCTGCGTATAAACCACGAAATTTTACAGGCTGTAAGCAGTAAAGCCTGCTAAAAATCATTGGCTATCGGAAGTCAAGCTGCCTTGAAATCATTCCAGGACAAGGAATCTAGCCTCGGCGAAACACTTCTGTATTTTGTGAAGACATGAAAAGCATTGTGTATTTGCTTCTTTGCTATTTGAAACAAAAACATGCACAATCAGTCAGTGCCTGCATATTTCCGTACCAGAATGCACTGATGCATTAAGGTACTTACTATTTCGTGTTTTGCTGCCGATTTTGGGTGTGTTGACCCATATAGATGCACCTACGTTTTTCAGCTTGAGTGCATGTCTCTAAAAGGAGTGTACCCACATGTCTGCTTTTCTTAATGATGGCCAATTAGTATTAGCAGGTTTCTTAGATAGTAGACGCGCCGATCTATCCGTAGATCCCTCCAGTGCTATTGGTTTGGTAGAGAGCAATGTTCGACAAACCTTCAACGCTCTGAGTCAGCTTTTAACAGATCGATCCGCGTACACACCCAATGCTCAAATAGCAGAAACTCTAGCCGATAGCGATTCAAATCGTCCGCTAGTTCCATTGCGCTCAGCAGAGTTTTCTCCTCGTAATTCAGTATTCTCTACCTCTGTCTCGCAAGTCAGTACGGATGCGTTATCGGGTGGAATGGCCGTAGTAGAAGCTCGCACTAACGGGTCTTCAGGCGAGGGTAGTATTGAATCCTCTTCAACTCCTAAATCGGTTGACGGGAAAGAAGCATCCACATCTGTTAAGTACTCGCAACCTACCCAGCTTCTAACCCAATCCATCCCTAACGAAATTGTTGTTCAAGCTGAAGACTATCGGAAAGGGAGAAACGGTGACACCTACTTTGACACCACGGCCAACAATCAGGGGGGGGAATATCGCTCCGATGCAGTGGATATCCAAAAAAACTCTGATGTTGGCGGGGGGTATAACGTTGGATGGATTCGTCAAGGAGAATGGCTCACCTACGATGTTTCTCTCCAATCCGGCACTTACGACGTAACGATCCGTGCATCATCACTAAATGGAGGAGGGCGTCTTGAGATGGCGGCGGGGCGTTCGACAGATACAGTCCGCATCGGAAAAACCAACAGCTGGCAAACATTTCAAGATTTCACTCTCGAAGGCTTTCAGGTGAATGGACAGCAAGACACACTCCGTCTGAATGTCCTATCTGGTGGCTTCAATCTCAACTACTTCAAATTCGTACCCTCCTCTTCCATCTCCTCTTCCCCGACACCAACATCCCCCACATCTTCGGAAAGCAGCCTGAGAATCGAGGCAGAAGACTACAGTAGCTACTACGACACCACAGATCGGAATCGCGGCAAAGCCTACAGAAATGATGGAGTCGATATTCGAGCTCACTCTCCGTCGAGCGGAGGCTTTAAAGTAGCTGAAACCCGACCAGGAGAATGGTTACAGTACGACGTCAGGCCAAAAATTGGAACCTATGACATTGTGCTTCGAGCATCGACCAACTCTGGGGGTGGCCAAGTCGATTTATCCTTCGGCGATAATCAAATCCCCTTCAAGTTACAAAGTCGCAAGGGCTTGGGACGAAATCATAGTTTTATCGCCAAGGGAGTAAAAATTGGAGCCGGTATAGATACTCTCCGGTTAGATATTCGGTCGGGCTTGATGCATTTGGACTACATCGAGTTCGTACCTCGTCCAAGCACATCTGGTGGCTACAATCCACCATCCGGAGAAGAAAACAATGGTGATGGAGATGGAGGGCAAGGCCCGAGCCGTGGCTCGGGGCCCGGGCCGCTTCCACAAACTCCGTTTAACCGGACCTATGGATATGGCTTGGTGGATGCATCTAAAGCAGTCAGCTACGCTCTGAACTCAGATCTATCCAAAATTTCCGACACGAGAAGCGGTAGCAATCGTGCTAGCCTTAACTCCATGAATGTGGCAGATGTTTGGAACGCTGGATTTACAGGTCAGGGGCAAATCATTGCGGTTCTGGACACAGGAGTGGATATCCAGCACCGGGACTTAGCCAAGAACATCTGGACAAATGTGGGTGAAGTGGCTGGAGACGGCATTGATAATGATGGCAATGGTTATGTTGACGATGTCAATGGTTATGACTTCTATAACCTCGACGAAAATCCCAGTGATGACAACGGGCATGGAACCCACTTAGCAGGGATTATTGCTGGTCAGAGGAATAACTTCGGCATTACTGGATTAGCTCACAAAGCCAAGGTCATGCCCGTCAAAATTCTGGATAGCGACGGACTGGGTATCCTCGACGATATTGTCAAGGGGATTCGCTATGCCGTAGATAATGGAGCTGACGTCGTCAACTTAAGCCTCAGTGTTGACTTCAGCCAAAGCTCTCTCCGTAATGCAGTGAAATATGCTTATGACAGGGGAGTTGTTGTCGTTTCAGCTGCTGGCAACTATGGAGACGCTCGCCCGACCTTTCCTGCTAGATATGCCAAGCAATATGGTATCGCGGTCGGAGCCGTCAATTCTGGCAACCAGTTTCAGTGGTACTCAAACAAAGCGGGTTCCAACCAATTGGATTACGTCGTAGCCCCAGGTCACAAAATCACATCGGCAGCTCCCGGCGGTGGAATGGGGAGCAAAAGTGGAACATCTCAATCAACAGCTCAAGTCGCAGGAGTTGCAGCGTTAATTCGCAGTGCCAACCCCTACCTGTCGGCAAAGCAAGTTGAAGACCTAATTGTCAAAACAGCTAACTCGACAGCAGTGAAGGTCTAGTATGCCACTGCCGAGTAGGATTTGCTCTACCCCCGTAGCTAAAGCGATTCATGAGATTAGCTACTCACCATAGAAGAGGATGTTTCAGCACCTCACGCAGATTCAGGCTTCGGTAACGATGAGGGGTGGACGATCAGGCGTGCTGTGGAATGATCTTCCACCATTTCTTTCGTAATCGTGCAGGTGGTAATGTCCTGACGGGAGGGTACCTCGTACATGATGTCTAGCATCAGTTCTTCCACAATCGCCCGCAGGGCACGCGCCCCTGTCTTCCGCTTGTGAGCTTCGCGGGCAATTGCTGCGATCGCTCCAGGTTCGAAGGTCAGCTCGACATCATCCATACGCAAGTACTTCTGGTACTGCTTGACGATGGCATTTTTGGGCTGGGTCAGGATTGCTTCTAGCGCTTTCTCGTGCAGCGGCTCTAGCGTCGCCACAACAGGAATACGACCAATAAACTCGGGAATCATCCCGAATTTGACTAAATCTTCGGGAGAGAGCTGTTTGAGGGTGTCACTGGTGCGCGCCTCGCGGGGCACCGTACCACCTTCCCCTTGTTTGATAAAGCCCATCGATTTGCGACCGGTACGCTGCTCGATCACCTTGTCCAAGCCAACAAAGGCTCCACCGCAGATAAATAAAATACTGCTGGTGTCGATTTGGATGCAATCTTGATAGGGATGCTTGCGTCCGCCTTGAGGGGGAACGCTGGCCACGGTCCCTTCCAACATTTTCAACAGCGCTTGCTGGACACCTTCTCCAGACACATCGCGGGTGATGGAGGGGTTTTCACTTTTGCGAGCCACTTTATCGATTTCATCGATATAGATGATGCCTCGTTGAGCTTCTTCAACATTTAAGTCAGCCACTTGCAGGAGGCGCAGCAAAATATTCTCGACATCTTCACCGACATACCCTGCCTCGGTCAGGGTAGTGGCATCTGCCACAGCAAAAGGAACCTCCAACATGCGGGCCAATGTTTCTGCTAGCAACGTCTTGCCAGAACCTGTGGGGCCAATCAGCAGAATATTGGATTTTTGAATTTCAACGCCATCCTCTTCCTGCGACTGAGCCGCTTCTGTACTGAGTCGCTTGTAGTGGTTATAGACTGCTACTGATAAAACTTTCTTAGCCTGTTCTTGACCGATCACATATTGATCGAGATAGTCACAGATTTGTCTGGGCTTGGGTAGCTGGGCCAACGAAGGTAATTCTCGTGGCGGACGTTTCTCCGCTTCCTTCCGGGCAGGAGCAGCTGCGGGCTGGGAACCGCCATCATAAAGTTCCTCATCCAGAATCTCGTTACATAGGTCTACACATTCGTCACAGATGTAAACCCCTGGGCCGGCGATTAGCTTCCGAACCTGCTCCTGCGATTTTCCGCAGAAGGAGCATTTGAGGTGGGAGTCATACTTTGCCATGAGCCCTACGAATTGCTAGTAGCGTCAAGTAACCGCCTCCATCTTGCCCTCACCATGTCGCCACAAGAGCGCGAACGTAGCCAAAGATGTTAGCAGGAACAACACTCTAACATTAGCCCCGATTTCTAGTAGGGGCGGCAGCCACCCACAAGACTTCAAACTACTTAGTGTCTGCTTCAAGCTACAGACCAACGTGCAGAAGGGCTACACCAGCCCGGTTACCCAGTTCCGCCTCCCTAGCGAGACCGAGTCATCAGGGAAAACTACCCTCAGTCCTAACAACGTCTCCTATTCGTCCTCATCAGTCTCTGCTTCAGACGCTTCGGAGGCACTCACTTCAACAGTCGCTTCAGATGCAGGCTGTTCGGCCTCGTCATCTGCAAACTCGGCCTCTACCACATCAGACTCTGCAGGTTCTGCAGGAGCATCCACAGCATTACCATCTTCGTCAACCCAACCGATTGAGTTTTGCTCTTTCAGCCAGACAAAGATTTTTTCGGTCAGTAATTCCTCTTTGAAATACTCGCGCACGCGCTCGATCGAAATTTTCTCCTGACCGCGATAGTTGTTCAGGAAGTCTTCAACTTTCACCTGTAACTCGGTGTCGCCAACTTCGATATTTTCTTCGCGTACGATCGCAGACAAGGTTAGGGTGCGACGCAGGCGGGCAATCGCATCGGGGCGAGTCCGCTCTTTCATCTCCTCCATCATTTTGTCGTTGACAAATTGACTGGGGTCCAAGCCCTGTTGGCTCAGTTGGGACAAGCTTTGACGAATCAGGAACTGAATCTCGCGAGCGATCAGGGTTTCTGGCAGCTCGATCTCGACAGATTCGACAATGGCGTCCACCAGTGCCTCATCTCCGGCAGTGAAGGATTGGGTATCGGCTTCACGGGTGTAGGACTCAGTCAAGTTCTGCTTGAGGGCGTCCAGAGTTTCGAATTCGCTGATCTCGGCAGCAAATTCATCATCCAGCTCGGGCAGCTCCTTAGACTTGATTTCGTGCAAGGTGACAGAGAACTTGGCCTCTTTACCTGCTACATCTTCGTTGGCATAGTCTTCAGGAAATGTTGCATCAACTTCACGGCTCTCTTCAGGCTTCATGCCAACCAGGCCGGAGACAAAACCAGGAATAAACTTGGACTCATCCATATCCAGTTGGAAATCGGTAGCTGTCGCGCCTTCAATCGTTTCGCCATCATCGGCTTTGCGACCTTCGAAATCAACAATCGCCACATCGCCCATTTCCAGAGCCCGATCTTCGACGGGGACGAGGGTGGCTCTCTGTTGGCGATAGCGATCGATGGTTTCATCTACCTGCTCGGACTTGAACAAGGTGCGGGTAGCAGAAATTTCCAACCCGGTGTACTTGCCCAACTTGACTTCCGGCTGAACATCAACGCTGCCGGAGAAGGAAAATTCGGCTTTGGGGTCGAACTTGGTGAGCAAACTGTCCATACCACCATCGATTTCCATCTGGCCGATAGCTTCGATGTCAGCATCTTTAATGGCTGCTTCGACAGAGTCGTTAACTAAATCTTCCAGTGCTGCCGCCTTAACGCGCAGGGGGCCGAGATACTGAATCACCATGTGGCGAGGAGCCTTGCCACGGCGAAACCCTTGTAACTGGACGTTCCGAGTCAAGTCACGCACGGTTTTCTCGTAGGTCTTTTTCACCCGCTCGGCATCGATGGTGATGGTGATATTCACCTGGCTGCCGGGGCGTTTTTCCTGGGTGACTTGCATGGAACGTCTTCGGATTACTATTTACAGTGCGACTAATAATCGTACATTACTTGCCGCATCAGAGTAAGACGCTGTTGGCTTTTTAAAACGGTAAGCCCACTATTGGTGGATAGAGTTCTTGAAAGGCAGGTTACAGATCCAGGAATCTGCCGCCCCCATCTTGAGGCTCCTCTGCATTAGGAGTGACAGAATCGCGATCGCTCAGAGGCAGATCGCTTCCCGGCTGGGTATCTCTGTCTGGAGATTGAGTACTACCAGGGGTGTCGCGTTGAGGTGGATTTTTTGCAGACTGAGGACGGCTGTCATCCTCTTCTAGCTGGCGGGGAGCGACTTCATCAGGCATAGCAGTTGCCGGTTCATCCACAGCAGCTTCATCCACCGCAGTTACAGAACGTTGACTGCCTCCAACGCCAAACGACATTAGGGCGAGAGCCACTTGAGCCCGAGTGACAGGGGCTTGGGGGTCAAAGTCCTCCAACGGGCCGAAAATGCGGCGAATGTTGGACGCATCCCCCAATGTGAAGTCAGAGGCAACCGCCGGAATATCTCCAGCGCGAATGTCGGAAGCATCGGCAAAGGCCCAATCTCGTTCTACATCAGCCAGCGTGCCATCAAGACTGTTTACGCCTAAATCCAAAGCAACTTTAATTGAAATCAAATCCGCCCGAGAGAGAAGATTGTCAGGCTCGAACTCGCGATCGGCTCGCATCTCGACGATTCCAGCATTCGCCAAAGCTTGAATATGGGGGAATTCGGGGCGATCTTCAGGGACATCTAAAAACAGAGGAGTTTCGCTATCATCAGCCAGCACTAACTGACGATTCGGCTCGTCAGAGTATAGGGCGTTGTAGGCCAGCGTTACCCAACGAGCAAACTCCTGGCGGCGGACACTACGGTTGGGTTGAAAGTTGTCGTTTTCTATGTCCTCAAACACATCTAGGTCGTCTAGGGCCGCAATCGCCTCTGCAGTTTGCGGATTAACGTCTAGGTCGCGAAACCGGTTTTGTCTACCGCTTTCAGACACGCTGTCATCTGTTGTTTCTCTATCTATTTCATCATCAACTGTTGAGTCGTTTTGCGGTGCGTTTCTATCTGGGTTCGCCGAAGATTCCGGTGATGCGGTGTCGGAGGAGCCGGGGGACAAATTGCCTAGATTGTCGTCATTGGGGGTAAGACGGTCTTCTAAAGTGGGTAAATCGTCAGGGTCTACTCGATCTTCCGGGGAAACAAGATCGTCCGAAGTCAAATCATCTGGATCGAAAGAACGTTCTGATTGCCGTGGGGAAACTGGGGCAACCGCCTCCTCTAAAGCAGCGCCAAATTGGCTTCCCTGACAGGACGCCAGCAAGATCAGCAATGCAAGCAGGCTAAAGTGCCAGGGGGAGAGGACAAAACGTCGACAGCGCACAGGGAGTATTGAAATCTTTGTTTCCAGTGTTATCGCTAAGATCGCAACTTGGCCAGGTGGTAATCAGCGAGTTACGGTAGCGTCTCGCTAGAAGTGTTCCAGAGCAGCAGCGACCGGTCAGTCACTGTTCCGATCGGCTATCTAATCGGAAGCAGGTATCTATCTGGGCAGGTATTCATCCGGAGAATTAATTCGTGTTACTCGCCTCTCGCATACATAACCAGTAGCTATTGGCGATCGCCAGCACCATCCATGTCACAACGTTCAACTGCCCTTCAAAAATCGGAGCATCTAATAAACCCGCCAGGAAGTAACCGGCTAGCGCTAGGTTAATCCCCAGGATGAGCAGCCCGCGCCCTGCTTGTCGCTCCCACCACCAGGCCTGCCATCCGCGCCATACTACCCAGCCCCACAGCATCAAAAACGCAGCGAGGCCGATCACCCCTCCTTCGGCCATCACAGACAGGTAAATATTGTGGGCGTGGTTAAGTGGAAACTCGGGGGGCGGCGTCTGTGCGTTCCAGTGGTCGGGAAAACTCTGCCACCCCCATCCCACCAGCGGCTTTTGAGCAATCATGCTGACAGCCAACTGCCAGCCCTGCCAGCGGGTCACCATAGAAATGTAGGACGGAGACCCCGGCTGCACCGAATCGGCCAGCCGCTGCCAAATCACCATCGGAACCAACGTCCGCAACCCGCCCAGATTGGCGGCAGCAGCAATGGGCACACTCAGCACTGTCCCCAACCCAAGCAACAATCTCCATCGACGGCGAAGGGTAAAGGCAAGTCCCAAAATTAGCACGGCTACCAGCCAGCCATTGCGCGACTCACTCAGCAGCAATAGCGGAATACCCAACCCGCCAGCCAATACGGGGACAGAAACCTGCAGCCACCGTGGGACTCGAATAGAGCGCTGGCGCTCCTGCCACACCCCCCACGCTATCGCCAACACCAAAACTAAATAGATGCCCAAACTATTGGGGCTGAGAAATACTGAAGTCGGTCTGGGGACATGCTCGTTATTCAAACTGACGTAGAGGACTCCCCCTAACCACGACCAACGCCCCTGCCATCCCAGCAGAGCTTGGCCGAATCCAAACAGAGAGAATCCAATACTGGCGGAAACGATCGCCCACACAAACCGATGAATGCGCTGCCGCGATCGCAGCACTTGAGACACCAAAGTAAACGCCAGCAAGAACGGTAGATAATTCAGCACGCCTACCCAGCTATCGCCATCTCCCGATACGGCAGTGGTAATCAGCAACAGGGTGGCGGCAACAACCAGCATGCGATGAAAGGCGCGATCGCGTCGCCACCCCATCTGTGCGATTGCCAATCCCGAGCCAACCAAGGTCAACAACGCCGATAAGACCAGACTGACGGGTAGCACGATCATGGCCACCAACAACCAGATATCTTGGTGGGCCCACCATTGCCAGACAGTCGGCGACGGCTGCCCTTCGCTGTAGACCGGTGACAAAGCGCTATCGTCCTGCAATTGGTGATTCAAGGCTTAACGAACCGAGGCGATTACGCAGCATTACTCACAGCCGATCGATCTCCGAGCGCAAGGCTTCCAGCTCATCATCTACTTCTTGCTTGTTCACTTCTACCGCTACTTTATCGGCCATCTCGGAGCCCATATCGACAGGTGTTTGAGCCCCCTTCGGTAAAGCTGCTGGTTCGGGAGCTGCATCCAACTGCATCTGCAACTTTAGGGCTTCCAGCTCATCGTCGATCGCCCCACTACCGGACTCTAATGCGGCAAACTGACTTTCGAGCGAATCTCCAGCCAGATCGGCAACTGCGGCAGACTCAGCTTCGAGGGCATCCACTTTCTCTTCCATGCGCTCGAAGGCGGACATTGCGGAGGTGGTATTCACCCGACCCATCACCTCGTTAATCTGCTGGGAGGCTTTGGCCGATCGAGCCCGAGCAATCAGCATGTCCTTCTTCGTCTTAGCTTCGGCAATCTTGCTCTCCAACTTCATCAAGTTGTTTTTGAGCGAGGTGGCCTGAGCCGCCTGACGTTCGAGCTGCTGCTTAATGGAATTGGCTGTTTCTTCAAAGGCCTTCTTGCGGACTAGAGCTTGACGGGCTAGGTCTTCTTCACCATGTTTGAGGGCGGTTTGGGCTCTGCGCTGCCATTCACGAACTCGCTCGTCCGCTTGCTGGTATTTGCGCTCCATATTCTTTTCGCTGGCAATCGCCTTAGCTGTTGCCTGACGCAATTCCACCAAGTCCTCGCGCATATCCTCAATTGTTTGATTGAGAATCTTTTCGGGATCTTCTGCTCCGCTGACTATGGCGTTGAGGTTGGCCTTTACAACTCGGCTGACGCGATCGAACAATCCCATGGGTTTTTCCCTTATCTCCAACGGCAGTCATCACCAGCCTCTAATGTATCTCTACTGCTGCCCAGCATCCAGGTCGATCGCGTTAGCTCAAGAGTTCCAGAATATGCGGTCTTCACTGGATCGCGATATTGCCCGCTTTGACCCAACCCTCTAGCCCGGTCGAGTCTTGACGAATCCGCTGCCAGCGCCCATCGTCACTGCGCTCCAGGATAGTAGCAACAGCATCGAATGGAATCCCACCCACATAAGTGGACTCAAGGCCAGGGGCCGAGCGCACCACCAATCCTTGAGGCCACGTCACGCGACCACTCGAGTTTTCATTTGCCTCCACGGTAGGCACCCGCCTTGCGAGTTCGGGGGGGGAAGGTTCTGGGTCAGCTGGTTGAGCGTCGCGGATTGCAATATTGGAACTGTCAGACTCAGACTCAGCGTCCGTCAGCGTCGCAATGTTGCCTGCCTTGACCCATCCCTCCCTCCCGGAATCCAGACGGATCTGTTGCCAATCACCGTTATTGCTCGTCTCCAATAGTGTCACGATCGTATTGAATGGCACACCATCAATACTGCTGCCACCGTAATTGGGCTCCGTTCGCATGGCCAACCCATCTCGCCATGTCACCCGTCCACGATTGGGGTTGACGGGTGAAGAGTTCTCCTGACCATTGGCCTCTGCTTGCCCGTTTGAGTCTTCTTGTCCTTCTGCGTCTCCTTGTCCGCCGATTTCTTCTTGCCCACTGGCTTCTTCTTGCCCGTGAAAACTAGCTGCTGGCGGAGTTACAGCATCATCTGATGCGTCATCAGTGGAGTGAGTCTCTAGCGCGATCGCAGGAGGAGCCGGGGCCGTTGACACTGCATCGCTGGACAGGAGTTCGTCCAAAGCCATAAGTTCTTCAACAGACATAAACTCATCTGGAGACAGTGGCTCAGCCGTTGTCAGGCCGGCTTGAGTAGCCTCTGAAACCATCTCATCGTCTAGTTCCTCCGAAGACCCAGCGTCGACACTGGAGACACCTCCCCCCAATCTGTCGTCTGATGCCAGCGCAATCTCCTGACGCTCTGCTTCAGCCCGCTGCAGTTGCCGCTCCACTTGATAACGCACTCGATTGGCTTCAAAGGCTTTGAACAGAGCCAAGATAGTTGCTGAAACGGCGGCTAGCGCCAATACAGTTGTGCCAAAAGCAATTCGGCGAGCTCGCTCAACTCGCTGCAAGCGTCCCTGTTCCCGTTCGCGATCTTGCCGCTTCTGTTCGGCTAGTTCTTCTTCTTTCGCGTCCAAGCTTTCCTGCAGAAACGCGATCGCACCCTCAAACCCTTCACGATATCGGAATGACCAAGCAATTGTGGGCCGTTGGCTTTGCCGCCAGTGCAGAGCCAGTGACAGCTCGGGTTCTTGCAACAACTCCTCCGTTCCGGCCCGATACCGTGCCGCGAGAGTGACAAGCTGTTGATAGTAACGAACAGACTCCTGCTCGCGCTCGATCCAATGGCTCAAGCGCCCCCAGGTGCGCATCAAACTTTCGTGGGAAATATCCAGCACAGTGTCTCGATGCAGAGGATGGGGCGGTGGCGGTGTTAAGAAGGAATGTCCTCCCTCTCGAAACCGGTTCACCACTTCCCGAACTTCGCTTTCAGACACTTCTGCCACGCGCGAGATCTCGAAGAGGGTCGTCGGCCTACGGATGGAACGACCATCCTGACCGCGTTCGGTCAATCGCTGAAATAATAATCGGGCAATCTCTTTCTGTCGCACCGTCAGTTGTTCGAAGACGGCATCGGCATGCTTAGACAGGGCACCTGTCATGGTGCCGATCGCTTCGTAGTGGCGCACATCCACTGGCTCATCATCCGAATCGCGATGGTTCTGCCAATACTCCCAGGTGCGCGTGAGGGCGTGCTGCAAGATAGACAAGCGATCGGGAGTGTCACCCATATCGGACAGCAACCGTTCGACTAAGTCAGGGGTGATCGTGCCCCCCACTACATCAATAGGTCCGGAAATTGCCACCCGTTGCTGCTCGTCCGTCATGCGTGGGAGCAAAAATTGGCTGTGGTTCATGGCTTCCGCCAGTCCAATAAACTGGGCGCAATCGCCAATAAAGTCGGAACGCATAGTCAGAACAACGTAGGCGGGATACTCCTGTTGCTGCACAGCGGCTAAGAGTAGTGACACAAATGCTGCCGCGCCGCTCTCATCCCGGCCTCCTGCAGACTCGGGGGTGGAGTGGTGATGGCCTGCCCTCTTGAGATTTTGAATGCGAAATAGCTCTTCAAACGCATCCACCACAATCAGTACTTTTTCGTTGGGCTGTAGTTGTGCCTGCTGGATGACTTGTACCACCCCCTCAGGCCCCTGCTTCAGGGTTGCTTCCACCGACATCGCCAGTGGCATAGCCTCATCCTGAGATTCCAGCAGATCCCCAAGCACGGAAGGCTGGCTGAGGCCTACGGCTAAGTTACGCACAGGTGCTCCCCCTGGCCGCAGAATAACCGTACGCCAGCGGCTGCCGTCTTGGAGGTGACCGCTGTAGATAGCAGGCAGTAAACCGGCTTGCACCAAGGACGATTTACCGCTGCCGGATGGCCCGACAACCGCAACGAAACGATGCTGATTGAGACGCGAAAACAGTTCGTCAGCCAGTCCATCGCGCCCGAAAAAGAGATATTTCTCGCCAAAGTCGAACGATCGTAATCCGGGAAAAGGGTTGACTCGTGTCGATGCCTGTACCAAACCTCTATCCTCCCCAAACCCGATTAAAAATACGAGCGGTAACTGTGAGTTGCAGCGACATGGCTGGCTGTCGTTCTGGAGCAACGTTCACGCGTACCGTTCGGCATTTACCGTTCTCTAACGTTGCGATAGCCAGAGCACACTACGATGACTCGAACAGGCAATGCAAAACGTGGCCGCCCTCTTCATTGCTGCGCGACTGGAAGCCGCCATCAATGCAGTGCAACTTAGGCGTAGCGTAAACCGCCTGTTCCAGTTCACGGCAACGAATTCACACAATATTTGGTTTCGCCATACACAACTGAAGCAAATTCATTCAGCTCTCCCGAACGACCATGTCAGAGTGTTGCGAACTAAGCTAAGACATTCCTAGCTGTATTGAACTTTCACAGTATCAACTGCCAGCCAAAATCGGTGCCGGGTTGTGGTTTTCGAGATATTCCCTAAAGCTGATTGCTGCCTGAGATTGGTAGCGAGCAGGACTATGAATGATTTGCAGCGTGCGTTTTACCTCTAGTCCTTCTACATGCAGTTGCTCCAACAGCCCAGCGTCTAAGTCTGCCGACACCGCTGTCCGAGACAGAAAAGCAACGCCCAAGCCAACCTTCACCGCATTTTTGATGGCTTCTAGAGAGGTCAGCTCCATCTCGACCTGAAACTTGGAGGCATTAATTCCATACGCCTCTAGGGTTGAGTCGATCGCCTTGCGGGTGGTGGATTGAGGATTGAGGGAAATAAATCTCAGGTTGTAGAGTTCTTCTTTTTGCAGATGGGAGGGTGGATCGAGTGCCAAGACGCTGGGCAAGCCACCACTAGTTTGTTCCACCAAAATTCGCGGATGGGCCCGCACCAATACAAATTCATCGGAGGCGAAGGGAGAGACATCCAACTGGTCTTTGAGCTGAGTCGGAATCGCGCCCCCAACAATCGCCAGGTCGAGCTGTCCTTCGGCAACTCCGCTGGCCACCCGTCGAGTGGACAGAACTTGCAATTGCACCGAGATTTGCGGGTAGGACTTGCGAAACTCACCAATGATGCGAGGCATCATGTACGTCCCTACCGTTTGGCTGGCTCCTAGCGCCAATGTTCCGCGCTTCAAATCTTGTAAGTCGACCAGGGCACGGCAGGCTTCTTCGCTCAAATTCAAGATACGGGCACTGTAGTCCACCAACAGCTTTCCCGGTTCCGTTAACACCACCTTGCGGCCACCGCGATCGAATAATGTCACCTCTAGAGATCGTTCCAGACTTTGCACCTGCAAGCTGACTGCCGGCTGTGAAATGAATAGCTTATCGGCAGCTTTGCGGAAACTGCCTTGCTCGGCGATCGCCCGAATGATGCGCAGTTGATCGAGCGTAAAGGGAACGTCAAACTCGGCCATTGAGGTGTGGGGGTAGTGGGGTGAAAATCAGGAGACAGGAGCGAGAGCACATTGCGAGCCTACCAATCATAAAACAGGGGCGCTGGCTGCGCCCCTTGATGTTTCAAGCTGATGCTCCGTCAAACCGCGCATCGCGGAGTTGCTGTCAACGTTAGGGAGCGAGCGCATTCCCCCGCAGAAGACTACCGATTGTTTTGGCAGTAATTTTCAGTTGCTTGATGGGATTTGCAGGCACAACGGTCTTGTAGAGGTAAGAATCAAACGTTAGCTTTTGCACATCGATGTCATCGCACATCTCGACAAAGGCTTCGCGAGCAGCATCAGACGAGTAGAAGACGCGCTGCAAGATATCCAAAACCTTGTAGGTGAGGCCGTACTTTCGATCCCAACGCTTGAGATATACCTTGAGGTCTTTTTCGGTGGGGATGCGTTCACCGTTGTTGGATAGCTCGACAATGGTTTCTGCGCACATGCGGCCGGACTTGGCCGCAAAGTAGATACCCTCACCTGAGGATTTGGTCACATAACCAGCAGAGTCACCGACCAATGCGGCACGACCGACTACGCGACGGGGACGGGGATGCTCGGGAATGGGGTGAGCTTCAACCTTAATTACTTCTCCACCGCGAATCTTTTCGGCGGCGCGATCACGAATGCCCTGCTGTAACTTCTTGATATCGGCCTTATTCACCTTCATGGTGCCGGTGCCTACGGAGACATGGTCGCTCTTAGGGAATACCCAGGCGTAGAAGTCGCTGGAAACGTCATTACCAACGTACATTTCGGCCAAATCTTCGTAATAAGCCATCTTGTCATCGGGGATGCGGATGCGCTCTTGGAAGGCGATCGCGTAGTTGTACTCACCAGCATCAATGGCCTCGGCGACTTTGCAGTAGAAACCACCCGCTCCGATGACCAGATCGACTTCTAGAGAACCCAGGCGATCGGGAGTGTCTGAATCTTTGCCACGCAGACTGTAGTTAATAACGTAGGGTTGGCTGGTGTCGGAGGGATCTTTCGGAATTTCGATATCAATGACAACAGCATTGATAACCTTGGTTCCCAGCTCCTCTGCCCGCTTGCGCATGAAGCCATCCAAAATTTCGCGGCGAGTCATGCCGATATATTCATGGTCTCGCTCTACAGCGATATTGACCTCGTGATTGGAAGGAGAAATCATCTTCATCCGGCGCACTTTGCGATCGATGATTTCTTCAGGCAACTGAAACTCATCCACCATGCACAGTGGAATAGCACCGCCACAAGGCTTGGCATTGTCCAACTTGCGCTCGAACAGGTAGGTTTCAATTCCTGCTTTGGCCAGTACTTCGGCTGCGCACGATCCAGCGGGGCCGCCGCCCACTACAGCTACTCTCAGACTCAAGGTGAGTTCTCCCGTTTTGCAAAGTTTTGAAACAAGCCCCGGCTAATCACCGCACTTAGCGGGGGTGGATTGCCGAATTACGCGGGCATCGTAACACAGCTTCGGAGCCTTGCTATCTATGGGTGAACAGTCGCTAACAAATTGAGATTCAAGCCCTTTAATTGTTTCAAAATATTTCGAAATGCGTCCCTTTTTCGAGATTCACAAAGACGGCCTTCGTCAATAGTAGTAAATACTTATTGGCTGGGCTTGACCACTGGCCAGTTGACGCGAGGGAGTTGATGGCCAGCAGCGGTGGAGGGTCAAGCTCGCAACCGGCTGCTCTTAGGCTAAGACCTCCGAAAACGCTCCACCTCATAGGGAAGTAAGGGTAGATTTGAGAAATCTGCAGAGTAGTAGAGCATCTCTGTGGAGCACTGCTAGCACTCCACAGAGGATTGATTGCATCATTCCGCCCCAGTCAAAGTAAAAAATGCCCCAACTCACTTATATGCAGGCCTTAGGCTTTATTCGATCCATCAAGTGCATTCGTTTGTACCAGATACTCCGGTCCGCTGGAAGGGAAGACTGAAGAAGAGTTCAAGTGTGCTGGTACCTACATTCAGACTGGTAGGAGCAAACTAAAATTTATGGCAAAAATACTGCCACAAAATCGAGACAGGTTAATAGAACCTGAACGCGTTCCAGAGGGGTTTTTGCTGCATGATCCTGGAGATCGCCTGTCTTGGGGGTCGTCCTCCTTCATCGTTGTCTGGCTTGCCATTTGGTGCGGCATTTCGTTTCCAATGTTTGTCGTTGTTCTCTCAGCCTTTATGGCCGAGCCAAAAGCAGAAACACTGTTCCCTGTCCTATTTATAAGCATCTTTGTAGCGATCGGCCTGATTGGTCTTGGCTGGGCACTGCGTTCTCTGTTCGTCATTGCAAAACTTCAACCAGGTGAGATTATTCTGCCGTCTTATCCTCTGCGACTGGGAGAATCACTCAATATCAAGTACCGCCGCCAGCTGCGTAGTGGTTCAATTTCTCGCAGTGGAAGTATTAGTGCTAAATGGCTGTGTTACGAGTGGGTGCAATATCGTCAGGGAACCAATACGCGAACTGTCAAACACACGCTTTGGGAAACCGATTTACCCGAACGTTCCGTGTCAGCGGGAACCCGTCGCGTGGAATACGATGCTCAGTTGCAAATTCCTGCACAGCAGCCCCCTTCCTTTGACGCGGCCCACAACCAGGTGAGGTGGGAGCTACAATTCAAGGCCAAACTACCTGGAATCCCCAAAGATGCCTCCCATTTTCGAGTCAAAATTCTCCCCGAAATCGTATGAGTGAGATCGCCATTCGTTTAGACCAAACTCAACTCACCATTGGCCAACAGTTGTCAGGTACTGTTAGCTGGAATCCTACCGATCGCCATCAGAACGTTAAATCAGCCAGCCTAGAACTACGTTGGCGTACAGAGGGTAGGGGAACCCGCGATTCCGAAGTGGTTTACGAAGAAGAGCTCGATCTCGATCGCCTAGCCTCGTCCTCATTCAGTCCCATTCCATTTTCTGCTCGTATCCCCGAGGACGGCCCTATCACTTACAACGGTTCGCTAATTCGCATTCTGTGGGAAGTAACTGTATCGATCAAAGTTCCAGGGTTGTTTAAACGAGCGCAGAAGGAATCCTGTCTATTGCAAGTAACCCCTCGGCAAGCTCAATGGCTGTAACTCCTTTCCCCTGTGCGCGAGTTGCAGACAGGCTCAATCCCTATCTGAAACTGGGGCTGCGGTGCAATCCTTTTATCACTGAGGACATCCCAGGCGTTCCTGCAGAACTGTGGATCGATCGCGGCTATTCCACCCCACCCTCTCCCAGTCAGCAGCAACTGGTTCAAATAATGGGCGTTGAGGGCGCGGGCAAAACATCGCATCTCAAACATTGGCAAGCCTGTACAGGGGGGCCGTATTGCTACTATCCACCCGGTTTGGGGGGAGTAAAGTTGCCACCGATTGCGGCAATCGCCTATTGGGATGAAGCCAACCGCATTCCCTCACCATTCCAAGTCATCGCATTTGCCCAGGCACGAATAATCGGAGCAACGATTGTTGCGGGCACTCATGCCAACCTCGGCTCCCTAGCTAGACGTTGTGGGCTGAGTGTAACGACGATCCACCTACGTCCATTCAATGCTGAGACGTTATTGGATTGGGCTAATCTTCGTATCAATGCTGTACGGGTACCCAATCAGGATTGCAGCCTAGTTTTACAGCACGACCAAGCTTCTGAATTAGCCAAACAAGCTAACGGCTCTTGGCGAGAAGTTAGCGACCGCCTGCATATCTGGGCGGCTGAACAAGCCAATATCGCTGTACGAAATGGATAAAGCTCGGGGAGGCAGCACTGTTTACTCGGTCTTGAGTGACTGCAGTTGAGCCTCCAACAACGCAATCCGATCCTTCGTCAAATTTACGAACGAGGTTGCTGTGACAAACGGTGCGAGCGTGCCATTCACCCGAGTATGATTCTGCTCCAACGATTCGCGCCTAGAACTGACCCAAGCCCGCTGCTCGTCATGAAACGTCGATCTTTCCTCTGCAGGCAAAGCCTCTTCCAACTTGTCAGCCAGAACATACAACTTCAGGTCGTAGAGAATTGCGATATTGGCAATCGTCACATTCAAATCCTGCTGAGCAACGAGAGTCGATAGCAGCTCCTCTAGTTGCTCGATAGGGTAATCCGCAACCGGATTCCAATTTTCATAGGTTGCCACTTGCTCGGAACAATGTCCGATCCCTTCACCGGTATCGTCTGACTGGGAGAATACCGGCTGGATCGCAGTGTTCCACACCAGCAGGCAAATACTTGCCAAAAGCACAATAACCCATCGACTCTGACTGATTCTATTGCGCATAAGCGATCGGCAACTTCACTACAAAAATTGGTGTGACGAGCGAAGACTTGTGAGCTCGTCACACTCAAAAAGTTACTACGCAACCCATCGAGTTCAAATGCATTGCTTGTTTCTATCCATGCCACATTTCAATATCGCAATGCCAGAATAGGTCCAAGGTTGAGAGATCGCAGCACTATGGCAACCGATCGCAGACGGACTCGTCGCAAGTTTCTTGCCACCAGCCTGACAACCGCGCTTGGGGCTTTCGGCTATTCAAAGCTCAGGGGCAAGCGCACGGCATCATCTGCCAATAGCAATCTCCCCGCAGTTCCGGATTCCTTGGCTATGCCGGAGCGTATATTGGGCGGGACTGGAATTCAGATGCCCATCTTGGGGTTGGGGGGAGCCGGACGAACACCATTGTCCGATCGCAACCGGGAAGCCGAGGCTCGCGAGCAGATTGAAGCCGCGTTAGAGGTCGGTATCCGCTACTTTGATACAGCCGCCAACTACGGCCCCAGCGAATCGTATTTGGGCAAAGTCCTTCCCCAGTTCCGAGGCGAGGTTTTTCTGGCCAGTAAAACAGCAGCGCGCGATCGCGATGGAGCGTGGCGAGATTTGGAGCGATCGCTGCAACGGCTCAACACCGACTACCTCGACCTGTGGCAATTTCACCACGTATCGTTTCAACGAGAATTAGACACATTGTTGGGTGCAAACGGAGCCGCAAAAGCTCTGGAGGAAGCAAAGGAACAAGGGATAGTCCGGTTGAGCGGCATTACCGGTCACCACGAACCGGACGTCATTGCTGAAGGGTTACGACGCTATCCATTCGACCACACCCTCATTCCTGTCAATGCCGCCGACCCCCACCATCCCCGACCGTTTATCTCTGGCGTGTTGCCCATCGCACAAGACCGCAATGTTGCGGTAACCGCCATGAAAGTGCCGGCCTACGGTCGCCTGTTTAAACCAGGAGTGTTGGATGGAATGCACCAGGCACTGGGATACTCTCTTTCCCAACCGGGAGTTAACTGTGCCGTCATTGCTGCTGAGAGTATAGATCAACTGCGATCGAATGTTCGGGTTGCAGCGGTGTTTCAACCACTGGACGACAGCGCACTATCCGCAATCGAGCAACGAACAGCCACCGCCTGGCAAGATACAACGTTTTTTAGAGCTTGGACGTAATCGTCCTATCCGTTTCGATGCCCTGAATTGTGCCGACTACCTCGACTCGTCGTAACCGTGTTAAATCGTGTCAGGCTAGCCAAGTCCCTAGCTGCGACGGAGTTCGATACAACAGCATGCCGGAATACTTTGCTACTGTGCCCCGTGGGCTGGAGCCGTTAACTGCAAAGGAATTGAACAAGCTAGGGGCCCAACGAATTCGGGAAGAGTTTTGCGGCGTCGAATTTTGGGGCGATCGCGAACTACTGTATCGGGTCAATCTATGGGCGCGTCTGCCGTTCAGAATTTTGCAGGTGCTGAGCAAGTTTCCCAGTCCCGACGCTGATCGCCTTTACAAAGGTATTCAAGCAGTAGATTGGCACGACCATCTCCCCCCAGATCGCACCTTTGCTGTGAATGCGACAGGCAAGACCAAAGCCCTCAACCACAGTCATTACACAGCCCTACAAGTCAAAAACGCGATTGTGGATTGGCAACGCCAGCAGTTGGGAGAGCGATCGAGCATCGATACCCGCGACCCGGATTTGCGTGTCAACATTCACCTCCACCGAGATATTTGTACCCTCAGTCTGGATAGTTCGGGTACCAGCCTGCATCGCCGAGGATATCGTCCGGCAATGGGCAAAGCCCCCCTCAAGGAAACTCTTGCTGCTGCCTTAATTGAGATGGCTGGCTGGACTCCTGAACTACCATTTTTCGATCCGCTCTGCGGCTCTGGTACCCTGCCACTTGAGGCTGCGTTAATCGGACTCAACATTGCTCCAGGGAGCTTTCGCGATCGGTTTGGCTTTGAGTCATGGCCGGATTTTGATGGCAAGCTTTGGGGTCGGTTGCTTAATCAAGCGGCAGACGACGAACACAAGCAGCTTCCGGCATCGATTTTTGGTAGCGATCGCGATCCAGAGATTGTGGACCAAGCAATCGCCAACGCTAAATTTAGCGGCCTCAACACCCATATTGAGTTTGCTTGCCGGGAATTGGCAGATGTGGAAGCACCGAGTGATCGTGGAGTCATCATTTGCAATCCTCCCTATGGGGAACGAATTGGCGTGCGCCGCGAATTTGGAGCCTTTTATAAACTCTTAGGAGACGTTCTGAAACAGCGATTTAAAGGTTGGAAGGCCTACGTATTGAGCGGGAATAAGGATTTGGCAAAATATATCGGTCTTAAATCCTCCAAACGGATGCCAGTTTCAAATGGGGCAATCGCCTGTCAGTTATTGGAATACGAGTTGTATTAGTGCTCTGTCAACGTAGAAGTGAGAGTCTAGCGGCTTTCTGGAGCGCATTCTTCGCAGGTCAATGACCTCCCTCATAGCGAGCCTGACAAATTACTAAAGTATTGGCCAATCCTGTCAAAGGAGTGACCCAAACAGCCTGTATCAATATCTTTCATGAATAAAACTCATTGCACCCATCCATCCTATTTTTTGATCGCCTCTGGCATCCTCGATATCTTGTAATCATGTTCTAAACCAATAGGTACTTCTTACAGTCACAGAACTAAATGGAATCATTCAAGCAACTTATTTCAGCTCATTTACTAGCTTAAGGGTCTACACGGAAGTCCCTTCAGTTACACACAGTAAGGAGGGTTAGCATGACCAGTCGCGTCCCATTTTCAGATCGAGACAAGCTAGAATTGGCATTCACTAAACGAGAAATCGTTTGGCGCGAGCTACCGAGTTTAAACGCTATTCTCAAACCTGTTTGGCAGGGAATTGTTTCAATCCTTGCTCCACTCGACGAACCTCGTATCCGCCAAATGAATGGCATAGATGGCAGTCCCTATTTCCTGACTTACGATCCGGTAACTGGCATGCGACACCGGTTCGACTCCGAAGAGTCTCTCCGGGTTTGGCTGGAGCAGCGCTATAGCAAATAGCAGCGCAGTCTCAGTCGTTGAACCTTCACCACATGGTGACAATTTTCCCTGTAAGGAAACCGAGCTGCAGTAATATGCAGCTCTTTTCTATGGCAATTGCAGAAGTGCAAGGCAAATTAGCTTGCACTGAATGGCCAGAACACCACAAATTGCTCTCTACCCTTTATTCGATATATCTTGGCTAGACTTACGCACAAGCCAGTAACTCAGAGATAGAGCCGCAATGGCTGCCGCCAGGCCAACCAGCTTGAGGGCAGGTGTATTAGGAAAGTCCAAAATGATGATTTTCCGAGAAATCGCAATCAATGCAGTAGCAAGCACCAGCTCCACCTGCAACACGCTGCGTCTCAAATAAACCGCAATATTCTCCAATAACTCCATCGCAATCAGCACATCTAAAATCAAACCGAAAATGATAATTAACTCGGTTCTAAATGCACCAAATGGGGAGCGAAATAACTCTACAGCAATCGTCCAGGCCAGGTTAGCAGTTGCAGAAATGACCACCACAACCACAATCAATGCCAATACTCGGCTCACGCCAAGTTCTAGAGTTTCTAGAGCATAGAGAAAGCTTTCTGCTTCTAACTGTTTACTGATCCATCGCGCCCACTTCTGTGCCATGCGATGACTCCTCAATTGCGATCGCTCTTGAATCCCGTTCAGCCGCCCCAAACGACAGACTGAAAGTTGTGTGATGAGAATTAATGCCTTTTTCAGCCGCTAGTAAAGCCCTATCTGCGCTCGTCCTCTCTTAAGACTGTTCGTCTGATTGCCAAGTCGCGATCACTCGCAACCGATCTGGAATGGCAACATCCAGGGGAAACTCTAGCTGTGTTTCATGCAATCCCAAATATCCCGACTCTGCAAACGATAACAACATCCGCTGCAGCGCTATCCACACATCTGCCTCAAACTCCCAATGATTGTTGCGAGGGGCATATCCGGCGATCGACTTCAATGCCCAGAAGTAACTGTTGCGCACAACACTTCCCTGGCGTTTGTATTCCGGCACATCGTCTCCATGAATCACGAGCAGAGTGTCATCAACCAACCAAGCTCTCATAAACCCCTTAACGTCTTGAAAAACGAATGCACTGAAGAAATACCGCAACAGCTCACCTGCTCAGGCGCTGTCAAAGGTCAATATTCATCACAGCTCGCGCGACAATCCAACCAATCATCGCTCTCCTACACAACTATCACCAGCCTACAGCGCGTCCAATCAGTCGACAGCCCCTTATCAGATGTCAACCAAACAACAGCCCGCCTAGCCTTTTTTGAATAGGGTTACACGATTCAAGCCTTATTGAACCTCGTCATGAGTGTCCAATCTACGGGCAACCCACACGCCAAGAACCGCCAGCATGGAAGTAGACGACCGGGGGCCGGGCGTCCCAGAGGAACGGGGTCTCGGTTTAGCGAATCCACCGTTGTCAAACGCATTCCAATCAGCAAAGTGGGTGATGTCGATCACCTGATTTCAAACCCTCACCCCATCTCGCAAGAGCGGTCTTCTCCAGCCCCAATCTCGACAACCATGAGTGTAACGATCTCAACAATTTGTTCAGCAGCCCTCTGTCCTAAACGACAGGAGCGCCCCATATTTACATCGCGGGTGCCGGCTGGATTCCCCTCTCCAGCTGACGACTACATCGATATGCATCTTGGATTTAAATGACTACCTCATCGACAGCCCTGCGGCTACGAACCACATTCAAGTCAGGGGCGACTCAATGATTGATGAGGGCATCGTGGACGGAGACATCCTGGTGGTCAACCGCTCGCTGGAGGCAATTCATCGAGGGAGCGTGGTGGAAATTATAGATGGAGAGCCCACGGTTAAGCGGTTACATCTGGAGCTCTTGAATATCCAGTTGCGGCCCGAGAATACTGACTATCCCACCATTCATATCTCTGAAGAACAGGATTTGCAGATTTCTGGAGGAGGTGTGACAGGGGTTGTTCGCAAACTTTGAGCAAGACTAGTCCGGAATTTCGGGCATCATCTTCTGGCAGTAACCGTTCAGGGTGCGCGCTCTCGGGGACAGCAACTTCTTCAGTTGGTGCTTTTGTTGAAGCAACGCTACGGCGAGGGGATATGAAGGTGTCACCAAACAGCCTCCACTTGAGGAGAGAAACTGGAGGGAAGCCCCTGAAATACCCGAACAATTGATGTCAAATCAGGGCTTGTAATGCTCTCTGTATGTGCTACTATCATCAAGCATTGAGGGCGATTAGCTCAGCGGTAGAGCGCCTGCCTTACAAGCAGGATGCCACTGGTTCAAATCCAGTATCGCCCATTACAAGCAGCTAATGCTTCACTAGAGTGATGTTCCGCATCGTCGCTTATTCCTAAGAAAAAAGCTGTGCTGCGAATATTTGAGCAATAGGTGCAGTCAATACCTTGGCTGCTCAGAAGATGGCAAAGTTGAACGTCTCACTTGGGGATTTCCTGGAGCACGAGAAGAACTCCAACCCAAATGAGCAACATAAGAAACAGACTGAAAACTCCCCGGGTAAGATTCGAACTTACGGCCAATCGATTAACAGTCGACCGCTCTACCGCTGAGCTACCGAGGATTGCGTTGCTTAGCTTAGCAGCCACGCTACCAAAACTGCAACATATTCGCGAGCCATATCTATGCTGAAAGCAAACGTGTCTCGCAGATGTAAGGTTACACGCCAGCCATCCCAAAATTCAACTGCTTTGGCAAAAAAGTTTTAGGCGTCCACATCTGCAACAGTCGGGCCATCGACTCTGACACGGACCAAGCTAACTGTCAGCAAGATGAAAGAGCCAAAGATACGGCCTAACTGAATGGCCTGCCAGGCCCTCAGGACGTGCAACTTCTGTATTGATAACGTTAGCAAGCTTATGGAGGAGCGGGTCCTCCTTCAGTCCGACAGAACGCTTGCAGGTTGACTTGGGTCACAAGAGATCGCGCGAACACGCAGAGATCGGTCGGATTTACATTCCGTAAACAAAGCATCAGATACCGAAGAACATTCAACCTTTTGATTTAAGGGGGCTAGTCAAATTCTTTATCTCGAAAACTCTCAGAAAATCTTTGAAAGCCGTGAGCAACAAGGAAAATTCATCCAGAAAGAGCTTGACCAAACTTTACGCAAGTGTTACCTTCCGTAATGTAATCCATTAATTATTCTTCGGAGTAATCCAAATGACGACTCTAGTACAACGCCGCGAGAGCGGTAGCGTATGGGAGCAGTTCTGCGAGTGGATCACCAGCACCGACAACCGCATTTATGTAGGTTGGTTCGGCGTCCTGATGATTCCCTGCCTGCTGACTGCAGCCATTACCTTCATCATCGCCTTCGTAGGCGCTCCTGCTGTTGACATCGACGGCATCCGCGAGCCTGTTCAAGGTTCTCTGTTTGGCGGCAACAACATCATCTCTGGTGCAATTGTTCCGTCTTCTGCAGCCATCGGCCTGCACTTCTACCCCATCTGGGAAGCTGCTTCCATGGATGAGTGGTTGTACAACGGCGGTACCTACCAGCTGGTAGTTCTGCACTTCTTGCTCGGCGTATTCTGCTACATGGGCCGTGAGTGGGAACTGTCCTTCCGTCTGGGCATGCGCCCCTGGATTGCAGTAGCTTACTCTGCACCTGTTGCAGCAGCTACCGCAGTGTTCCTGATTTACCCCATCGGTCAGGGTTCTTTCTCTGATGGCATGCCTCTGGGTATCTCCGGAACCTTCAACTTCATGTTGGTATTTCAGGCTGAGCACAACATTCTGATGCACCCCTTCCACATGTTGGGAGTAGCCGGTGTATTCGGTGGTTCTCTGTTCTCCGCCATGCACGGTTCTCTGGTAACTTCTTCTCTGATTCGCGAGACTTCTGAAGAAGAGTCCCAGAACGCTGGTTACAAGTTTGGTCAGGAAGAAGAGACCTACAACATCGTTGCAGCGCACGGCTACTTCGGTCGTCTGATCTTCCAATACGCTTCCTTCAACAACAGCCGTTCTCTGCACTTCTTGTTGGGTGCATGGCCTGTAATCGGCATCTGGTTTACCGCTCTGGGCATCAGCACCATGGCGTTCAACCTGAACGGTTTCAACTTCAACCAGTCCATCGTGGATGCATCTGGTCGTGGTGTAGCGACTTGGGCAGACATCATCAACCGTGCCAACTTGGGTATGGAAGTCATGCACGAGCGTAACGCTCACAACTTCCCCTTGGACTTGGCTGCTGGCGATGCTGCTCCTGTAGCTCTCACCGCTCCTTCCATCAACGCTTA
>JBFRWD010000060.1:0-18303 GCA_051439425.1 Synechococcus sp.
TCGCCCCACCGCCATCACTGGTAATCACCGGAGCTGTGTTTTCGACTACATCGTTAGGGGTGACGGTGATGTCTTGGGTATCAGTTAATAGGCCCGAATCGGTAACGGTAACTTGCACCTCGTAGTCGTTATCGTTACCGCTATCCAACGGATTCTCAAAATCAGGCGGAGCAATAAAGCTGAGCTCACCCGTGGTGGAATCAATAGTGAAGAAGGCTTGGTCATCGCCACCCGTGATGCTGTAAATCAGGCCAGCCCCTTCGGTATCGAGATCGTCGAGGGTCTGGACATTGGTGACCAGCGTGGTGTTTTCATCAATCGAGACCGCAGCCGTGGCCCCACCGCCATCACTGGTAATCACCGGTGCGGTGTTTTCCACCACATCGGTGACAGTGACGATAATATTTTGAATTGTGCTTAAGAAATCCGAATCAGTGGCTGCAACCTGGAGGATATATACATTATTCAGATCGGCATCTCCAGGCATCTCAAAGTCAGGGGGCGCAATAAAGCTGATTTCACCCGTATTCGCATCTAGGTTAAATGCGCCATTATCAAAACCGCCGCCACCAACAGTGGAGAAACTATAGGTCAGTCCCAGACCTTCCACATCCTCATCATCAATGGCAGTGACATCAAGAACAATACCGGTTGAATTCTCCGGTACCATCGCCATGAAGCTACTGGTAAAGACAGGCACCTCCACCAGAAAATCACTGCTATCAAACGCAGCAACCCCCACCCCAACAAAACGGGCTAGATCTTCACCCGTCGATGTATCGGTCATGATGGAATCGGAGCCATCTAATGTGAATGCCAGGTCGTCAAACGTCAGGGTGCCTTTCAGCTGAATCTTATCGATGCCGTCCTCAAACCCGAAGACCGTATCAAACCCATCGCCACGCCGGAAGACAACTGTATCTACATCACCTGACAGGGTAGCACCAGGGTTCTCGAACCCAATAATGTCATTGCCCAAGCCACCGTCTAGAAGATCGCCACCTAAACCACCGAAGATTAAATCATCTAGTGCCCCACCGATAACTGTATCGTTGTCAGCTCCCGCATTAAAAGGTGTACCCTCCACATAACCAGCTTCCGCCGCCTCAGCAGAGTTTTCAGGCAGCGTGACCATGTCATTGCCGCCCAGTGCATCGTATTGGGTGCCATCGGTATAGGTACCAGTGACAACAGAGTTGAAATCAATAGTGTCCTCGTTTTCGGTAAACAGGCCGGAGGTTTCCACCACATCGTTAACGGTAACCGTGATGTCTTGGGTATCGGTCAGTAACCCCGAATCGGTGACTGTGACCTGGACCTCGTAGTCGTTATCGGTGGGATTGGTGCCGCCATCGAGGGGATTTTCAAAGTCAGGGGGAGCAATAAAGCTAAGCTCGCCAGTAGTGGCATCAATGGTGAAGAAGGCTTGGTCATCGCCACCCGTGATGCTGTAAATCAGGCCAGCTCCTTCGGCATCGAGATCGTCGAGCGTCTGGACATTGGTGACCACTGTGGTGTTTTCATCAATCGAGACCGCAGCCGTCGCCCCACCGCCATCACTGGTAATCACCGGTGCCGTGTTTTCCACTACATCGGTAACGCTAATGGTTAGGTCTTGAACATTGATCAACCCACCGGAATCGGTCACAGTGACCTGAAGTTCGTAGTCATTATCCCCATTGGCATCGCCGGGTACTTCAAAATCTGGAGCGGCCGCGAAGGTGACCACACCGGTGGAAGCATCCAGGTTGAATAGAGCTTGGTCTGCTCCTCCAGTAAAGCTGTAGGTCAACCCTGAGCCTTCTGAATCTGCATCGTCAGTGGCTTGAACATCAATGCCACTGGTTTGATTCTCGGGGACACTGGCTGTTGCTGGGCTGGTAATCGTCGGAGCATCGTTAGGTGGAGTCGTACTCTCAAAATCATTCTGGTCCAGTTGGCCAACGCGGATATTCTGCAACAGAACCAAATCTTCACCGTCGTTCGGATCTCCGGGTTTATCAATGCGAATCAGCGTGTTTCGCCCCTGACCGATGAATTCCAAATCCTCAAAGCGCAATCCGTCTTCGAGACGAAGCTTGTCCACTCCGTTTCTGAAATCGAGAATCGTGTCTTTGCCATCTCCAGGCCGCAGCACCGCAATATCTTGACCACTTCCCAGACGGATGGTGTCATTCCCCAACCCACCATCAATCAGGTCATTCCCCGAATCACCACGGATAAAGTCATTTCCCTCCCCTCCCAGAAGCTCGTCGTCCTGGCTCCCACCAAGCATGAAATCTTGGCCTAAACCACCGACAAGCGTGTCATTTCCCGATTTACCCAACAGCTTGTCATTACTTTCACCACCATCTAAGTGGTCATTGCCACTTCCACCGTCGAGCGTATCGTTGCCCGAGTTGCCAAACAGTAAGTCGCCACCGCCCTGACCGAACAGGGTATCGCTACCTGTTCCACCCAACAACTGGTCAGCATCGTTGCCCCCAAACAGCCGATCGTTACCGCTACCACCATCCAGCATATCCAGGCCATTCCGGCCAGATAGACGATCGTTTCCACCCAAGCCCGAAATATCGTCGTTGAGTTTACTTCCGGTGAGACCATTACCATCATCGGTGCCAACTAAGACAACACCGTCTATTGGGGGATTGAAAAGACTGCCGGACATTTAAATGACTCCTCCTAAATTATTGATGCTCGCCCAGCTAAACCTGACTGGGGCTCTTCAGAACGATCCGAAATCGGTATTGAGGGGCTATCTCATCTCTCGCGAAATTCCAAAAGAATCAAGCGTTATCCGAACAATTCAGCCGAAAACATCAATCACTCCGCCCAACAATAGCGCTCGTAATTAAGTCCAGGCACACTAGTCACCAGCATCTTGCTGACGACGGAAAAGCTGACTTTAAATAGAAACAGCTCTAAAGACCAGGAAATTCAAAAAATGGGATTTTAATATTGGGAATCCAAGCCTCAACAGGCTTGGAAGTGTCATCTTATAGACCTAAAGGCATCAAAAAAGATACTAACTTTGGACTACAGCAAACGATTCATACAACTCAAAGGGATTTGACCCCATAAGATTTAAGTCGTTTTTGCCTCGGTGAATATACCTATTTATACCATGAATATAAATATCCCGAGTACAGGACAAAAGCTTGAAAAGAATTAGAGGCAGGGGGCTCGAAGGATAACCACACCCAAACGTATCCCCTATGCACGAGGTTAAACAGCCCATACCAAATCCTTTTGAGCAGATTGGTGCTAGGAGTGGTTCATCGTGGATTCGCCATTCCCTTGGTGTGGAGCATGCTGGATAAGCGTGGCCATTCCAATACTCTGGAGCGGATGAACCTGTTCGCTCGTTTTCTCGAACACTTTGGGGGCGTCCAACTCTCCCAGCTGTGCAGCGATAGAGAGTTCATTTGTCAGGTTGTGCTTCAAGCTGTCCCAAAGCAGCTCCCAAGACGCCGTTTTGCATGTATATCAAGAGCAATCACAAGCTGTTTGATGGACGACGCTCCTTATGACTGTCTTTGGTGACCTTCCACTTGGACATCAGTGGGCTCTGCGCAAGACGCGAAGGTTTTGGGGACATTGGCCGTATCTTGCAGCCTTGAAGTTGGATGATGGCTCTCTTCTGTTCATTGCAACCCAGAGCACTCCTCACTCAGCCATTGCTGATCGCGCCCAACGCTGGAACATTGAAACCTTCTTTTGCGTGTAAAAACTCGCGGGTTTCGGCCTGAAGATACTCACTGGCGCGATTGTGAGCGCTCGGGCAAGCTCTTTACTTGGCTCGCTCTGATTTTGGCTTGGGCTATTTATTTGGGTGCATGGTTACATCAAACTAATCCCATCTCCATCAAGAATCTCCGCAGAAGGGAGTGCAGCATCTTCCGCTATTCAACCGTCTACGCTCTGTCATCCTCAATCGGCAGCAGAAAAAAGCACTCTTTCGACAGTCTCTTGAGTTTTTGTCCTGTACTTAGCCTTGCAAGGCTTATTAATACACACCAACACTCAGAGCATATCGGCCTTTATCGGCTGGAGTCGCTGTAGTCACAATAAGGGTGTAAGTTCCGGTTTCTGGTAGCTCTAAAACAAGGCGAGCATCTCCCCGCTCGGAGTTACCACCACCGTTATCATCCTCAGCGACGAGTTCGCCGTCAGGGCCGATCAATCGAATGAAGGGATCGAGCATCGTCCTGGGATCGGAAGTGCCAATGACATTAATGGCAATCGATTCGCCCGCTGCCCCCTCAAAAGAATACAGATCTTGGTAAAAGCCATCATTCAACTGAGTCCAACGACCCAGCGTTCCGGCCCGATGGCTGTTGATCGCTAGCTGCTCGGGCGAAGGTGCTGGAGCAACGGGAGGAGGTGCAACTCGAGCAGGTGCAACGGGAGCAACCGAGGGTGCAGGAGGGAGCGCTGGTGTGGGATGTAAAAACTCTTCTAATTGGCGGATTTCAAGCTCTTGAGCCAGCGCAATCGGCACAGAGCTTAACGCTGCGATCGCGATCGTAACGGGAACGAGCCCCACTCTAAGCGCACAGCCAACGGACGATCTAAAATCGGCATTCATCCCCAACATCCACCGCAGGCTGGCTACCATTCAGCGGTGCAGGCGCCAACACGAACAGACTCAACAATCCACATTTCAGCAGTTCATCAAGCGTTATTATCCGCTAAAAAGAATTTTAATATACAAGCTATACCCTATTTCGAGTTATTTCTGACAACTGAGCGCGGAAGAAATTGCAGTATGGCGATGGCCATACCACTACGGACATTGCAGCTACGTTCAACCCTGACTGTGATCGGGAAACCTTTGCCCTAACTGAAATGGCACACGCTCTATGAGCTTAGTGGGCGAGATAGGAACGGTCTGTCTGACTAGGGCAAACGGTAGAAAGAGCGGCATAGCTCGTATACTCCTAACCCAGCCACACACAGAACGAACGGCAGGAAGTAATACAAACACCGAAAAACGATTAGAGCACCCAGGATGTCCGGTTCGGCAGCAAATTGACTGAGGAACAGCAGCATGACAGTTTCAAATACCCCCACACCTCCAGGTACGGTACTCAAGAGTCCCAACCCCAGTGCGACAACGTAAGCGCTGAAAAATTGAGGAAACGATACTGTGCCAGGTAGACCGAGCAGGAGGAACAGTGCCGCCGCAGCACATCCCCAATCAGCTGCAAACACACCAATTTGACTCACTGCCAGCTTGAACGACGGAAACCGAATGAAACGATCGCCCACTTGCAGCGACCGTTTCAGGGTAGCGGCCAGCACAAGGTATGTTGCCGCCAACACCACAAACGCAACCCCCAATAGTCGCAGCGACCCCAACGGAATTGCAATGTGAGTCGGCACTGGAATCGGAGCCATAACAAACACTGCTCCAGCAACAGTGCATACTCCGACCCACAAGCTGAGGTTAGAGAACACAATCACTTCCGCAATTTCGATCGCAGTCACATTCCAGGCAGAATACAAGCGGTAGCGCAATGCCCCACCGGTAAAGAATGCAAACCCGATGTTTGGGCTGATGGCGTAGGTAACCAATCCAGACAGCGCTACTTTGAGAGGGGGCAAAGGGTGGCGAATGTAGCGAAACGCCAGAATGTCATAGACAGCAATCGCTGTATAGCTGAGCATCGTCAGCATCAGTGCCCCCAACAGCTGGCGAGCACCAATCGCATCCATCGCTCGCAAGACATCCGCGAAGTTGTAGTCTTGCAACTGCAACCGAATGGTATAGATAGCCAGTAGGAGAATCGCTAGCCCCAACAAGGCGGACAACCAGCGGACAAGTTTAGAATGGCGAAGCTGGTGCAGGGACAATGGGATATGGGGTGAATGGAGGATGCTAATGCATTTGATTCTGGGGTATGCGCGTCTGGGATATGCGCGCCTGGGATGTGCGCGGCATGAGTATCTGCTCAGCGTCAGGCAAAGCCATTCAGTGCTGAATAATGCAAGAGAAAGCTCTGGGTTGGTGCTGCAGCAGGTCTGGGGAATGGCACACTAGAGCCATCATCGCATTTGCATGGGATTGGAGACAGGAGAATCAGAATGGCGATCGCCACTATTGCCGTCATCGATTACGAAATGGGCAACCTGCACTCGGCCTGTAAGGGGCTAGAGAATGTAGGAGCCGACGTGACGATCCTGCAGCATCCCGAGCATTTAGAGCGATTTGACGGATTGCTATTACCCGGCGTGGGTGCGTTTGACCCAGCAATTCGTAGCTTGCGCAAGCACGGATTTGAAGAACCGCTGAAAGCAGCTATTGCCCGCCAGCAGCCATTATTAGGCATCTGTTTGGGGATGCAGTTAATGTTTGACGGCAGCACAGAAGGCCAGGAAACCGGCTTGGGTATCGTTCCCGGTACAGTACAGCGGTTCGTGCCCGAACCCAGCATCACCATTCCCCACATGGGTTGGAATCGCCTCAAGTTTACTCAACCTGACGCTCCTCTATGGCGAGAACTCGGCGAGTCTCCCTGGGCCTATTTCGTCCACTCCTACTATTGCTCCCCCGATGATCCCGCTTGGACAGCAGCCACTGTCACCCACGGCGGCCAAACAGTCACAGCCGCGATCTCCAGGGGGGCGGTCATGGCCACACAATTCCACCCCGAGAAGTCATCCCAGGCAGGGCTGCACATGCTGGAGAATTACGTTCGATACGTGGCAGAGGCCAAAAAACTCACTGCAGTCTAGCAAGCTCAAAGCTTCTCAATCTAAACTTGAGCCTCCAATGCCGAGCCAAAGGGGGCTGAATTGTAAACCTGGTGGACCTCCAAATTGCTAGTGAGCGGGTTCGTCTTCAGCGGCCTGAACGCTGCAGGCGATTTCGTAACTATCTAACAAAGGTCTGGCAGCAAACAGCGGGTTCATTTGGCGCAAGATCGCATCGTGAACTTCGCCCTTACTGGCATCCATGGCCGCTTGCGTTTCCCAGAAAATCACAGACATGCCGCGATCGCTATCCGGCTCCCTCAGCAGATACGCCCCTTGAAAACCATCGCGGTAGGTGGATACAGCTTTTTCGTACAGTTGCTGGGCTTCTTCAAAGCGGCCCGCTCTAAATTCTCCAATGGCTACCGAAGCGTAGGGATGGGAAAGGCGATCGTGAAAGTCAACCATGTGTCCTCCTGCGCGCCAGGCGCGATCGCGATGTTAGAAATTGAATATCCGATATAGCGGTGGTCGAACCACCTGAAATTGGCAGTGTTGTGTTGAGGCAAGACAATGCAAAACACTATGCCTGGTAATCATTGTCGCCGAATTCTCTTGAGATTCCTTTGAAGATGCATGAACTAGGTTTACATAACGAAACCCGTCACCGTTCACGGTGACGGGTTTCGCATCAGACAGAACTAGCCTGGGAGCTGATGTCTTACGAATCAAAGCTTGCCATGTCAGTTAGGACAAGGATTTCCTAATCGCAGTCAGGACTGAACATAACTGACATGACCGCAGTGATGTGGCCACTGCTATAGCTTTTGTTACTAACGAGAAAAGCTCTTCTTGGCAGCAGGTATTGGAGCCGCAACCGGAGACCCTAGAGGCACCATCGACGTGGTGCTCTGTGCAGTGGAGCCCAGACGCATATTGCGGAGAGCCAAACCACCGGGGGTAACGTAGCGCTCGTAAGGTACTGTGTCTTCGCCGAATACAGTCTCGTATTCTTTGCTATCAACCATGGCATCCACAACTGCGTAGAAACCATCCTTAGATGCAATATCGAAGTAAGCGTTGATTTCTTGACGGCCCTTGGTGGGACGACCCAGCAGCTTGCGGTGCATGTACTCAATAGCCTTCACAACATAGAGGGTAGACCAGTACTTGTCACGGAACAGCTTGGACTTAGTCAACTGGCGGACAAACTCGCGAACTGTGATGTCACCGTTCTCCAGCTTGTTTTCCCACACATCCAAGCGCTGACCACTGTAGGGTTCAAAACCATAGACCCGCACGTAGCAAGCTCGCAATACCTGCTGTGCAGAAGCTTCACTACCGGTGGCACCAGAACGGTTACCAATCGAGAAACTACGCTTGGAAGGAATGTCGTTGAGGCGAATCACCGTCGGAACCAAGCGGCTGGTGCGGAAGGTGGGGCCATCAGTAGCAGCGTTGGAGAATTCGGGACGGATGCCGCTGGATACCAGCAGACGCTGAACATCTTTATTGATCAAAGCAGGGCGATCGCTGGGGTTGATAGTGTCTTTCGGGAAGATGGCACCAAACTGAATTTCCAACCCATCATTGCCCTTACCGTAGGCATGCTGATCGGGCAGCGGGCCACTGTAGTCAGAGAACAGAGTGATGAACTGAGGTACCTTACGGCGGGGGGCCGAGAAGTTGTAGAGGTTAAACTTCGCTCCCCAGTTGGCGCTAGTCTGAGCTTCCACACCTAGCTTGCGCAGGTAGGGGACAGTCTCTTCACCGAAGTAATCACCATACTCAGCGCTATCGACGATGGCATCGACCAATGCCGCCAGTCCCTTTTTGGTGACGATCTCGAAATAGGCGGAGAATTCTTCAGTGGTTTCGGGGGCACGGCCTAAGAAGTGGCGAAACGCCAGTTCTACGACGCGGCTGTTGACGAACGGCTCGTAAAACTCCTTGCGATATGCAGGAGACTTACCCAAACGACGGACGAATTCTTTAACGGAGATGTCGCCGTTCTTGACCTTGGATTCTAGGTCGCTAACGCTGGTACCGTAAGCGCGGCGGACATCCCGCTCGAACACCTGACGGTAGGTAGCTTTAATGACCGACTGCTTTTCCTGTTCGGTCATGCCGGGCTTCATGGTGAACTTGAGCACTTGCTCGGCAGCCGCGTTATAAATCTCGGGCAATTGTAAACCCTGCAGCTTAACGCCAGTATTAGCCTTGCGCTGACGGATTTGATTGGAGGGAGCAGGAGCGTCAAATTCGGTGAGAGCAACGTCGAAATATTGGTTGGAAACCGCCAAAGCATCGGGAGCGTCCTTAAACAGGTTGGCGGCGGTTTGCTTCATGACGCGCAAGGCCACCAGGGTGGACTCGGTGGAGCAGGCTTCTTCGATAATCTCGCGCAGGCTGCGGGTGTTGTTGGCCAAAATACTGGGATCGCCCGCCACGATCGCGTAGGTGATGTATCGCAGGAACCAAGCCATATCTCGCAAGGACTTGGTCATGTTGGAGACGCCGTAGCGGTTGACGTCGATGGGGCGGAAACCAGGGGGAACCTGAACGGCGGTCGCACCAAACAAATCCCGTATGGCAAACCCAAAACCGCCACCGGAAGACACGACGAAGTCCGTACCCAGTGCGGTGGCATCGCCGCTACCGGTCTGAACCATGTTGGCGATCGCTTCCGGCTCGACTTCTTCAGGCTTTTCGAGGTAAGCCATGGCCGTACCGCCCGTAAAAATGCGTCCGGCAGCGCTACTGACAATATTTTCGTAATTTTCGGAAATCACCTGGGCAACCTGGAGGCGCAATTGGCCACCACGGTAAAAATCTGTCAGCCGCTCTAATTCGGTTGAATTGGGGAAGCGATCCTGCTGCTCTGCTTGGGAAATAGTGGAGACTGCAACAGTTTGGTAAAGGCGAGGACGAGAGACAACCGTACCTGCTGACGCGTTAATGCCCATCGATATGTAAACTCCCTGTTTTATGCCAATTGGGCGCAGCCAGAAGGGAAACCGCCAGCCACACCAGATTTATTAAGCTGTTTTTCATTCTACGCCTCTCCGAGACTTCGTTTGGGCCAACATCGACCTCTCAATTTCGAGGGGATGTCCTGCCCCAAATCGGCGCGGATAAAGGCATAGAGAGATGTCCAGACAGGTTCCAGAATACAGGTGCGGTTCGAGCGTCTGCGGGCTTTGTTGCATGTTGTTACAAAGATGAGGACACCGGCCCCATGCAGACTTATCCGCGCTCTCAGCCCATCATCGTTCCGCATTGAGGGCCGTAGGAAGAGTCCTTGCCGGACAACCGTAGCCTGCACGACAGCACATCGGTATCTGAGAATGACCAGCCAACTTCAACAGCGGTATAGCCCTTGCTATATCTCTCGATTGGGGAATGGGTACCGTGAGTGCAGTGAATACAGCCAGACAACAATACAACTCTGAGAGGACTCAGATTGGATAACTACTTCGCTGGCTGAAATAACGTCTCGCAAACCGATCGCTACCGAGAAACTAGGGTATGGACTTACCACTGAATCCTGAAAACATGCTGGTCCAAATGTGGAATCGTAGGGAGGAACCTCGTACCTTTCAAGGGGCGGGGTTGGTCCTAAACCTACGAGTGCAATCAGAAAATGGCCTGATTCAGATGTCAGGACTGGCGACCGATGGCTCGTTAACCGGCGTCGGGGTGGTGGTCGTGGCCGACGCACCCTTGTACGAGGGTGATGCTTGCACGGTGAGCATGGGGCGTGGAGAACCCATCGCCGCCAAGATCGTTTGGATTGAAGAACTCGATCGCAGCATCCTGAGATTGGGGCTGGAATATTTGGTCTAGCAAGGCTGGAGAACCGATCGATGACTCATTTGCCTACAGCGATCGGCGGCCACCCCAACCCACTGCTCGGAGTCTGAGAGCCAATCGAGATAGCCGCCACCGTACCTGTCGTGTGCAGCATTCAGTCCTGTGGCATGAAAATATATAGCTGTCGGCAATCAGCTATGGAGAATCCTCAAGCCATTTTTTCGTAAATCAAGGGTTTGAGCTGTCTCAACACTCCAGACCTTACAGCGAATTGCCATACACCTCAGTCCTAAACTAGAGGCTGGTTGTCGGTGCGACGCACAGCCACAACAGCAGGGCGCGGTGCCGCATTGGCAATTTTGGCCGGCCAGTTGGAACCGATGGGAACCTCGCGCTTTTGCATAAAAGGAGTGCCGCCCGTGGTACGCATTTCGTATTCGCGCACCTCGGATGCCATATCCTGCCGGGTACCGTTGACTTCGCCGGGGTGCTGAGCAGCCAGGAATAAAGTGCGATTGTCTGCAGTCACGAAGGGGCCGGTCATTTCACAGTCCATCGGTCCGTAAGCAAACAGATACGCTTGTCCGGCATTCTCTCCAGACGTGGGGATGAACCAAATGGAGTTATTACCAAACAGACCGCGCAGGCTGGACTGGCTCAACGGATCTCCCTCGTCATCCACTCGACCGGCAGGAACCGCTGTGTTTTGACGGCTGCTGGACATGTCCGTCACCATCCACAGGTTTCCGTTACCGTCAAACTCCAGATTATCGGGGTTAGAGAAGCCCAATCCTCCCTCGGCAGGCTCGCCCCCCACGGCGGCTTGCTCCCAGGTGAACGTCATCGCTGCGGGGGCATTATCATCCTCCATCAGCTTGAAGATCCAACCGTGCTCGTAAGCAGCACCCTCAACGCTGAAGATCGTTTTGTTTGGGCCACCGTCGCTGCCGGGGCTACCGGAAGTAAAGGCAATAAACAGGCTACCGTCGGGGGCTAAGTCTGTGTCTTCGGGACGGGCGGTGGTGGTGGCTCCTGCGGCGTTAGCAGCGTAGTGGGCGTCGATTAGAATGGCCCCTTGCTTCTCGTCAACAGAGCCCTCGTAGAGATCCGCAAGAGTAGAGAACCGATCGCTAAATGCATCAATCTCAGCATCAGACGTGGCTTTGAACACTCCCCCTTCAGGACGCTGGGGCAGCACCACTAACGGTTCGTTGTCGTCTCCGAAGACTTCGCTGGGACGGACGGGGTTCACGGGGGTATCGGGATTGAGGGCAATCCATTCGCCGGTACCGTCTGCATAGAACTTGGCGGCATAGAGCATGCCGTCGCTCATCAACGCAGAGTTACCTTTATCAGTCGGGTCTGAAACAGAGTCTGTACTGACAAATTTGTAGACATGACCGCTGCGGCGATCGCATCCCGAATACACGGCCAGCGGAGCACCAGCTTCAGCGCGGATGGCAACAGCTTCGTGGCGGAAGCGGCCCAGCCAGGTGTGCTTGGTACCGAAGTCATCGGGATTGGCAGGGTCAACTTCAACCATCCAGCCGTACTTATTTCCGGCAAGGCCAAAGGTATTGCCGTGGCCGATAAAGACTCCGTCACCAACGAAGACAGGCGATTCGGCAGGGCTGGGGGAGGAACCGTCCGCGAAGACAGGTTCGACCACTTGGCTTTGGAAATTTTCTTCAGCGCTCAGAACAGTCCCCCAAGGGGTGGTGCCACCGGAGCAGTTCGCGAAGGTACCGATAATCTGTGCTCCGAGGCCGTCGTCGTAGCCTTGACGATCGACTTTTTCGAAGATGGCGACGGCTGGACCAGTGGCCTTGAGATAGCGACCATCTTCTAGGCCGGAGATGCCGGTAATGCGGCGATCGCTCTCAGAAAAAGTCCGCTCCCAACTGCCGTCTGCAGTGCGGCGGATAGAGATCACCCCCATGCCTTGGTCGATCATGGCTTCGCGAGCAACGGGCAGCAACTCTGCCTTGACCGGATCGCTGTCATCGAGGCTGAAGACGTCAATGGCTCCGTCTTCGGAGAGAGCGGCCATGACAGTGCCGAGTTCAACGGAACCACCAATCACCTTCGAGAAGGTAGCCAGCCAAGTGGCACCGCTGATGTATTCAAAGTTGATGGTGAGGAAGCCCTCGCCGGGGGAGGTCTCGACAAAGGAGAGGTAGTCGTTGTTGTAGCCAAAGCGGGAATCGCCGACTTCATCTCCCCAAGCAGCAACGATGTCGTAGGTGTAGCCTGCGGGCAAGACGACATCATCGGAGACGGTAAATTCCGAGTAGGCCTCAATTTGGGGGGCATCCCCTTCGATACCGCTAGTCAGAATGGGCATAGCGCCCAACAGGGTAGGAAAGGGGATGGACGCTGCGGAGACGGCTCCCATCTCCGAGAAATCAGGCCATGGAGTGAAAGTGGAGGCCGCAGAGGCACCAGCGCTGACGCCCAACATCATCAAAAAATGTCTGCGATTGAATTTCATGGGTTTGACAGGTCAATCTCTGTTACCAGCCATCCTGCAGGACGTTGGTGTGGATTGGGGTTATGGCCGGGTTAAGTGGATTCTAAAAATATAATTCGGGTGTTTTGGGTAGCGGTGACATCCAGGGGACGCGAATGCCAGCCGCTTTTAGTGTTTGACCGGCCCAGGAATTGCAGGTGTTGAATAGGTGATACCATCCGCGAGATTCAAAAAAGGTATCTGTTGACGAGTAGGAATAGCCTGGAATGGGAATTGGATGTCCGGCGTCGTCAAGGGCGAGCGATCGCCTCATAACAGCAACCAGTTGTTGGTATTGATCGGGGGAGATCGTGACCGATGCAGCCCCTTCGAATAGCTCGGGGCGAGTGAAGGTGACGTGCAAGCAAGAGGGGGTGGGCCAAAATAGCGCTTTGGCTGCAGTTAAGAGTTTAAAGTCGGCCCATGTCTGTGTTTCGAGAAAGAAGCCTCGGTCTCCCCATCCCATCGCAACATGAGAGTAGGCGGAAACATCGCTGGGGAAGTTGAGCTTGTCGAAGTGGTTTAGCCAGTCCATTTCGTCAGTGCGGACTGGAACGATGATGTCAGCATGTATGGCGTTAGAAATCACAGCAATTTCCACGCCATCTGATGTAGGAGAGAAGCCGTTGTTGACGGGTATTAACCCGATCGCCAGAATCGCCAACAATAGCAGCAGTCCACCGAGCCCCCATCTGGCCAGCCGTTGTCTCCAGCCAGAGCGTCTCAGGTTGTCGCTTTTTTGAGAGCGGTGAAAGTTTTGCTGGTTGGGCATGGGGGCTGCAAGGGTGGCATCGGACAAATTGCCAGACAGATGTCCGGAACGGTTTTGCTAAGTTCGTATAGCTTTCTGCAATCAGCTATGGAGGTGCCTCTAGCGATTTTTCTCAGTCGATCTAGGGTTTGAGCTGGCCTCGTACTTCAGACCTTACAGCGGATTGCTATACAACCTGGTGGTGGCTTGACAGTGGCGATCGCGGTGCAGTACTGACTAAGTATCGCGGCTAGTTCTAGCACGGTTACGTTTCCAGCACTTTTTCTCCGAGACTTTTATGGAACCCCAGACCACGAGCCCTGACACGGCACTATCGCTTCCTCAAAAGTTTCTAGGGTCTAGCCTTCCGGATAATGCTGCTGTGCAAGCGATTTGGTTGGTGGCCCGATTGTTTGTGGGGGTGTTGATGGTTCACAACGGCTTCAGCAAGCTTGAGGACGTACAAGGGTTTGCGGATAACGTTGTGACGTTAATTGGGCTGCCGTTCCCGGTATTTTTCACGTATTGTGCCGCTTACGTTGAGATTGTCAGTTCTGGGTTGCTGGCGCTTGGGTTGCTGACCCGCTTAAATGCCTTAGCGTTGTTGGGCACAATGGGCGTCGCTATTTTGTTTCACCTCAAGGCTGACGGGCTGCAGGTTTCTCCGCTAGAAACGGCGTCTTTGTACGCGACTTTGTATGCGCTGTACTTCGTTTACGGTGGTGGCAAGTGGTCATTGGATGCGCTGATTGCCAAGCAGTAATTGACTAAACACTGGCGATTGAAAGTGCTTTGTCGGTTGGATGTGCTGGTGAGTAATTGAAGTGAGTGGGATGTCAGGCCTGACTGTCTGCGATTTTCTCATCGTCTTTGTTCGTCCATTCTGCGAACCAAGAATTGTTTTCAACGGAGATGGCGTCTTCAAATTTGCGGACGTAGGAGCCGACTTTTTGGGCTTTTTCGTCGTCTGGTAGCCGATACCAGGCATTAGCGATCCACTTGAGCCGTCGAGCGGTGAGGGTGTAGCTGGTCATGAGGTAGCGGTATCGACCGGCAAAGGTGAAGGCTGCTATTGCGCCTGAAATGGTTCCTATGACGGCAACCCAGGCCGCAGACCAATCGATATCGGCGGCACTGATGCCTCCTAAAACTGCACCCGATAGACCGAGCACGAAGCTGATGGATTTGAGCAGTGTCAGCATACGTTGGGAGGCGATCGCCTTGGGCTCGTAGTATGTTTCGATTTGATCGGTGACTCGTTGCTTTAAGTAGTCATCCATTGAGAACCAGTTTTTAGGCAGATTCTCCCGTTTCTCGTCTTCTGTTAGCGAAACAGGTTCTGCCAAAAGCTCCCCTAGAATTTCCTGCATTTTGCTCGACAGTTTTTCGTCGCGGTCTGGGCCGTTGTAGGGGGGAGCTTGGACGAGGTAGATGTATGCCTGAGATTTGAGGGCTTCGGCTTGAGAACGGGCCACAACCCACTGTTTTTCGTATTGGGAGTCGAGGATGTGGTTACTGAGGAAGGCGGCGACGCCGAGAAAGATGGCACTGGCTACGGCAAAGATTTTTGAAAGCTGTTCTAGGGTGTCTAACTGGCTAGCCAGGACGCCCAGAATTGCACCGGTTACGACCAGTAATAGGCCGGAGATGCGATATGCATCCACTTTTCGTTTAAGCTGTCGCGATCGCTTGGCGGCTCTGCGATATTCCTCCCAGACGAGTAAGAGATCCTGGCTGAAGGGTGGCTCTGCAGGCATTTCGTACTCCACGAGCGAGGTTATGTGGCAAGAGCTGTAACTAACAATTAGTGGATGCAGTCCAGCATTGGGTGGCTGCTACTTGGGGTTGTCCCATTTAGTTGTTCTATTTTTATGGGCGATCGCGTCCCGCGCCACAGGATATCCCCTCATTTAAGTGTGCGATCTTCACTCAGCTATCAAGTTGTGCTTTGCTGCCAGGGATTGAGGAGCTTGACTCCTGTTCGTTCAAAGTCTTCGGTGTTTCGGGTCACGACGGTGAGGCTGTGGACTAGGGCTGTGGCGGCAATCAATGCATCGTAATCGGGAATGGGGTTGGGGGCGTGGAGGGTGGCGCAGCGGCGAGCGATATCAGCGGTGATGGGAATGGTGCGCTCTGCATACTGTGGCAGCACCCGGTCTTCGAACCATTGCCGGAGAATCTTGCCTTCAGATCGATCTTTGCGTTCGGCTAAGAGGATGCCGCGCTCTAGCTCAAATAGTGTGATGACTGAAATGTAGGTCTGTTCGCCTGGGGTGGCTTTGGCCCATTGTTCGACGTTGGGGTTGGCGGATTGGCTGCCGACTTTGCGTAGCTCGGAGACGACGTTGGTATCGAGCAGAAACATTACGTCAGGTCAACCTCTCGGGGGGTGACGTTTGTCGTGCGGGTGGGGTCAAATTCGATGTCGGCGCTTTCGGGCATGGCTAGCATGTCGGCCACGCTTTCGGTGGTGCCCAAGAGTCGGTAGTAGTCTTCTACTGTTAGCAGGACATGGGCTGGGGTACCTCTGTCTGTAATGAAGACGGGGCCATCTTCGGCGGCTCGCTTGGCTCCGCTGACATCTTGATTGAATTCACGGCTGGATATCGTTTTTAGAGTGCTCATCTCGGAATGTAGCAACATGACTACATGGTAGCTTGCACTTTTGAAGCCCAGCCTTATCCTCGAAATAGCGTTTGCTTCGAGATATTAGCGTGATCGATCCAAGTACTGCGGCATTAGCCAAGAGTCTTCTGCCACTTATATTGCCCATGATGAAAGCCACTGGTGGCTTCGCTAAAAGTGGGTATTCAAGCTTCGAGCAATGGCTACATATCTTGCTGGGTAAGTATCAAGATAACTATAAGGAACGGAATGGAATTCTCAAGATCCTGGGGATGTCTCGACCTACTCCGCTGGATGACATCTACGTCAAAGTGAGGCTTCTGGATCGCAGCTCGATTCAAAAATTTGAGTCGATTGACACGATTGAGGAAGCGTTTCGGACAGCCAAACAGCGATCATTCAGACTAACCGACTGCGAGACAAAGCTGGGTTACGAGATGGCAAATGGCGAACAGTACTTGATGGTGCTGGGTGGGCCTGGTGCTGGAAAATCTACATTCCTACGAAAGATGGGAATGGAAGCGCTGCAATTCAAGCAAGAGCAGGGCTTTCATCACGAGTGCATTCCAGTATTTGTGGAATTGAAGCGGTTTAAAGAGCTGCCCATTGACATCGAGAGCTACATAGCTCAAGAGTTTGAAACTTGCAGATTTCCGGAACCGCAGAAATTTACGGAAAGCGCACTGAAGGCAGGGAAGTTGCTGGTGTTGCTAGACGGGTTGGATGAGGTACCGACGGCCAATCGCAGCGATGCAGTTACACAGATTCAGGATTTTGTAGATCGCTATTCGAAGAATCGCTTTATAGCTTCCTGTAGGATCGCTGCTTACAACCAGAATTTTCGGCGGTTTACGGATGTCGGCGTTGCCGAGTTTGATGGCGAGCAGATTCGGGACTTTATCGACCACTGGTTTGGGAAAGGGAGTAATCGCGCCAACGATTGCTGGGAGGAGGTTTCTAGGGCTGAGTCAGTGGGTGTAAAAGAACTGGCTCAGACGCCGCTGTTGCTGACGCTGGTGTGCTTGCTGTTTGAAAAAGGTGGGGAGTTGCCGTTACGACGAGCGACGTTGTACGACCGAGCTTTGCGGGTGCTGCTAGAAGAATGGAACGCCTCCAAAGAACTTGAAAGAGATAAACCATATAGGGGGTTGGATACGCGAGCGAAAGAACTACTGTTAGCGACAATTGCATTTGACTTTTTTGAAGATGATCGCTTGTTCTTTCCGCGTCGGGAATTGGCACGCAAAATCGAGACGGTTTTGAAAGATGAAATTTTGCCAGATGAGAAACGGGTAGATGGAAATATTGTTTTAAAGGCAATCGAGATTCAGCACGGAATCTTGGCAGAACGGGGTACGGATATTTATTCGTTTTCGCATTTAACTTTGCAAGAATTTTTGGCTGCGGTGCAGATTGCAGATAATCCCGGCAAGTATCTCAAACGGGTGATCGAGAGCCATCTATTCGATGAACGGTGGAAAGAGGCTTTTCTACTGCTGGTAGGAGTCAAGCAAGCTGATGATGTTCTGCTGGCGATGGAAAGCAAAATAAAGTCATCTACCGTATCTTCAAAAATCAAAAAACTTGTCGCCTGGGCTGAAGAGATTACAGAAGATTCCAAAGATAACTACCTTCCAGAAGCAAAACGGGGACTAGCTCTTTTTATTGCCGCTGACCTCTTCCGCTCCCTCGACCGCTCCCGCTCCCTCGACCTCTTCCTCGACCTCGACCTCGACCGCTCCCGCTCCCTCGACCTCGACCTCGACCTCTCCCTCGACCTCTCCCTCGACCTCTCCCGCTCCCTCGACCTCGACCTCTCCCGCTCCCTCTCCCGCTGCCGCCCCCGCCCCCGCGCCCGGTGGGGGTTTCACATCTCCGCGCCCCCCAGACCCCACACGCCCGCGCGGGT
>JBFRWD010000061.1:0-22064 GCA_051439425.1 Synechococcus sp.
GCATCTCCAAGGCGGGAGTAACTGTGGAGCAAATCAACTGCGAATTTGCCACCACTGAAGAGATTAAAGGCGTACTGTAAAAGACATCTGGGTTTATCTTTGTCTCTCCCACTCTGGGGGGGCACGCCCCGACTCCCGTGCAAACCGCGCTAGGCACGGCCCTATCTACTGCTAGCAAAGAGCAGTTGGTGGGAGTGTTCGGTTCTTATGGGTGGAGTGGCGAAGCGGTGGACATCATCGCCAACAAATTGCGGGATTCCGGCTATCCGTTTGGCTTTGACCCTCTAGCCGTCAAGTTCACTCCAGACGCTGCTACTTTGCAAAAGTGCGAAGAACTGGGGACAGATTTCGGTCAAACGTTGAAAAAAGGCTTGAAGAAGAAAACCAAAGTGGCTGGTAAACCTGCCTCTAATGTGGAGCAGGCGGTGGGTCGTATTATTGGCAGCCTTTGTGTGGTGACGTCTAAACGAGGCGATGTGTCCAGTGCGATGCTGGCCTCTTGGGTGTCGCAAGCAACGTTTAACCCCCCTGGTATTACGGTGGCAGTTGCAAAGGATCGGGCGATCGAGTCGCTGATGTATCCCGGAGACAGCTTTGTGCTCAATATTCTGGCGGAGGGTCGCTACCTGCAACTGATGAAGCACTTCCTGAAGCCGTTTGGCCCTGGAGCAGATCGTTTTTCAGGGGTCGAGCATACTGAAACAGAGGAAGGCATTCCTATTTTGTCTGGAAGTTTGGCTTACCTAGACTGCAAGGTTAACCAGCGGATGGAGTGCGGCGATCATTGGGTGGTGTACAGCACGATTGAAGCTGGAAATTTGCAAGATTCAGATAGGCTAGCGGCTCTGCATTACCGTCAGTCAGGAACTCATTATTAGTGATGGAAGAGATGGAGCGGGCCTGTGATGGCAGACGTCATCGAGGTACGAGAGCACTGTAACCAGCCTGAGGGCTATCGAACTTAAATGGAGATCGGAGTCTGATAATAGATATCCGATGAATGTTTGCAAGGGTTAATGTTTCTCCTTAAAAAAACATATGTTAGTCAAGGCACACTCTATTGCCGCACCTATAGTTATTCCTAATCGTTGTCAGAATTGCTCGGTGTTGAGTAGGTGGAATTGTGCGCTTGTTGCTCGATCGCAATCCGGTATGGACTAATTTAGCGACCATTTGTGGTGGGGCAGTTGTTGGCACCACCATTTTGTTGGCGTCCAATCATCCCGGAGCGACGTTAGTGGGTAGTATGGCCGGCTCTGTTGCCGGTTCGATGGCTGGTCAAGCGTATGCCTGGAGAAAGCATGACAACGGAGACGAAGACTTCGGTTATCCAACCATGCCGTCTGTGCCTGTTGCTGTTTCCCCCTCGCCTACCAAGCCGCAGCCCACAAAGCCTCTGATTACTCAGCCCATCGAAGCAAACCATTCCGCAGTGGAGCGGGGCTTGGGAGATCGGGTTCAGTCGTCGACGTCGAATGCTGTTGACATTCCGCCCGCCCTCGATCGCTGGTTGAGCGATCGCAAGATTCGGGTGCAGCATAGCCATGCTGCTACTGATTCCGACTTGGTGTACGACCGACTAGCTCGTCGATTGGGAGAGGACTATATCGAAGAGCAGGGGGGCTACATCCTCCGAACTTTTATGAGTCGGCTGCGCTGGGCAATTACCCACGATCGTCCCGGCACCAAGTTTCAGCTCAGGGATGCCAACCAAACTCAGACGCGCGTACTGACCTCAATTGCGAGGGAACTGGGCCGCAGCAGCCTGTTTTCCAATTACTTTTACGTCAAAGATCAAAAAGTCCTTAATATTGGCTTGTCCAACCAAGTGGAAGCCCAAGAGTTTTTGCTAGGAGGCTGGTTCGAGCGATTTATCTTTCAAGAAGTAGAAGCGCTATTAACTCAGGCAGAGTTGTCGTTTGAAGTCCTCAAAAATCCGCACGTTCAATTTCCGAATCAAGATGTGTTCGAGCTGGATTTACTATTCTCGATTGAAGGAAAGCCAGTCTTGATCGAATGTAAGACGGGCAAGAATTCTAACTACTTGAATCGGCACCTTGATAAGTTTTCCTCCCACTGCCGCAAGCTAGAGATTGAGAGCGATCGAGCCTTTTTAATCGTGCTCGATCTTGACCCCGCTCAAGAGCAGGATCTGGCCCATCTCTGGCCTTTTCAATTTGCCAGTCAAACTAGTTTCATCCCCAAGTTGGGGCTCGCTCTTGGCTTGTAATGTGTTTGCGAACGGTTGTTAGATTCTCGCGATCTGAGCATGGAATGTGTGCCTTCGCAATAGTTGCCAATCTGGACTTGAAAGGCGTTCTTATTTTGCGATCCACTGGCGATCAAAAACCAGCCAGATTTGACCGTGATTTGACTTGATTACATCAGTAATTCATCACGTTAGATTGCAGGAATGTAAATCGTTTTTGTCTTTTTGGGATAAGTCTGGCATTCTGACATCACATTGATGTCGAGCCTTCGCGTCCGTAAGGGGTATGTGCACGGGGCAAGCGCAATCAGGCTAGGGAATTCTCGATGAAGCAATCGTGGCAAGCAATTGGACTGGGCGCGATCGCCTTCATTCTTGGATTTGGGGTTAGCGGTGCCATTGAGCGGGATGTCCGTAAAGCATGTGTGTTTGGGTTGGTGGCGTTTGCCGGAACCAGTGTGGGTGTTGTTGCCACCAGCGGAAAGGTGCTCCAGACAGCGCCATCATCGACAACATCAGGTGCTGGTGCTCGCACCAATCGCGCCAATCGCGTAGTGACCTCCCCGATTTCGCAAGTCAACCGGCAGGCTGGCATGGTATCCAGCTCCGATGTGGCCGTGTTTTGGGATTACGAAAACATCAAAGCCCCGTTTCAAGGGGAGAAGGCTCCTCTTGCGGAGGCCTTGGTCGGCTATGCCTCCGGGGTGGGAGCTGTTCGAACCAAGATGATTTATTCCAATTGGCGACGGGAGCATGAGAAAACCTCCCGTTTCTTCTACAGCCTGGGATTTGAGCCCATTCATGTTGATATGGGGAAAACCAATAGCGTCGATCTAAAGCTGGCCGTAGATAGCCTGTCGATCGCGTACCAAAATCCCGATATCGAGACGTTTATTCTGGTGACGGGAGACAAAGATTTTGTGCCGCTTGTCAACGGGCTAAGAGATGCTGGAAAAACTGTTGTTTTAGTCGGCAGAGCCAGCACTACCAGTTCGCATTTGGTCTCCAGTGCTGACGAATTTGTCGATGTCTCGACATTGGTGGATGAGCCATCCGCTAATGCAGACGAGGTGACAGATACACTCTCGTTTCGCGATGCAGCCGATTGTTTGAAAGCAGCGGTTCAGGGGGCGATCGCGCAAGGGAAGAGTACTCGCTTGCCTGCCATCGATCGGCGCATGAGGGCCAATTTGCATTACACCTACAGGGGATACAAATCGATCTCGACAGAGGACCACAAGCCCTTCTCCAATTTCAGCGACTTTGTCCGAGCGGTTGAGAGAGAGGGGGGAGTTGTTTTCAAAACTGTCGATGGCTTTAAAGAGATTGGCTTGACAGAAGACGTCCCTAATTTGCTGCCCTCCGAACCGGATCAACAAACCACTGCAGATTTGACCGAGCACGATTGGAGATTGATCGTCGAACGAATTCAGGCGGCATTTACCGATGTGGAACCTGGACCAACCTACGGGCGTTATCTAATTTTGTTGGCGTTTATTCGTGTGGCGAAAAAAGACGGGCGACTGCCCTACACTAATCGGGTGCTAGAGGATGCCTTGCAGGCCATTGTGGATGGTGGGCTGTTGGTGGTGCAGCCCGATGACAGCTATCGCTTGGCAGACAATATAGACGAGCAACTGAGTACATTTCTGCAAGTTCGATTATCCGGCACGTAGCAACTGGCAATCCGCTATGAAGAGTTTCCTAAGTACTCTTCACTGCCGATAAAGGATTCTAGCTGTCTCAACGCTCCAGATCTTAGAGCGGATGGCTATCTACCGCCCGAAATTCCGGCCAACTCGTAAAGATTCCCGATCGCCTGCAGTCGTCGCCTAAATCCCTTAGCTACGGTAGAAATGATGCCCCGAAGCGAGGGATTGGCGATGCAGGTATTGAGGCAAGCGCAGGATTATCAGGTGCGAGAGCAATTGTTGTGGGTTGGAGGTGCGTGGCGAGCGGGCAGCGAGGTTCGGGAGGTCTCCAATCCGTTTGACGGGAGCACTGTCAGTCGCGTGCATTTTGGTGATTCTGGCATCTTGGACGAAGCGATCGCCTCCGCTCACTCCACATTTATGGCATCCTGGCGCGACACGCCGGCCCACGCACGGGCTGCGATTCTGACTCGAACTGCTCAACTAATTGCCGAACGAAAAGAACAACTGGCACGAGCGATCGCCGAAGAAGTTGGTAAGCCGATATCGATCGCTCGCGGAGAAGCTAGCCGAGCGGTTAAAACGTTTCAGGATGCTGCCCACGTGTGCTTGGAACTGCGAGGGGAGCAGATCCCGATGGATGTGGTGCCGAACGGAGTGGGAAAATTTGCCGTCACCATGCACCAGCCGTTAGGTGTCGTCGGCGCGATTACTCCGTTTAACTTCCCCCTTAATTTAGTGGCTCACAAGGTGGCTCCGGCATTGGCTGCTGGCAATACGGTCGTGTTGAAGCCCCCCAGTGACGGACCATCTCCGGCGTTGATGCTGGCCGATATCTTAGCTGAAGCCGGCTTACCCGCAGGGTGTTTGAACGTGGTGCCGTGTGGTGGAAAAATTGCCGAGAAATTAGCCACTGATGCCCGCATTCAAGTATTGACGTTTACGGGCAGCGCAGATGTGGGCTGGCATTTGCGATCGCTGGCCCGCGAGAAAAAAGTCATGCTGGAGTTGGGTTCCATGAGTCCTGCGATCGTGCATCGCGATGCCGATCTGAAGGTGGCGGTCGAAAAATGCGTGTTTGGAGGCTTCGCCTTCGCCGGTCAGGTGTGCATTCACACGCAACGGGTACTGGTTCACGAGTCCGTTTACGACGAGTTCAAGCAGCGGTTTGTGGCTGCAGTCACAGCCTTGAACGTCGGCGACCCGCTGGATGACGACACGGTTGTGGGGCCGTTGGTGCGTTCGCGAGAGATCGATCGCGTGCATCAGTGGGTTACGGAAGCTGCCAATGCGGGGGCCACGGTGCTGGCTGGCGGTAGTATCCACAGCGAATTTTCGAGCTGCTATCTGCCGACTGTTATTGAAAATCTGCCGGCAGATACCACTCTGGCCTGTAGCGAAGTGTTCGGCCCCGTTGTCGTGTTGCAACCCTACTCGACCTTTGACGAGGCGATCTCGATTGCCAACGACACTCCGTACACGGGCCTGAATGCCGGAGTATTCACCAATGATTATCGCTTGGCCCTCAAGGCCGGACGAGAACTCACTGCCGGGAGCGTGTTGATCAATAACAGTCCCACCTGGCGCGTCGATCACATGCCGTATGGCGGCCGCGGAAAATCGGGATCGGGTCGGGAGGGACCGCGCTATGCCGTGGAGGAAATGACTGAGGTCAAGCTGGTGGTGTTTGAGCTGTAATGCGGCTACAACCATTAGTGTGGCATTCCCAACTCGCGTGATGCGATCGTGGTCTCCACCTGGTGATGTTGTCCCGGAGATCGCTGTCAACGCTGTATGACCCTCGCCCGTTCCATTCGAAGCATGACCTGGAAAGTCTGCTGTGTGGCCTTTCTGTGCGGTAGCCTGGCAGCGGCAATCGCCGTTTGGTCTGCGGCCAAAGTTTGCTTCGTTCCTCAAGAGGGAGATAGCCGTTTTTTTGGCAGTACTCTGGCTGCTAGTGATGATTATCTGGCGGTTGGAGACAGTGCGGCCAATCAAGTAACGCTGTTTCGTCGTACCCCCAATGGTCGTTGGTTCCGCTGGCAGACGGTCTCTCCTCCGGCAGGGTCAGATGCCGCCCGAGCAGGTTCCGGATTTGGGTCGGCGATCGCGCTGGATGGAACGACGTTAGCGATCGGGGCAAGGAGTCTCTCGGCTCTCAGCTCGTCAGATCGTCTCAATCTATCCGACGATCTCGACCCATCTGGGTCGAGTGGTCGTTTGAACCGGAGCGATTTCGCTAGCGCTGACGAAGGTGATGGCTACACAGGGTCGGTATTTGCCACGTCGATTGCCGAAGACTCGCTGGCCCCACTGCAAGAAATCTCGATTCCCGATCGCAACAGAGTTGGTCATGCGGTATCGGTTTCGGGCGATCGGGTGGCCATTCGCAGTTCGTTCACAGACGGTTTGGGGCGGCAGCGGCGTCGGGTTTTGATTGCCGATCTCATCACTCTTGAAACCACCGACATTATTGAGGCCCCTACCCTGCAGGCGGGAAGTTCGTTTGGAACTGCGGTCGATCTCAATGATTTTACGCTGGTCATCGGTGCCCCTTACGATCCGCCGGAAGGAGCCGCTTGGATTTATCCGTTAGAGGGAAGACTCGAACCCTATCGACTTCCTGGTAAAGCGGGCAGCTTGGCTTTTGCCGGTGGATCGGTGGCCCAAGGGGATGGCTTTTTCGCGATTTCCTCTGCGACTAGCTGGGGGCGATCGTATACGTCAATATTGTCGGGCGATCGCGTTCCCATTCTGCTGAATATGGGGGGGCGATTATCGAGTAATGGTCGATCCCTCAGTATTGCTCAAGTGTCGGTCTCGAATGGGGAGCGGTCGGGGCTAGTCAGGGTATACGACATCTTGCGGCATGGCGCGCCTAGGTTGGTGAAGGAGATTCCTGATGGCGAGCAAGCCGCATTGGGGACGAATTTCGTTGCTGTGCTCAAGGTGATTCGGACACGATCGCAAGAATCGCGAAGGGAGGTCTGCATTCTTCCGTTGTAGGGCAGGGCCATTGGGGCAGACGGCCGGGGCACAGTTTAGATTCTTGGCAATAGCTCTCTATCCTAATAAAGGAAGGGTTGAATTACCGGTTTCGAGCATCATTTGCGCATCTTCTGCCGCGACTGGACGTGAGAAATAATATCCTTGACCGAAGTCGCATCCCGCTGCCAATAGGGCTTGCATTTGGCAAGGACTTTCAATGCCCTCTGCAACAACTTTCATCCTCAGTTTGTGCGCCAGATCGATTACAGCTTGAACAATGGGGCTACTATTACTTGCCAAATTTTGAATAAACGAGCGATCGAGTTTGAGGACACTGACAGGGAATGCTTGTAAATAGCTGAGAGATGAATAACCCGTTCCAAAGTCATCCAAACATAGAGGAATATTCAATTGTCTTAGGCGATCGAATTGATCGTGTAAATATGATTCGACTTCAATCAGAATGCTCTCTGTGATCTCGATTCGCAAGGCACTGGAGTCGAGGTTGAATCGGTCGAGATTAGCTTCGATCGTTTGCCATAGATTGGTCATTAGGAATTGTTTCCCAGAAACATTCACATTGACCTTGAGCGTGTTGGAGGTTGGATAGTGTTGCTTCCAAATAGACAGTTGCTGACACACGCGCTCGACAACCCAGTCCCCTAATGGGACGATTAAGCCCGTTGATTCTGCAAGGGGGATGAATTCCATCGGAGAAATGCTTCCAAGTTCATAATGGTGCCAGCGAAGCAATGCTTCAAACCCTTCAATCGTGCCCGATTTCAAGTCGACAATAGGCTGGTAAACCAGAGAAAACTGTGTCTCCTTCTTCTGTTCATTTAATTCTTCCACCGCACGTCTAAATTCTAATTCCAGAGTTAGTTGATACTGAGCTAAAAGCTGCATTTCTGAATCAAAGACCACATACCCAGCATTTTTTTTGTGTTTTGCTTGGTACATAGAAATATCGGCATCCCGCAAGATATCTTCGGCACTATCGTATTGCCCCGATACTTGCACGATACCAACGCTGACCGATGTGTAGAACTCTCGATTGTCTATACTGAAAGGAGCGCTCACCGCAGAAATAATTCGTTTGGCAACCTTAACACTACATTCAACGGTTTCTGCCTCTTTGATAATAATTGCAAACTCGTCCCCGCCAATTCGTGCCAGGGTATCTTGCTTCCTCAAACAGCCTTGAATTCGTTGGGCAACAATCTGCAAGAGGCGGTCTCCCGCATTATGGCCTAGGCTGTCATTGATCAGTTTGAAGCCGTTGAGATCCAGAAATAGGACTGAAAATTCTGCGAGACTCGTATTCTCCTGGCTATTTTTCTGCTGGCACTGACTGTCAATGGTGCTCTGGAGGTGCGACAAAAATTGGCTACGGCTCACCAACCCCGTCAAATCATCATGATTTGCCAGATAAGACAGCTGCTCGTTGGTTCGGTGACCCTGTACCGCAATACTGGCTAGATGCGAGGCTGATTCAAGAATATTGAGATGGAACGGGGTAGGACGACAGGGATGAGAATGGGAAAGCGCAAATGTTCCTAGGACCTCTCCTTTTGTGGATTTAAACGGAATTGACCAACAGGCATTGATATTGTGAAAAAGGGCCAGATCTCGGAATTTTTCCCACAAGGGATCGGTGGCAATATCTTCAACAAAAACTGATTTCCCGGTATAAGCTGCCGTACCGCAAGACCCCACTCGTTCTCCAATCACCAACCCTTCGAAAGCATCTGCATAGGCACGAGGCAAACTGGGAGCCACTCCTGCATGTAATTGTCCTTTTTCCCGATCCAACAGCAATATCGAACAGAAGGCCCCCGTGGTCTGAGCCTCAATGAGTTGGCAAAGCTGCATGAGTATGCTGGTTAGCTGCTGACCTGTGGCAACCGCTTGCAATATTTGAGCCTGGGTTCTGAGTAGGAATTCTGAGCGATGGCGCTCGATCGCATTCGACAGGATTTTTGCAACAGCACGCACCAGCATAAGAATGTCTTGGCTTAAAGACGACAGTTCTGCTGCTCTAACGACGATTAAGCCCAGGGGGGTGGACTGGCCAGGAATAACCACACCAACAACAGAGTTGCCGAGTTCGGCATCTGGGGTTGCAGCCGAACAAGACCGCGGATCGAGGTAGTATTCTTGCCACGAGGGGGAAATAATGTTGATGTCGATTTTTCGTTCGAAGCTTTGCCTAGCCCCGCTTATTGTGGCTGTATCGCTGAATGCGCTCGCCGACACATTTGAAGCCATGCTGAAGGCATGACCATCAGAGCGCAATTCCCAAATACTGCAGTCTTCAATCTCCGAGAAGACCATCAATAGTTTGCGGGAAAAACGATAGAGTTCATCGATGGGCAATCCCGACAAAGATGCTTGCCCTAACTTCCACAGTGATGATTGGCACCCCAGTCGGTTCCAATCATCTAAATAATCATTGTCAAAGGGGAACTCTTCCGCTTGAATCAAGCTACTGTTTGATTCGAAATTGTTCTCTCTCTCCTGTGGAAAAGGCTTAGAACGCATAACCAACTTGGGCAGACCGTATGTAATTATACGGTTTTTTGGCTGCTGCTGTCAGCTGTCGAACAGGTAATTAGATGTGGGGTAAGGCATCCTCGCTTTCGGAGGGAAGCTAAAATTGTGCTGAAAGCCAGGATGGCTCGGATACGTTCGTGGCAATCATCAAGCCGTTGTCAGCAGTCTGACGGCGATACTGCCCATCAGGGTTGCCTTGGGGATGTGGCAGATCGCAGAAAACTGCTCGATCTGAATAGTCAGTGCAGACTACCTTTACTCGTCAGTCGGATCGATAAGACATAACTTATGCATCCTGAGTAATGTATAGATTTCGAGCATTTGAGCGGATGCCCAAACGATAAGTAATGTCAGTATTTTAACGGCTACTTATCTATCAATTCGCTCCTAATTGGTTTGCCAAAACGATATATCTTTATCGAAAAAGACATTCTTTTCCTGCCCTTAACCGAACGATTACCCAATCTAGAACACCGCTGTGTAATTGTGATGGGTGGTTCCCGCAGAAACAGTGAGAGGCAAAACTTAGGCGGAGCTATTTATCGAATTGTAGGTGCTTCGAGGTCGCGTTCGTGACCTATGTTCTGGTGCGGAATTATTCATCTCGATAGTCTACTTTCACTTCAACGCTAGCTCTGTAGTCATGCTTCGAACTGATGAGCGGAAGCGATGGTTTAACTATCGCTGAATTCCTTATTGATATTAGGTTTGGGCGAAATTGTCATGGCGATCGAATTGACTGCAGTTGGCACATATGCCACAGGCATTTTTGATGAAGGCGCGGCTGAGATTCCCGACTACGACCCAGAAACTGAGCGGCTGTTTGTCGTCAATGGAGCTGATTCTACAGTTGATGTTCTTGATATTAGCGACCCCGCGAATCCAACCTTTGAGTTTGCTCTAGAACTGACCACTGGTGCCCCTAATAGCGTTGCGGTCAACGATGGAATTGTGGCGATCGCCGTGGCCGACTCTGTGGATGGGGAACTAGGAGATGTTGTCTTTTTCGACACCAACGGCAATTTTCTTAGCTCTGTCGAAGTCGGCGTGTTGCCGGATATGCTCACCTTCACCCCCGATGGCACCCAAATATTGGTGGCTAACGAAGGCGAGCCGGTAGACGACGGCGACCCAGAAGGTTCCATCAGCATTATCGATATCTCGGCCGGAGTGGAGGATGCTGAAGTTGCTACAGCAGACTTCACGGCATTTAACGGGATGGAAGATGCCCTGAGAGATAAAGGCATTCGCATCTTCCCCGATCGCCCAGCCTCCGAAGATTTTGAGCCGGAATACATCGCAATTTCAGAAGATTCCTCTACGGCTTACGTGACGCTGCAGGAGAACAATGCAGTGGCATTGGTGGATATTGCCACCGCCACGGTGACCGATGTATTGCCGCTGGGGGTACAAGACTACAGTACCGGCGGTGGATTGGATGCCAGCGATGAAGATGGCGGCATCAACATTCAAAATCAGCCGGTGTTTGGTTTGCGGATGCCGGATGCCATTGCGACATTTTCGGTCGGTGGCCAGACCTACTTCATTACCGCGAACGAAGGGGACGATCGCGGCGATGCGGATGAAGATGAGTTTGGGGACGCCATTCGTGTGGGTGACCTCGGCGATGTCACCTCCTTCGGCCGAAGTGGATTGGCATTAGACGAGAATTTCGACCCAGAGATTGCCAACGAAGAGAATCTCGGTCGCTTGGTGATATCCAGCTTGGACGGAGATACAGATGGCGATGGGGATTTAGACCAACTATTCGCCTATGGCTCCCGCTCTTTCTCTATCTACGATGCTGACGGAAATTTAGTGTTTGACAGCGGCGAACAACTGGAGCAAATCACTGCAGCTCAGTTCCCTGATGATTTCAACGCCAATAACGACGAAAACGATAGCTTTGAATCCCGCAGCGACAACAAAGGCCCCGAACCCGAAGGGGTGACGGTCGGCACAATTGGCGATCGCACCTATGCGTTTATCGGGCTTGAGCGAATTGGTGGCATTGCGGTGTTTGATGTCTCTGAGCCGGCCAATTCCGAGTTTGTGCAGTACATCAACAATCGTGATTTCAGCGGCGATGCGGAAGCGGGAACGGCTGGCGATCTCGGCCCTGAAGGACTGGAATTTATCTCGGCAGACGACAGCCCCAACGGCATTCCCCTACTGGCGGTGGCCAATGAAGTTAGCGGCACGACAACTCTTTACGAAATTACCGATCTAACATCTGACCCCGCACCTGAAAATCCGACCCCAGATGGTCCAACTCCTGAGGGCAATTTCACTCTGCAACTGCTGCACGCCTCCGACCTGGAGGGCGGGGTAGATGCAATTCAAAACGCCCCTAACTTTGCGGCGATCGCCAATTACTTCGATACCACCTTCACCACCGACTTCGGTGGCTCCCTCACCATCTCTGCTGGAGATAACTACCTGCCCGGTCCCTTCTTGGCAGCAGCCGGTGCTGGCGAAGATGGCCCATTGGAAGAAACCCTGCGCTCTGTATTCGAGCGCTTCTACGAACTAGAGCCCGGAGCGCTAGCCGACCTAGAGGCAGATGCCGGTCGCGTTGACATTGCCATCATGAACTTGATTGGCTTCGATGCGTCGGTATTGGGGAACCACGAATTCGACTTGGGTACTTCCGAGCTGGCCAATATCATCGGGACCGAGCTGGATAGTGGCTTTGACGGCAGCGACCCCGGCACGATCGAATGGTTCGGCGCTCAGTTCCCGTACCTGTCTGCCAACCTAGACTTCTCTGCTGACGAAGCCACTGCCGAGCTGTTCACAAACGAACTGCGCAACGTCACCGAATATCTGACCAATCCCGACGTGATCGACAACTTCACCAACAGCGCCGAAAAGATCGCCCCTTCAGCATTGGCGGAAGTGGACGGGGAAACCATCGGCATTATAGGCATCACGACTCCGCTGCTGGAAACCATCTCCAGCACCGGCAACGTGGATGTTATCGACCCGGAGACCAACGACCTGCAGGCGCTGGCCGGCTTGATTAACCCTCAACTGGATGCGCTAGCTGCCCAGACTGACAAGATTATCGTCACTGCCCACCTGCAGCAGTTCTCTCTGTCAGAACAGCTCATTCCTCTGCTCAATCACGTTGATATCTTTATCTCCGGCGGTTCCGACACCATCCTGCTGGATGAGAACGACACTCCATTTCCCGGCACTGAAGCGGATGTGGATGAGTACCCAATCATCCTCCAGAATGCAGATGGCAACGATACCGCGCTGGTCTCCACCGATGGCGAATACCGCTATGTGGGTCGCTTGGTGATTGAGTTTGACGAGCAAGGGAACATCATTGCCGACTCGGTAGACAGCACCGAATCCGGTTCCTTCGAAACCTCGAATGAAGGGGTATTGAATGTTGTAGACGACGGCTCGGTGACGGGTGATAGCGATGGCCTTACCTTTGCTGATGATTCCGTGCCCGACTTGGTGCAAGAGCTAGTGAGTAGCGTCAGCGATATTGTCACGGCGCAAGATTCCAACATTCTGGGCCTGACCGATGTCTATTTAGAAGGGGAGCGATCGGCGGTTCGCACCGAAGAAACCAATTTGGGCAATCTGACTGCCGATGCTAATTTGGCAGCCGCCAAGGAAGCGGATAAAACCGTTGTGATTTCTCTGAAGAACGGCGGCGGCATTCGCTCGGCAATCGGAGAAGTGGATTCAGCCGATGGCTCGCTGCTACCCCCTCAAGCCAACCCTGTATCGGGTCGAGGAGAAGGGGAAATTTCCGAGTTAGAAGTGGCTAACTCCCTGCGATTCAACAACGGCCTGACCCTGCTGACATTAACTGCCGATGAGATTCTACAGGTGTTGGAGCATGCGGTAGCTGAGACGGGGGATGGCAATACTCCGGGCCAGTTCGCTCAAATTGGCGGCATTTCCTTTAGCTTCGATGCGTCTCGGGCAGCGGGCGATCGCGTCGTGTCTGCTGCAGTCACGAACGAAGATGGCAGCATTGCTGATGTGTTGGTGGAAGACGGTGAACTGGTGGGGGATACCGCCCGCACCTTCCGGATCGTCACCCTCAATTTCTTGGCCAACGGTGGCGATGACTATCCTTTCGCCGACTTCGAGGCGGCTAACCCCGATCGCGTCAATCGGGTTGACCTCAGCGATCTGAATGGTGATGGCGAGACCGATGAAGTCTTCACAGGAGATGCCACGTTTGCAGCGGATGGTACCGAGCAGGATGCGTTAGCTGAATTCTTAATTGATAACTTCAGCACCACCCCATTTGCCGACGCGGAGACTCCGGTTGAGGAGGACACTCGCATTCAAAACCTGGCCTTTCGTGACGACACCGTTCTGGATGGTTTCGGTACTCCCATCCCTTCCAGTGGCATTGATTTTGAAGGGGATGATTTGACGGCAGGTACCATCGTTACCGACCAGTTGACGGGTTTGACCGTGACGGCAGATGGCTTCGGGGCAATGATCTTCGACACGGCCAATCCCACCGGTGGAGACAGCGACTTAGCGAGCGACAGTCTGGGTAACGTGCTGATTCTGTCGGAGGATGGTGACACCAGCGATGCCGATGACAATGCGGCGGGCGGCACCTTCCAATTTGCCTTCAACGATCTGGTGGCGATAGATTCCATCACAGTGCTGGATGTGGAGGAAGGTGGAACGATTGAAGCCTTTGGAGCAGACGGTTCTAGTCTCGGAACTGTTAATATCGCAGCTACCGCGAACGGTGCTGTTGGCACTGTGAATGTGGATGCCGAAGAGGTGAGCAGTTTGAATGTCACTTTGAACGGTAGCGGCGCGATCGCCGATATCCTTTTGGTCTAGTTTCGATGCTCTAAGCACGGATTAGTCAGCTATTCACTCTCAAAAACTTAATTTAATGGCCCGACAGTGGCATGCAACGTCCACTGTCGGGCTTTCTTTTTGCTCGAGTATAAATATCAGTTGTGACGAGTCATCAGAAGTTAGCAGCAAAGTCATTTTGAGCTACATGCCGGGTGGCATGTCGGCAAGCTGCTGCACATCACTGAGTACAATTTGAGGCTTACCTTGCGGATTGGGTGGATACAAGCTGGCTTGTCCCGATACGTAAACGTAACCGCGCCCGAAGCCAGCATAACGGGTCTCGATGAGCCGTAAAACAGTCTGAGAGTCTGCAGAGTCTCTGTTTGGAATCCAAAGATTAAACTTGTGAAATTTCGACCCGGCGTAAATCAGAGCGCCATTGCTAGGCCATTTATCGATCCCCCCTTGCAGATCGCACAATACTGTCATCTCGTTGCCTGCTTTAGCTGCCTCCACGATGTCATCGTAGTTTAGGCGCACTGACAGCACACCGGCCTGACTACCCGCGTAACGGTAGTCCTGGACGACATGCTCTCGCAGGTACCACCAAGGAATCAGGGCGGCATAATCCCTTCTCGGTCCACCTGCATTTGTTTCCGGATCCCAGATTCCTTTACCTATGGCTTGAGCCTCTGCCTCTGCTTCTACAAATTGGCGGTGGTACAGGCGAGAACGACCGTATTTGACAAAATATGGGCTCCATCCCGCGCGTACCATTTGCAAGTTGGAATTTTCCTCTTCTCCAGCCTTATAGACGTAACAAATCAGTCGTCCAAAGTTCCCCCGGTGTTTGCGAAGGCAAACCTGAACGGGTTCGTTGGTGTCAAATTCCAGATCGACCCGCACGTCGCCATGAGGCATCCCTTCTTCGTTGGCTCCGAAATAGTCCTTTGCCCAGGCCGATGCCAGCAGACCAGCATTGGTGACTGGTTTGCTACCACCGTGCTGGCTTTCTTCCGTGTCCAGGCAAACAAACCGAATGGATTCCTGCTCATCATTAAGGAGTACTTTAATCGTGTCTCCATCGACCACTTTGATAAGTTTGAGGTTTTTGATGACCGTGCCTTTCACGAAAGTTCCTCCTTTCAGTCAGGTTTTGATGAGTTGTCTGTTGGCACTCTCTTACCGGGGAAATTGAGAAGAAGTGCACAAGTGTCACTTCTTCTCAGAAACACCCTCAATACCTCAATTTCAGAGACCATTTCTCCAGCTTGCCTGTATCGAGCCCTTGCAGATCTTTCACACGCAGTACCCAGTTGCCTTGAATTGGCTGGCCGACCAAGGCTTCTAGCGCAGGGGTGGATATACGGTCAAAGGTCATTCTCAAATTGTCGCTACTGCCTCCCGACATATTGTGCAGGGTGACGCTTTGACCGGAAGGAGCTGCAATTTCCACCAGCAAGTCTCCGATGTATGTATGGGGAATAACCACTCCAACAGAGATATCTTGGAGCGTCCCCGACTCAGCGAACGTGATCGTGCTGTTGATTCCTTCTGGCTTGTTGTCAGGAATTGACAGGTTCGGGTTAGCTTCTGCTTGGACGACTTGACCAACGGACTCGTACTCAATTTCAAGATTCCAACGATTGAGCCGACCCATGTCGCGGGATTCGAGATCTCGCACGTTCAAAAGCCAACGTCCTTCAAGCAATTCACCAGCTAAAGTTGTCAATACCGGTGTGGAGTTAGCAGTGTAAGTTTGCTGCAAATCTCGCTGAGAGCCACCTTTGCGGTCGTGGAGCATGACTTTCTTCCCAGACGGGGACCGCAACTCTACTTGCAGGTCGCCGATATAGGTGTGGGTAATGTCTAGGACGACTTTAAGAGCTTTGACTTTGCCAGCTTGGCTAATGGCGATCGCACTAGTAATCCCTTCAGGCCGATCATCAGGAATCGGCAGATCGGCGGTCACTTCTTGACGAACCACGTTTGGTGGCACGATTGGCCCGAGGGTGACGCGAATCACTTCGCCAGGTTCTGAGATCTTGGAAAGTGCGAGCCCTGAGTCAGTGCCGTCCCAGGCTCGGGTAGATGGGGTTGTTGCATAGGCCAAGGCTATGCCGTCCACTCGCCCGAATAAGTCACCCCGATCGCCCCGGTTGCGATTGTTTTCGAGATCCAGGTGGCCATCTGCTTGCAGCAAGCCGCATTGGTAGTGGCGATCGCGCGTGCCCCCTTGCCACTCATTCGACCCGAGTGTGTCGCAGTGATAAACGGCCAGGCCGCTATCGGGAAGGTAGGTATCTAAACCCTGTTGGGTACGGTTTTCGACGATGAAGTACTCGTTAGCCTGATAAGTTTCGTACTTCATGAGAGTGCCGTAATCCCCCTGTTTAACCTCGTAATCATCGGGAGAGTTCAAGCGAATCTCGCGATCGCACCAACCCACTAAATCCCTTAAGTAAGCGCAAATCGGTGCTGGGGTTCGACCGTTGTTGAGGTGATTGCCGGAGGACATCAGGCAGTAATGTCCCATGCCGCTACTTTTCTCAAAATCACCATCCCGCCTTCCATAGTCATACAAATCGGGGAAGCGACATAGGAGATGACCGCTTTCATGACAAAACGTTCCGATACTGAGGTCAACACGCTGGCGGCCCAGGCTTTGGATGGTGTAATTCCGGACTTTGATGCCGTTGTAGTTGAGATTTAGTTGGAAGTTATGGGGCCAGAGTTCGCCTTCATAAACGGTTCGTCCCGCATACATAAAGCTCACGGCATCGACAATGCCTTCGCCACGCGAGTCAAATTGGGTTAGATCGACTCCCAGTTCATTCACAGCCTTGTCTAAAGCTTCCCGACAAAGCAGGTTCTGTACGTAGTACCTTTGATTTTGGCTCAATTTAACCGGCCCTACGACCTGGTTGGAGTAGTCCAATTTTCCATTGGACATTAAATGGAAGTATTCGCGAACCGAGCAGTAGTTGCCGTTTTCTCGATAGTTGGGAGCATTTAACATCTCCTCAACATCGGCAGCAGTTACAGCAGTTGAGAGGTCGGCAAATTCAACCAATACTGTCAGGCCGCGAATGTGACCCTCGCTGACTCGCCGCCCGTTTAGCAGTCCATTGTTTGGGCCGAGGGTTCTGGCGACGTTGGACGCTATATCTGATGCCTGGGGTCGTAGGGCATCGTACCGTTGGCTAAATTTCTCGTTGCGAATCTTTTCTGCTTCTCTCAGTCCTCGTCGAATTTCTGAAGGCGGACGTTTGGAGATGGGAATTCCACTGGAGGCAAATTGTCCGTTCAGTAAGAGGGCATAACAGTACTGTCCGCGATCTGGATCGTAAACAACGGTGTAACCCTCCTTGGTTTCGTAGCGGGCATAAAATTCATCGCCGAATACAACTAGTTCAACATCTGCGCCGTTTTCTTGTTGGAAAATTAGGGTTTCAGAAAATATGGCACTCATGGTTTTCTCCTGGTCTGATAGCTAAACCTTTACGAAGGTGTTTATGACTGTTGGTTTGGAGGTACGTCACTCTCAAAGGGTCTGAATCGGTTGTACCGCTGGGCAGCTTTTTCGTTGCGTATGGGCTCATCTTCTTCAAGGTGGGGCGCTAGTGTTGGCGGTGACGGTTCTGAGATGGGAATTCCGCTGGAAGCAAATTCGCCTTTGTGCAAAATGGCGTAGCAATATCGCCCCACTTCATCGTCGTAGATGACTGTGTATCCATCCTTTGTCTCGCGGCGGGAATAAAATTCATCGCCGACGACCACTAGTTCTACCTCGGCTCCTTTGTCTTGCGGGAAGATTAAGGTTTCACCAAAGATGGCACTCATGGTTAACTCCTGATGTGAAGATCCACCGCCCATTTCTGTCGTTCAATAGCTGCGATCGCATAGTTAGGAAGCAATTTGCTCGTTAGATTTTCACGTTGTGCTGGCTTATGTCTGAGGAGTAAAGTAAAGACTCTGCAAGTCAAATGGCGTTTAACCGATTTGTATTTCTAGGTTTAGAAGCACTTGCTAACAGTTCTAGCCAGACAAAAATTGCTGGCTAGAATCTATTGAGCTATTCCAAAGATCGCAACACCTGCTGCGGGTACTGTAATCAATACGGCTTTGCCATTCCTCGCTTCCACCGTCACCAACTGACCGATCTGCGAAGCATCCGTCGAGTAAATGCACCGCAATGTGTCTCCTGCTTCGTGAAGGTCATTGTCAATCGTGACCCAAGCCTTAGTGGGATTGTCATAATCAGTGTTAATCGCCAGCACCATCTCTTTCGTGCTCAAAATCCGCGACCAAGGCACCACCGATCGCATTTGTCCCCCAACCATTTCTGGGTCCCCAAAATTCACCCCATCATCGGGGGCCGAAATCGGTCGTAGGTACTGCCGACCGCGCCGCAGCACGATATTCTCTCGGCGAATCTCAAGGAGTTTGGCCAGTCCTTTGTAGACGGGGTTGTCTTCGTTAAACACATGCACCCCCTTACTCCGAAAGGCTCCGAAGTCACCGCCGAACATGGCTTCTCGGATATAGCGATCGCCATGATCACCGCTTCCTTCGCCATCAAAACACTGTTCGCTACCGTAGTAGATGCAGGGAATTCCAAGAGTCAACGCATTGAGAGCCAGCACGTTGAGAATGATCCGATCGCCATTGTTGTGGGCGCAGAAACGAGCCTTATTATCGCCCTTGCGAACCTGATCGTGGTCGTCAAACGTGGTCACTACCTTGTCGCGGAACCAGATATGGGAATCTTTGCGGACCAACTCGGAATTACGGAATAGGCCAAAATAATCAGTTGGATTGCGATATCCTTTCACCAAATATTCCAGCTTGTCAGGAATATCGTTAATCCCTAAAGCAGCACTGAGTCCAGTTTTTTCCAGGGTTTCGTAAGCTCGCTGTCGACCACCTGTAATTTCACCTAACAGGAAGAAATTATCCTTACCCAAAGTCTGAGCAAATTCATGGATCACCGAAGCAAAGTAACGAGTGGCTCCGTCATCCATGTGCTTGACAGTATCGATGCGGTAACCATCGATATCGGCATAGGCGATCCAGTATTTGTAGGCTTCGCAGAGATAACGCAGCCCCTCCGAAACCCGGTAATCATCTAGGGAACCATTACCGTGGCAAACATCCTTCAGGTCGAAGAAATCGCCTTCTCGGAATTCAGGATCGTAATCCCAGTTATTAATCCGACCTTTTTGGGTAAAACAAGCCGGATCTTGAAATTCCACAGGCCAGATCGCATCGTTTGGGTTAGGCCATGTGGCGGGGGTGAGGGGATCGGTTTTACGGAAGGGAAGGTTAGCATTCCCGTCCCGATCGTTGAATCCCTTAACGGTGTAGGTATTATTGTCCCACCGAGGGTCTAAGAACCAATTTCCTGGCGGATCTTCTGTCCAATAGCGATCGGGATTGTATCTAAAGACATTCCCCGAGTGATTCAAGATAATGTCCAGAATCACGCAGATGCCTTTTTCGTGTGCGACCCGCACCAGTTCTTTCAGATCTTCACGAGTGCCAAACCGAGGTTCGATCTCCAGAAAGTTCTGGATGCCGTAGCCATGATAGGTTTCCTGAAAGCGCACCTGCTTAAAAATTGGACTGACCCAGACAGCAGTAATGCCCAATCGCTTGAGGTATCCGATTTTTTGGGTCAGGCCTTTCAGATTGCCCCCCACATACCGAGTCCCTGCCTCCCGCCAGTTCCGAGCTTCTGCCTCGGTTTCGATCGCATTACTCTCAGCTGCCGGAGAGTAGAGAGGGGTACTTCCCGTTCTAACCAAGTTACCGTCGTTATCCAAATAGGCATTTTCCTTGCCATCCGAGAACCGATCGAGCATCAGGAAATAGAAGACCCGATCTTCCCAGGCGCTGGGAGAGGGGAAATAGGGTCCCGAAGCGGTTAGGTTTGAGAAATCAATTTCAGATAATTGCTTTAAGGACATGGTGATATTCCTCCTTTCTAGGAGTTCACCAGGAACGAATGCCTCGCCCTTGCCCCGAATCACTTAGGGGCTAGAAACTCCCTCACTCCCGATCTTGACAAGAACGCTCGCCCGGAGAAATACGACGATATGCGTATACGATTATGACGATTTTGCAACAAACTTATGGTTGAGCAATCCCAACTTTTCCAAGGCAAACATCACCGCCCCCGTCCGTGTTTGGACCTCCAGTTTTTTATAAACATGCTCCAGGTGTTTTCGTACCGTTCCTTCGCTACAGCCCAGCTCTTTGGCAATACCGGCATTACTTTTATCCCGAGCGATCCAGAACAAGACCTCCGCTTCTCGTTTGGTGAGCCCTAGCAACTCAAGCGCGTTCACGGAGAAAGCAGGCAGATATCGTTCTTCAAGCAGCAACAAATAGCGACCTCGACTGGGATCGGGAAAGAGATACACACTTAGCTGCCGCCCATCTCGCTCGATATGTAGTGGAGGACAGGGGGATGGCACCTCACAAAAAGTGTGCTGCGAGATCTGGTGGCTAAACCAGTGTTTTATCAGATCTGGCAATATGTGTGAATCTTCGGAGGTAACATATTGCCTCAAGAGGAGATCTGCACGTTTAGTGACGAACTGTACTTGCCCGTCGTGCATCACACAGATCGCGCCTCCCCGTTCCACAGCTTGCTTGCACTGGGTTAGCACTTCCTGGATTTGGCTGTCTTCTAAGTTAGCACCTTCATCCTGCATCAGATGGGGACGAAGGAGGTTGAGAATACAACGATCGCATTGGGTGAAACTTAGGCGATCGCAATTTGGAGATTGACTGCCCTCAATAACCATTTTCACCTCTACCACGAGGCAAGAACTCCTCAGCATGGAAGCATTAACTGTGGTAAGAACCACATTCTTTTCAGGCGGAGCCAAATTGAGAAAAAATTCTATATCTTGTTTGCCTAGACTTTAATAGTGGCAGCTAAAAATAAGATCGAGAAAGGTGTTACCCTCAGGAAGTTGATAAACCTATTGAATAATCAGTTGTTAAATAAACTCTTCTAGGCTCGTCCCTTCCATAAAGAGCCATATCAAATATATGGAAGCCAATTAAACCTGAGGAAGTGACTTTTCAAAATACGCTAATCCTCCTTTGATTTGAAGAATAAATTCCTGGAAGTGATTGAGACACACTTTATATTTTAGATCTCTACTCCTCTAATTAAAAATATCAAATCTACAAAAGAGAATATTTCAAGGGTCTGAATATTTGATGTATTTCCTCCTGCATTGATAGTAACATTAGGAGGCCTTATTCCTATATGGACAAAACCTATGATGTTATGAAAATTTGCATTTAAGTGATTGTGACTTTAGGCTTTGAGTAGATTTTAACGGCAAGTAGGAAAGGTATAAAACTCTAATAAAGTGGATAATATTATGCTGGTTGCTTGTCTTTTTGCACCGAAGCTCTTTCAACAAGCTTTCAATTTGCGAAGATTGAAAGAATGAGCAAGTAGAGTCATTACAACCCATTCAGGCTGCAGGAGCGGGCGATCGGAAAGCTACTATCCCTGAGACGAGAAGGGTACGTGCAATTTCGTAGAGAGGGCCGAACTACCCTCAACGAGATCGTTGCCCGGCTCCAAGCCGGAGTGCCTTGTGATGCTCGATATACCTAAACGTACAAATACCCGGTTTGAGCAAGTCAGGTCGACATTGCTTGCTCACAGTCGCTCACCGCTGTCTACCCATAGAGCAACAGGTAATGAACTATTGCAGTCGCCCGCAATGTTAGGACAGTGCTCTGAAGACGGAGTCGAGAGCGTCCCAAAGAGAGTCAAAGCGATGGAGAGTTTGGCGTAAGCGGTGTTTCAGACGAGCCCAAAACTTTTCAAT
>JBFRWD010000062.1:0-21656 GCA_051439425.1 Synechococcus sp.
AACTTTTCAATTGGAATTCCAGATTCTTCGTCCCGAGCGAGTTCTTCGCTTAACTGTTGGCTAGGACTGTGGTGCTCGGTCTGTTTTTTGTATCGCGACTACGAATGTTTTGTCAGTCAACCAGGCAAATACCTCAAGCCCTCAGTCTACTCTCATCAGTTTTGGTGACAGTGTAAACGAAGCCCACCAAATCTTGATGTCAGCCTACGAGCAATTTCAAGGGGAATCTCGACTATTTGCCTCCAGCTCTGTTCGAGAACAATACAAGCAGGCTAGAATCCTTTTTCAACGAGCAGGGAGATGTCTCGATCTCAGTCAGGTACCGACGCGTTTGAAACGAACGAAAGAGATCGAAGGGGTCTTGTTACTTAAAGAGGTACTCGATCGGATTGAACTACCCCCTTTGGCTGAAATTCCTAACGAGCGCTTCATCAGCAATGACGAAGACTTCATTCGTTGGAGAATTCCCGATACACAAATTGACATTGCAAAAGTTGAGGAAGGAAATAGAGCTGGGGAGTTTTTATTCTCTCCCGAAACAGTTGAAAATATTCATGATTACTATCAAAAAATTGCACACTTCCCCTATAAAGCAGGCGCAACCGAAGGACTATACCAGTTCTATATTTCTACTCCAGGTAGTTTAATCCCCTCAAAGCTGAATATCTGGTTCCAGAACTTGCCGAGTTGGATGCACACTACTGTCTCTGAGCAGACTTTATGGCAGTGGTCGTGCCTGGCTATCTCTCTAGTTCTGCTGATCTGGATTCCCATGAAATATATTTCTAGACTTTCAAAAAGAATATCCAATCTTTCACCTCCACAGCGAACCTGGGCACTGCTTCTGGCTCCACTCGTGACTGCTGCCGTCATATCAGTAGTTGGATTATTTCTCGATCACTGGGTCAATATTACGGGTGATGTTCTCATTTATGTATTGGTTCCCCTGAGATTTATATTTTGGTTGTCTGTCGCAATTGGAGTCTTTATATCAGGAAACTGTCTGGCGGAGACATCGGTATTTTATCTAAAGACTAGACTTAAGGATATTGAACCCAGTGCCATCAGAACCATTTTCCAAGTGGCGAGCTTCTTTATTGCTTTAGCTGTCCTAATAATAGGAATTGAACGAGTGGGGATTTCGCTCACACCGATTATTGCTGGTTTGGGAATAGGCGGGCTGGCCCTGGCCCTGGCAGGACAAAAGACAGTAGAAAATATTATTGCCGGACTGTCATTATTTGCGGATCGTCCGGTACAGGTAGGAGAGCGATGCCGATTTGGCGATCGCGAAGGGTTTATTGCGAATATTGGCCTGCGTTCGACACGGATTCTGGCCTTGAATGGCGATTTAATTTCAATACCGAATTCTACATTTTCGGAACTAGAGTTGATCAATCGAAGCCGTCGCGATCGTACCCTGATCGACCAAACAATTGGCCTGCGATACGAAACAACCTCCGAGCAACTGCAGTACGTGTTGGTCAAATTGAGGGAAATGATTCTCTCACATCCAAGGCTGCAAGAAGATGCATCGCGCGTACGATTTATAAGATACGGGGATTTTTCTCTAGATATAGAGATATACGTCTATGCAGACACAGGAGATCTGCAAGAGTTTCTGGGAATTCAAGAAGATCTGCTACTGCGGGTGAAGGCGATTGTTGAAGGGGCAGGTACGGGCTTTGCTTTTCCTTCACAAACCGCTTATCTATCTCGGGACGACGGTCTAAACAGCGAACTCAGTCGTAAGGCTGAAGCTGCGGTGAAAGAATGGCGTTCTCAAGGCGTGCTGCCCTTCCCGGAGTTTTCGGACGAATAACAAGATCGGCTCCGCAATACTCTAGACTTCCCACCAGAAGGCTCGCCCGGCTCTTCCCGGTTGTGTCGCGCGGTGGCTCTTGGAATTCCCCTCCCCCGCTATGCCGCTCGGCGCGCCGTCGCTGGAACAAACCCGACTTCAGGAACGACAACATGGGCTTCCGTGTGGTGTGTTCCTCGGCGCGACCTATTGCTCCCCTCTCCAGGGAGAAACGATAACGACGGGGGCTGCCAGCAGAAAAGTGAGTAATGGGATAACGCTCTCCCTCAGGCTGGCTACAATCCATTCATCGTTTGGCGATCCCTTTCTCAGCAAGCGTGCCAAGTCCTAGATTGCTGCAGGATTGCCCATCTGCACCTTCCACAGGCTCGCATATAACCTATCTCGCGAAACTAGCTCGTCGTGTCGCCCCTGCTCGGTTATTTGACCGTTTTCCATGACGTAAATCCTATCGGCATTGCGAATGGTCGATAGCCGGTGAGCGATCGCAATCACCGTCCGTCCTCGTGAAATCTTATCCAGCGATCGCTGAATGGCAGCTTCCGTCTCGTTATCCACCGCCGATGTCGCCTCATCCAAAATCAGCACCGGAGGATCTTTCAAAATGGCTCGTGCGATCGCCAATCGTTGCCGTTGCCCTCCCGACAAACGCTGACCCCGTTCCCCCACAATCGTGTCGTACCCCTGGGGCAACATCTCAATAAACTCGTGCGCCTCTGCCAGCTTGGCCGCGTTGATTATTTCCTCAGAAGTGGCATCAAAACTGCCATAGCGAATATTCTCGGCCACTGTCCCGTGGAACAAGAACACATCCTGACTGACCAACCCGATCGCCCGTCGTAAATCCTTTAGGTTAAGGCTGTGCAGTTCCTGACCGTCGAGGGTGATGTGGCCGCGATCGATTTCGTAGAACCGCAGGAGTAGCTTCACCAGCGTGCTCTTCCCAGACCCCGTTGGCCCCACCACCGCGATCGTCTGACCGGCAGGTACGTGCAGCGACAGATCGGTGACAACGGGAGGGCGATCGGCATAAGCAAACGTGACACTGTCGAAGTGCAGCTCTCCCTTCACGGAGGCCAAAGGTAACGGCTGTCGACCGGTACGAATCGAGATCGGCGTATCTAGCAAATTGAGGATGCGCGTGGTGGACGCCATTGCCCGCCGATATTCATCCAGAGTTTCTCCCAATCGAGTTAGAGGCCACAACAATCGCTGAGTCAGAAATACCAATGTGCTGTAGACCCCCACATCCAAAGCTCCGTTGGCCGCCTGCATCCCTCCCATAAGCAACGTGGCAGTAAATCCCACCAGAATGATGATGCGAATTAGAGGGACAAACGCCGCGCTGACGGCGATCGCACGACGGTTACTTTGCCGATAGGCGTCGCTTTCAATCCGGAGGCGATCGCTTTCAAATGCCTCCGCCGTAAAGCTTTTAATCGTAGCCATCCCGCCCAAGTTGTTCGCCAACCGTGCGGCCAATAGCCCCACCTTCTCTCGCACGTCACCGTACAGCGGAGCCAGCTTGCGCTGAAACATCAGCGAGCCCCACAAAATAAAGGGCATCGGCAACATAGCCATCCAAGCCACCGAGGGTGTGAGCACAAAGAATGTGGTTCCCACAATAATGACGGTGGTCGTCACCTGAATCAGGTCGTTGGCTCCACCATCCAAAAAACGTTCCAGTTGATTGACGTCGTCGTTCAAGATCGACATCAACTCCCCCGTACTGCGCTGCTCGAAATACGCCATCTCCAGTTCTTGCAAGTGGCCATAAGCTTCCAACCGCAAATCGTTTTGGATATGTTGAGCCAAATTCCGCCATAACCGCGCAAAGGCATATTCGAATGCTGATTCCAATCCCCAGACAATTAGGGTTAGGAAGGACAAAATCAGGAGCTGATGAAAAACAGAGTCAACTCCAAATTGAGCGATAAACGAGTTGTCTTTCTCCACCACAACATTGACGGCAATACCAATCAAGGCAGGTGGGGCCAAGTCGAATAGCTTATTCAGAACCGAACAACCGGATGCCAACCAAATTTGCTGGCGATAAGTGCGGGCATACTTCAGCAACCGAACGAAGGGAGTGGATGGATCGGGCATAGCAAGCAAAAATCGGATTTACCCATTGTGAGCTGTCGCAGTCCGGTTGACCGACCAATTCGGAAATGTTCATTTCAGACAGCACAATCCATAACCGACAGCGAGATAAGATGGCGGCCGAAGATCGATTCTGAAAGGGGCTGGGCAATGACTGCAACGTTTGAATTTACCGTGCCAAAACTGGCCTGTCAGGTCTGTGTCGGCAATGTGACCAAGGCCGTACAGGGAGTGGATGAGAATGCCACCATCGATGCCAACCCGCAAACAAAAATCGTAAAAGTGACCAGCGATCGCCCCGAAGCGAGCTTGAGAGATGTCTTGACTGCGGCGGGCTATCCTCCCAACTGAACAAAGGCAGAGTCAGAGAATCGGCTTCAAGACCGTGGGAGGAGATGAGTTTGGACTGGGAGCAACATTATCAAGATGGAGATACCCCCTGGGATAAAGGAGAGGCATCGCCTGGGTTGGTGGAATATTTGGAGCGCCAACCGTTGACGGGAACCGTACTCGTGCCAGGATGCGGTAAAGGACACGACGTCCGAGCCATTGCAGCAACTGGAGCAAGCGTTACCGGATTGGATTTTGCCCCGAGTGCGATCGCTGCTGCCCAACAGTTTCCAATAGTGAATGGCGAACGATACGAAACGGCAGATTTCTTCGACCTTCCCAATCGCTTTCACAACAGCTTTGATGTGATCTTCGAACACACTTGCTTCTGCGCAATCGACGTTGTCATGCGAGAGGATTACGTGCGATCGGTGACTCAAGCATTGAAGCCAGCAGGTCATTTCCTTGCGGTGTTTTACCTCGACCCAGCTCCCGGTCGAGATGGCCCGCCCCATCGCGTCTCCACAGCCGAACTCGATCGCTTATTCGGCCCTTTCTTCACCCCATTGCAAGATTGGCAACCCACGCGGGCCTATTCTTCGCGCATCGGCCGCGAGCGCATGCGTCTCATGCAACTCAAGGGCTAAGGCAGCTCACCGACTGACGCTCTGCCGATCGTTCGAGTATGGCAGGGCTTGAATGGGAAGAATTCAACAGCCTTCAATTGTCTTGGGCAAACCGTTGCACGGCTTCTTCGCAGAAATCCCCGCCCTCTAAGAATAAAAAACATTCATACTTCCAGACGCTACAGAAACGTGTTGTTCGCGCTTGGAGAACTCAATGTACCTTTGCTACGGTAAATCCCCTTACACACGAAGATGTTTTGAAACTACTATGACAAAATCACTTACATAATCCTAACGAAGTGTCGAACCGGATCGATACGAATAGCATCTCTTCGAAGGCGATTACTATCCGCCGCCGCCGTTGGGGTGAAATGTCGAAACTAGAAAGCATCTTCGAAGATGCCACGATCTCCCACTGCACCCGCGTTTACACTGTCAAGCAGATCCAAGTATTGCTGCAAACGAATAACCCAAGGCGATACAGCTCGCACCTAACAATGGTTGCCGAATGGGACGAGCGTATCGTGGGGTATGCCTCGCTATGGAGCAATTCCATCCAGGCTGTCTATGTCGATCCATACTGCGGTCGTAGAGGTATTGGTCGAAAACTCGTGAGTGCCCTAGAACACCACGCACGGCATAGTCTGAATCCCGTCCTGAAAGTGACCTCTTCACTTAATGCAGAACCCTTCTATCGCTCCTGCGGTTTTCAACAGGTAGAGGAAATGGTCACCAAATATTGGCAGTTCCAATCTGTAGACATTCCAGTTGTTCTGATGGAAAAGCATGTGGGTGGGTAAGCCCATGAGAAAACCATCATAGCTAGCCACCGAGTTTCCGTATGAACCTTGCTCCTCAGTAATTTTTAGCGATCATCTATTTGCCCAGCACTACCGAAATATGCTGAGTTGAAGGGTTTCTGGGGCTGGGTATTCTCTGATAGCCCTAGACGCCCGCCTTGTTCACCGAGCGCCAAGCCACTTGATTGGTATAGCAGTGGCCAATACCACTGCGGACATTTCAGCGATGTCCAGCCCTGGCTGCGATTGAAAACGTTTGTCCTAACTGAAATGACAAAAACTATACGAGTCAGTTCTATGCGTGGCGAACCCTTTTTATTTCAGGTATTCGACAATCCCATATGGTTTTTGCAATATGCGATCGTCATTGTGATTTCAATTTGTCTGCATGAGCTCGGCCACGGATTTGCGGCCATTTATTTGGGGGACGATACTCCAATTCGCTCGGGGCATATGACTTGGAACCCAGTAGTTCATATGGGAGTCCCCTCGCTGATTTTTTTGATGGTGACAGGGATGGCATGGGGAGCGATGCCGGTAACACCATCGCGACTGCACTCGTCCTTTGGAGATGCGATCGTTTCAGCTGCCGGACCGTTTACGAATTTTGCACTAGCAATTACCAGCACATTTGTTGTCAACCTATTACTACTACTTCCTAGAGGCGAGTTTGTTGTAGGGCTAGCAAACTTTTTCTTGCTGGCAGTCTATGTCAACATCACCCTTGGACTGTTTAACCTCATTCCCGTTCCTCCTCTAGACGGGTTTCGTGTCTTTAAACGGTTCATCCCGAAGTTTGGATCGATTGAAGGGACGCCCTACGGTTTTATTGCACTCTACGTACTCTTTTTTAGTGGGTTTTCAGGGGTGTTGTGGAAAGCGTCCGATGCGATCCTTCAGTTTCTTGTCAACGCGTAAATCCAGGCATTCGTGAATGGAGCATGACGGAATTAGAGTGAGATATCAACACCTCCGCAAAGTTTCGCGACGGTCTGTCATTGGCGGCTGTGACCATTACATCTTCATTAAGCGTACGTGAGTCCTCGCTTCCTATCTGAAGCGCTTCTTCCTCTCAATTTGTCGATATCGTTTGTAGCCTTGAACGATCGCCGATTGCCAAATGATATGCCAATCGCCCCTTTGATCTCGGTACTTCTACCGCTAGGGCACGCCTTTCGATAGCTAACGAAAATCCAAGCAGGGCAAGCCAATTCCAGCTTTTGTCTTGCCACCCAAACGCTCCAACAGCCCCTGCTAGAATCCCAAAAACGATGGATTCAGCGAGATGAAGCCGAAGCAAAAGCTTTTAATATGCACCGATCTGGATCGCACCCTGATTCCCAATGGTGCTGCCGAAGAATCTCCCAACGCGCGGGAGCTATTTCAGCATTTCGTCAGCCGTCCCGAAGTTTCGCTCGCTTATGTCACTGGTCGAGACCTCGATGCCATCAATCAGGCGATCGCCGACTACAAACTGCCTGTCCCCGACTATGCGATCGCCGATGTAGGAGCCAGCATCTTCACCCATAGCAATGGGGAGTGGACACGTATCGAGGAGTGGGATCGCCAAAGTGCCAATTATTGCAAGAAAGACCATTGGAGCGATCTGGACGAACTGTTTGACGACCTAGACTGCTTGGAATTGCAAGAGCCTGCCAAGCAAGGGTTATACAAGCTCAGTTATTACGTTCCGGGCGAAGTGAATAGCACCACCCTGATGGTGAAGCTGAAAACTCGGCTGAAATGGGAAGAAGTTCAGGCCAAAGTCATTTGGAGCACCGACGAACACCAAAAGCTAGGGTTAGTGGACATCCTGCCCGCCAATGCCGATAAATGTCTGGCACTGGAATTTCTCTTGGAGCGATTTGGGTTCAACCGCGATCGCACTCTGCTAGCTGGAGTCAGTGCCAACGACATCACCGTAATGGCCAGCGATATCCCCGCCGTATTGGTGGCCAATGCTGGGGCCGAGATCAAGCGATTAGCCTACCGCCGCGCCCGCGAAAGCCACAATCTTCAGGCCCTATACATTGCTCGCGGGGAACGTTTGGGGATGAATGGGAACTACGGTGCAGGCATCTTGGAAGGAGTTGCCTATTTCTTTCCAGAAGCACTCTCCTGGATTACTCCTCAGACCTAGTGTTTTCCCCGCTTTAATGCTCTCCCCAGCCTTAATGCCCTCCTCAGCCTTTATCGACATTGACCGTAATCGAGATCGAGAGGGGCTGAGACTACGCGATCGAAACGTATGACCGAACGTATACTCGTCTTCGGCGAGGTTCTGTTTGACTGCTTTCCCGATAACCGACAAGTGTTAGGGGGAGCTCCGTTTAACGTAGCTTGGAATCTACAGGCGTTCGGTCGATCGCCATTGTTTATCTCCCGTGTTGGGGCAGATGACTTGGGAGCTAAAGTTCGTCATGCCATGACAGCCTGGGGTATGGACACCTCTGGTTTGCAAATAGGCAGCAAGCGCTTGACAGGGGCTGTAGACGTTCAATTACAGAGGAGCGAGCCTAGCTATACGATCCTGCCAGACCGCGCCTTCGACTTTATCGATGCTCGGCAGTTGCCGAGCTTTTCTTCAGACTGCATCCTCTACCACGGCACGTTGGGGGTGCGCAATTTTGAATCGGAAGAATCTCTCGAAACGATTTACAGCCGCATTGTGACGGAAACGCCCCGTCCCAAAATTTTTGTAGATGTCAATTTGCGGGCCCCGTGGTGGACTCCAGAATTGGTAGATAAATGGCTAAGTCGAGCCAGCTGGCTGAAGGTAAGCGAAGCAGAGTTGCAGGCCATCGTGCCGGATGGAGAGTCGCTAGAGGAGCGCATTACTCACATTGTAGAGGCCTTGCTGCTAGAAGTGCTGATTGTCACCCGTGGCGAATTGGGGGCGATCGCTGTTTCTGCTGACGGCACGTGCATCGAGCAGGTATCCTCGCTCACCTTGGATGTCGTGGACACAGTGGGGGCTGGAGATGCATTTAGTAGCGTGTTGCTGTTGGGAATGGCGAACGGATGGCCGCTAACGTTATCGATGCAACGGGCGCAGGAATTTGCCAGTGCTGTTGTAGGGATTCGAGGGGCCACATCCAGCGATCGCAAGTTTTACGAAGCATTTTCGGCCATGTGGCATTAGTGGTTTGTTGGGCTTGCTGTGCATATGTGCTGCAGCAAGCCTACTGACAATCGCTCGCTCGTGACGTTTCGCTAGCCCAGTGTTAGCCCAGTAGTCCCCATCCAAACACGACAGCAGCAATTGCACTCACAATGCCCATCAATCCGGCTGGCATAAATTTCCCCGTTTTTTTCAATCTCATCAAGAAGACTGCGCACAACGCAATCGCGCATCCCAGAGCGATCGCCAATCCCCCAGTTGGGTTGGCTCGACTCACGATATAGGCCACCACCAATAAGGCAGCACTGCCCAAGCCGCTCAACAACGAGACCTTGCTCTTGCTCTTCAGAAAACCAATCCCTCCGCCAATCGCGACAAACACGGCGTAGGCAAGAATAAAGGGAATAAAGGTCATGGGGAATAACTCTCAAAGAGTACGTTGCAGTTGTGCGAGAACGTTTAGATCGAAAAACGTATGGAGGAGAAGACAACATACGGAACTGAGGTGATGGTAGCGCTAGTAGCGCGCTCTAGCCGACTAAATAGAGATTCGCGGCTGCTTATCCGCGACATATCGTACTTGCCATTTCAGTTAGGACAGAGGTTCCAATCGCAGTCAGCTCTAGACATCGCTGAAATGTCCGCAGTGGTATGGCCACTGCTATACCCGATCGGCACTTTCTTTTGTCGTTTCTGAATTCGAAACCGAGATAGATAGCTGGGAAAAGTCCGCCACAGTAAGGTTGCGCACTCGAACGATAGGAGTTGAGCGATGAGTCGCCTGCAATCCATCAAACCCATTAGTCCCATCAAATTACTAGCTCCCATCAAATTATTAGCTCCCATCAAGACGATCGGACTGGCCGCACTTGCGGGCACAGCATTGATTGTGGGCTGCGCAAGGCTATCCCAGAACTCACAGGGAGACGCAGATGTACTGTATGCGCAACCGCTTGCAGAAGAAGCATTGGTCAATCAGTCGCGATCGCTAGCCCCGACGGACAATATTGCAGGTGTTGTTGCCGATGCCGAACTCACTCCCACCAGTTCGAATGTTGCTCCCAATCGTCCCCAACTGATTCGGACGGCTCAGATGACAGTGGTCATAGATTCGCTGGACGAGACATTGGATCGAGTGGGTGAAATCTTGGGTCAGCACGATGGAGAAATCCTATCGCTGTATGAATCCACCCCCATTCGCGAGGGGGATCGCCACTCTGCCCACCTGCAACTGCGAGTCCCGCAGGCCCAATTAGATGCAGCGGTAGAATCCCTCAATGCGATCGGCAATGTTAGCTCCCAGAGCATTACAGCAGAAGATGTTTCCGCCCAAATCGTAGACTACGAAGCCCGATTGAGAAATTTACGTCGGGGAGAAGAAACCGTATTGGCGCTGTTTGAGCGCTCGGGCCGCTTAAGCGATGCTCTGGAAGTTTCTCGGGAGTTGAGCAATATTCGCTCTCAAGTCGAACAGACTGAAGCGCAGTTAAGCTACCTGCAAACTCGGGTGACGTACTCTCACATCACCGTGCAATTAGAGACGGCTCTCGCTGCCGTTCCCAACGAGCGATCGCTGTCTACTCAATTGAAAAATGCTTGGCAGCAATCCACCCACTCGTTAGGCACCTTGATGGTGAGCATTCTGGAAGGGGGAATTTGGGTGGTAGTGTACAGCCCCTTCTGGATTGCGATCGGGGTTGGGGCCACTGTAACGGTGGTTCAGTTGAAACGTTGGCGTCGTAGCGCGTCCCAAGAACCTGTGGAGAGCTAGTTGTAGATGCAGAATGTAGAAAAACTCTGCTAGGAGTCGTTCTCTCCAGCGTCATCACCGGAGGATTCATCCACTGGTGATTCTTCGATGAGAGTTTCGTCAGCAATGTCTTGTACTGCCACAATTTCAACTAGCTCCACCGCAAAATTAAGTTCTTCGCCAGCAAGGGGATGGTTGGCATCCAACGTCACGGTCTCGTCATTGAGTTCGAGAACTTCCGCTTGAATCGGAATATTGCCAGGGCCGACCAAGAAAACAGTGTCACCCACGGCCATATCCGGTGGCTCTTGCTCGGGCTCGCGGGTTCGCTGCATGACCAAATCGGGATTTTGGGGGCCGTACCCGTCCTCGGGGGCCAATGTAAATTCAGTGGATTCTCCGACTTTTAACCCAGTCACACCACGATCGAATCCAGGGACCACATCACCCGCTCCGAGGGTAAATTCCAGTGGAGTTCGGCCTTCAGAGGTATCGGCGATGGTGCCGTCGGACAGAGTCAGGGTGTAGTTCACTCGGACTACATCTCCAGACTGGGCCTCTTGCACTTGCAGGGTCGATCCGCATCCCACTAAGACAGTAAGCACCAACGTAGAGAGGAGCATTCCGATTCGGCGCATGAAGACCTCAGTGTCAGTATGTGTTTATCCTAAACGCATGCCAGGATTATCCTTGACTAGCCAGAACGCGCCGTTGTTTGAGGCACTCATCTTGCAGTTGCCCCAATCCCAAAAAACCGCGATCGCCCATAACCCTGACCAGATTTGGGTTGTCGGGTTGAGGGTGAGGGATTTTTTGGCCGCAGCACCAGCGATGCGCCAGCGATTCATCTAGAGAAATAGCGGGTAGATGCTCGAACGCAGCAGCAATCGGCTGCAACATCTTTTCAGGATTGGTGCACTCAATTAGTTCTTCTAGGGTAATGCTGGTTTCCACCCCGAATGGTCCGCTGCGAGTGCGAAGCAGGTGACTCATCAATCCACCACACCCCAATGCCTGTCCCAAATCTCGGGCGATCGCCCGAATGTATGTCCCGGTCCCGCAGTCAATCCGCACATCCAGTTCGGGAAAATCCCCCCCGCGCCAGGCGATGAGTTCGATAGCAGAGATGTGCACGGGGCGCGGTTGCAGTTGAAGCGACTCAATTGTGGCCCCTTCTCGGGCCAGTTCGTACAGTCGCTTGCCTTGGCGGCGGATGGCACTGTAAACCGGTGGAATTTGTTGAATGTCGCCGACAAATTGGGGCAGCGCAGCCCTGACTGCGCTCTCGTCGATGGCGATCGCTGAAGTCTCCTGCGTTACCTCTCCCGATGCATCATCCGTTGTACTGTTCTTCCCCAACACGAATGTCGCGCGATACGATTTCCCGTCAGGCAAAAACTGCAAAAATCGCGTTGCCCGACCGATCGCGACCGGTAACACCCCTGTTGCATCGGGATCGAGGGTGCCACCATGCCCCACCTGTCGAGTGTTAAAAATTCGCCTTAACTTCCCCACACAATCGTGAGATGTCCATCCTGCAGGCTTATTCAAATTGAGAAATCCGTCCATGCTGGGCCGGGACTCCAAACTCCCGTGCCATCATATAGCCCTTGAGATTCCTAGTAAGACCTAACGCTCTTCACTCAGCCGATATCGTCTAGTGCGGCTACGACTACAAGGCTGCGCTGAGGGCATCCACCGGGCAGGTGGGAATGCATTGCTCGCACATGACGCATCGATTGCGCAAGTATTCTAACTGAAAGCTACTAGGCTCCAATCGCAATGCCTCTGTGGGGCAGACTCCCGTACACAGACCGCAATCTACGCACAAGTCGCGATCGATTTGAATCTCGCTGCTGCTCTCCGAAATGCTAATTCCTTGCGTTCGGGCCCATTCTAAGCTCGCCTCCACTTGGTCGATGTCACCCGACAGTTCGACAACAAGAGTCCCCACCTCATCAGGTGCCACTTGAGCCCGCACGATATTCGCAGCAACATCAAAATCACGAGCCAGACGATAAGTTACGGGCAAATTCACCACGTGACGAGGAAAAATCATGCTGACGCGCTTGCGCATGGCTAGTCAAAAGAACGTAGTTTTATTCTGGAAAAATTGCTGAGGAGTGGCAATGGTGGGGGAGGGGGATTTGTCCTTGGTCATTGGCTCCTTGTGTTTACCCCCTCTACACAGCGGACTACGACTACTCATGTAACCAGTGACGAATGACCAATGCCCGTGACGTGTAACCATTAACCATTAATTCCTCACCGATTCTCCAACTCCCTCACCTGGCGCTCTAGGCGATCCAGCCGCCCACGCAACTCATCCATCTCCGCTTGTCTAGGTACCCCCCAGTCCTGCATCGTATTGCGAATCTGACGCTGCAGAACGGCTTCGAAGTTTTCCTGCTCGGTGCGAAATTGGGTCATGACCTTGTCGACCATTTGACGAGCAGATTCAGGTTCGAGGCTGCCATTTTGCACTAAATCATCCACAGCCTTATTGAGTTGTTCCATCATCACACTTGTGGTGCCTACCCCCACCATCAAGAGTTGTCGAATTAAGCTGTTGGTATCCATAGATCCTCAAACCACTGCTCTAGCTTTATTCTGTCAGACTACTCTTGCTCCACAAGGTTGGATGAGGCGACTCTATGGACGATTGTCCTCTCCTGCTGCCTAAATACATAAAGTGTTCTGCTTGAACTCGCCCTTCTTTTGACGGTGGTCTATATAGTGGTGGCGATATCACCGAAGTCACGATGAGCCTGGCCACTCTGACCGGAACACTGGACCTTACGCTATGCCCGATCGCATCACGTTCAATCTCGATAGCGGTGCCGTTAGCTTCGACTGCCCGCCCGAAACGATTCATCAACTAAATGCCACCCTCGATACTCTCAATCAACGTTTGAAAGCGGTGGCGATCGATCCCAAGTCCCCCCAACCCTCCGTCGAGTTTCGTTACACCGATGGGATGCTGCTGGAGTTGTTCTGCAACCCCAATATTTGGCCATCCCCGTTTGCTGCCAAACTCAACATGACCTTAAAAACCGAGCGCGTTCGACTGTCCACAGAGTTATTGCTTTCGCAGATGCGTGAAGACATCAGCCAATTTTTGGAGAACCAGTGAACCCACCATCTCCTCCCATTATTTCCGAGTTACCCAGTCCCTCTCCTACCCAGACACCCGCAGGACTGACTGCCCCAAACCAACCGCAGATTCCATCCGGGCAACTCGTTGAATGCGTGTGGCTTGATTGGCACGATCGGCGCAAAGTCAGACAGCGGGTGTGTAGCGATGCTGGAACGGAGCTGTGTTTGTCGTTGCCGCGTGGAACGGTGCTTGTGGATGGCCAAGCGCTGCTTCTCGAATCCAATCGCCACATCATCGTGCGAGCCAAATCCGAACCCTTGCTAGCCATCTCCCCCTCTACCCTCCAAGACGCCTGTCGCGTGGCCCATCACTTGGGGAACTGGCATCGTCCCATCCAAATCGATCCAGATGGCAAATTATGGGTGGCAAAAGATCGCCCGATCGTTGAGTGGCTGGAGCGTTCGCATATTCCATTTGAAGAACTTGACTCCCCCTTCGAACCCAACTCGATTGCCAACTCACACCATCACTAATTCCCTCCCTACAGTTTCTTTCGCATCCCAGTTCATGTGTGTGCAAGCAGACACAGGTTCGTCAGTGGATTGTTTATGAGAGGACGTGACAGCGAGGCTACTCTGCTCTCATTTTCACGAACACTGCTTTTCGACCGGGATCATTCTGCGAGTCGCAGCATTCCCAGCCCTCGCAACACCTGATTATTCGACACGTTCAAGCAGGACTAGCGCTAGGGGTTCTCAACCTTTACTATGTACCCGTAATCGTTAAGCTCTCTCAGAAAATCGTCATTGCGGCACCCTGTAGGGCTTACTATGTGAACATCTAGAAAAGATACGGCCGGATACGCAATATTCCTTAACAAAATCGACTGATTTTCTCAGGGATTTTGGCAGGGGCTGAATGAATCCGTGCTGGGTTTTCAACATAACAACCTGTCATTTATCTGGACTGCATAAGTCACTTCTATTCAAACTGTTGTTGCTGGGAGTAGCACCGAATGAACTTTGGATCGACGTCGCGATTGGGACTTAGCCTCTACGAAACGTCCGCCCCCATCGAGCAGTGGCCGGGCCAATCAAGCGGAGATACAGCAGTCATTATTCGGGCGGTTTACAAACAGGTTCTGGGCAACGCCCACATTATGGATAGCGAACGCTTGGTTAGCGCAGAATCCAAATTTACGGACGGAGAGCTGAGTGTGCGAGAATTCGTCCGCGCTGTCGGTAAGTCTTCTCTGTATTCCTCTCTGTTCGGCGATCGCCCCCGTTTCCGCCAGATTGAATTGGGATACAAGCATTTTCTAGGGCGCGCTCCCAATAGCTACAGTGAAATGCAGGCCGGTACTGCTGTTCTCGATACTGGCAGCTTTGACAACCTGATCGACTTTTTTGTAGATAGCAACGAGTACGAGTCCACGTTTGGTAGCGATACTGTTCCTTACATCCGCGGCTACAAGACTGAAGCACTCAGCACTAATGCCGGTTTCTCGTACATGTTCGATTTGCTGCGCGGTCCCGCCACCAGCGATGCGGCGGTAGCCTCTGCACTAAATGGTGCCATTTCGAAAGAAAAGCCTCGGTCGATTTCACTCAGTTACCGCAAACCGACGATTTTGCCCTACGGCTCTCAACCTAGCTATCAGGTTCCAACAACATCTGCCGCAATTCCTACTGCTTCTGTGGATATACCCAGTCAACCTGCAACCGCCGCCCCCGAAAAGGCACCGCTGTTCTCGGGAGAATCCACCAGCAAGCTGGGTGTCTTCGGCCGCATTGTTAGCTTTGTAGAGCAACTAACTGGAGGTGATGGCAGTAGTGATGCGGCTGTAACAGCCTCGCAGTCGAAAGAAGAATTCTTCCTGGATCCGGACGACGCTCGCTCTTTGGGAGACGTCGAATACATGCGGGCTCCTAGAACGATTAAACGGACGTTCCCGAATGCTGCAAATCCCGAAAAGCCCCTGGAATTTGAAGCAGTTGTGACGGCGACCGAAAAAGTTATTTCGCCCGAAAAAGACAAGCCCACTGGCTTGCCGACAGCTGCACCTACCAAACCAAAGGACGTCAAAATTCCTGTGGTTACCGGAACTCCGGCGGCAACATCAACTGCCCCTGCATCCGTATCAGCAGTCTCTGCTTCGTTGATGGAATTTGGGACGACCGCCTCCAGAGCCGGTAAATCTGGGCCTTATGTGTCGATGTCGATGTCCCCCGAGGTATCTACTCGCCGCAAGAAAGATAACAGCCTTGACCTATTCCGTAAAATGGCCACTGACTTGCGCCGCAGCGAATAGAGAGTTCAGCTCTGAATAATTCTGCAAATCTGTTGGCTTCACCACAATGGTGAAGCCTTTTTTCTTTCGTGCTCCGAAAGTTCAACGTACATAGCAATCCGCTGTAAGGTCTGGAGTGTGAGGGAAGCTCAAACCCCAGTTCTTCCGAGAAAATGGCTAGAGGTTCCTCCATCGCTGATTGCAGAAAGCTATAGAGCCTGAAATGTTGAAGAACCGCTTGCAAACTTCTTTCTTCAATCGCAGTAGACAAATCCCAGATAGAAGTGTTCAGCACATTCGGTCGAAGTTACTGTTTGTATCGCCCAGATTTTCTGCTTTTTTTACGATCGCCAAGATACGAATATTGCATCGATGACGCCTTCCTCGTTGCCCCGAATTCACAGCTTGAAACGGCAGACAAGATAAACCAAACAAACAATACCCAACCTTAGAGCGACGGTATAATATTCCATATTTCACCACTTGAAGCTCGAATCACCATGTCCGAAACTACGATCGACGTTTTGATGCTGGGGCCAGGGTTAGACGTTTGTGGAGGCATGACAACTGTCGAAACGCTGATCTTGGAAACTCCCCTTGAGGATGTCGAGGTCGAGCATATATCGAGCTTCGAAGAGGGGGGGGCCGGACTAAAGCTGGCTGTATTTTTAACGGCTCTTGGCAAGTTGGTATCGGAGGTTCTTTCCCGCCCCGTCAGTTCGGTACACGTTCACGTTTCTTTTGGTGGAAGTGCGTTCAGGGCAGCACTGATTGTGTTGCTAATGGCCACTTTCCGCAAGCCAGTAATCTTACACATGCATGGCAGTGACTTCCACATATTTTTTGCCAGCTTGCCTAAATTTGCACAACACTTGCTAAGTGCAATTTTCCGTCAGTGTAAATACATGATCGTTCTCTCGGATAGTTGGAAAACCTTTTATTGCAATAACCTCAAGATCGATCCAGAAAAAGTCATTGTCTTGCCAAACCCAGTCAAGTTACCTGCAGTCGTTCCCGCTCGCAGCGAAAGCAACACGGTACGCTGTCTGTTCTTAGGCAGACTGGGTGAGCGCAAGGGCACGTTTGAATTGCTCCGGGCTTTTGCGGCGCTTCCTGCAGAGACGCTGGAACGGGCAACATTGACAGTGGCTGGAGATGGAGAAATCGAGAAAGCGAAGCTGCTTGCTGCCGAATTGGGAATTTCCGAGCGGGTGGAGTTTGTCGGTTGGGTGGGGCGAGAAGCTTGCGATCGCCTACTTGAAGACTCCCATGTCTTTGTCCTACCATCCCACAATGAAGGGCTACCCATGGCAGTGCTGGAGGCAATGGGCTGGGGACTCGCGGTGATTACCACCCCTGTCGGTGGAATTCCGGAACTAGTCACGCCTGACGATGATGGGCTTTTGGTTGAACCCGGCAAAGTTGAAGAGTTAACAACAGCACTGAAGACCTTGATTGAGGATGGGGCCACTCGCCAGCGATTGGGCGAGCGGGCTAGGTCGCGCGTTACCCCCCTGAGTCTGGACACGTATATGGATAAATTGGCAGACCTTTACAAGGTCATGCATATAGGCTAGATACCGAACCAATGTTTAGTCAGTCTGCCGTTGAGTGAGTAGCCTCTCGCGGCGAATATTATCTGTAGGCATTTGGCCCAGTAACGGTTTTACAAAGTACTTGCCAATGGGGTGATGCTGTCTTCATCGTGTCATGGCAATCCGCCAGAAGGTCTGGAGGGTTGAGACTGGGAAAGTACTCGATCTTCAAGGAAAAGTAGTCAGGGACGTTTCCATCGCAGATTGTCAATCGCTGTAGATGTACGCGTAGTCTTCGATTGAGATGGACTACAGTCAGTTTTTGAATGCGGCGTTTGGTACTGGCACCGCAAGCCCCCGTTTGAAGCCTGTGGCCAGTATCAGCAGGCCATGATAAACATAGGGTCGGCACATTTCGATTGGTGGCGGGTAGATCGTTCGACGAATGTTGCCGTAGAACGGTATAACCACCCATTTTGGGCCGTGTATTTTGCCCTCATGCTTTGATTCAAGAACCCACTATGTCTGAGAACCGTAGAAGTCGAGCCATCACTGAAGGAATTCAGCGGTCTCCGAACCGCGCCATGCTGCGCGCCGTTGGCTTTCAGGATGAAGACTTCACCAAGCCGATTGTGGGACTTGCCAATGGTTACAGCACCATCACCCCCTGCAATATGGGGATCAATACTCTGGCATTGCGGGCAGAAGATGGGCTGAGGACGGCGGGGGCCATGCCGCAAATGTTCGGCACCATCACCATCAGCGATGGTATTTCAATGGGCACCGAAGGCATGAAGTATTCTCTGGTGTCTCGCGAGGTGATTGCGGATTCGATCGAGACTGTATGCGGTGGCCAAAGTTTAGACGCAGTATTGGCCATTGGAGGCTGCGACAAAAATATGCCGGGAGCCATGCTAGCGATCGCCCGCCTCAATATCCCGGCCATTTTTGTTTACGGCGGCACAATTAAGCCCGGTAACCTGCGGGGTTGCGATTTGACGGTGGTTAGCTCCTTCGAAGCGGTGGGAGAATTTAGCGCTGGCAAAATTAGCGAAGACGAGCTGATGGAGGTAGAGCGCAATGCCTGTCCGGGGGCTGGCTCCTGTGGCGGCATGTACACCGCTAACACGATGTCCTCAGCGTTTGAAGCGATGGGGATGAGCTTGCCCTATTCCTCAACAATGGCGGCAGAAGATGAAGAGAAGGCGGAAAGCGCTGAGAAGTCAGCCTTTGTTCTCGTTGAAGCGGTTAAGCAGCAAATTCTGCCCAAGCAAATCCTGACGCGCAAAGCGTTTGAAAATGCCATCTCCGTGATTATGGCGGTCGGGGGCTCTACGAATTCGGTACTGCACTTGCTGGCGATCGCCAATGCGATCGGCGTTGAACTAACACTAGATGATTTCGAAACGATTCGCGGCCGCGTTCCTGTTATTTGCGATCTCAAGCCCTCCGGTCGTTACGTAGCGACAGACCTGCATAAAGCTGGCGGCATTCCTCAAGTAATGAAGATGCTGCTTGACCACGGCCTACTGCACGGGGATGCTTTGACCATCAGCGGCCAAACCATTGCCGAAGTGCTGGCAGACATTCCCTCCGAACCCACTTCCGAGCAGGATGTGATTCGGCAATGGGATAACCCCATGTACAAGCAAGGCCACCTAGCAATTTTGAAGGGGAACCTGGCCTCCGAAGGCTCAGTCGCCAAGATTTCTGGCGTGAAGAAGCCTCAAATTACCGGGCCTGCGCGAGTGTTTAACTCCGAGGAAGAATGTTTAGCGGCGATTCTGGACGGCAAGATTGTGGCGGGAGACGTGATCGTCGTCCGTTACGAAGGCCCGAAAGGTGGCCCGGGTATGCGCGAGATGTTGGCTCCCACGTCTGCCATCATTGGAGCGGGTTTGGGCGATTCAGTTGGGTTGATTACCGACGGGCGATTCTCTGGCGGAACCTACGGATTGGTTGTGGGTCACGTTGCACCTGAGGCCGCAGTCGGGGGAACCATTGGCCTGGTGGAAGAGGGCGATCTCATTACAATTGATGCCGATCGCCGCCTGATTCAGATCGAAGTGGACGATGCAGAGCTGGAGAAGCGCCGTGCCTCTTGGACACCCCCTGCTCCTCGCTATACCAAAGGGATGCTGGCAAAGTACGCCAAGCTAGTGTCTTCCAGCAGTCTTGGTGCCGTGACCGACTTGGATCTGTTCTAGGTTTGGTCTTGAACTGAAGTGATTCCGATCTTGAATCGATGCTCGATCCCGAGCATTTTCGAGCTAGCCTGCCGCCCCAACATGCGACATCATCCAATCGATGTGTTGGGGCAATAGTGTTTTTTGATCGTAATTTTGCACGATCGTTTCGCGGGCATTGGCACGTATGGCTTTCATGCGATCGCGGTTGTCGAGGGCTTCTTCAACGCGATCGGCGATCTGCTCTGGAGAGAAGAAATCTACTAATAGACCGTTCTCTCCGTCCTGAATCATCTCGGTGACCGGTGGGGTATTCGACGCCACGATCGCGCACCCCGTTGACATCGCCTCCATCAACGACCAAGACAGTACAAACGGATAGGTGAGATAAACATGCACGTCGGATGACTGGATGACTTTCAGGTAATCGGGATAGGGGAGGCCATCCGTGAAGTGTACCCGCGACATATCGAGGGAAAATTCCTCCAGCATGGCTTCTTTATAGGTTTTGCCGTCAGCCCTTGCGGAGCCGTAGCACACTCGGTCTTCTCCCACGATGACGACGTGACAGTCTGGTCTTCGTTTTTGCAACAGTTGCACGGCTTCAATAAATTGTGGAAAGCCTCGGTAGGGCTCCATACCGCGACTGACGTAGGTCACGATTTCGCTCACACCTGACAAATCTAGTCCGATGTCGGGCAATACCAGCTTGCTTTCTGGGTTGGGTTTGAATGTGTCGGTGTCGATGCCATCGTGCATCACCGTCAATTTCGTGCGGAATTCTGGAGGAAATTGCTGTTGCTGCCATTTCGTCGGACACAACCCAGCATCGCAGCTATATAGGTCGAGCAAGATGGGTGAGTTTTTCGTGCGAATCATGGCCATCGTATTGAGGTCAATCGGATCGCTGGGGTCAAAGTCACTATCCCCCCCTCGACCGCGATAAAACCATTCGAAATAGCACAGTAATGGAATGTCTGGCAGCGCATCTTTGATATACAGTGTTGGCCCCCATCCCGAATGACCGTAAACTATATCGGGCACAAAGCCCTGTTGAGCCAAGCTTTGTAACAACCGCACCACAGCCTGCCCCTGGAGCACGGCTTTCTCTAACGTGCGAACGTAATGGTGAACGGAATCGCTGGGCTCACGCGACACTTCGTAGATCGCCTTGGCGATTCGCTGCATGTGCCCTTCTTCGCGCATCGTGCCAAACACAACCGTATGCTCGGGGTTAGTGCGCAGAACAGATGCTAGGTGGCGAAATTGGGCCGGGAAGTTGGGGTGAAGGAACAGGATGTTCACGAACACTACCTGCTAGTGCTGGCTACATCGCCCTGTCTACCTCCAACTCATATACTTTGCAAGGGGAGTGTCAGATCTGGGATCTCAGCCGAGAGCAATCAGCCTGATAAGCTGAGCAATCCCTGCCTTGCAATATGTATCTCGCACTGAATGAACTGCCCCCATTGCACGTCTAGCGACACCACTTGTCTCAAACGTACGACCAATCTTGGCTACCCAGTCTTCCGCTGTCGCGACTGCGATCGTACTTTCAACGAGCGAACCGAAACTCCCTTCAATTTCATCGAAGTCCCCACAGACATCGTCTTTCAAGTGCTGTTCAGCCGAGTGCGATTCAAACTCAGCCTTCGCGATCTGGTTGAAGTCTTCTTGCTGCGAGGTTTCGAGTTCACTTACGAAACGGCGAGGGATTGGGAGGAGCGTTTCACCCACATATTTATCGAAGAGCTCAGACGCAAACGCAGAGGAAAAGTGAACCGGAACTGGTTTGTGGACGAAACCTATGTCCGAATCCGAGGGCCCTGGTGCTATCTGTACGGAGCGAGCGACTCGGGTGGCAATCTAATCGATTCTGGGCTGAGTCAGAAAAGGGATATGGCTGCAGCCAAAGCCTTCTTCCGACAAGCACTGGAGGTAGCTGAGCAAGCGCCCGAACATGTAGTCACTGATGGACTGGCATCTTACCCGAGAG
>JBFRWD010000063.1:0-31706 GCA_051439425.1 Synechococcus sp.
CGATATTGCGATGGTGCCGGGGGCGCTGACGCCGACGGAGATCGGTACGGCTTGGCGGGCTGGGGCAACGGCTGTGAAGGTGTTTCCGATTCAGTCGGTGGGGGGAGCGCAGTATCTCAAGGCGTTAAAAGGGCCGATGGGGTATGTTCCGTTGATTCCGACGGGGGGAGTGACTTGTGATAATGCTCGGTCGTTTTTGGAGGCGGGGGCGATCGCGATCGGGTTGGCCACCCATTTGTTTCCGAAAGACTTGGTTAGAGAGCAGAACTGGTTGGCGATCGAAGGTTCAATTCGCTTGTTTCTAGAGAAAGTTAGTCGAAGGTAAAGGTGTCTTGTTTTTTCGGGATATCTGTGAGGAAAATGTTGTCTATCGGGATGTGGGCATTAGGTTGTGTCGAAGCTGTTTGTTAGTTACAGCCGTCAGGATGAAGCGCTCGCCGCAACCTTGATCGATGATTTAAAAACGCTTGGACATACTGTTTGGTTTGATCGGGAGCTGAGTGGAGGCCAAGCCTGGTGGGATCGCATTCTGACTAACATTCGCGAATGCGAAGTGTTTGTATTTGTGTTGAGTGAGAACTCTCAAAGCTCCACTGCTTGTAAGCGCGAATATAGGTATGCCGATGCGCTGAGGAAGCCCATCTTACCAGTATTGCTGGCAGACGGGATTAACGTTAACTTGTTACCTCCTGCTCTCGCAAAAGTTCAATATGCAGACTATCGGAAGCGTGACAGTACAACAGCGCTTCTCCTCGCCAGAGCATTCATTACGCTGTCACCCCCTAGTCCGTTACCCGATCCGTTGCCCGATCCGCCCAGCGCACCGATTTCTCACCTTGGCGGCCTGCTGGAGCAAATCGAATCGTCTGCCAACTTGAGTTTAGAAGCTCAAAGTGTTTTGTTGCTCGATCTGAAAAGGGGGTTGCACGACTCTAGAACCCGCACAGATACCTTGATTTTGTTGGATAAATTCAAGAACCGGCGCGACATCTATGCCAGCATTTTCGATGAAATTCATGACTTACTTGAATCCTTTTGTGAAGAGGCAGCGGAGACACAGGAGCAAATCACTCGAACTGCTGCCCAACCCGCCCAACCCTCCGATAATTCACCAGACCAAGCCAAACCAAACCAACCTCTGAGTGAGCCTATTCCTCCCGTTCCAGAAGCTGTTGCAGATTCGCTGCCTGAACTTCGAATGTCGTCTGTAACGTCCGAACGAGCGCCTTCCACCCAGTCGATTGGCAAACCTATCGGGACTACACGGCAACCGCCGAGGGTCTTGAAGCAGAACGAGCCAACACAACCCCCTGTGCTGCCTGTTCCACCACGAAAAGAATTTTCCAGTGCATCAGAAACTGAACCTGCTGGTGAGAGCGAAACTGGCCAGCCAACATCTTTGCCAGCGAGCAACCTTTCGAGACGTCGGGTTCTAAAATTGCTGGGATTTGTTGTTGGAGGAGGATTGGGAACTGCCTGGTTGGTAGAAGCTCTGCGTCCCAAGAAAGTTGAGTATACGGTGGTTACGGTTGACGAGGAGGGCAATAGAAATGAGCCAGAGCCACGGCAAAACAAATATCGCAGCGTCGATTTGGGTAATGGAATACAGATGGGAATGGTGAATATCCCGGAGGGTAATTTTTTGATGGGGTCGCCAGAATCTGAGGAGGGCCATAACAATAACAATAACGAGGGGCCTCAACGGGATGTGATGGTGCCGTCTTTTTGGATAGGGCAGTTTCAAGTCACACAAGCTCAATGGCAGGCTGTAGTTGAATTACCCAAAGTCGAACACGACTTGGATTCCGCTCCTTCACACTTTAAAGGTGACGAACTCCCCGCTGAACAGATTAATTGGTGGGAGGCTACAGAGTTTTGCAATCGCTTGAGCGCAGCAACTGGCCGCACCTATCGCTTGCCCAGCGAAGCGGAATGGGAATATGCCTGTCGGGCGGGGACAACCACACCGTTTCATTTTGGCGAGACGATTACAACCGACCTGGCGAACTACAAGGGCAATTACACCTTCGCTTCTGAGCCGACAGGCGTGGGTCGCCAACAAACCACCCCTGTCGGGAGCTTTGGGGTGGCCAATGAGTTTGGGCTCTACGACATGCACGGCAACGTGTGGGAGTGGTGTGAGGATGCCTGGCATGAAAATTACGATGGCGCGCCCCTAGGGGGAACCCCCTGGATAGAAGGAGGAGATAGTAGTAGAAGGGTGGTGCGCGGTGGATCTTGGGTCAACTATCCTAGGAACTGTCGCTCGGCTCGCCGTGCCTGGTTCGACTCGGACGACGGGGACGACTTCATCGGCTTCCGTGTGGTGTGTTCCTCGGCGTGATTCTCCTTCCCTTTATTTTCTAACCCTGTAACCCTTTACACTCGACTTTATTCACTCAAAATAATTCGAACGGGGTTTAGATCGCCCATAAACGAGCTTCCCATTATTTAAAAAGCCTACGATTTAGCTAACCGCTTTACTTCTCTCCGGTGAATTCTATCCACTTCAACAGCCAGTCAGTAAATCATCCAGCCGCCGCACGCGAGTCGAGAAAGACTCCCATTGTGCGGAATTTTTGATATCGCTCTTCCCGGAGTTCTCGGCCACTCATCGCCGATAGTTCGTTTAAGTGGCGAGACCAGGCCTTCTTCAAGGCATCGGCCGCTGTCAGTGGAGACTGATGAGCACCTCCAATAGGTTCCGGCAAAATCTCGTCAATAATGCCCATCCCTAACAGGTCTTTAGCCGTAATCTTGAGAGCTTCTGCCGCCCGAGAAGCCTTACTGGCATCCTTCCACAAAATTGCCGCGCAACCCTCGGGAGAAATCACCGAATAAACCGAATGCTCGAACATAAGCACGCGATTGCCCACACCAATCGCCAGGGCACCACCAGAGCCCCCTTCGCCAATAATCGTGCAGATGACCGGCACTTCCACTTCAAACAACTCGCGTAAGTTAACGGCGATCGCCTCCCCCTGACCGCATTCTTCCGCCTCGATGCCCGGATAGGCCCCCGGAGTGTCGATCAATGTCAGGATAGGGAGCCGAAAGCGATTGGCATGTCGAATCAGTCGCAAAGCCTTCCGGTATCCGGCTGGATTGGGCATACCGAAATTACGCAACACGTTGTCTTTGGTGTCGCGCCCTTTTTGATGACCCATCACCACCACCGGACGGTTCTCCAAACGAGCCAAACCCACAACCAAAGCCCGATCGTCGCAACCGTGGCGATCGCCGTGCATTTCGAACCAGTCGTCACAGATGGTCTGGATGTAGTCAAGGGTGCTGGGGCGGCGGGGATGACGAGCCACCTGCAATCGCTGAGCGGGGGTGAGTCGTAGAAAAATTTCCTTCCGTAATTCAGCCGCCCGCTGTTCTAATTCGCGGATCTGATCGCTGGCCTCTAACTCGTTCTCGTCTGCCAGAGAGCGAATTTCTTCGATGCGCTGTTCGAGATCGGCAACGGGCTTCTCAAAACTCAGCAACATGCGATCGGATGCCTTGGCCATGTGTTCTTACTGGTAACTCTCGTAATGGGTAGCTGGCGAGACGGGTAACTCTAACTCTGGTAATGGTCGGCTACATCGGGCTCTTTATTCTCTCAGGTTGAGGCGATCGCTGTCACCTCCAATGGGGTTTGGCTGTGCCAGATAATTGAAATGACAATCAGCGTCTATCAGATAAGCCTGCAATCATGACCGAGATCGTCGTCACTCACCAACCCTCCGCCGACACCCTAACCGAGCTAGGAGTCACCGATTGGCCCATCTGGACCAAAGATGCCTCCGAGTTTCCCTGGACGTACGGAGAATCCGAAACCTGCTACTTTCTGGCCGGTGAAGTGATTGTCACCCCAGACGGTGGCGACCCGGTTTCGATGGGAGAAGGCGACCTGGTGACGTTCCCCGCTGGGATGAGCTGCACTTGGAAGATTGTTAAGGATGTGAGAAAGCACTATTGCTTCGGTTAAACTCAGCTCTGACTTTTGGCGATCGCGACGAACGACTAAAAACTTGCATCTAGAATCTTGTTTCCTAAAATCTGCACCCTTAAAGTCGCTTGCGTCAGACGCAGGATTTCTTAAGGGGCAGGATTTGGAGGCTTGACCTCAAATTGTTTTTTGCCGTAGACCATCGCCAGAGCAGAACCACAGAGTTGCGAGTGAGGAAGAGTGCATGCGGCGATTTTCCGATTGGTTAGCACCCATTGGGTTAACCGCTATTGCCGTTGGATTGGCCCTGTTAATAGCGGGGCAAGGCTCGATTCCAATCACCACCGTGTTATTGGTGGCAGGCTTACTGCTGGTGCTGCTATGGGTCTTCACCCATCTCGATCGCCTGCGCTCGTTTATAGGGCTGCGCTCTACCCAAAGCAACCTCAACGCGATCGTCTCGGTTCTGGCTGTAGCGGTTATTCTGATTATCCTTAACGTTGTGGCGACCCGCTATTCTGCGCAGCTCGATCTGAGCGAAGCCCAACTATTTACCCTGGCCCCCCAAACCCAAACCGTTATGGAGGGGCTGCCATCCCAGGTGGAGGTGACGGTATTCAGTGGAGGTACCGTTCCGGAGATTCGCGATCGGTTAGAGCAGTTTCGTCGGCTCAATCCAGAACGGTTTTCCTTCCAGTTCGTCGATCCCGACAGCAACCCCGGACTGGCCCGTCAGCTCAACCTCAATGCTCGGGAATCCATTGTGGTGCAAGCCGGCGATCGCTCCGAACAATTTCCCATACCTGCCCCCTCCACTCTAGAGCGAGTCCTGACTCCCACGCTGGTGCAGTTGACCAATACCGAGCAAAGAACTATTTACTTCGTGCAGGGGCATGGTGAATTGCCACTGCAGCCACAGGAAAACGCTGCTGCAATGTCGCAGGCGATCGGCGCACTAGAAGAAGACGGGTTTACCGTCGCTCCTCTCAACCTAATTGAACTCGGAGCTGTTCCCGACGATGCTTCGGTTGTGGTCATTGCCGCCCCCGAAACTCCTTGGCTAGCGTCCGAGATCCGGCGCTTGCAAACTTATTTGAATGCAGGTGGGCGAGCCTTGTTGTTGGTCAATCCCATTGCTACACCGGGGCTTGACGCACTGTATGAAGACTGGGGATTGCAATTAGTCAACGATCTGGTGGTGGATGTCAATCAAATCAGTCGAGAATTTGGCCAGGGGCCTTACATTCCCCTCGTCACCCGCTATGGAGACCACCCCATCACCACTCCACTCGCCGATAAAAATTTAGCCAGTTTCTTTCCGTTGGCTCGTTCGCTCTCCGCAGCCGATGACTCGATGGCCACCGCATTACTGATTAGTAGCGATCGCAGTTGGGGCGAAGTTAGTTTAGACGATCCGAATGTTGAGTTTGACCCAGACAGCGATATTCAAGGCCCACTTACATTAGGACTAGCATTTACACGACCAGCAACCGAGGCTGTGGCTCAATTGGAAGAGTCGCAGGCAGATGAGACAGAACCGGTCGAAGAAACCGAAGCTTCAGAAGATTTGGGTACCACGGATGAAGTCTCTGCTGCCGAAGCAACTGAAGGTACAAGCTTAGAGGACACAAGCACTCAGGCTGAGAATTCAGCTGAAGGTCCAGGTGACGCCAGCGATCCTCCTGAGGAGGTGGCCCTCGACACTGCCCCGTCTGAATTGGATGAATCCGAAACCACCGATCCGGCAATACCTTCTGGAGAAGATGATTCTGAGGACATCGCGGCAGCAGAATCTCGATTGGTGGTTATTGGCAATTCTCAGTTTGTTGCTGACGGAAACTTTAGCGAGCTAGGCAACGGCGACCTATTTTTGAACTCGATTAACTGGCTTTCCAACCGCGCGGAAGCCATCACTATCCGCCCCAAATCCCCCACAAACCGTCGATTTACCATCAGTCCTGCGGGGTTGCAGTGGCTGCGTCTCCTCTCCGTCATTCTGCTCCCAGCCGGTGCCCTTTCGTTTGGCGCGGCGCAGTGGTGGAAACGTCGCTAAGGCGATCGCATGGGCCCCGCCCCTTTGGAAAGCAAGCTACTGGGGGTAAAAAGACTGCTCTGGGCGCGGTGACATTAATGCAGGGGTGAATGAAGTCCAAGGCAGGAGGAGATCTGATGAAACGCAACACAGCTATTCTGGTGGGCATTGCCCTGATTGGTGGCCTGGGAGTCGCCATTATCGAGCTAGGGCCACAGCGAGTGCGCCAAGAGCAACAAGCGCAAGATCGACAGTTGCTAACCTTCGCCGCCGATGATGTGACCGGGTTAGATATCGAGGAGGGAAATCTGTCGGCGTCTCTGGCCAAAGAGGACAGTGGCCACTGGCAGTTGGTGCAACCCGTTGAAGCCCCTGCAGAATCGGTTGTGGTGCAATCCATTGTCGCGACATTGACGTCTGCCGAAGCACCAGCCATCGCAACCGATGACAACTCTCCCCAAACTCCAGACAATCTAGATGCCTTTGGACTATCCGCCCCTAAGCAAACTATTGTCATTCGCCATGCCGATGGCACCGCAACTGTTCGAGTAGGGGGACTGACATTTGATGACTCCGGGCAGTTTTTGCAAGTGGATGATGGCCCGATTCGGGTACTGGATGTGTCTCTCACATCGCAACTCTCCACCAGCCTATTTGCCTTGCGCGACAAAAGCTTAGTGGATTGGACACCAGAAGACGTGCTGGCTCTGACGATTAGCAGCCCGGAGGAAACTGTTGAACTGGAGAACGAGGACGGCAACTGGCAACTGAGCGATCGCCCAGGGGTACTGTTGAGCGACCCAGATATCGCCGATACCCTCTCCCAATCGCAATACCTACAAGCCAGTCAGTTTATTGCCGAAACCAAAGACGATTTAGCCAACTACGGACTAGAGGTTCCTACCTTACAAATTGCAGCCACCCTCTCCGACGGCAGCACCCAAACCATTGCCATTGGGGAGCCAGTAGAAAGCACTCCAACCGCTCTCCACGCGATGTCTAGCCAGCGGAATGGGGTTGTGGCGATCGAGGCATCCAATCTCGAAGCGATCGCCACGACCGAATTGGAACTGCGCGATCGCAGTCTGGGACCATTATCCCCGGCCTTGATTGGCGAAATTGCGATCGCTTCTGCCGAGTCCCCAGCCATCACTCTCTCCCCTTCCACAGCTCCCGACACCACCCCCGACCAATGGGAGATTGCCGGTCAATCTGGCCAAACCGTTGCCATTGAAGAATTCCTGATTCCGCTGCAAGACGCCCGCGCCAATGGCTTTTTGCCTGCAGACGATCCCACCGCAAGTCAACTGCTGGACGGGCCATCCATCACCATCCAGATCGCACCCACCGACGGTGTTGCCAACGATCCACTGACCCTCGAATTTGCAGCCGGTGACGAAGTCCTTTACGTGCGCACCAGCCATATACCCGGTGAAATTCTCATCCTCGATCGCCAGTTTTTCGATTTGCTGACAGCAGCGATCGGCACGCTCGATTCCTCGACGTAAGTGTCTAGCCTCAGACCACGTGGCTTCAGCCTGACTGCGATCGAAACCTCTGTCCTAACTGAAATGGCAAATATTTAGTGCGCTAGGTAACCCGCTACGGAGAAGTCTCCAATCATTTCGCCTTGTAGACTAAGCCTTTGAGCTGTCTCCCGACTTTAGGCCTGATAGCGGATTGCTATATTCCCTGGAGCAGGCATCCTGCGGGGATGTTGGACCCTAGCACGGTAGCGAACCTGTGTTGATACGTAGCATTGAGCAACATAAATTTCCTTCGAAAGTGCTCTGGGCTACCGTTTTCAGGTTTCAGGGCATGTTAACAACACCTTTGTAAAGCCCCTCCACAATGCAACTTTATTGTGTGTGGTTGCAATCTGGATTGAGTTCCACAACACCAGCGATGACTCTCCCTCTGGGAACGATCGCGATGGCAGCTATAACCAAGCTGCCGTTTAGCTAGCAGGCTTCGTGGAGCCGACTAGGACCTTTGCACGCCTGATGCGTTATCTAACGCGATCTCCACTCGCCGTCTCCACTTCGTTACCCCTCTATGACGCCGCTGAGCCTTTTCTCTCGAACGATTACTTGTTTTTCCATTCTTGTCGCCACCCTTACGACTCCTTCGCTGACAACACCTGTCCTCGCCAATGAATCCGAGGATGCGCAAGCACTCGTGGATAATGTTGTGCGATTGATCGACAATCAGCATCTCGACAGCCCTGCTCTACCTGCCGCGTGGGAGCGCCAGCGGGAACAACTGCTCTCCCGCACCTATACCGATGAAACAGAAGCCCGAGCTCACATCGCCCGGGCTTTGGAATATCTAAACGATCCATACACTTATTTGCTATCACCTTCCGAGTTTGAAGCAATGCAGGATAGCGTAGCTGGGGATGCTGCATGTATCGGCATTCGCTTGGTGCTAGGTTCGCGAGGTGCGCCCACCGTTTCAGCCCCTCCTTTACTGGGATCACCAGCGTTTTACTCGGGAATCCAACAGGGAGACGTCATCGTGGCTGTCGATGGCAGGAATAGCGAAGCATGGACTCCCGGGCAAACGTTGCAGCACATTCAGGGACGTGAAAACAGCACCGTTCAACTGACGTTGATGCGGAATAGCCAACGCATTGAGGTTGAGGTCGTTCGGACAAACTTGTCCCAGCCATCAGTGACCTATTCGGTGCGCAGTTACCAAGACGAGAGTAACCGCGAGCGACAGGTGGGCTATATCAGGCTGGCTCGGTTCGACGATCGTGCCGCTGAAGATATGAAGGCGGCCATAGTTGAACTGGAATCTCGATCGGTTGATGGCTACGTACTCGATCTACGCTCCAATCCGGGGGGACTATTAGGGGCAGGGACAGCGATCGCCGAATTGTTTTTAGATGGAGAAGCGATCGTTACCGTGCAGGATCGCGACAGGGTCCGCAGAATAGTCGACCGAAAAGCTCCCATGACGAGTAAACCATTAACGCTACTAGTGGATGGGGGATCTGCTAGCTCCAGTGAAGTATTAGCCGGTGCCCTGCGCGATGCAGAGCGGGCAACTCTAGTAGGAACTCGAACCTTCGGGAAGGGGGTAGTGCAAACACTGTACGTACTGCCAGACGATTCCAGTCTGGCCATCTCTACGGCCAACTACCGCACACCAAACGGTCACAACTTGCATGGTGTTGGGTTGCATCCTGACGTGACTGTCGCGATTACCAATACCGAATTTGCTATGCTGGCTCAGCACGATCCTCAATACAGCGCGGCAGTTGACTCCCTATTTGGCCAATCCCCCTCATCTCCCACAACTCCAGGAACCGGTCTCGCTGAATTGGCCCGAGAGGCTGTAGGCATGGATGCTGAAAGCAGTCCTGCGCCTGTGGATGTGGCAACGACAGCGATGGTTCCCTTACCCCTACCATCTGAGTAACGTCAGCTCGATCTCGGTAGAGCTTCGAATCACGAGAAAAGACAACCGCCTACCCATTCCGTTGCAAACGATATCAGCGGTTTCTCACAGGTAAACGCAGAGCTAACATGCTCGACCGGTCGATAAAACCGAGGAAAATACTGAAATTTAATAGCAAGAACCATTGAAATCCGCAAATACCGGTTGTTCTGTAAATAGCGAACGTCACGGTTCCTACAGGAGAAACGCGCAACACCGATGTAGGCTATTCTTGTTAACTTTCTTCACGATTGACCAACCAGGAGGGCCATAATGAGCGAATCTGTTGAGACGATCGCAGCCCATGGCGGCACGCTGATTAACCGCATCGCCACCGCAGAACAGCGCGCCGACATTCTGGCGAAAGCAGATTCTTTGCCCAAAGTCGCTATTGATGCCCGCGCCCAATCCGATCTTGAGATGATCGCGATCGGTGGGTTTAGCCCTCTTGAGGGGTTTATGGCTGAAGCAGATTATTCGTCTGTCGTCACCGATATGCACCTGAGTAACGGCGTGGCCTGGGCTATTCCCGTTGTACTACCGGTGACGGAAGCGGTAGCCGACGGGCTGGAAATCGGTCAAACCATCGGTTTGACCAACGCTGACGGACGCCTCCTCGGCACCATGGAACTGACTGAAAAGTTTGTTCCCGATAAAGAGAAAGAAGCACTACACGTCTACCGCACAACCGAAGACAAGCACCCCGGCGTCAAAGTCATTTACGAACAGGGTAACGTCAACTTGGCTGGCCCTGTAATTCTGCTAGAGCGCGATCCTCACCCTCTATTCCCTTCCTACCAAATCGACCCTGCGGAATCCCGCAAGATGTTTGTGGAGAAGGGCTGGAATACGGTCGTTGGTTTCCAAACCCGTAACCCGATCCATCGCGCTCACGAATATATTCAAAAGTGCGCTTTGGAAATTGTTGATGGTTTGTTCCTCCATCCTCTGGTGGGTGCAACTAAGAGCGATGACATCCCCGCAGATGTTCGTATGCAGTGCTACGAACTGATGATGGAGCATTACTTCCCCCAGGATCGCGTCACTCTCGCGATCAACCCTTCCGCGATGCGGTACGCCGGTCCTCGCGAGGCGATTTTCCACGCCCTTATTCGTAAGAACTACGGCTGCACCCACTTCATCGTGGGCCGCGACCACGCTGGTGTTGGCGACTACTACGGCACCTACGATGCTCAGCACATCTTTGATGAGTTCGAGCCCGGCGCACTGGGAATTACCCCTCTCAAGTTCGAGCACGCCTTTTTCTGCAAGAAGACCGGCACCATGGCCACATCCAAGACCAGCCCTGCTGGTCCCGAGGATCGCGTTCACCTCTCCGGTACCAAAGTGCGAGCCATGCTGCGCGAAGGTAAGACTCCCCCTCCCGAGTTCTCTCGCCCTGAAGTAGCTGCACTGCTAGCAGAAGTCATGTCTGCTCGCGTAGCACAGCCCGTATAGCTTCATCTCGACGCTCCTACCCTCTAACGGATGTAGGGGTCGTTTCGGGCCATAGCTTCACGCTTATGTGGCTATTGCCCAAGTACTAAAAGCCATGGTCAAGGAGTTGTCCTAGCCATGGCTTTTACTGTCTAAAGATGAAAGTGTCTAGAGATAGAGGAGTGTAGTGTTTGCCATTTATTTAGGACAAACATTTCCAAGCGCAGTTGGGTTGAACATTGCTGAAATGTCTGCGGTTGGGATACGGGCACTGCAATGAAATCGCGCGCCCGTACCTAAGATCTCAAGACTGCTGGTTTGCCACTGGAGTGAGCTAAAACTGAGCGTTAGTCACCAGTGATTGACAGCTCTTTGACCCAAATGCGCGGGCACACTCCACCTGGGGTGATCTCGGGGTCGGACTCAACATAGACAATGTCTTTGAGAAGCTGACGGAAATCACCGGCCACGGTTGCTGACTCGATGCTGACCGTCTTGCCTTGCTCGATAATCCAACCATCGAACGGCAGCGAGAAAGATCCTTCCAAGGCATTCACGCCAGCGTGAAGGGCTTTAATCTCATCAATCCACACGACGTTGTCGGCAGTATCAACGCTATATTCCTCCTCTGCAGGCGCTCCGGGAAAAACGTGGGTGTAGTTGCCGCTGACCGTGACTTTTGCCCCCAAATTAGCGTGGCCGGTGGGTTGAGCATTCATGCGCTTGGCGGTGCCGGAGCTGTGCATGAAGTTGCTGAGCACTCCTTCAGTTATTAGGGGGAGGCGGCGGGTGGGAGTGCCTTCGCCGTCAAAGTGGCTAGGGGAGAAATTGCCATCATGTAACTCGTCGTCTGCTACAGATAGCAGGGGAGAGGCGATCTCCGTACCCAACGATTCAGGAGTGGAGAGGCTGCGATTATCTAAAATGCTCTGGGCATTAAAGATATTTGAGAAGGCTCCGAACAGACTGAGAAAGGCTTCAGCGGAGAGGACAACGGTGTACTTACCGGTGGGAATTTTTTTGTAATCCAGGTGGCTGATGGTTTTGTCTGCAGTTTCCTGGATGCAGCTCGCAATATCGAGTTTGTCCACCCCCTGCTCGACACGAAATGCACCGGCGCTGCGCGGCTTTTTCCCATCCTGCTCCGTCTTGCTGTAGAGGTAAATGGACGCAACCGAGCCAGCCTCGTATCGTTCCGCTCCGTCGCTATTGATGTAAAACCGTTCGATGTCCCGCTGGGAGAGACCGTTGTAGGGTACACCAGCGATCGCCGGATGAGCATCCAGTAACTTGGCCTCGGCATCTTTGAGGGATTCGAGCAGCTCGGCAACCGGAGTTTGCTCGACGTAGACATTGTCGTACTCGGGCAGTGGAGTTGTTGCCTCGGGACTAAAGTCGGGAGCGTGTTCTTTGACTCCAAACGCACTGGCTTCAGCAGCCGTTTTGAGGGCAAGTTCCAAACCAGCAGCATCGGTGTCGGTGGTGGAGGTAATGCCGACGGTGTTGCGGTCACTCCAGACGCGGACGGTGAAGCTCGCTCGATTGGAGGCTTTGACTTGCTTGGGTTCGCCGCGATCGATTTGAACGCTGTTTTCGTCGACAGAGGAACCGGAAATATCGAATTTTGAGATGCCGAGCTTGCCGGCGATGCTGCGGGCTTGGCTGCCTAAATCCTGAATGTTGGTGGTCATAAACCTGCTAGAGCTGTAAATCGCTGGTTTTCCAACTATAACAATCCAGCTCGAACTCAACCGGTGGCTAGAATACCCCAGTATCTTATGCAAGCAGGGTATCTCGAAAAGTACAGTACCTAACCGAGCTGGCGTTTAGATTAACCACTCTGAGGCCCGTTCCCCCAGCTCTAGAGGAATCGCCACAGCCTTCCCCAGCCGAGGCCGCTGGCGAGTACTTTGCATTTCCTGAATTGCAAATTCCAGTACCCCCCAATCTGCCAATCGTTCCATTACTGATTCCAAATGCCCGAGGTACTCATCTTCGCTGAGACCAAAAGATCGCTGGCCTAAATATTTCCACATCACCAACAGCAGAACGCGCTCGCCCCGGCGCTGCAGTTGAATGTCATAGGCTCGCCCCCACTTGCCGACAATGAAACGGCGAAAATCCTCGCCCTTCATGGCTTTACATTTTGTATCGTCATGCCCATGCCCTTCTCCCCAAAATACTAAACTGACAATGTCAAGTTTTGTAAGCTTTACTCATTTCCAGTTTAAGTTTCTAAACTTAACATCCCGTCCTTTACACTGAAACGTGCGAGCGCTCGATCTTTCAGCGATCGCCATTCAGAGCCAGGTGACAATTTATATTTTCTTTGACGCCTGTTTTTCACTGCAAACCTCTTTTTGCAATCCATTTAGAGTAAGCCATGACCGAAGCTACGAGCACAGTTGAAGCTCCCAGTATGGGACGCCGTACCCTTTTGACCGCCATGTTGGGTGGCTCCGTTGGGGTTGTAGCCCTGGGAGCGTTGTATCCCTTCGTGAAATATTTCATTCCTCCGTCCTCCGGTTCCGGCTCCGGCGGCGTTCTGGCTTCGGACAAGTTGGGCAACCCCATTAGTATTTCCGCAACCTTGGCGTCCAACCCCGCAAAAGCCCGCGTTCTCACCCAAGGTCCCAAGGGCGATCCCACCTATGTCGTCATCGACGATGCTCAGGTGGCCAACTACGGAATTAACGCAATTTGTACCCACCTGGGTTGTGTTGTGCCCTGGAATGCTGGCGCTGACCTGTTTAAGTGCCCTTGTCACGGCTCTCAATACGCACCCAATGGCAAGGTCGTGCGCGGCCCTGCGCCTAAGTCCTTGGGCCTGGTGGCAGCTTCTGTGGAAGGAGACAACGTGCTCTTCTCCACCTGGGAAGGTGAAGACTTCCGCGACGCCTAACTTATCTTTTTGGGCAGTTTGGCTTCCTGAATCTAAAGAACCAAGCTGCCGTTCTGTTGACGATACTTTCGGTCTTAAATCGCTCCCATGATTAGAATCTTGCTTACGGCGATCGCCTGCGTAGCCCTTCTCTTCTCCTCGGCGAACCAGGCATCTGCTTATCCCGCTTACGCCCAGGCTGCTTACGACAATCCTCGTGAAGCCACCGGTAAAATTGTTTGTGCAAACTGCCACCTGGCCCAGAAAGCCACTCAGCTGGAGCTGCCCCAAGCAGTTACTCCCGGTCAGGTATTCAAAGCCACCGTTAAAATTCCCGTTGACACGTCCGTTCAGCAGCCCACCGGTGATGGGTCTTACGGTGCTTTGAATGTTGGTGCGGCAATTGTGTTGCCGGAAGGTTTCCGCATGGCCACCCCTGAAGAAATGGGTGAAGAGCTGTTTGCGGAAACGGAAGAGTTTTACATTCAGCAGTACAACGACGATCATCCCAACATCCTGGTTGTGGGCCCGATTGGCTCTCCTGAAGACCAAGAAATTGTTTTTCCCGTCATGGCTCCCGATCCTGCTGAGGACGAGTCCGTTGCCTTTATGAAGTACTTGGTCTCTGCCGGGGGTAACCGCGGTCGCGGTCAGGTGAATCCCGATGGTAGCATGACCAATAACAATGCCTTCAAGGCTGCTGCCACCGGTCGTGTTTCCGCCATCACTGAAGTGGCTGACCCCTTCTCTCCCCCCTCTGATGGCCCTGCTGCTCGCGTTGACCTGAGCAACTATTACTCTCCTGTCAGCATCGTCACCATTGACACTGCTGCTGGCCCTGTTGACGAGATCGTTCCTGCTGGCCCTCAACTGCTGGTTGGTGTAGGTGACTCCGTTGAGGAAGGCACTTTGATTACCAATGACCCCAACGTTGGTGGCTTCGGTCAAGCCGAGCGGGAAATCGTTCTCCAGAATCCCACCCGTGTCAAGTGGTTGATTGCGTTCTTGGCTGCTGTTTCATTGGCTCAGATCATGCTGGTGCTGAAGAAGAAGCAAATCGAGAAGATTCAAGTGGCAGAAGGTTTCGTGTAACCCCTTCTCTTTCAATCTCAAATTGATACTCCTGGCCCGAGGGACACCCTCGGGTCATTTTTTTGTGCGAGCGATCGCCGCGCCTCAATGTGTTCTGAGAGACACCCTTCCATTCCATACCCTTGCTAGAAGGGTATCTAAGCCAATACAGTGTCGCTCTCGCCTTACTCACTTTGTTAATACGTAGATAGAGCTTTAGGCGCAAGAAACGTTAAAACTTCTAGTCGCAGGTGGATTCTTCGCTTGTGATCGCGGCTATTCCTAAAGGATAGGAGGCTCGAAGTGGAAGGGGCTAAAGCCTGACAGAGAGCCGCCACCGGTTTGTAACAAATATCTGTGCGAATACAGCTATGACTCAAGCGATATCGACTCCCACCGAGCAAACAGGACCTCTCAGTCCTGAGGAACTCCGCAATATCGATGCCTATTGGCGAGCTTGTAATTACTTGGCGGCGGGCATGATCTACCTCAAAGACAACCCATTGCTGAAAGAGCCCTTGGAGGCGAAGCACGTCAAGAAGCGGTTGCTGGGTCACTGGGGAGCCTCCCCTGCTTTGAGCTTTAGCTACATTCACCTCAATCGTCTGATTAACAAATACGATCTCAGCGCGATCTTTATGGCAGGTCCCGGACACGGTGCCCCTGGAGTCATCGGGCCAGTGTATCTAGAGGGAACGTATTCGGAGTACTACCCCGATAAGGGCGAAGACGAAGAGGGCATGATGAATCTCTTCAGGTGGTTCTCATTCCCCGGCGGTATCGGTAGCCATTGCACCCCCGAGTTACCGGGTTCGATTCATGAAGGGGGGGAATTAGGCTATAGCCTGTCCCATGCCTATGGTGCTATTTACGATAGTCCGGAGCTGATAGTGGCCTGCGTCGTTGGAGACGGCGAAGCGGAGACTGGGCCGCTAGCCACTGCTTGGCACTCCAACAAGTACGTCAATCCCATCAGAGACGGGGCTGTCTTGCCTATTCTCAACCTGAACGGCTACAAAATCGCGAATCCAACGCTGCTATCTCGTATTTCCAAGCGAGAGCTGAACAGCCTGTTTGAAGGGTACGGCTACAGACCGTATGTGGTTGAAGGAGACGATCCGCTGGAGATGCACCAGAAAATGGCGGCCACGATGGAGAAGTGCGTCGACCATATTCGCGAACTCCAAGCGGAATGTCGCCGTACAGGGGAGCCCAAGCGCCCCATGTGGCCGATGATTATTCTCCGTACCCCGAAAGGCTGGACGGGGCCAAAAGATGTAGACGGTCATAAAGTTGAGGGCTTTTGGCGGGCTCACCAAGTGCCGATGGGTGGCATGCATAGCAATCCCGAGCACCTGCAATTGCTAGAAACTTGGATGAAGGGCTACAAACCCGAAGAGCTGTTTGATGACAACGGCACATTGATGCCCGAACTGAAGGCTTTAGCACCTACCGGTCACCGTCGCATGAGCGACAATCCAGTGGCCAATGGTGGTCGCATTCGCAAAGCTCTTTGTATGCCAGACTTTCGCGATTTGGCTGTTGATGTTCCGACCCCCGGCACCGTCGAGGTCGAGAACACTCGCGTATTGGGCTATCTCTTACGAGAAGTCATGCGCAAGAATATGGACAACTTTAGGGTGTTTGGTCCTGATGAGACGGCTTCCAACCGACTGCAGGCTCTGTATGAAGTCACCAAGAAAGCCTGGATGGCCGATTACTTGCCTGAGGATGCCGACGGTAGCGAGATGTCCCCCGATGGTCGGGTGATGGAAATGTTGAGCGAACATACTTTGCAGGGGTGGCTGGAGGGCTATTTACTGTCCGGTCGTCACGGATTCTTCCACACCTACGAAGCATTTGCCCATGTGGTGGATTCGATGTTTAACCAACATGCCAAGTGGTTGGATATCTGCAAGAAGGAAGTTCCCTGGCGAGCTCCAGTGTCTTCGCTCAATATCCTGCTGTCTTCGTTGGTGTGGAGACAGGATCACAACGGCTTCAGTCACCAAGATCCCGGCTACATCGATTTGGTAACGAATAAAAGCGCGGATGTGGTGCGTGTGTATTTCCCCCCAGATGCAAATTGCCTGCTTTCGGTCGCCGATCACTGCTTGCGCAGTACCGATTACATCAATGTGATTGTGTCGGATAAGCAGAAGCACCTGCAGTATCTGACGATGGAAGAGGCGATCGCCCACTGTACGAAGGGATTGGGCATTTGGGAATGGGCCAGCAATGATGACTGTGGTGCATCTCCCGACAATCCGGATGTCGTCATGGCCTGCTGTGGCGATATTCCGACAATGGAGTCGCTAGCGGCTACTTCAATCTTGCGGGAGGAGTTTCCCGACTTGAAGGTGCGGTTTATCAACGTGGTTGACTTGCTGACCTTGGTGGATGAAAAAGAGCATCCCCACGGGTTGTCGAATCGCGACTTCGATACCCTGTTCACTCCCGACAAGCCGATTATGTTCAACTTCCACGGCTATCCCTGGTTGATTCACAAGCTGGTGTATCGGCGCAGCAACCAGGAACGCATTCACGTGCGGGGATACAAGGAGAAAGGCAACATCAACACGCCGCTGGAACTAGCGATGGAGAACCAGATCGATCGCTTTAATCTCGTTATCGACGTCATCGATCGCGTTCCGTCGTTAGGCTCTCGGGCTGCTTATGTGAAAGAGCGGATGAAGAATGCCATCATCGAGCACACCCACTACGCATTCACCTATGGAATGGACAAACCGGAGATTACGAACTGGAAGTGGCCTCATAGCTAGCTATCGACGATAGCGCTGGAGGAAGCTGAGTTGAAGGCTTGGCTTCCTTCTTTATTTCGGGGACAACAGCTGGGGATGTATGGCGTCCGCTTTCAGGTCTGGAGTACCAAGGCAGCTCAAACCCTTAATGTGTAGCATTTGCCATTTAGTTCGGACAACCGCTTCCGATCGTAGTAAGGGTTGAATCTCGCTGAGATGTCCGCAGTGGCATGGCCGCGGCTACACAAAGAGAGGTGGTTAGAAAACTCTCCATTTTGACTGTGGCAGGGATGAGTCGGTTGTTTATCGATCTTTCGATTCGAGACCATGCCGAAAACAGCTGTGGAGCTTACAGATTACGTTCAAGCAGCTGCGCCGTTAATTTTGAATTAATAGAGGGGGCGTCATTGTGAGTTTGAATCTCTATTTGCTCAGGCATGGCGAGACCACTTATAGCCAGAGGGGAGGTTATTGCGGCAGGCTCGACCCCGAGCTGACGTCGTCCGGATTGGCAATGGCACAAGCATTTTCTGATGCCTACCGTCAGCTCGAATGGGCTGCCGTATTTGCCAGTCCGATGAAACGCACGCTCGCTACCGCCAATCCCTTATGTGCTGCAACTGGCATGACCCCGCAGTTGCGGGATGGCCTGAAGGAAATTGACTACGGGAATTGGGAAGATCTGACCCACGACATCGTGCGGGATAAATATGCGCATGAATATGTCGCCTGGATGACGGAACCGGCTTGGAATGCTCCAACTGGCGGTGAAACGGCTGTTCAGGTAGCCAGTCGTGCCGATCTGGTGATTGCCGAGATTCAGGAGACGTTTCCAGATGGCAACATTCTGGTGGTGTCTCATAAAGCCACTATCCGCATTATTTTGTGCAGCTTGCTGGGGATCGATTTGGGTCGCTATCGCGATCGCATCGAAATGCCCGTAGCATCCGTCAGCGTTGTCACATTCGGTCGCTACGGTCCGATGCTGCAGCGACTGGGCGATCGCTCCCACTTACCTGAAGCCCTTCGCAATCGAGCGGGGACATAGATAGCCATGAATATTCTGATTCTCAATGCTGGCTCCAGCAGCCAGAAAAGTTGTTTGTACCGCTTTGATGGCAGCGTACCGGACTTACCACCCGAGCCATTGTGGAGCGCACATATTGAGTGGTCGGAACACTCTGGCCAAATGGTCGTCACGGCGAGTGAAGCAAGGATTGCCGTCGAACTGGAGACAGGCGATCTGGCTACGGCCATCTCCAAAATGTTGGACACGCTGCTGGTGGGGGACACGCAGGTTCTCGATGACCTGGCAGAGATAAACGTGGTGGGTCATCGGGTAGTGCATGGGGGGTCGAATTACTCTCAACCAATCGCAATCGATAACGATGTGAAAACGGCAATCGCGGACTTGAGCGTGCTGGCTCCGGCCCACAATCCGGCAAATTTGGCCGGGATTGAAGCGATCGAGCATTGTTTGGGTGATGTGCCTCAAGTGGCGGTCTTTGACACGGCGTTTCATAGCCAAATGCCTCTAGCATCAGCGGTTTATCCCATTCCCTACGGGTTTTTCGAGGACGGCATTCGACGCTACGGCTTCCACGGTATCAGTCACGACTACTGTGCCCATCGGGCGGCGCAGCTTGTGGGCCAGCCTCTTGAGGAGTTGAAGCTGGTTAACTGCCACTTGGGCAACGGCTGTTCGCTGGCGGCAGTCGATGGTGGCATTGGTATCGATACCACCATGGGATTTACGCCGCTGGAAGGATTGATGATGGGGACCCGCAGCGGATCGGTCGATCCGGCGATCGCGATCCATCTCATGCGGACAAAGGGATACGACGCCGACCGCTTGGATACCATGCTCAACCGGGAATCGGGGTTGAAGGGAGTGTCTGGAATTTCGGGCGATATGCGCGAGATTGCAGCGGCGATCTCGAATGGCAATGAGCGGGCTCAGCTAGCCTTTGACCTTTATATCCATCGGTTGAAATCTGCGATCGGAGGAATGGTAGCGAGTTTAGGCGGTCTGGATGTGCTTGTGTTTACAGCGGGGGTTGGGGAGCATTCGGCTATGGTTCGAGAACAGGTGTGTAGGGGGTTGGAGTTTCTGGGGGTGACTCTGAATGATGCCCAAAACTCAGCATCGCCCGTGGACACCGTCATTTCTGGACCGGACTCGGCAGTAACTGTGCTGGTGATTCATACCGAAGAAGACTGGGCGATCGCCAAAGCCTGTTGGCAACTGCGCCAGTAGCTTCGCTAGCATTGGTGCTTGGGGGATGAGAATGAGGGAATTTTCCGCCAAATATTAAGGACATTCATGGATAAGCCTGTCATGTTGACCATCGATGACGATCCTGCCGTATTGCAGGCGATCGCTCGGGATTTGCGCAAACAATACGGCGATCGGTTTCGGATTGTGAGAGCCGATTCGGGCGCGAAGGCATTGGACGTCGTCCAACAATTGAAACTGCGAGGCAGTACAGTGGCCCTGTTTCTGGCAGATCAACGCATGCCGGAAATGAGTGGAGTGGAATTTCTCAATCAGGTGTCGGAGATCTTTCCGCAAGCCAAGCGTGCTTTACTGACGGCTTACGCAGATACCAATGCAGCCATTGATGCCATTAACACTGCTCAGTTGGATTACTACTTACTCAAACCCTGGGATCCACCGGAAGAAAAACTGTATCCGATATTGGATGACCTCATTCACGATTGGCAGGGCACCTTTAAACCCGAGTTTCAAGGGGTGAAGGTGATTAGCGATCGCTGGTCGCCGCAATCCCATGCATTGCGAGACTTTCTTGCCCGGAACCAAATTCCGTATCGCTGGTTGGACATTGAAACCAATACCGAAGCTCAACAACTGGTCTCCTGCGCCGGGGAAACCGAAAACCCTTGCCTGCCGCTGGTTCTATTGCCAGATGGTGAAAAGCTCGTCAAACCCAGCCCAGCCGACTTAGCCCAGCATGTGGGTATGCAAACCGAAGCAACCAATCCCTTCTACGACTTGGTGATTATTGGGGGTGGCCCTGCCGGACTGGCCGCAGCTGTCTATGGGGCATCGGAAGGTTTGCGAACGGTGATGCTGGAACGCGAGGCTCCGGGCGGACAAGCAGGGACTAGCTCGCGCATTGAAAACTATTTGGGCTTTCCGGTGGGATTGAGCGGCAGCGATTTGGCTCGCCGAGCGGTGACTCAAGCCAAGCGGTTCGGAGTTGAAATCTTGAACCCTCAGGAAGCCACCTCCATTCGGCTGGAGGATAACTACCGCGTTGTGACGTTGGCCGATGGCAGCGAGATTAGCTGTCACTCAGTGATTTTGGCCATGGGAGTATCGTGGCGCAGGCTTACAGTCCCGGGGATTGAGAAATTTACCGGTGCTGGAGTGTATTACGGAGCAGCGCAAACGGAAGCAGCGGCCTGTCAAGACGAGGATGTGTATGTGGTTGGCGGGGCAAACTCTGCCGGACAGGCAGCTATGTATTTCTCCAAGTACGCCCGTAAGGTCCGCATGTTGGTGCGTGGCGAGTCGCTTACCAAGAGCATGTCTCAGTACTTGATCGACCAAATTGATGGGACGGACAACATTGAGGTACTACCGTTCCACAGCGTCATGGAAGCGAAAGGGGACGATCGCTTAGAAGCCATTGTGGTGAAGGACTCTCAGACGGGTGAGCTAAAAAACTTCGACACCAATTCTCTGTTCATCTTTATTGGGGCGACACCTCGCACAGAATGGCTGGATGGAGTGGTGCAGCGAGATGGGCGAGGCTTCTTGCAGACGGGACCGGATGTCACCAATGGCAGCCCTTGGCCATTAGAACGCGATCGCTTTTTGTTGGAAACCAATATCCCCGGCATCTTCGCGGTAGGAGATGTGCGATCGGGCTCGGTGAAACGGGTGGCGTCGGGGGTAGGTGAAGGATCGATTTGCGTCCAGTTTGTCCACCGGCACCTAGCTACGGTCTAGGTGTTGCGCCCAACAGAAGGCTCAAATGTGTGGATTGTCCAATTCGTTATCTCACCACTCTGGGGCCTGAATAATTCGGTATCTCAAGCTGTCATTAGAAGGTCACGCAGGTGCTTTGCAAAGAATCGCTATTGCAGATGAAGCCCTTCCAGACACTCCCTCAAGAGCGGTTGGACTGGATTTGCGAAAACGCCGAGCCAATTCATCTGGAGGCGGGAGACGTACTGGTGCGCGAGGGGGAGCGATCGAAGGGATTTTTTATCCAAATTTGCGGGCAAACCACGATCTCTCGTCTCAGCCACGGCACCGATATGCCCATAGGTCGTCACCTTAGCCCATCATTTTTTGGAGAAATACAGGTTCTCACCCACGACCTGGTACCTGTCACACTGACAGCCGATACACCGACCCAGTTGTACCGACTCAACTGCAATGACTTTCTAGAGATTCTGCACAGTTGTCGCGAATTTGAAAAAGACATCTTTCGCACCGTGGAACAACGACTCCGTGGTTTGGAGTCGTTTATTCAAAACCGCGAGAAGATGGCTGCCTTAGGGACTCTCGCCGCCGGTTTGGCCCACGAACTCAACAATCCTGCAGCAGCCCTAGTGCGTGTTTTGAAGGATATCAAACCTGCCATCTTGGAACTGCAGCGCATGAACCTAGTCTATGGTCAGCAGCAGCCGGATGACGAGCACACCGAGCAGTGGGAAGCATTGCGAGATCGTGGGTTCGAAGCCATCTTGCACCCCAAAAACGATCCGCTAGCTCAGGGAGATCGCGAAGATGCTCTGACTGAGTGGCTGGAGGATTATGGAGTAGAGGATGCTTGGAAGCTGGCAGAACCATTGGCAGCCGGGGAGGTCGATCTCCAGATCTTGGATGGGCTAACGGAACGGTGGCGAGATACCTCAACAGAGTTGAGGGAGATGGGGTTGAGATGGCTAGCGCTGTCGTTTGATGTGATGAGTATGGTGGTCAACGGTCTGGATGGGGCAGAGCGGATTTCGACGCTGGTGCAGTCGATGAAGTCATACTCCTATATGGATCGGGCCGCACAACAAGAAATTGACATTCATGACGGAATTGAGGATACATTGCGGCTATTTGCATTCAAGCTGAAGCATGGAATTAAGGTAGACCGCATGTATAACCGGGAGCTGCCCAAGTTAATGGCTTACGGTAGCGAGTTAAATCAGGTATGGACCAATTTGCTCGATAACGCGATCGATGCGCTGAATGATGGCATTCCAGACGGATCTAAACCCAAGATTTCCATTCGCACCTGCCTAAAAAATAACTGCTTGAGGGTGCAGGTAGTCGATAATGGCCCCGGCATTCCCCCCGATGTGAAAGAGCGCATTTTAGATCCGTTTTTTACGACAAAGCCCATGGGGAAGGGAACGGGATTGGGGTTAGATGTTGTGCGTCGAATTGTTGAAAATCGCCACGGTGGCAGTCTGTTAATCGAATCCGTTCCCGGTAAAACCTGCTTTGAAGTGTTGTTGCCACTGGCGGAAGTGCGATCGCCCTCTCTACAGGCAAGTTAGGCCACCCGATATCGTAATGTTTTGCAATATTTGGGGGATGAGTGGTAGCTTCTACCTAACGCACAGCTTCTTCTATGACTCATACTCAGCACCTTCGCTCGGCTACCAAACTAAATCCCCTCAAGCTGGTGGCGATCGGAGACAGTTTTGTCTATGGCTATGGCGATTGGGAGGGAGGGGGCTGGGCCGAGCGCCTGAAACGCCATTGGCATCATCCCCAACAAGAGGGGCATATCCTTTACAATCTGGGGGTGAGGGGAGATACGGTGCGCCATCTGGAGCAGCGCCTGGAATCGGAATTGGGTCGCCGTGGAGAGTTACGACGTAGCGTGCCTGATGGGCTGATTGTGTCGGTGGGGGCCAATGACTCGGCACGGCTAGGCCATGCAAATGGACGACATTACGTGCCGCTGGATGAATTCGAAGGGGCGATCGCTAGAATTTTGACAAAGGCCCGAGAGTTTTGCCCGGTGTGGTTTGTGGGCATGGTGCCGGTGGATGAAGCGAAGATGCCGTTTGCCGGTTCGGTGTATTACAGTCACGCCGATCAAGCGTTGTATAACGAGGCGATTCGTGAGGCTTGCGAGCAGTACAACGTTCCATTTCTCAACTGCTTCGATCGCTGGAATCGTCGAGGTGAATTGTGGCGCAAGTCCCGGCTATTGGATGATGGCCTGCATCCGAATGTAGAAGGACATAAAGCCGTGTTTAATGACTTGCTGGATTGGCCTGAATTTGCTCAGTTGTTGGAGAAGACGGGTAGAGAGCTGGCGATCGCATGAGGCACATGTCAGCAGAAGAATTGCGCACACTGCTTGTTGAACGAAGCTTTACTTCCGATTATGCAGCTGTGCTTCACTGCATAATCTAGATATAGCAATCCGCTGTAAGGTCTGGAATGCAAGGACAGCTAAACCCCTCGACCTATAAAGAAAAATGGCCAGAGTATTCTCCATAGCTGATTGCAGAAAGTTGTACGTTTGGCCTTTCTGACTTCAGTTCGACAGTACGCGTAACTGCGATGGCTTGTGGAGCGAGTGGAGTCACATTCCGGACGCTCCTACTTCGGCCTGAAAAGATCGCTAGTTTAAACCACAGCTTCCATCCAGTCGGCCACTATCAAGTCAGTCAAACTGCGATGTCAATTACACCTGGTTATTTTCCCTTTAGTGTGGCAATGCTCTGGCCCATGCGGCGCAATTCGTTTGCCATCTGCGTCACAATGATCCCAAGTGGCTGCTGGGAGCCACCGATGTCATCGATGAGTGCGTCGTAGTCAATTGGATAAACCTGTACGGTTGTCTCTGCCGTCACCGTTGCCGGTTGAGGAATCTTAAGTATTTCGGGTAACAGGCCGAACATAGAGCCCACCCCCAAACGGGCGATTTCTACAGAATTTCCGTCTTGCTGAGACTGGGTCAGGATAACTGTTCCACTGTGGATAACGTAGAGCCGGTCGATGACTTGTCCTTCTTGCAGCAGGACACTTCCGGGGGGAAACGATTTCAAGCTCCGTCGGATACGGGCCGTTTCCAATTCAGTTTTGACGTAACCGTAGCCGAGTCTTGCCGCCAAGCCAACTCCTGCGCCGACCAATATCCCCAAGGTATTGGCGATCGCGTCACCAATATCGAACGATCGCATGTTCAGAGGTTGCAATAGCTCGATCGCGTAACTCAGCAACGCCAGCCAAATGAGCGGATAGAGGCACCAGCGCAACTTGAGGGAAAGGACAAAAACGGCAGCAAGGGTACCGTAAGCCATGAAGTGAATGACTTTATCCACTTCTAAGGTTTCGGGGCGATCGCCCACTAAGCTACCGGCAACAACTAATATGACACCGACGACACCTGCCAAGGCCAGCAATTGGGCAACCTTTGGCGGAACGTCAAGCACGCTCCCCGAGCGCAAGGCCAATTCCTTAAAATCCATAGATATTCATTTGAGGTCATACACCACCGAATCACGTAGAGCGTCTATTGCACAACAGACGGTTCACACGATATCCCCACAGAGAAGCATGAAAATAAAGAGGAAACTATCGGCAGTTGTTCTTCTCAAAATCGATACATTCTGACAGAGTTACTAATGCTGTAGTTTTTTCCATTTCAGTTAGGACAAACGTTTTTAATCGCAGTTAGGGCTGGACATCGCTGAAATGTCTGCAGTGGTATGGCCACTGCTATATTGCATCGTCAACCATAGAGCTGTTCACAACAGACTCCTTCGAGGAACAAAAGTAATCACCAGAAATAATCTCCTCGAAGAACAGGGGGCAATAAGAGGGCTCAAATTTCTCAACAATCAACTATCCGCAGTTGTCGTCGTAAAGATGCCACACATTCCTCATTAACGACTTCATGCGAGACTGTCATCGCAATCCAATAAACTCAGCTGCTCTTGCTCGGGTATCCATAACGATTCATCCATATCCTCATCAGTCCAATCGGGAACCGTGTCGGCGGCTAGCTGGCGGGCAGCCTCCATCATGTCACTCTGTAACCCCGACAAATCGTCGCGCATCTGCAAGTAATGTTCGAGCGCATCGATCGGGCTCAGTGATGTGGAGGCCAGGTCGGGAAGGCGTGTCCGCGAGGGGGTTAGAACTTCGGGGTTGATGGAATAGGTGGATGCACTCGCTAATAACTCATGCAGGTGGCGATCGTCGATTTCATCCACGCGATCCGAACGAACGCGATAAATCAGGCGAACTACTGCATCTGCAACCTCATGTTTGGCGATCGCCGTCTCTAATATTTGCATGGGAGCAAACTCCAGCTCGGGAGCCGTCAGATCGACCCGAATCGTGGAAAACTGTCGCACGTGTAGCGGCACAAATTCATAGCCAGTCTTCTCCAGCGTCACGTCCGCCAGCACAAACCCCTTCTCCTCGTTCTCCTCACCAAAATCCACCCGTTCGATACTGCCGGGATAAATGACCGGTGGATTCTCACACAACACTTGATGGCGATGAACGTGACCCAATGCTACGTACTGATATGCAGGGCGAGCCACAAACGACAGCGGCACCGTAAAACCTTTTCCCACCGCCAGATGGCGTTCGGCGCCAAAGCGAGCCCGATCGATCGTGGTATGAGCCAAAAGAATTGCAGGGATATTGGGCTCAAGACTGCGGGTTTCGGCCTCCAACGCCACGTTTAGCTTATTCAGCAGCGCCTGAGAGAGTGCTGAAGCCGATAATCCATCCGATTCGGGACGTGTCAGCAATGCCGAGCGATTCAGCCAAGGGAGGGTGGTGACTTGAATGGGGCCGCTTGCTGTTTCGATCGTAAGGGTGCGGAGGCGATCTCCCACGTAAAACCCCGGTACGGCTAGAGTGCGATAAATGCTGAGGCTGTTTCCCTCCAATCCCTGACCGTGTTGATCATGATTCCCGACCAATAGAACGGTGGGAATATTGGCTTCCGCCAGGCGACTGAACTGAGAGGCAAATGCTTCTTGATGGAGTGGTGGTGGGGTGGCGTCAGGGAAAGCATCTCCGCCGAACAGGACGAGATCGACCGAGTCGTCAATGGCGCGATCGATGCAGTGACCTAGGGTCGCAGTGAAATCTTCCAGACGGGTGTTAAACCCTGTTTGAGGGTTAATGCGTCCGTGATTGAGTCCGCTACCTAAATGGATATCGGAAAGGTGTAGGACTTTAACCATAGAAATATGGACGATACGGAGAAGTTTGGGACCAGAGAGAGCGTGTCAAACCCACTACCGCGATGCGAAACAATGACAGCCTATGACTGTGAAAAACTGTACTAAAAAAATAGTCTAGGCTCATCGAAAGAGTCGCTCAGCTAGTGTCCGGAAATCCGCTAAGATATCGCGATTCAAGCCCGCTCGAAATCAGAGCCAGCCAGCCAACTGACAGCCGACTTTCAGGTGAGTCGTAAGTTCGTTTTTTTGAACCACGCCACAAATCGAGGTTCGCTGACATCCCAAAAGCTCCAATCGACGGTTGTTCCACATCTTGCAGATAACTACCACCTATACTGGCTCCCGTTGGGTTGAGTGACGCGGCATGTCTCCAGTATTGGCGAGCTGGTTGTGGATTCTGTTGGGAGGGTTGCTGGCGGGGCAAGTGGCTCGGCGGCTGGGGGCTCCGGCGTTGTTGGGGGCAATTGCGGCTGGGTTGTTGATGGCTTGGGGGCGGGCGATCGCTCCCGAAGTGTTGGGCCAAGCGAACGATTTGCGAACGATTGCCGTGACGATCGTACTGATGCGGGCAGGATTAGGTCTCGATCGCAACAAGCTGGTGCGACAGGGGACAGTGGCGCTGCGATTGGGAATTCTGCCAGGTGCGTGTGAGGCGATCGCGATCGCGATACTGGCCCGCTTCATTTTGGGGTTTGATTGGACAACGGGATTGTTGCTGGGAACCATCATTGGAGCGGAATCTCCGGCGGTGATTGTGCCAGGGATGTTGCGGCTGAAAAGTTCCGGGTGGGGGGTCGCAAAGGGAATTCCCGATGCCATGTTAACCGGAAGTGCACTGTCGGATGCCTTGCTTCTTCTAGTTTTTAGCTTGCTACTGGGAAACGCCGAGGGAAATGCTGAGGGGTCGTTGTTTGGCAGCGCTGCTCTACTGCCGCTACAGGTGATAGTCCAGGTGGGGTTGGGGGCCGCCTTGGGATATGGGTTGGCCTACGCCTTGGTATGGGTGTTGGCACGACAAGCTTGGACTCAGAATGCCGTTCAGGATGTATTGGTGGCGGCAGGTGCGGCCCTTTTCTTGGTGTTAGGTGCCCAACAGTGGCCCTACTTTTCTGGCTATTTGGCTGCAATGGCGATGGGGTTTTTCGTCATCGAGTTCGATCCACCATTGGCCCGACGACTGCGGAACGGCTTCAACGTGCTGTGGATTGTGGCGGAAATTGTCCTGTTTGTCTTGTTAGGAGCTACCGTCAATCCGATCGCATTGGTCGATCTTATACTCCCCGGTTTGCTGTTGCTAAGTCTGAGCTTGCTCCTTGGGCGATCGCTCGGATGGTATCTCTCTACTGTTGGAAGCAACTGGACACTTAGGGAAAAATTGTTTCTCTTGCCGGGAAATTCAGCCAAAGCCACCGTGCAAGCAGCGATCGGAGCGGTACCGCTGGCGGCGGGCATAGAGGGGGGCCAGACTATTTTGGCGATCGCCGTGCTCTCGATCTTGATTACGGCTCCGTTGGGGGCTTGGGCTATTCCATTCTTCGCCCCAAAATTGCTGGACAAAGGAGAGGTCGACCCTACCAAAGTGGTGGTGTCGACTCAAACTCGAACGCTGGCGGCAGTGGACACGTCTGTATTATCTGAGAATGTGTTGACCAAAGCGGCGGATGTGGCTCGGCGCACGGATGGCGAAGTGGTCGTGTTACATGTCCGTGCCCGCCAAGATCCGGTTGGAGTCAGCAATCTGCGGGCCCGGGCTCAAGAATTACTGGCTGATATTCGCTATCGATTTGAAGAGATGGACGGCTCGATTCCTGCCACGATCGTGCGTGTAGCCTCGGACATAGACGCGACAGACATTGTGATGGGCAAACGGGGGCATCGCACTCATCTATTGCTGGGCTCTGTATCCGAAGCGGTGCTAGCCACCAGCCAAATTCCGGTGTCGTTAGTGGAACGCAGCGTCGACTGAGTTCAGACCGCTATCCTCACTATCGCAAGTGTTCCATCCTGGACGAAGTTTCAGGCCAGGACCGTCTCAGTAGCGATGGACCTCCACCAAAAAACCGCGATCGCCAAATCGATTGGAATATTCTCGATATCCGCGAACTCGATTGCTGCTCTCCGATGTTCGCAGGCGGCTGGCCGTTGCCGACATTGATGCACGAATCGATGTGCCACCAGCTGCATTCCCTGTAGAAATCGACATCCCGTTTCCTAATGCTTGGGATGAGGCTTGACGCCGGGTTTGAGCGGCTGCGCTGTCGAAGGTCGCCCCTGTTCCAAGCGCCACGACCACCGCGATCGTGACAACACTCTGTATCGGCTTGAAACGGGCCATCTTTAGTTCTCCTCTAACTGTCAGGCTTGCAGCAACGAGCCGCGATCCAACCCTTGCCGCAAGCCCGAGCGTCCATCTAACGAGCCGCAGCCGCCAGATGTACTTCTGCCCCCAAACCAGCCGCCATCTCCGCCGGAGTAATGCGACCATCGCGATCGGTATCTAGCGCATCGAAGACTGCATCGGTACCGGCCCACTCCTCGCGGGCAATAGAGCCATCACCATCCAAGTCATAGACTTTAAAGATGTCCTCTGCTGCATGGCTCAGGGTATTTTCCCCTTCCAATTGGGCCAGACGTCGAGCTAGCGAAGACTCCAACGCTTCCAATGCCTTCGAGAACTTGTCGATGCCCCCAGCCAGCTTGTCCGTGGCCATCTGATTCTCGGCGTGCATGCGATCGAACGTGGCTCGATCCATGGCAATTTTGTCGAGCGCCATATCAACCGCTTTGGCTGGGTCGAGCTTGCGAGGCAGCTCCTCGTCTTGAGAACTCAGCTCGTCCAGCAACTTGGGAGAAATGGTCAGCAGATCGCAGCCGGCCAACTCGCAAATCTCGCCAATATTGCGGAAGCTCGCCCCCATGACTTCGGTCTGGTACCCAAACTTTTTGTAGTAGTTGTAGATCTGCGTAACAGAGACAACCCCTGGATCCTCCGGGGCAGGATAGCTATCGCGGCCAGTGCTCTGTTTGTACCAGTCGAGAATGCGGCCCACAAAAGGAGAGATTAGGGTCACCTTGGATTCTGCACAGGCGATCGCTTGGTGCAATCCAAACAGGAGAGTGAGATTGCAGTGAATCCCCTCGGTTTCCAACACTTCAGCTGCTTTAATGCCTTCCCAGGTGGAGGCTATCTTAATCAGAACCCGATCCCGCGAAACCCCTTTGGCTTCGTACTGGGCGATAATATCGCGGGCTTTTTCCAGAGTTGCCTCGGTGTCATAGGACAGCCTTGCATCGACTTCTGTAGACACGCGACCGGGAATGATATTGAGAATTTTGAGACCGAAGGCAACGGCAAGGCGATCGAATGCCAGACTCGCGACATCTGAAGGACTTGCTGCAGCTCCCAAATCTTGGCGGGCTTGCTTGAGGGTGTCATCAACAATGTCGCTGTATTCAGGCATCTGAGCCGCAGCAGCAATCAGCGACGGATTGGTCGTGGCATCGCGAGGAGTAAAGGCTTCAATGGCATTGATATCCCCTGTATCCGCCACAACAATGGTGTATTGGCGCAGTTGCTCGAGCAGGCTGGGCATGGCAAGCTCCCGGTTAGCTAGTGAACGATCGATTAATAGCTCTATTGTGGCTTGGGTTTATTGCGATCTCCCTTAGCGATCGTTCTATCTTCGGGTGTGAAAGCCAGATAAACCTGACTTATGTTACTTGGGTAGACCGAAGTCTTCGTCGCGTTTGTGTTTTGTCCCCATTCGTCAGCAGGTATAAGTCCATTTCAGTGAATGAATCGCGTCTATGTAGAGACCCGGAGTTTTTCAACACTAGGTTCAAGATGTTTAGTCACCCATAAAACGGTCTGCGATAGCGGGAAGGTCAGGATTAATGGGTCATGCGAAGTCGAAAACACGTTCAATCAGCTCAGCCCGAGTCCGATGGCAAGCGCGATCGGTGACGTCCTCCCGCAACCACTGCCACAAATGCTCAGCCGGCATGAAATCGGGACTGTAGCTGTGTAATTGAATCACCCTCCCTATCGTTTGCTTGATGGGGGCGGGCAAAGGGGGAAATGACCGCCCGTATACCGATATTCGAGCGCTGCTAGTCCACCGTTCTTTAGCGATGCCCCTACTGCATGACTGTTTGTGGATGATGCTCTATGGCTCGACCCACGTGGGTTGCACCCTGACCTTTTAAATGTCGTAAAGCGTCATCAGACGTGCTTGCGCTCATTGATGAGACGCTTGCACCGCTTGCTTTCTCAAATCCTTGCTGCTTTGCTGCCAGCGCTGGCTAGTAACTTTGAGAGTTATCGCCCCATCCTCCGGGCACTCCAGTGCTCGACAGGATACAACATTTAAGACTACGGCTCTCAATGGATGGGATTTACAGCAATTGGAGGCTCAACAATGCACTCCCAACTCCTTTGACCTCTCCTTGTCTACGTTCCTCGTGAGCGAGATGCAAAATCTCAGTCACGTTTCGTCAGTTTTTCCACCAATCTGGCAGACAGAAAAAGATACCTAGATCTGAAGATTGACGTCGCAGCCCGAGTTGGTGTACTTAATACTACAGGCAATTGATTTTTCTACGGTCATTTCTTTCTCAAAGCAAGGGAGAAAGAGTTTCTCTGCTGAGAATTTGAGATTGTCCTGTCCAAAATAGAAGTAGTGAATGCTAATTGATCCGCTGAAGGCTGAAAACTGTAATGCAATATGAGTAGAAGTCTTATTTCCCTGTGAGGTTGGAATCTGGTTGACTGACAAAAGATCTTATAGTGTCGACTAAAGCCCTTACAGTGATGGGGCTCTGGCTGTTGGAAAGGGTCAGGGATTGACGAATAGGAGGGGAGGCAGCACTCTCAGACAAGAAACCACTCAACGCCAAAAAGTGCCGCAAAAAACTCCCCCCTCTACAATGCGTTGCAGACTTGGTTGA
>JBFRWD010000064.1:0-62931 GCA_051439425.1 Synechococcus sp.
ATAAGTTTGTCTGGTGTCTATGGCACGGTGGAACCACTCCGACCCTTCCCGAACTCGGTTGTGAAACGCTGTTGCGGCGACAATACTCTGGGGGTCGCCCCATGGGAATATAGCTCGATGCCAGACTCTCTATTTAGCCCTCGACTTCACACAAGTCGGGGGCTTATTACTTGGAGATTTTTGGGGGCATCTGCTAGTTCAGGAAGAGTCTAGGTTATGGTTTCTGGACTGACAATGGTATTGCTGTGACCGCCATGCGGAAACCGAGTAGCTAGACTATGGGTATTGAATTTGCGGAGAACAACTCGAATGGGTTGGGTAACTGTTGCCACTATTGTGTTGATGTTAGCTGGAGCCGCAGTATTGTTAACCCGCTTGTCTGAGTATTAAAGCGATCTCGAAGATTAAACGCCCGTAAAATCCAGATATTGATAAGTGTTGGAATGTTGTCTGCCAACTTCGGGTATCGGGTCGGTGACTGTAGTCAGCTAGCATCTTAAAGGTACTCACCACTATTACATGACAATTATCTCGGTCAACTCGCTGTGTAAGTCCTATCCTGTAGCGGTTAAGGAACCAGGGTTGGCAGGTACAATCCGACACTTTTTCCGGCGTACCTATCGCCGGGTCGAGGCTGTGAAATCCGTGTCGTTTGAGTTGCAACCTGGAGAGGTTGTGGGTTTTTTAGGGCCAAATGGGGCTGGAAAAACAACCACGCTCAAAATGTTGACAGGGTTGATTCACCCTACATCGGGACAGGTACGAGTGGTGGGTTGCGAACCGTTTTGTCGCCAGCGCCAGTTTTTGGAAAAAATTACCCTAGTGATGGGGCAAAAGCAGCAGTTGATTTGGGACTTACCGGCGCTGGACTCGCTAAAAATTAATGCGGCCGTGTATGCCATCGACGATCTCGAAGCCGATCGCCGTATTGCAGAACTATCTGAAATGTTGGGCTTGCAGAAGAAGCTGAAGCAGCCGGTACGTAAGTTGTCTTTGGGGGAGCGCATGAAGGCAGAGTTGTTAGCGGCGCTTCTGCATCGGCCTAAGGTGTTGTTTTTGGACGAGCCTACGCTGGGGCTAGATGTCAATGCTCAGGTAGCGGTTCGGGATTTCCTGCGAGAGTACAACCAGCGTTACGATGCTACGGTTTTGCTGACCAGTCACTATATGGCTGACATTACGGCGTTATGCGAGCGCGTACTATTGATTTTTGAAGGCTCTTTGATCTACGACGGTAGTCTAGATGGTTTGCTGGAACAGTTTGCCCCCTACCGCGAGGTGAAAGTGGAATTGGGCAAGGATTACGATCGCTCAAAGTTAGAGGGATTTGGCGAATTGCAGTCTCTGGAGCGTCGCTCAGCGCGATTTGTATTGCAACGAGAACAACTGACTCAGACGGTAGCTCGGTTATTAGCTGAATTGTCAGTGGCGGACTTGACTGTGACCGATCCCCCAATTGAAGAGGTGATTGGGCGCGTGTTTTCCACAGGCAAGGCAACAATGGCATTGCAATCTGCAGAGACACCTGCCTGAGTTTCAGCTTCGATCGAAGGGTTGGTTAGTTGAGTGGTGCTGACTTGCCAGAATTTCGGGAGATATAGCAATCTGCTGTAGGGGTTGGAGTGTGGAGACAGCTAAAAGCCTTGATACACAAGGAAAGTGGTTCGGAAATTCTCCATAGCGGATTGCCGAATACTATACCGATCGCGATGAGTTTGACAGTTCAAGCAAAATAGCAGGAGTCAGGCAGGTGTTCAGGAAAGCTCGTGTTTTACTGACGGTGTATTACGCTTACATGTTGGAATATCGAGCCGAGTTAATTTTCTGGTTGTTATCCGGTACGCTGCCATTTATCGTCATGGGTATTTGGATGGAGGCAGCTCGGCAGGGAGCGTTTAGCCTATCTGCATTGGACTTTGCAAGATATTTTATCGCTGTGTTTCTCATCCGCCAGCTCAGTGTTGTGTGGGTGATTTGGGATTTTGAGCGGGAGGTATTGGAAGGTACTCTGTCCCCCCATTTGTTGCAACCCATTGACCCGGTGTGGCGTCATTTTGCAGGACATGCAGCCGAACGCTTGGCTCGGATTCCGTTTATTGCAATTGCTATATCGGGGTTTTTCGTCTTGTATTCTGAGGCATTTTGGATGCCATCGCTCTTTCAACTCACACTGTTTTCCGTGGCGGCAGCGGCGGCGTTTGCTATGCGGTTTTTGATTCAATACACGATGGCCATTTCGGCATTTTGGATTGAACGGGCCAGCGCTCTGTTCAACTTGTGGTTTCTGTTCTACATTTTCCTATCAGGCATGATTGCTCCTTTGGAGGTGTTTCCGTCTGTTGTTCGACAGATTGTTTTGTGGACTCCGCTGCCATACTTGGTTGATGTTCCAGCCAATATTTTGTTGGGTAGGCCTGTGAACGGATTGCAGATGATTGTTGTCTATCTAGTGTGGGGCTCTGGTTTGGTGGTGGTGAATCGCTGGTTCTGGCGACGGGGGCTGAAGCAATATTCAGCGATGGGAGCATAGGTCATGCTGGCAGCAATTGCACGCTATGTGAGGGTGCTCGGTTTATTTTGGGGGGCGGGCCTGGCGGCGGAAATGGAGTACCGCGCCAACTTTATTGTGGCGAGTTTGAGCAGTTTTGGGAATCTGGCTGGCAGCATTTTCAGTTTGTATTTGTTCTATCGCACGGACTATACATTTCAGGATTGGCGCTGGGAAGAAGCCTTAGTAGTTCTGGGAATTTTCACCATATTGCAGGGATTATCCAATACTTTTTTGGCTCCTAACCTGAATAAAATTGTGCGTCATGTTCAGAATGGCACTCTTGATTTTATTTTGCTGAAGCCGATTAGCAGTCAATTTCAACTGTCGTTTCGGGCGCTGTCCCCTTGGGGGTTTCCAGATTTGTTGTTCGGTATTGGCATTGTCTTGTTTGCAGGCGATCGCCTAGGAGTGACTCCGTGGGCGTACGTCACCAGTTTGTTACCGCTAACCTTCGGGATTATCAGTCTCTACAGCCTGTGGTTTATTTTGGGGGCTACCAGCGTGTGGTTTGTGAAAATCTACAATGTGACCGAAGTGTTGCGAGGGTTATTAGAGGCCGGGCGATATCCTGTAGTGGCCTATCCAGCCATTTATCGGGTGTTTTTCACGTTTGTGATTCCTGTTGCGTTTCTGACAACTATTCCTGCGGAGGCGATTGTTGGGCGAACAGAGGTGAGCTGGACATTGGGGTCGGCATTGCTGGCTGCTGTATTGTTGGCGATCTCGAATCGATTCTGGCGATTTGCCCTGCGCTTTTATACGAGTGCATCTAGCTAACGTTGGTCTGATTGGAGTGTGTGAGGGGCTGAGCATCGATGAATGTACTGCTTGTACACGGATTGGGACGATCTCCCCTATCGATGCTGCCTTTAGTGGCTCCGCTACGAGCTGCAGGACATGCTGTAGAATTTTTCGGCTATGCAGCGTTTGCAGAATCGTACGATCGTATTGCTGACCGACTGCACAAGCGGCTGGTGGACGTATCTTGTGTAGGAGATTACGCAGTTGTCGGACATTCCTTGGGAGGTTTGTTGACCAGATCGGCGTTGGCGAAAGGAGAATTGGTGTTACCCCAGCATGTCTTTATGTTGGGAACTCCCAATCAATCACCACGAATGGCGAGATTTGCTTGGCAATGGTTGTTGCCGTTTCGATGGTTTGCTAGGGATTGCGGACGAAAGTTGGCCAATGTCGAGTGGTATGCGACCCTTGATGACCCCAATTTTGCTTACACCGCGATCGCAGGGACTATTGGCTTGACTGCAGATTGGAGCCCCTTTTCCGGGCAGGTCAACGATGGATTAGTGGGGGTGGATGAAGTAGCGATTTCGGCTACCGATTGTCCTCTGGAAGTATCTTCGATTCATACATTGTTGATGAGTCATGCGCAGGTGCAGCAGGCGATTATCGATACTTTGGCGATCGCATGAACGTTCGTGTGTTTGATGAGTGGGTAGTGATAGATATGGCTGCGATTGCTAAGGGATCGCTGCTGCTGAATTGTCCTGAAGACGATTTAGCGACCGGCAATCCACTATGGAAAGTTTCCTGAGCACCGTTCCTTGCAAGTCAAGGGTGTTAGCTGTTTCCACACTCCAGACCTTACAGTGAATGGCAATATTCTCAGTCAGGGCGTTAAAAATATACATTTCACCGAGCAAACACCATGAAACGGGAACGTTGCGCAATGAGGTGGATTACCTAAAATGTCGTTTAGATCTCTATCCCTGTACCCCTAAAAAGTGTTATGACGGGGTGAATATTAAGTATCTGTGGAGTAGCTTCTCTGCAGAGTTTTGGGCAAAGGATAGCGCATGGGACAGATCGTAGACATTTTTCAAGCTGGCGGCGTGGTCATGTACCCGCTTGTTTTGTTCTCAATTATTTCGATCGCGCTCATGCTAGAACGCTGGGCCTTTTGGTGGAAACTGAAGCAGCGCCAGCCCCGTCTCGTTCGGGAAGTCATGAACCTGTACCGCCGTAACCCAAGAGCAGCCCTCTTCAAGCTAGAACAAAATGCCGATTTACCCATCGCGAGAATTTTCTTGGCAGGTGTTGAAATTGACCGCGCCAACCCCGATGAGTTTCGACTCGCTTTAGAAGCTGCCGTTGCTGCAGAGATGCCGCTACTGAAGCGGTTTACCACCGTATTCGACACCATCATTACTCTGTCTCCTTTTTTAGGGTTGCTGGGAACGGTGCTAGGTCTGATGGGGATTCTGTCTTCAATTGACCTAGGTGATATTGGTGGAACCAGCACCATCGGTGTAGGTGAGGGTATTGCCGAGGCGCTGACATCTACGGCGTCCGGCCTAGTGGTTGCTATTTTGACTCTGCTGATTTCCAATATTTTCCGATCGTGCTACGTGCGCGAGATGGCGCAAATTCAGGACTTTGGTGGTCAACTAGAGCTCCAGCACCGCCGCCGTTACGAGCTGGGTTTCCCCGAAGATCCGTTGCCACAGCAGTCGGCCGCGTATCCGCAACAACCTCAGCCTCTGGCCTAGTGGTTTTCAAGGGCTCTCAGTATATGGAAGGCCTTTCTCGATCGATGGTTCGATGCCGTCGTAGTATCAGCTAGATTTTCCGCAACCTCCGATATCCATGCGTATCCCTCAAGAACCTGCACAGCGAGCCGATATCAATATCGTGCCGCTGATCGATATTATTTTTTGCATCCTGGTGTTCTTCATCGTGGCCAGTCTGGTACTAACCCGTGCAGAGGGGCTGGATGTTAATCGGCCTTCTGCTTCTGAAGCTGTTCCCCGTAACCAGCCGGCTGTGACCGTTAGCGTAACAGAGGACAACGAAATCGCTGTTAACCAGGACATCGTTACGTTGGAAGAACTGGTTGATTCGGTTGAAGCGGTCTTGGCGGAAAAAGCGGATGAGGAGGGCGAAGAGGCTGATGTGTCGAGTCGCCTTGTCTTGTTGAATGCCGATTTGGCATTGACCCATGGAGATGTTGTAGCTGTGATGAACGAGCTCAGCAAGCTTCAGGATGTCACTTTGGCGATCGCGGCTAAGAGCGCGGAAGAGTAGCTTTAGCCTAGAGTGGTAATCAGCTCCCTCAGGGATTTGGCGGGTGCCTCTGCGGTTGCCACAATTTCTAGGATCCTGTTACGGGCTAGTGGCTCGGACAATGCGTCTACACAGACTTTGGCAACTTTAGCGCGAGGAATACTGCCTTCGAACAGGGTGTCTGCGGGGGCGAGCACGACGTGGTCGTCGTTATCGTCGTGTTTGAGGCCGCCGGGACGAACGATAGTGTATGCGAGTCCACTCTGCTGAATGTAAGCTTCGGCCTGGTGCTTCCAATACAGCACGAGCCAGAATAAGTTGAGTGGATGTAAAAACTTGGAGACGCATAGGGATGACACGATCGTGAAATGTTCTACCCCCTGCGCCTTACAAGCATCTACCAAATTCTTGGTGCCAACGTAATCTACTTGAAATGGCCCGGTGGGGTTGAAACTGGGGCGGGCTCCGGTGGCGCACATCAGTTGTTTTGCCTCGCCAATCGCTGCTTCTAGACTCGGGCGATCTCCAACATCTGCAACTGCGATTTCGATTCCTGTGGGCAGTTGTGTTTCAGCAGAGGTGCGATCTCTGACAATGGCTCGGACAGGAATATTCCGATCGACCAATTCTCGAACAATGCGCTGGCCCGTTGCTCCCGTTGCCCCCACCACACAAACCGTCATTGCTATCCTCAGAGCTGGTTACCGCTTTCAATGTACTGCGGGTTGAAAAAAACGAGGGATTGAGGGGTCAGCCTTGTCAGGAGGTAAACAAGGTTTGCAATCCAGCATGTATGGGGGCGGCGGTTACGCTTCAGGTTGGCTGACTCCAGGATTGGTGGGATCTCCAGCTGTTTTCTCTTGGGACCGATCTGTATCTGTACTGGCTTGGCTTTCATCGTCCTTACTAATTCGAACCTGATGGCCGTTGTTGGATTGGCTGGTGAGTAGTTGCTCCACGACGGCAGTTGTGCGGATATTGATATCCCGTTGGGGGAAGGGAAGCTCGATGTCCTCGGTACGAAACTCGGCGTCAATAGCAAAGTTGAGATCGCTGATTAGCTTAAATTGATCGGCTGGCCGCAACGTCCACACCATCAGATCGAAATTGAGAGCAGAGTCACCGAATCCTTTGAAAAAGACTTGGGGAGCTGGAGATTTAAGTACTCTGGGTTGATCGGCGGCAACTTTGAGTAAGGCGTACTTAACGGTTTCAGTATCGGAACCGTAGGCCACCCCGACCGGAATGTGGAGACGACAGCGAGAGTCGCGATAGCTCCAACTGACAACGTTTTCTTCCATAAATCTGGAATTGGGCACGATCACATCGAGGCTATCGAGGGTGCGGACAATCGTAGCCCTGAGATTGATGTGTTCGATGGTGCCCTGCAATCCGTCCACATCGACAAAATCCCCTACCTGAATGGGACGCTCGAACAGCATGACAATGCCGCTCATAAAATTCCGACTGAGATTCTGTAAGCCAATACCAATACCCAAACCAACCGCACCAGTGGCGATGGCCAAAGAACCCAAATCAATACCAATCAGCGGCAGGGCAATCAGCACGCCCAGTGCTGTCATCAGATACTTCAGCACAATCGATACGGACTCTCGCGAGCCCACATCTTCAATCAATCGGGATAGTAGCCGCTGCTTGATGCCATTGCTCAATCGTCTAGCAGCGGTGAAGATAAAGCTGGCCAGCACGAGAAAGGCGGCAATGCTGAGGGCAGACACGCTGCTGTTGGGCAGGAGCGGCCGATGGAATATCGCCCACACAGCTAACAGGGCTTGAGACAACCGCTGATAAAGCTGCTGTTGAAACACCGCCAGAATGGGCAGCACGCTGAGGGAAAAGTGAATCGCTGATACCGCCACCAGCAACCGCAGAACCCACTTGCAAAAGCTAGCCCCCAGATCGATCAAGAACTCCCAATTTGGGCTGGATTTGTCCACCCATCGGCGCTGTGCATAGCGCACTGCGCGATCGCTCAGCTTGGTGAGAATGTAAGCCATGGCCACAATGGCTAACGCAGAAATCGTGCCTAGAGCGATCGATAGGGGTTGGCTGCCTTGCTGACGGGCTCGCTTTAAGTCCCATTCCTCTCGTACAGCCGGGCCTAAGAGCTGTGCCCACGCGCGCGTGACGCGACGAGCGTTGGCCACTGTGACATCTGCTGGCCCAATCTCAAGTGCTGCCGCAACATCTTGGCGAGTTACGGTGAGCAAATCGACATTAGTATCTACACCAGCAGAGCCGTTGCGTTCTGATAACCGAATAATATGCTGCCCGTTGGGGTCGAACTCGGCCGTGACGCGAGGTTCGCGAATTCGACCGGTGGCATCCGGTTTGAAGAACTCGCTGATACGAATGGTGACTAAATCTGCTCGATCTTGGCCGGAAAATGTTGCAAATGCTTGCAGAGCAAAGAGGGTCTTGCCCCCCACAGTCACGAAACCGCTGTCATCCCCATCAGCGGCACCGGTCTCTGTGATGCTGGTTTCGGAATTGGAGGCAGTGGAAGAGGGTGGGTCGTTCGTTGGATCGGATTCGCGATTTGACGAGTTCCTTCTGTCCGTATCTGCACGGGTAGGGGCTGTTTCGCTCGATTCCCCCTCTCCTGATGCGTCGGTTTCTGGAGGGGAGATGGGGGGAACCCCAAGGGCGATAACCTCGAATTGTTTGAGAGGTGCGTCAGGATTGCTTCTGAAGAGGGCGATCTCGTTTTCTGTTAGAGCTGGTGGGAGAGATGGCGTGGGCGATCGCGAAAAGGCCGTTTCTCCTAGACCGAACATGAATATTAGATTGCAGGCAAGACACCAGATCAGCACTGCCATCCATCGGTGTTTGGGGTGCCTGCGCCTGTGAGGTCTGCTATTGCCAGCGATTCTGACAGTTGAATCAAACGTTGGCGCCATTTTGTGCCGTTAACCGGTGTGTGTAGATAGTTTCTATATCAACGTAAGCGTGATGGACAATGCCCCAGGATTGGCTGCTATCCACTGTGCTGCTGGCATGCCCCGATCGCCAGCCTGAGAACCTTCTAGAGGGCACCGGATTGAGTTGGAGATTGCGAACTCACAAATCGCTGCAAACTACGTAATGCCACATTGAGGCCGATGTCTAGCGGTAGTAGCGATACCCCTTCCACGTGCAGTTGTACCCAACCATCGCCCCAGCGCCACTCATTCCACCCGTCTATTGCCCCCCACAATGCTAGTTCTAAGCGATCGACATCCAGCGATCGTACTTGGTGTCCGATGCGAACAGGTCCCAAGCAAGAGTAGAACTCAGTCCCTTCGCTCAGTCTATCTGGGCCACCTGCTTCAAGTTGCTGGGGCCATACCCACTGGCGCAGCAGGGCCGATTCCGTCAGATATTGCTGGAGTTGTGCGGCTGACGCATCCACTGCGACCCTGACCGTTGCGGTTTGCATTCGTCCAAACATACCTGTCCTTATCTCAGTGCTGCCAGCATAGTCTTTCTATCCAGTGTGCAATTCCATGGTGATTTGGAAATGGATGGTTACTCTTGCCTGCCTGATTGGGTGGCAATCCGTAATGTATGAATTCATACAGGCAATACGGGATCTTCTAAAAAAAAAATTGGAAGTAATGGAAAACTTTTCTAACGGGATAATCCACATCCTTTCCCCAGCTTTTCCCCAATCGTCCAAATGGTTTTCCCAAGCTTTTCCACACCTTTCCACAGGTTTTCCACAGGCAAGGCACGATTTTTTCAGCCTTAGAGCAAGTTCTGTGGAAAACTCGCGACGACTTTTCCACCAGAAGGTTAATATTAAGAAAGATTTTCTAGATGGGATTTATTTCTCGATCTAATCATTGAAAATTCGATGGTTTTGACCTATTTGATATTGGTGCCCCCCGTTGACAGACCCTGTATGGTTGTGGAAAAAATAGGTTCCGCACCAAAATAGCAGCCAAAAAGTCGTTTGGATTTTACACAAAATTAATGAGCACAAATGCTGGCTGTGGAAAACTACGGTGCGTCAGATTGCTAGGGAAAAATACCCGTTCGAAAGTAAAGCTATCTCAGTAAATGGCCAACACTTCTAAGCCAGGGGAATGCAAACACATGAGTACAACCGTCAGCATCTTGACTGAGGTTCCTGAAGAGCTTGTAGAAACATTGCAGTCGTATCTATCCAGCCATCCCGACTGGGATCAAGATCGGGTGTTCACGGCTGCGCTATCGTTATTTTTGCTGCAGAGCGGTAATACCGATCGCCGCGCCGCTCGTGTCTACCTCAACAGTCTGTTCCAGCGCTCTTAGCCGGTCTTGTGTAGCTTATATAAGCCTTACGTAAGTCTCAAAGCTTTGAATTCTTGATACATGTGGCAGGTGGCGTGTTACGCAGAATAGCCCGCCATTTTTCATGGAATGAGTTGCAGTGCTCTTGCCTTGGCGTCCCCATGTGCCTGATTGTGGAGAAAATTTGCCATCGTGATGGTGTAGCAGTAACCGTACCACTGCTGATATTTCAGCTATGGTCAACCCTGACTGTGCTTAAAACTTTTGTCCTATGGTGACTGAGAACCACCAGTTATCAATTAACCCCGAGCAGTTACTTGAAGTCGCGATCGCTGCTGGGGTAACCGATGCAGAAGTGTATTGGTCTGCGTCCACAAGCCGGCAAGTGACATTTGAAGGGAATCGTCTGACTCAGGTCGAGAACCTGGAGTCGCAAGGAATTGCACTGCGGGTGTGGCAGGACGGCCGATGTGGGTTGGCTGTGGCTTGTGGGCCTGTGGATGCGCAGTTGGTGGTGGAGAGGGCGTTGGCATTAAGCCAGCTCAGCCAACGAGGGGGAAGACAATTGGGGGATATGGAATTAGGCGATCGCTCTCCAGCCTCGTGGGATATCGAACCATTTGAGCTGACTACCGAAGCGTTAGTCGAGATGGGGCGGGGGGGAATTGCAAAACTGCGCGATCTGCAGCCCGATGCTATCTGCAATGGCGAGCTTAGTTGGGACATCTCGACCATTGGTTTACTCAATTCTCGTGGGATGAATTGTCAGTTTGTGGACTACAGCGCTGATGGGTATGTGGGGGTGGAATGGGTGCGTGGGGATGACTTTTTGGAGGTGGATGCCGGACAGTCGGTGTCCCCTCGCCCCGGACAGACGGTGCAAGATTTGGAGGTCGATCGCTGGGTTGAGGCGATTGCACGGCGCTTGAGATGGGCGACTGATGCAGTGGAGATTGAGGGCGATCGCTATCCTGTAATTCTGCTGCCCGCTGCGACAGAGCTGGTATTGGATTCTGCAGTGGCAGCACTGGATGGTCGACAGTTGGTGCGGCGATCGTCTCCCTGGCACGATAAGCAAGGGACGCAGGTGATGTCTTCATTATTGTCGTTGTCCCAGTATCCGCTATTGGGGCCGTTTGGGGTGCCGTTTGATGATGAGGGGGTGGCTACCCAGGCTGTGGATTATGTGAAGGACGGTGTGTTGCGGCAGGGATTTTGCGATCGCCGATTTGCCGCCAAACTCAGCGTGGATCCTACTGGAAATGGATTTCGCCCCGGACTGAATCACTATCCCGAACCGGGATTGGTCAATCTTGTTTTGCCGGAACCGTCGGTATCGTTCGCACAGCTGTTGGAACGGATGGGGACTGGTCTGTTGGTGGAGCGCGTGATGGGAAATTTTGGAGAGTTATCCGGTGAGTTTTCCGTCACGGTGGAGTTGGGATATTGGGTGGACGTTGGCGAGATTGTGGGACGTGTGAAAGATGTCATGCTGGCGGGAAATGCTTATACCGCGCTGAATTCTGTGGAGATGCTGGGGGCTTGTCCGGATGCCTTGTGGAGTGATGGTCGAGACTGGGCGGGGGCTTATGGCACGCCGTTAATGTTGCTGGATGGGATGTCGGCGATCTCCCATAACTAGAACCCACTACTAGAACCCGCGATAGTCGCTAGCCTCCTACTCTCGGCGGCGGTATGCGACGTCACCATGTGGAGCGTTATTGGTGCGGTGGCTAGATTGGTGAGGAGCAGGTTGCTAACACTACAGAGCTTGCCATTTGAGTTAAGACACAGTCTTTCATACAAAACAAATAAACATCCAGGCAGAATCGTTGGCTATAGTATTTGCCATTTCAGTTAGGACAGAGGTTCCGATCGCAGTCAGGCCTAGACATAGCTGAAATGTCTGCAGTGGTATGGCCACTGCTATACCTTTGCTCGTCCAATCGTATTTGTGGATTTTTAGGTGCTTACAGAATGGGCAGTTCATCTCTCGCTCTTGTGGCAAGAAATTTAAGTAAAACGCCTCCACAGGTCAAACCTGTGGAGGCGTTTCACAATAATAAAATAAATAGAGAAGTAGGTTTAAGAACCAGCTTCAACCAAGGTCTTGGAAGACCCTTCTTCGGATGGAAGAGGACCTAACTTTACGCCATCAGGATAGTATTCCCATCCATCTTTGATCTTGATGTCTTTATCCCAAGGTAACTCGTACTTTCCTTCCGCTAGGTCTTTCACCCATGTCAGGTAATTTTCGCGACCTCCACCTGGTTTACCCACATATCCTCTGCAGCCAACATTGAAGATATTATTTTCCAGAGCCCAATTCTTGCGAGCTTCATCCACCATTCTTGGGAACAGTTCGGCTGTCACTATTTCCCAAGGATTGCGATGGCCTTGCTGAATGACATTGCCATCGTAGTTGCACACAGTTCCTTCACCAAAGTAGTAGAACACGCCATCGTAACCCGCCAAGTTAACGGAGATGGTGTACATCAAGTTTTGCCAAGCATTCGTCTGGTTGGTCAAAATCCATTGATCGTTGACCTGAGTCGAATAGCCGGAGATACGTATGTAAACATTGGCTCCTTTGTAGGCAGCTTCCCGTGCTAACTCAGGGAACATTCCATCGTGACAAATACAGACTGCAAGCTTAGACCCCTTTGGACCATCACATACAGGCATTCCATAATTTCCTGGATACCAAGGTTCAATCGGCACCCAAGGTTGAAGTTTGCGATAGTGAAGGGCAATTTCTCCCTCATCATTGATGATGATTGCAGTATTAAAGGGAGGCAGCCCAGGGACGTCATTTTTCTCCATAAGAGAAAAGACACCCCAGACTTTATTACGCACACAAGCTTCTTTGAATTGTTCGATTTCTGGACTATCTACCGTCAAAAGCATTTCGTCGTATGTCCAGATCTTCGTATTCAACCCTTGAGTTGAATACTCAGGCATCACAATAAGATCCAGGCCAGGATAGCCCGCTTTAGTGTTATCGACGGCCTTACAAATTTGCTTGACCTGAGTCTGAATATCTTCTGGGCCAGTTATGACCGGAACCGGGTACTGAATCATCGCAACTAGCAAAGACTCAGACCAAGAGCTAACGCTTCCTGTACTACCCATATGGAATATCTCCTACAAGAGATGCTTTATATGGCAAGCATCTTAGGCAAATGACTTGGCGAACAAAGTATCAACAGACACAAAACAAGAATGATAATCATTCCCATTCTCGTCTCTTGAACCTAATTTGTGGTCCCGATAAAATCGGAATATTTTGTTAATTTAAATTCAAGCAGCCCTTGTCCCCTTATTTTTTACATTTATGTTGAAATTAAAGAGTAAAATTTTTTCAATTTCAATACTGTCTTTGTGTCTCTCTGCAAGTATTCGTCTTGTCAGCCGTTGAGCTGACGTTGGGGTTCACACACACTCTCTCAACGGCTACTAGCAACCGTTTGCTAACCTTCCACGAGACCTATCTGGGGGCAGTGCCAGGACGAAGTACTCTACTTCAGCGGATCGCCGCTCTCTCGAATGCTGTCCACAATCGCATCGACTAGGCCGTCGGAAGAAAAAGTTCGTCAACGAAAGTGAATCCCTATTCGGTGTTGGGAACAAACTGCACAAGAAAATATCCCCCGCCCGGAACACTATTCTGGCGGGAGACTATGATTTCTATACTATTTACTGTCTATTGGAGTCGTCAATTATCAAGATTCATCCATCTGAAAATGGCAGATACATCATCCACCTCAAGGGGAAAGTTTGTCGATAGAGGTAGACGTCTTGATTCGTTTCCCTTTTGAACAATTAGAAAAGCTTAATGGGGGCGGGAACCCTGATGATGTCGCACCATATCTAGCAGTTGTGGCTGAAGCGGAGACCCATCGCGTACCTGTTTCACGGCACTGATGCAGGTGTTACAAGTACAACCAAATCTAGAAAGCGCAGCTTCTTGCTCTTCAATGCTGCAGCTTAATGCTGGAGATGATGAATCTTCTTGGGCGAGGACTGCACCCGAAGCTGAGATAGAAGTAAACTCTGCTACTCCACGGCTGGCATCCGATGCAAACGCAGGAATATGAACACAAAGGACCCAGCCGATAGAGCTACTGAGAAGGGCTAAAGACAGTCTTCGCATTATGGAAAAAAATAAACTCACCACTGGAGCTATGTTATCCAAGTTTTTCATGGCGGGGACCCAGTACACTTCTACAATTCCCCGAAAACTACTGTCAGCGACATAGTGTTTCGAAAACCGCCATTCAAGGCTATCGCGATGTGTTGCCGTGCTCCAAGGATCAAGAGGGCAGTCCCAGCTTGCCCTTACCGCAACTCGTTATTCGTCTCATCACCTTAAATCAGAGAGGAATTTGTAGGTTCTCTGTTGGCATGACAATGCATTAACAATCTCGATACCGCTCCATTGAAAAGCTCCATCCTGCCCCTTCGTGGCCTCTTGTGAAGGTCGAAGCATTATTGCTGCTAAGCGACCCGATATTGGTAGGTCGTGAACTCAAGAGAGGAAAATCGGCGTGGAGATGTTGCGCAATGTAAAGTATAGTGAGAACGATTATCATTCCTGAAGCGAACTGTTCGATCGGCTTGTTTGACCTAGGAATTTGGGAACGTCAAACTTCTGGCATTGTTTCTCAATACCTTGAAGCTGGCTCGGTATCGAATGCGCAACAGACTTCGATTGAGAGAGTTAAACGGGTTTCATAACAGCTTTGCTTGATGCAATCACTTGTTCTGTTGTGGATACATCTACTTGACTACCCCAGCCGAAGCCTAGACAAAGTCAATCAGTTACCCAACAAACCATGACAATTTCGATCACTCCGGATTCCATTCGCAACAACGACCTGCTGGAATCCGCTCACCCTCAGATAACAACACAGGAAATGGAGCAGGCGGTTCGAACGCTGCTTTTGGGGTTGGGAGAAGATCCAGACCGTGAAGGCTTGGAAAATACGCCCAAACGCGTTGTGAAAGCATTGAAATTTCTAACCTCTGGGTATCAGCAGTCCGTGGATGAATTGCTGAACGGAGCCATCTTTCACGAAAATGCCGACGAGATGGTGCTCGTGCGAGATATTGACATCTTCAGCTCTTGCGAACACCACATCTTGCCGATTTTGGGACGGGCTCATGTTGCCTACATTCCCGATGGCAAAGTAATTGGCCTGTCGAAAATTGCACGGATTTGCGAAATGTACGCTCGCCGCCTACAGGTGCAAGAGCGGTTGACAGGTCAAATTGCCGATGCGTTGCAAGGGTTGCTGAAACCTCAAGGGGTTGCAGTCGTCGTTGAGGCCAGCCATATGTGCATGGTGATGCGGGGTGTGCAAAAACCGGGGTCCTGGACTGTTACCAGTGCAATGCGAGGGGTGTTTGCTGAGGATGCTAAAACTCGGCAGGAATTTATGGGATTAGTGAGCCATCCTGCCCAGTTACGCTAACTATTTTTGATGCTGTTGCCAGCTTTCTCTCGCTGGCAATGGTGTTGTCCGGTGGTGAAAATTGGCCTGCCGCAGCCACTCAGAAGTTAGGGTCTGAGGTAGCTTCTACAGCAGGGTCGCTCTGCTCAGGAGTTTAGATGTACAAGGTTTTGCCTCACTCCGGGATTTTTGAGTAGGGCCGGCACAATTCGATTGCTTGCTAACCGTGCCCCGAATAAATTACGCGCTACGGGACCAATTCGGAGTGCAGCGGCTCCGCCCATGATAAAGAGATTGCACCCCGGCCAGCGAAGAAATTCATCCAGAATAGGTACTCCGTGGACAGTCGGGCATGGGAACTGGGACTGTATCTCAGACAGAAGCTCCCAATTGTCGACGTTCAGTTGGTTGCCTGTCGCTAGCCAGATGCGATCGATGGCTTGGTGGGCAATACAGGAGTGATGGTCGGGGTGCTCGCACTCTACTCTCCAAGCGTCTCCTTCCCATTGGGCCTGCTTCACTTCACAGTGTTCGAAAAACGTCAGTTTCTGCTCGTGTGAATTTCGCCGCAAGCGGGTCAGGACTGCTGGGGTGAGCGACCCTCCATTTCGAGCCGCTTGCATCATCTGCCACCGTCGAGTCCAGTCCGGTTCGGCATGAAACTTCTTTAAGTATTTAGGCCCCAACCACCCAGGATCGGTGTCGAACAGCTTCTCGTAAAACTCTCGGCGGGCCATCATCATGACGGTTGCCCCCCGAGCGATCGCCCCCAGTGCTAGATGACCGCTGGTCAGTCCGCTGCCAACAATGAGGACTCTTTCCCCAGCCAGCTTGAGGGGCTGCAAATCGACATGCCGCGAATGCAGTAGCCGTTCGGCGGGGTAGGGGGAAAGTATGCGGGAGACCCAGTCAGGCAGGTGCTGAGTTCCTCCTCCCATTGCCAGCACAACCCTCCTGGTGTACATGCTGCGTCCATCAGCCATGACAAGGCGAAAGCGCTGCTTTTTCCATACAGAGCGACAGTGCTCGATGCTGACTACCCGGGCAGAGATGACCTTCTCAGCTAACCCCCAGCGCTCGATAGTGTGGTGGCAAAAGGCTCGAAACAAAGAGGTCCCCGGCAAATCGTAAGGGGGAAATAGTTCGTTAGGACGACCAGCCGCAAATGCTCGCAGGGCGTGGGGATTGGGGTCGGGATGGTGGACAGCGGGTGATCGCAAATGGGTGATGTCCATGGCTGCGAATTGATGGTGCCATTGCTGCATCCACTCTCCAGCAGGATCGATCGCCACAAACCGCTCTCGCATGGATTTCTTTTTCTGAATCAGATGTGTGGCTAAGGTTAAGGCTTGAGGCCCAGCCCCCACAATAGCGATATCGATTGATTCGGGTAGATTTGCTGACTTCGGCAGATCGGTTGCTGCGCACGATGACTGCTGACGGCGATCGGCAATTGACTGAACCATTGACAGGGCTTGGTTTTCGAAGAAGAATGAGAATCGTTCTCATGATATCGTCTGGCGACGGCTCTGTTGAGTCTTGCTATCTGTCAACCGCTGCTATCTTCCACTAGTCGACTTTGTTTGTATTGGATTGGGTTGCCAATGACTCACGCATCTATCGTTGCTGTAGCTGGCCCCTCCGGTGTTGGAAAAACCACTTGGATCGCTCAGTGCCTCGACGATGTTAACCAGCCAGCTATATATGTACCGGCGGGACGTAGAGATATTGCCGTCGAGCTTGCCTATATAGGCTATCGGTTCCCTCGTGTCCGTGTGGCGGATGAGAAAAAGCTTTCGCATCTACTTGATACACTCAGCGAGCCTACGGTCGTTTATATCGAACTAGACTTTTCCCTGGATTTGCAATTGCCACTAGCAATGCAAGAGTCCAGTCGCCGAGTGGCGATCCTGCCCCCCTCTCTGAAGGATTCTAGATGGCACGGCTGGGCGGACGAGATTTTGCCTGGAAATGAAATTGCTACTTTCGACCCGGCCCAGATGCCGGAATTATGGACCATGTCGCTGGCGGGTCAGGTGTTTGACGCCCCTAGTTTGGATGACATCACGATCGAACTTACGGAGGGAGCCTACGGCAAAGTTCATCGGATGAAGGGGATGTTCGAGCTGCCGGATGGTCGCTCATTTCATGTCGATTTTGTTGAGGGCCTGGACGGCCTGGAATATGCCGAGCTGAATTTGCCGCGCTGGTTGGACGGAAGACCGCAACGCTTTAGCGGCATCGAGGTGGTGGGGTGGAACCTTGAGGGTGAGACCATTGCTCAAACTCTGCTCGATGGATGTCTCTCCGATGAGGCGATCGCCCACTACCAGGATCAGTACAAGTCTTTAGTTCCTCAAGCAGCAGCTCTATGAAACTTGCGGTTATCTCTTGCATCCATGGCAACTACGAAGCGCTTAATGCCGTTCTGTCCGACATTGACGCTCACCATGCCGAGAAAATCTACTGTCTGGGGGATCTCGTCGGCTATGGCCCGCATCCAAATGCGGTTGTAGAAATGATTCGCTCCCTCGACATTCCCACCTGCCAGGGGTGTTGGGATGAAGATATTGTGGATGGTTTGAACGCCTGTGACTGTAGCTATCCCTCGCAACTAGCAGAAAAGCGGGGCAAGCTGGCCCACGAGTGGACCGACCGAGTCATTCATCCAGAAGTTCGGGAGTACTTGGCTGCTCTACCGTTGACCATCCGCGATGATAATCTCTGCTTTGTGCATGGCAGCCCCAATAGTCAGCACGAATATCTGTTACCCAGCATGGATGGGTTTGCTGCCTTGGAACGGGTGCTATCGGTAGACGCTGATGTTTTGTTCTGCGGACATACTCACGTTCCGTACGTGCGGACATTGGATAACGGCTCCATTACAGTCCGTCTTCAGCAACCCACCCGGCGATCGGAGGGGTCCACAACGCAGCAGTTTACCTCACCGCTCAAGACCATCATTAATGCGGGCTCGGTGGGGGAACCTCGACACGGACGGCCAAATGCAACCTATGTCTTGTACGACACCGACACCATGCAGGCCACCTTGCGCGAAGTGCCTTACGAGTTCACCAAAACTTGCATGGCTATTCTGGAAAGTGGATTGCCTCCTATCTTTGCTTGGCGTCTAGCACGGGGGATGGAATTTGCAGAGCGGGCCGATGACCCCAGCCACGTGTGTCAGCGATAAAGGTGAATTCTCTTTTTTAACGTTGACAGAGCATTAGCGGGACATGACGGAAGGAGTTTCCATGCACTGGGCAATTCTAAGCGGCATTGAAGGAAATCTATCAGCTTACGAAGCCGTACTGAAGGATATACAGCGGCAGAAACATCGGGTCACCGATCTCTTCATCCTGGGAGACAGTATTGGCCTGAAGGGGGACAACCAGGCAGTACTCCAACGGCTCAAGTCCCCAAAACCTGGAGAGCTAACCCCTCAGGTGTGTGTTGGCTGGTGGGAGGAACAATGTTTTAGCCTGCATGGACTTAGTGGATTACCCGATGCACCAGAATTGATGGCGCAAGAGGGAGGGGATGCGGTGCAAGCGCTCTGGAAATCGCTGCCTCGGGAGTCGGTTATGTGGCTGCGATCGCTGCACTTTGGCTTCCATGAATTGGACTGTCTGTTGATTCACGGCAGCACGGTGAGTTATGCCGACGAGCTCAGTCCCAAGAGTCCAGCTATTCAGTTGTGCGATCGCCTGATTCGAGCGGATGCGAATATCCTCTTCTGCGGGCGATCTGGACAGACGTTCGAATGTCAGGTGTTTCCCCAGCACCTCCAATCATCCATCACCACCCTAGATGGTCCGCAAGAGCCAGAGGAGCAAGGAAAAACACCCAGGCGAATTGTTGGTGTGGGGGCTGTGGGGCGGACGTCGGGTTTGGCGACCTATACGCTCTATAATCCTGCGAGCGATCGCGTCACCTTCAATACGGTTCGCTACGGCAAAGTGCGTGGCTTTGCCCCCAAGGCAGCATCGTTGTCCTGATAGTCCTTTCTTGGGGCAAATACTGTTATTTCCCTCAACCCCACGAACACTGTTGGGAAACAGTTTGGTCGATTGCTCCGTCGAAGTAACGATTTATCGATTGGTTTTGTCTGTGGTGAGCAGCGACAGCTTGCTATCGATTAAGCCGCTATCTCGCTGTATTCCAGTTCATGCCACTAGCCCTCAAACAGGCGTGAATATCTGAAAAATGGTGCGGAGATTACAAACGGTTAACTGAGAAGCTCGGCATAATGCCAATTGGTATGGGCAGCTGCAAATCGCACCAGTGGTTTCAGTAATTACGGATCGGGAGATCTGTAGCATTGCGGTACCAATCGACGAATGCACAACACAATTTGCACACATTAGTGAGTAGTGAGGGTAGAGCGCATGGGTTTGGCAAAGACGGTAGCGATCGCGGCTGGTCTGGCTGTTGGGATTGGAGCTGCTGGCATTGGACTGTTGGTCCCTGCGGCGATCGCACAAGTCCCCGATTTGGGTGGAGCGGACATTACCGTGGGGTCCGACACTGCATACCCTCCGTTTGAATTTGTGGATGAGTCGGGGGAAATTGTCGGTTTTGATGTTGACCTACTGGATGCCATTTGCGAGCGAGCTAACTGTACCTCGACGTTTGTGACGGCTGGATTTGATGGCATTTTCGCTGCGTTGGCGGCGGGAGAGTACGATGCGGTTGCTTCGGCGGTCACTATTACCGAGGAACGTTCTGATGTTGTTGATTTTACTCGTCCTTACTTGAATGCAGGCCAGATTGTCACGGTGCCTGTGGATAGCGAGGTTACCGGCCCAGACGACTTAGATGGTCTCAGCATTGGTGTGCAGTTGGGCACGACTGGAGATCTGGAGGCCAGCAACTATACCTCCGAGGGCAGCATTCAACGCTATCAAACCATTGACTTGGCGATGGCTGCGTTGGCGCAAGGAGATATTGATGCGGTGATGGCAGATGCTCCCACCTCGGCTGACATTGTTGCCAAAGAATTTGAGGGGGAATTGGTGCTGGTGGGAAGCCCGTTTACCACCGAGTACTACGGCATTGCGATCCAACAAGACACTCCCGAGATTGCCGAGGCCTTTAATGCGGCGATCGCTGAGTTGGCGGCAGACGGCACCTTGGCTGAGATTGCCGAAATGTGGGGAATTCCTGCTAGTGCAGTCACGGATTTACCCGAGAGTGGCTTGGAATAACCCCGTTTGGCTCGGATGGGGCATAGGATAGGTGCATTTATTCGCTTGAGTCCTCAATCAACACGAGCCCATGCAGCATCCACAGATTGCCAGAAATCCGCTGATCTCGTTCTTCAATCGTGTTCCCTTGTGGCTAGTTCTGTTGGTAGGGCTAGCCATTGTTGCTTGCATCCAGGTATTGGGGTCTCCCGATTCCCGCGACATTTTGACTGTCCTCTCCCGAGGGTTGGTTCTGACCCTGAAGATTTCGGTCACGAGCTATGCATTAGCTCTCGTCATTGGGTTTATCGCCGGCTTGGGGCGAGTATCAAGTAATCCAGTGATTCAGGCGATCGCGACTCTCTACGTGGAGGTGATGCGCGGAATCCCGATTTTGGTGGTGTTGCTGTATGTGGCATTTGTGATTGCCCCCGGTCTGAGCAAGGCGATTGAGTCGTTGGTACCGGTAGCGGACGATCCGCAGGGCTTAGATGCGATGATTGCGGGTTTTGTGGAGGGACTCAAAGGGGTTCTGCGGTCCAATTTTTGGCGAGCCACGATCGCGCTAGCCATCAGCTATGGAGCCTATCTGGCGGAGGTCTATCGCTCGGGAATTGAGGCGATCGCCTCCGGTCAGCGAGAAGCCGCGCGGGCATTAGGGCTGAATCAGTTACAAACCACGACGCTGATTGTGATGCCGCAGGCCTTTCGGATTATTTTGCCGCCGTTGGGCAATGATTTTATTGCGCTGATCAAAGATTCTTCGTTGGCTAGTGTGATTGGCTTGGCGGAATTGACTCAACAGACCCGCTTTTACGTGTCGCGATCGTTTGACACCTTTGGCGGGTGGACGATCGCGGCCTTGCTTTATCTCAGCATTACCTTGGTGCTGTCGTTGCTTGTTCGGTTGTTAGAGCGCTATTCGAAAGTGAAAGAGCGCTAGTTTATCCCTCTCTCACTGTTGCTTCTAAACGCTTGACTTCATCGGACGAACGTCGTTCTGGCACCATAATGCTAATTAGATCATGTGTTTAAAGTCGGAACTGCAATCTCCACAATGCTTGTCATGGAAACACTTCAGTCCACCGATACGTTGGGGCTTCTGGCCGGAGCTTTAACGACGATTGCCCTTCTGCCGCAACTGATTAAAACTTGGCAGTCTCAATCGGCGGAGGACGTGTCGATTGGTATGTTCTTGCTATTCAGTGCAGGTGTAGTGCTGTGGGGGGTGTATGGCTGGGAGATACATGCGCTGCCGGTGATTTTGACCAACGTCGTCACTTTTGTTTTGGCGGCAGCAATTTTGGTTCTCAAGATTGTATTTGACCGGCGATCGCGAATTGAGGCGAGCAAGAAAGCCTTAGATGCTACCTCGCTTGAGGTTGGTGCTCTTGAAGATTCTGAGATGGTCGAGCCAGTGCCTGCGGGGATGCAGGAGTAGCGGCTGTTTCCAACCAATCAATCCGATCGATTAAGAGGTCGCTGAGTTTCCTGCCAGCGACCTCTTTTGAGTATTTACAGCAAGCTGCTGCTTACTTAATTACGAAGTTGACCAGCTTCTTGGGCACCACGATCGCCTTTCGCAGCGTCCCTTCCGCCAGATATTTCTGAGCTGCGTCGGTAGCCTTTGCTAACTCCTCTTGTTGTTCTCTTGACACATCGGAGGGAGCTTCGAATTCGCCGCGCCGCTTTCCGTTCACTTGAATCACAATTGTGACGCTATCTGCCACCAATGCGTTGGCATCGGCGGTAGGCCAGGTGCTGCTGTGAACGGATTCGGTATGTCCAAGCTCGGCCCACAATTCTTCGGCAATGTGGGGAGCAAAGGGGGCGAGCAACTGTACGAGGGTTTGCAGACCTTCGGCGTAGACCGGAGAATCCAGTAGCTTGGCGTCATTGAGAGCGTTGTTGAGTTTCATCAGCTCGGCGATCGCCGTATTGAACTGATAGCCCTCCTCAATGTCTTCGGTGACTTCCTTAATCGCCACATGAGTAGCCCGGCGCAAGTCCTTCTCGGCTTTGCTTAGCTCTCCAGATTCATACACTTCCGGGCGAGAGTCTTGGCTGACAAACCCTTCAACCATTCGCCAGACGCGATTGAGGAAGCGGAATTGGCCTTCCACATCCGCATCATCCCACTCCAAATCCTTCTCGGGAGGAGCTTTAAACAGGATGAACATGCGAGCAGTATCGGCACCGTAATGCTGCAGTACGCTCTGAGGATCGACGCCGTTATACTTCGACTTCGACATCTTTTCGTAGAACACTTCCAGCTTGTTACCAGTCGTTGGGCTGACGGGGTTTTCCAGCACCTCAATTTTGTCAGCGGGAATGTATTCGTTGGTCTTGGGATCTTTGTAGGTGAGGGATTGCACCATGCCTTGGGTCAGCAACCGCTTGAAGGGTTCGTCGAAATTGAGCAGGCCGCGATCGCGCACCACCTTGGTGAAGAAGCGGGAATAGAGCAAGTGCAGAATCGCATGTTCGATACCGCCCACGTATTGATCCACTGGCAGCCAGTCATTCACCTTCTCCGGCTCGAACACCTTGCTGTCGTTGGTAGCGTCGGAATAGCGCAGGAAGTACCACGACGAGTCGATGAAGGTGTCCATGGTGTCGGTTTCCCGTCGAGCGGCAGTACCGCAGCTTGGGCAGTCCACCTGTACCCAACTGTCGAGCTGAGCCAGAGGCGATGCCCCCCGTCCGGTGAATTCGACATCTGCAGGTAGCTCCACCGGCAACTGGTCATCGGGGACAGGGACGATACCGCAGTTGGGGCAATGGATGACAGGGATGGGGCAACCCCAGTAGCGCTGGCGGGAAATCAGCCAGTCTCGTAGGCGATAGTTCACCTGAGCCGTACCGATGTGGTTCTCTTCCAGATGCTCGATGACTCGTTTCTTGGCATCCGGCACGGTCAAGCCGTCCAGCGGCCCGGAATTGCGCAGTACCCCTGCGGAGTTGTCGGCATATGCCTCGGTTAGCTTTTCTGCTGTTTTTGGGTCGGCATCGGGTGGGAACACCACCGGAATGATGTCGAGGCCAAATGCAGTGGCGAAATCAAAGTCGCGCTGGTCGTGGGCTGGAACCGCCATGATGGCACCAGTGCCGTACCCCATCAAGACGTAGTCGGCAATCCAGATGGGAATTTTGCGATCGTTGACGGGGTTGATGGCGTAGCTGCCGGAGAACACGCCAGTTTTCTCGCGGCTGTCGTCGGTGCGATCGATCTCGCTTTTGGCCGCTGCCGCTGTTTTGTACGCCTCGACTTTGCCCTGAGTCTTGTCCGTAATTAGATCTGACACCAGTGGATGTTCGGGCGACAGAACCATAAAGGTGGCCCCCCATAGCGTGTCGGGGCGGGTGGTGAAGACGGGAATCTCGGCCCCAGCTTCGGTATGGAACACCACCCGAGCGCCAGTAGATTTGCCAATCCAGTTGGCCTGCATGGCGCGCACTTTATCCGGCCAGCCAGGAAGCTTGTCTAAATCTTGCAGGAGCTGCTCGGCATAGTCGGTGATTTTCAGGAACCACTGACGCAGCATACGCTTTTCAACGACTGCCCCCGATCGCCAAGATTTGCCTTCTGCATCCACCTGTTCGTTGGCCAGCACGGTTTGGTCGATCGGGTCCCAGTTGACCGCCGATTCTTTCTGGTAGGCCAGTCCCGCATCAAGACATTGCAAGAACAGCCATTGGGTCCAGCGGTAATAGTCGGGACTGCAGGTGGTGACTTCGCGATCCCAGTCGTAGGACAGCCCGAGCTGTTGGAGCTGAGTGCGCATCTGGGCGATATTTTGTTTCGTCCATACTGCAGGGGAAATTCCGCGATCAATCGCCGCATTCTCGGCAGGCAATCCAAACGCATCCCACCCCATTGGATGCAGCACCCGGAAGCCGTTCATGCGTTTAAAGCGGGCAATGACATCGGTAATGCTGTAATTGCGTACGTGCCCCATGTGCAGGTTACCGGAGGGATACGGAAACATCGAGAGCGCGTAAAACTTGGGGCGATCGCTCTCGTCGCTGGTGCGATCGGCTCCCGCTTCCAGCCAAGTGTTTTGCCACTTCGGCTCAATCGCTTGGGGATGGTAGCGCTCTTCCACGGGTCTAGACTCCTAACCGTTCCGCATCGAATTCTTTCACATTTTAGTGGTCGGTCATCGCTGGGGATAGCCGCGATCGACGGAAATACTCATGGAATAGTCGCAGGTCAGTCATAGTAACTTCGTTACTTTCGAACATTGCACGGACAGCAGCCTCTCTGTTTTGGATGTGATTGGGCTGGCTAAAGTTGCTGGCGATCGCTCGCACATCTGCAAAATTTAGTCTTGCTACCGACGCATTGGATTTCTTTAGCTAACTAACTGTCCAACTATTACTCACAGGAGTGGGATAGTTTGCTCTATCAAGGTTTCTCGATACATGACGGCTGGCTCGGTATTTGAAGAAGAAACCGTGGACAGGAGTTGGACCATTCGTTATGAATGCCTACCAAAAACTGGAAGCAACTAGCTCGGCAAGTGCTGAGCAGTTAACGGAGAAGGGCTATCATTCTCAATTTTCAAGCTCCTCTGCCAGTTCTTCAGCCCCCGACTCCATCACTCTAGCCCTGAAGGCATTCTCCTCGAACAATCGCCTTTGCTCTTTCAGCCGAATGAGCATTTCCATCACTCCTAGGTTGTCCTGTATTTAGTGCGGCCTTCTAAATGTGCTTGAGATTGTCGTTGACATCTGAGCCGCGCTCTCTTTTGGTGATGTCTCAAAATTGAGTGTTGAAGCTGCATTAGCCGGAAGCTCTTGCCTGCTTCTACTGCCCCGTCTTCGGAATTTTGAACTTAAGTTAAAGTTGTAGCCATTTGGTTTGATACGTACAGCGGTTGGGGGAGCGATATGGCAAGCTCGCTATATCAGAACGGTTGAATATTTCTGAGTGTATCCACCGGTACTGGATTGCTCCATTTCCCTTTGACTAGTGGATTGCTCCTCTTCCGTCTCTGCATCAGTGCTGTTTGGAAGGGGTGTTCCATGAAACAGATGATTGAGCGGTATTTTCGTGTACTGTCTGTTGCATTCCAGGGACTGTATCGCTGGGTATTTCGCACCCCAGACAGAGCCGTTGACAAAGCCTATTGCGCCGCCCGCGAGATCGACGTCATTGTGGAGCGTTACGTTCTTAGAGATCGCCCCAGTTCGCAAGCAGCCGGTCGCCGTACGGTCAATTTCTACATCCAACAACAACTACAGCGGCGGCTCAAGAGCATCAATCTACGCTTGCTGGAGTTTCGCGCTAGCGCTGCGGTGTTACCCATTGAAGAAGGCCGATTCTTAAACAGACATACTGTTGTGAAAGCTCCCCAAGGAGCTTTTTGTACGCCTACAAATCTGCACAAGCTAACTGCGATCGACGAGATCAGAACGAAATATAGCCGGCTTGCATCCTGGACGACCAGCGAAGAATCTACTGTCGATACTTCTGTGGCCCATTCCCAGCTTCAGTCGAGTTCTCCAGCTTCCCCATCTATTGCTACCGAAGTTGCAGTCACCAGTTCTCCCGATCTTTCCGTCAAAGTTGCCCAGGTACAACACATGCACGAAGTGACCTTGTTGTTGAGGCAACTAGTCGAAAATGAAACGGAACTGGCGAAAGAAGTCATCGGGCACCTTTACGATGTGGCGACAGTCAATTTGATAGATCGCAACGTCAATGTTGGTTTTTTGAATAAGTCGGCAAAGGCAGTTGCTCGTTTTGCAAAGCCTGTCGCAAAACCGCTCGGTTATGTTTGGTTGCAGCGTAACTGCCCGGAATTAATTGCAAACTGGCTGAACGATTTGGTTTCGTTCGAACCACAAGTCTCTGAAGACCCCGAACCGGTTGTGGAACAATCCAAGCTGGTACAAAGGGAGGTCAACGAGATCGAGCAAGATTCTTGTACTACTGACGCAAGTGCTGCCATCGGGTCCGCCACGGTAGAGATGCCTAGAACAGAATCACAACGTTTAAATCAAGAGCCTCGCAAGCAGTGGTTGACGGGAGCGGCGGCCGGAGCGACAGCCGCTATTGCCGGAGCAGTGCTGTGGCTTGGAGGTATTTCATTACCTCCTGCATCCGAACAAGTCGTCGACACGACTTTCGAAACGATTGAGGAACCTGTCGAGAAGAAAGTTGCCTCAGAGGGATCGCTACCCTCTCAAGCTATCTAGTGCCCGCTAGATCGCGAGGGACGTTTGGTCAAAATTGGATGTCTATTTTATAGCGATTATTAGCAAAGATTAGGTTGGTATTTAGGTAGATAAAATCGTTGCTCGACTGACATTGTCAGTGCTACTTCTAGGAACGGAGTCGATCGCGAAATCGATCTCTAAGGTGGCCCAAGTGTATTGGGAGCAGTGATGGATTGCCTTTGATATTCTATAGTTCTAAGACTTCGTGACTGCGGCTGCCAAACAGGTGAATGTACACATAGGAGAACTCGCACCCGAGGAAAAAAATCTGGCAGGTAAAATACAGCCACAACATCAGAATCATCACTCCACCAATGGCACCGTACGACTGATATTGTCCTCCGATACTAATGATATTGCGGGCAACCAAATTTTGTAATCCAGTGAATAGAGATGTTGTCAGCAGTGCGCCTGGCCATAATTCCCGGATTTTAACGTGAGTAGAAGGTAGATAGTAAAATAGTAAAATTACTGCCAAAAATACCAAAATAAATGAAGAAATACTTTGAAGCACATCTGCGAGCAGAAGAGCATTGATATTGATGAACGAAATGCTGTCCTCCATTATGAGAATAATTTGTACGGCAAACTTTACCGCAATTTCAAGGACTAGCGAAAGTAGCAATAAAGCGGCCGTACTAATAACGACCCCGAACGCAACGACCCGATTTTTTACAAATGCACCCATCGCTGATAAGAGACTACTAGCGTGATGTTGTTCCTCTGTAACTTTCCAAATTAAATCTACGGATCTATCGAGTACGCCGAAGACGGTACTGGCTGAAATAAACATCAGAAAGAAACCTACGATCCCTGCTTGGATACTTTGTTGGTTTAGCCGTAGTAAAGTTGTTTGGAGCGTCGTAAAGGCTTCGGGGGGAAGTGAGCTATTGGCAGCTGACAGAATACGCTGCAATACATTTGTATCTGGCCCTAGAAGAAAACCGAGCACACTGGTCAAAATCAAGAAGATGGGAAATATCGAAAACAGCGCATAGTAAGATAAAGCGGCTCCCATTTCCAAACATCGATCCTTTTGCCACTTCGCAAATGATTTGATAATCAACTGAGTGGCTCTTGCAGGCAATACCTTTGTTTTAAAAAAGGTCATCATGGCAATCGTGTTTGGTGGTACTTAGGGGAATAAACCGGCATTTGCTTAGCTTACCTTTTGGTGGTGTTGCCAAAACTGAAATGCTGTAGCTACTAGTGGTGTTGTTAGGGCTATGTAACGTTAAGTCCTTATCCACCCATTAAAGGATATAATTCATAAGTGTTGTACGTTGTTATATTCTATATGAAAATCTCCTGAGGGTCTGGAGTGTGAAGACAGCTCAAAGTCTTTATAGATAAAGAAAATATCGCCAGTTTTCATGGCTGACAAAGACCATTTCTTTCTTCCCAGATCTATCAGGCATAGCTCGACTGATGTTCGCGATTCAGCATAGAGATTCTTGTAGAACGCGGTCAGCGCGATCGGACAGAATTGCTGCCCACATTGGGCTCGTAAGCGTTTAAATGGGGCTATCTCTAAAAATCTGTATCTACTCGCTCTCACTGAGAGTCTGAACTGGTTTGCTCACTGCTGACACTGTTATACACATGCATGAAACATGCCAGCAGTGAGGCTGAATGCTGAGCTTAGAACGTGCCTGAGGAGTCCTTCGTTTTTGTGTACAATCCCAGTCTATGGGGCGGATTGAGGTGAAGTTTGTCGTCTCGATACGTTTCAATCAGGCTCTAAATAAGACAACGCAAACACGACTACTGCCATATTTTCTATCTGCGTTGTTCAATCGGGGAAATCAATCCAAAATTTAATCCCACTGTATTTCGCTAAAGCTTATAACCTTTGCATTTACGGTGTCTCAGCAATGGGGGTGGAGGGACTTGAACCCTCACTTCTTTAACAGAAAACGGATTTTAAGTCCGCAGCGTCTACCATTCCGCCACACCCCCATAGGGCGAGGTCGATTATAGCCCAGTTCAGCCCCTAAGGAATTGTCCTTCCTGCCCCCTTCAGGTTTTATGCTCCCAAAATCCTGCTTCCCAATGAAGAACGCGATTGCTTAAACCGTTGCTAGGGCTGATGTCTGCTCAATGTCTCCCTCGGCCTCAAGCATGACCAATTCAATTGCCTCCAATATCTCTGGCGTGGCTTCAGCCCACAGCCCTCGTTGATGAGCTTCTAACAAGCGCTCTGACATGTCTCGCAATGCCCAGGGGTTGACGCTGCGGACGAATTCTTGCACGCGTTCGTCGAGGACATATCTATTGGCCACCCCTTCGTACATGAAGTCAGCCACGCAGTGGGTGGTAGCGTCGTAGGCAAAGAGATAGTCCAAAGTAGCAGCCATCTCGAAGGCCCCTTTGTAGCCGTGACGCATGGCCCCAGCAATCCACTTGGGATTGATGACGCGGGAACGGTAGACTCGGCGAATCTCCTGGTCGAGCGATCGCACCTTGGGAGCTGTGGGGCGAGAATTATCGCCAAAGTAGGTTTTAGGAGCTTTCTCTGCCAAGGTACGCACAGCCGCTGTCATCCCCCCCTGAAATTGGTAATAGTCATCTGAGTCCAGCAGGTCGTGCTCGCGGTTGTCTTGGTTGTGCAAGACGATTTGGAGCTGTTGCAGTCGCTGTTCGAAGGCTTCAGGAGCAGCGTGACCTTTGGCCGCTCCAGTGTAGGCGTAACCACTCCAGTTGAGATAGGCTCGCGCTAAATCCGCATCGCTGCTCCAGTTTTGGGCTTCAATCAGTCCCTGCAGTCCGGCACCGTAGGCACCAGGTTTGGAACCAAAGATGCGATAGCTGGCCCGCTGTTGAGCTTGGTCAGCGGCTAGCCCTTGCTCTTGCCAGTAGGCAGTGTCTTGCTTGATGCGGGCTCGAATAGGATTGTCTAAATTAGATTCGTCTTCCAGCTTGGCCACAGCTTGGACAGCAGAGTCAAATAAGGAAATGAGATTAGGGAAGGCGTCGCGAAAGAATCCAGAAATGCGCAAGGTCACATCCACGCGCGGACGACCCAGTACCGACACGGGCAGAATCTCGAAATCCACCACTCGTCGCGACAGTCCTTCCCACACAGGACGCACCCCAATTAGGGAGAGAGCCTGCGCCCAGTCATCCCCCCCCGTGCGCATAGTGGAGGTGCCCCACACCGACAGCCCCAGCGTGTTGGGGTAGTTCCCTTCCTCCTGCATGTATCGCTCTACTGCAGCATCGGCCGCCTTCTGTCCCACCATCCAGGCCGTTTCGGTGGGGATGGCGCGAATATCGACAGAGTAGAAATTGCGGCCTGTGGGTAATACGTCCGAGCGACCCCGAGTGGGTGCTCCCGATGGACCGCTGGCAATGTAGCGTCCGTCGAGGCCATCCAAAATGGCTTGAATTTCGAATGGGGTTTGTTGCAGCTTGGGCCACAGATTGGTTTCAATCCACTCCAGGCATTCTTTGGATATTGGCAGCGGAGCGGGGTCATAGGGATGTTCGCTAATGAGTTGAGATAGCCACTGATTGGAGAGCAGTTCCAAAGCCTCGATCGCATCTCCCACCACTCGGCAAGGACGTCCCAGAAGTTGGTGCAAGGGAGAGGGTAAACCCGAGTAGGGCTGAGCAAGATCGGTGGTGAGGGGGTCGCAATTAAGTGCCAAGTCTTGGGCGATCGCCTGCGTTAGCCCCACTTGTCCGGCTCCGGGAAATCTGGCCAGAGAAGCAAGCAGATCGATTCCCTGTTGACCTTTGGGGAACTGTCCGAGGATATGGAGACCATCTCGAATTTGAGCTTCTTTGAGTTCGCACAAATATCCATCCAGTTGGGTCAGGACAGTAGATACCGTGTTCTCCTCAGCTGTTGCTTCGATGTCGGGCAGGAGCTGCTCTTGCTCTAACAGCTTGAGGATTTGGGGTTGAATCAGGGGCAATCGGTTCGGGTCCAGGCTCTGAGCCTCGTAATATTCATCAATCAGCCGTTCTAGATCCAGCAAGGGGCCGTAAAGTTCTGCCCGCGTCAGTGGAGGCGTGAGGTGATCGATAATTGCCGCTTGAGCCCGTCGTTTGGCCTGCGCCCCTTCTCCCGGATCGTTGACGATGAAGGGATAAAGATGGGGGATGGGGCCGAAAGCGATTTCGGGAAAGCAGGTATTGGAGAGGGCGATGCCTTTTCCGGGCAGCCATTCTAAATTGCCGTGTTTGCCAATATGGGCGATCGCCTGGACACCGAAGGAGGACCGCAGCCAGAGGTAGAAGGCCAGATATCTGTGGGGCGGCACCAGGTCGGGGGAGTGGTAGTTGAGACTGGGGTCGAGGTCGTAGCCACGCGAAGGTTGGATTCCCACAAACACTGTGGCCAGTTGAATTCCGGCAATGGGAATGTCCTCAGTAGGCGGCTCGCCCCAACGTTCGGCGATCGCTTTTCGGGCTACGACGGGCAACTGCTGGAACCACTGGCGATAAGAGGCTGCAGGGAGCGTTTGTTCGATGGGGCGGAGCTTCAGCCCTTCCGGATCGTTTGTCACCGTACGAGTCAGCAAGCCCATCAATTCTGCCGAGGAGTTGGGGATATCGGGACAGTCGTATCCGGCTTGCTGCATGGCTTGGAGAATACGAGCGCAGCTTGCCGGTGTATCCAGCCCCACTCCATTGGCCAGCTGTCCGTCGCGATTTGGATAGTTGGCCAACACCAGCGCCACTTTGCGATTGCTCACCTCTGTTTTTCTAAGTCGCGCCCAATTGACTGCCAGTTGAGCGATAAATTCGACGCGATCGCTCACTGGTTCGTAGCGCACCACTTCCGTTTGTAGACGAGCGTCACGTTGCTGCACGGATTTAAACGAAATAGCTCGCCCGATCAGTCGGCCATCCACCTCCGGTAAAGCCACGTTCATGGCAATGTCGCGTGGGGAGAGTCCTTGGGGAGAGTCCCGCCATTGGTCTTCCGAGATGCCGCTGGCGATCGCTTGGATAACCGGCACATCGAGAGCTTGCCATACAGCTACGTTGGCACCGTCGCTGTTGAGTTTGGCCAGCGAGAAACTGGTGGTGTTAATGAGGACATCGATGGGAGAGCGATCGCGGAAGTGTTCTAGGAGTTGGGCGGGGAGTTCGGGGTCTTTGAGGGAGTAGGTGTAGAGGCAGGTGGTGGCGATGCCCTGTTGGGCCAGAGTGTGGCAGAGGGCGTCGATGGGGGCGGTGTTGGCGCTGATGACGTGGGCGCGATAGAGGAGGATGCCGATGTGGAGAGCGCTGGATTCTTTTGGCCCCCTAAATTCGCCACAAGTGGGGGACTTTCCGTTGGCTGGTCCTGTGAGCTTTTGGGGATGGTAAAGGCCGATGGTGGGGAGGGGCTGGACAGGGGTGAAGTCGTAGTGGGTGCCGCAGGCTTGGTTGGCGATGGCTTGCAGGCCGGCGGCGATGTTGCGGACGCCTCCTTCTAAAAAGTATTTCCACAGGCGATCGACGTCGCTTAGGCCGAGGGTGGATTGGCTCATCAGATCGAGATCCGGGCGATCGTCGCCGGGCAGAACGATCAGTGTGGCTCCCGTGTTTTGCACTAATTCTTTGACCACTTCTAGTCCGTAAGACCAGTAGGATTGGCCTCCTAAGAGGCGAATGGCGATCGCTTTGGCCTTGCTCAGAACATCATCGGCGTAGGTGTCGATGGTGAGCTGTTGTTGCAGGTTGAGCAGGTTTGTTGCCCTGACGCTGGGGAAGTCGTCGGGGAGTGTGGGAAGGGCTGCCGCTAGCGTTTGGATATCGGTGTCGGCGGCAGTAAGGATAACAATATCGGCAGGGTCTTGCTCGATAAAGACGACACCCTCTTGTCCAGGTTGCCACCCACCGGGGGCTGCAGCAATTCGATGCATGAATTCTGACCTTGATTAGCTGCGAGCCTTGACTGACAGCGATTTCTGTCTGGCTGCGTTCGCTCTGTTAGCGTAATGCATCTGCCCGGAATGGTTTGACAAAGTACTCAGAGGGCACGGGAGGTATTAGATCTCTTGCCAAATCTCTACCCACTCGGGAGGAACCGACCGATCCATTGATAAGCCCGTTGCCATTTCTGACGCCGTACCGGATTGGCGATCGCCTCCAACAGCAACAACAATCCATTGATTGCAAAGGCCAATCCCATCACCACAATCGCTCCTGCCCAAATCTTGTCGTAGCGCCCCGCTTGAGCAATCCCATCAAACAGCAAGGTGCCCAAACCACCGGCCCCAAACTTGGCCCCAATCGTGGCGATCGCCACCGACACAATTGCCGCCAGACGGACTCCTGCCAAAAACACCGGCAGCACCAGCGGCCACTGAACCCGCCACCACAACTGCCAAGTATTCATCCCCATTCCCCGCGCTGCTTCAATCAAGAGCGGATCGATGCCCTCTAACCCCACCGTCAAGTTGCGCACCAAGATGACTTGGGAATACAGCACCATGGCGGCGATCGCCGAATTGGCATTGAGGCCAAACAGCGGTACCAACAAAATAATCAAGGCCAGACTGGGAATGGTGTATACCGCAGCTAACAAACCCAATACCGGCTTCTTCAACCAGCGAATGTTGGTAACCAGCCAGCCGAGGGGAATCGAAATGGAAACAGCGATCGCCAGAGTCAGCAGCGTCATCTGCACGTGCTGTTGCAGCAGGGTGGAGACTTCGTCGAGGTTTTCGAAAATGTAGTTCATGCGTCCCCCTTATTGTTGGCAGAGGATCGTAAGCGATCGAGGGTCAGCAGGCCAACGGGGCGATCGCCGTCTATAACGGTCAGTGCGTCGGCTCCGGTGCGTAGCAGTAACGACAGGGCCTCTCGCAAGCTACTGCGTCTGGGGATGGTGGGATGTCCATCTCCTTCTGCCGCGACTTCTGAATTGAGAGGCTCGACCATGACGGTCTCGACGCGCACTAAACCCAGCTGTCGCACCGTGTCATCGGTGCCCACCAGCTCCCGCACGAAATCGTTAGCCGGTCTGGAGAGAATATCCAGCGGGGTGTCGAACTGCACTACCTGACCGTGGTTAAGCAGCAGAATGCGATCCGCTAATCGCAACGCTTCTTCGACATCGTGGGAGACGAACACAATGGTCTTGTGCAATTTCTGTTGCAGTAGCAGGATCTCGTCTTGCAAGCTGGCTCGCGTGATGGCATCTAGTGCACCGAATGGTTCGTCCATCAGCAATACGGCAGGGTCTCCAGCCAATGCTCGCGCTACGCCTACCCGCTGCTGTTGGCCTCCCGAAAGCTGAGCGGGAAAGCGATCGCCAAACTCTTCCGCATTCAGCTCGACTAGAGACAGCAGTTCAGCGACGCGGGTAGCAATCCGCGATCGCTGCCACCCCAACAGTCGCGGCACTACCGCTACATTTTGAGCCACAGTCATGTGAGGGAACAGGCCCGTTTGCTGGATGACGTACCCGATTTGCTGGCGCAGTTGGGTGGCGGGTAGAGAGCGGATATCGGTGCCGTTGAGACAAATTGTGCCGGAGGTGGGTTCGTACAGGCGGTTGACCATCTTCATGAGAGTGGTCTTGCCGCATCCCGATGGCCCCAGCACAACGATGAATTCTCCGGTGCGAATGCTGAGAGAACAGCGATCGATAGCGGGGCGATCGGCTCCGGGGAAGCGTAGCGACACGTCTTCGAACCGGATGGCAACTCGATCGGAGTCCACCCCCTCAGCCATTACCTGTCTCACTAGCAGTCAGCATCCCCATCGGCGATCGCCCTTGCCTCCTCTACTCTTCACTCTCAGTACTCCCTTCACTCTCCTCGACCTCGACGGGGATCTCCTCCGGCATGTCGTGGTCTCCGCCGGTAGCCAGCAAGCCTTCTGCCATTAAGAATCGGCGCGCTACCACTTCCGGTTCTAGCTCTTTGCCGCTGACATCGCTGTTGAGGGTGCGCATAGTGCGATCGGTCAGCAAGGGAGCCAGTTCGTTGAGGGCATCCACTAGTTCGGGATAGTTATCCACGATTTCTTGGCGGACGACGGGAGCTACTTGGTAAGGAGGAAACAGATTGCGATCGTCTTCCAACACGACGAGATTGAAGGCACTAATTTCTCCATCGGTACCGAAGGCCACGGCTATATCCGCTTCGCCATTGCTGAGGGATATATAGCGCAGGCCCGGATCGACACCTTTGTAGCTCTCCAGCTCAAAGTCACCGTAGGCCGCTTGCAGGCCGGGTAAACCATCTTCGCGCAGTTCAAATTCGGGTGGACCTACCATCACCAGTTGGTTGGCGATGGCAGCCATGTCCGAAATGGTTTCCAGCTCGTACTGTTTTGCTACTTCCTGGGTGACGGCTAGGGCTTGAGTGTTGTTCATGGGGGCGGGGTCGAGCCACACCAAATCAAACTGGGATAGATATTCTTCGGAGACGGTGCTGAAGACGGCTTCGCGCTCCGAACTGCTAGGCAGTTCTAGGACGGTAAGTAAAGCAGTGCCGGTGTATTCGGGATAGAGATCGATTTCGTCGTTTTGCAGACCGGCGTGGGCGACCGGGGTGCCGCCAAGATTCAGCTTGCGCTCCACTTCAAATCCGTTTTCTTCCAGCACCAAGGCGTACATTTCGCCAATGATGAATTGTTCTGTGAAGTCTTTCGAGCCAACGCGAATCACGGCTGGTTCTTCGCCACCATCTGAGCTGGAAGTACTGCCCGAATCGGGACCTGTATTGGCACCGCCGCATCCAGTTAGCGCCAATCCGGCGAGTACTGCAATACCCAGTAACGAGCGTCGATTTAGGGACATGGAGCACACCTCACAACTGAGATCGACATTAACTTAGTTGTGGCTGGACGGCTCGTTGCAACCAGCTCAAACCTAGTTCTGCCAACAGTGCCAGCAGCGCGACGGGGATGGCTCCGACTAATAAGATGGGGATGTCGTAGAGGGCGAAGCCGAGGGTGACAAAACTGCCCAGTCCTCCGGCTCCGATGAAGGCGGCGAGGGTGGCACTGGCGATCGCCTCCACGGTCGCGGTCTTAATGGCGGCCAGGATGAGGGGGAGTGCGAGGGGGATTTCGACGCGGCGCAACAGTTGAAATTGGGTCATACCCATGCCGCGTGCGGCTTCTTTGACGGCTGGACTGACGGAGCGGAAGGCGATGTCGGTGCCGATGAGTAAGGGGGGGACGACCAGGATGGTGAGGGCGAGGGCGGCGGCTTGGAAGGTGAGGCCGAGGTAGGGAATGGCCAGGAAGAGAACAGCAAGGCTGGGGATGACGCGCAGTCCGTTGAAACCGTTAATCAGGAATGTGGCGGCTAGGGGCGATCGCGAACTGAGATATCCCAACGGCAGGGCGATCGCCAGCCCGATGGCCATGGGTACCGAGACCAGTAGCAGGTGTTGTTGCAGTGCGGTCCAGAGGCGATCGGGTTCGTTGGCGACAAATTGGTATGCCTCCCAAAAGTTCTCCATATCGACGTTGCCCTCGTAATTGAGATGCGGATAGTTCTTCGGTGCTCGTCAATGCTTCTGTTGAGTTTTCATTAGTCATGCCGTATCTAACACAATAAAAGTATCAAGAACTAATCCCGTCATATCCAGCAGTGGAGGTCTGGCTGGGGAGAGAACTGGAATAGACAGGTAAGGTCTGTATCCAGGAGGTTTCATGGAAGCTAGAGGGCAACCCACTTCCTACTGCCTACTCACAGCGAGTGAAAATAAGCGAGTTATCCACAGAAGGTAAAACCGATCCTGAAATCGCTATTGAGTTGGATATTGGCTTTTGGGTGGTTCGTAAATGGCGGCGATGGTTCCAAAAACAAGGGAGGACCGGCTTAATCTCCAAGATGGGGCGTCCTAGCAAGGGAGCGTTGAGCACATTTTCCCCAGAATTACGGAAAGCGATTTGTCGGATTCGAAAGGCTCACCCAGGCTGGGGGGCAGACTCGATTTTAGTCAGCTTGCGTTTAGATGAGGGGTGGGATGCCTCTGAATTGCCCAGCCGTTCGAGGGTGGCCTTCCTACTTAAGCAAGAGGGGCTGACGCGACCCTACAAGCACCAAAGCCCACTCCTCCAACCCAAGCCTCAACCAGTAGAGCATCCCCATCAAGAATGGCAACTGGATGCCAAAGGGAAGACAACGGTGGCGGGAGTAGGCTCAATTTCCCTCATCAACATTACTGATGTCTTCAGTCGGCTGAAGGTGGAGAGTTACCCTAGCCAGAATCGGAGGAATCCATCGACGGCAGATTATCAACTGACGTTGCGACGAGCTTTTCTAGAATTTGGTTTGCCAGGAAGGGTTACGTTCGACCATGGCACGGCGTTTTGCGACAATACCAGCCCTTCCCCCTGGCCAACGCGGCTTCACTTATGGTTACTGGCACTGGGAATTGAAGTCAGCTTTACCCGCAAGCGTTGCCCCACTGACCACGCCAAGATCGAGCGGATGCACAGAACCACCAGCTTACAAGCTCTAGAGGGGCAGAAGTGGTCTGATTCAGAAGCCCTGTGGGATGGGCTGGACTATCGTCGAGAGATGCTCAACCATCACTTGCCTGTGCGCACTCTCAATGGCCAAGCTCCACTAATGGTTTATCCAGAAGCGGCCCATTCCCAACATCCTTACCGACCGGAATGGGAAGAGCAGATGCTTCAAATGGAGCGGGTCTATCAGTATTTAGATTCAGATCGGTGGTTTCGCCGCACCGCCGCAGGAGGATGGTTCCTGTTGGGTGGTTCTTCCTACCAGACAGACTGGAAATGGAGAGAAAGAACGCTTGAAATAGAGTTTGACGCCCAAACCTTGGAGTTGATTTGCCACTCAGAGAGGGAAACTAATGACCCACTACACTTACCACTACAAGGATTGAACAAAGCCGATCTGATGGGCGAAATGTCGGAGTTTCAACGCATGCCAGACTTTCAACTTTCCATGCCATGGTCGCGGAAGGAGTGGCGCGCGATTGCATATGCGGAATTACTCGCGGCGTGACTTTCTGGGACTTTCTAAATTTGCTGCGGCATGACTAATGAAGACTCAACAGCTAGACTATTCCCAACGTATCAACTCTCTGACATCCAACCAGTTGAATCGGTATAGCAGAGCGGGAATTCCCACAGCGGCGGTCGCAAAGAGTCCTGCCAGAGCAATTGCCGCTTGGCCGCCGAGATGAAAGCCATCTCCCATATAGGTTAGAAGTAGCGTAGAGGGCACCATGCCGAACAACGTCGCGCTGGCATAGATCGGCAGCGACAATCCAGTCATACCCGCTCCGTAACTCATTAAGTCGAAGGAGAAGATCGGCAGGAGTCGAGTGGTAAAAATCATCCATCCTACATAGGACTCTCCCCGCTCGGTTGAGAAGCTGAAGGTCTTACCTGTCAGTGCTCTGACAATCGATCGACCCATGTTTTTTCCCAAACTATAGGCAATCAGAGCACCTCCAAATCCACCGATAACTGTGTAGATCCCTGCCAACAGTGGGTCCCAAACGGCACCAGCCGCGATCGCCAAGGGTGCTCCAGGAATTTGGCTCACGACAACCGAAACAGCAATGGTGGCGATGTACAGCGCCGGCCCCCAGGGACCGATCCGATCGAGCGTGACAGCTAAGCGATGGGAGTTCAATGATTCCAGCGCATGGGGGTGGAGTACCGCGATCGCACCGAGTGGTAGGAGTACCAGCACAGGTAGGATGACGTTCAGCCAGCCCCCATCGTTGGTTGTATCTGCAACCGCGCTCGACTTGCCCCGAACCATCTCGCATTACGAATGCTTTCGACTTATAGGGTGACAGCTGGGACTGAGCCTTCTCTAACAGCGGCCTGAGAGAAACATGAAAAAGCGATGGCAGTCGGGACACTGATTCTCAGGCTGAGTCTGCCACTCTCGCTTGGTGAATTCGCGGACTCCATTGGGGCAATCAGCGATGGAGAGTTCTCTACCTGTTTTTCCTGGATAACTAGGGCTTTGAGCTGTCCTCGTGCTTCAGACCTGACAGTGGATAGCCATGGTAATTCGCCACTCGTTACCGCTAGAGACAGCAGCAGTCTGCATCCGATTTTATAGTTTTGTAACTGCCAGTCCTCTATGCTTCTAAGGACTTGCACTTGTAGGATTAATCGCCATGAACCGCTTGAACAGGTTGGAGAAAGGAGTATTTGCGGTTCATTTAGTGAGTTTGGTGTTCGGGTTGGCCGGACTGTTACTGGTGGTCCCCCATCCTGAATGGGTTATGCAGCTACCGACTATCGGACAACTGGCCTTTAGCTGGAGCATGTTGAACGGCAGTGTGGTGTACATGGTGTCGGGAGCGATCGCGGCTGTGTTGATGGGACAACGTACGATTGGCTGGACGCGCACCCTCCTGTTCTTCATTGTGGCTATCGGTTTGTCCCTCAGTGCAGAATTGCTCGGAACCAGCACCGGATTCCCCTTTGGAGACTATGCCTACCTCAACGGTTTGGGTTATAAGATTGCTGGCCTAGTGCCATTCACCATTCCGCTCTCCTGGTTTTATGTCGGGTTTTCGTCGTATCTGCTGGCCCTGACCATGCTGCGTCAGAGTCGTCATTGGTTAATGCAGATGGAGGCGATCGCTTTGGGAAGCATGATGCTGACCGCCTGGGATTTCGTTCTCGATCCGGCCATGACTCAACTGTTGGTCCCCTTCTGGGAATGGCTGACTCCCGGCAACTTTTTCGGCGTTCCCTTGCAAAATTTCGGAGGATGGCTGCTCACTGGCTGTCTCATCATGGCACTTTCCACTCTGCTGTGGACTCGATGGGGGACGACTCCCATACTCAATCGCGCTGAGCTGGCGATGCCACTCGCGCTCTATACCGCCAACTTCGGATTTGCCGCATGCATGAGTGCCGGTAGTGGATACGTTGCACCTCTGCCACTGGGGCTGATGTTTGGCTTGGCTCCAGCGATGGGAATGTGGGTGTTGGCTGGATCTGAGCAATTGGACAATCTGCCAGCTGCAACCGGCTTACAGCTATAGCTAAAGTTCGCGGGATTTATCCAGAAACGCATCTCCTGGCACTACGTTTACCGCAAACCCAAACCTCAGACATCGACGTTCGCCGACATGAATCGCTAGCCTGACTGGCTGGGCACTGTAAAAAAATTCAAACCCTCGTGAAGACTACGATGCCAGTCAGGGCTGCGGAAGAATGGATGTGCTATCGTTCTTGCTCGTGTAGCTCTGTCTCACTCAGCTCAAAGTAGTCCTCGTTAACGAGTTATTTTGTCAGCCTCACCTAGAGGTCAGCCCAGTGGTCGCTCCTCCCCGACATTTGCTTGCCGATACCGAACGAGATATCCGTAAAACTGGAATTCATCCAGATTTTTGGTACCCAATTGCCCGTTCCTACCGGCTCAAGCCCGGCAAAACTCTCGCAGTCTCGTTTGCTGGCGAGCCTGTAGTTTTGGTGCGCACTCGCAACGGTGAGCTGTTCGCATTAGAAAATCGCTGTGCCCACCGCCAAGTTCCTCTCGATACGGGGGTGGTGGGGGATAACTGCTTGCAATGCGGCTATCACGGCTGGAAATACGATAATCAGGGCCGGTGTGTGACGGTACCCTATTTACCAAACCAGTGCGATCGCCCCAACGGAGTGAGGCACTATCCCTGCCGCGATGCCTACGGACTCATTTTCATCTTTCCAGGTGAAGTTTCTCAAGCAGAGACTGCATCCTTCCCCGACCTCAGCAACCATCACAGCCCTAATTACAAAACTCGTTATCTAGATCGCCAAATCGATTGTCATTACTCCTTTTTGCACGAGAACTTGATGGATATGAACCATCAGTTTTTACACCGTCGTTTGATGGGGGGAATCAGGAGTATCTACTTGGGCCAGCGGCAGGGAGAGAGCTGGATCGAGGTGGACTACACTTTTGAGCGAGTCAAGGGTGGGCAAAACTGGGGGGAGAAATTTATCTTGCAGAAAACGTCCCACGAGCGGCAGCAGCAGTCTCAAGGGAAACGCGATCTCATGACTATCCGTACGGACTATCCCTACCAACGCCTCAAGTTTTGGACGGCGGGTAGCGAACAGCCAGCGATGGATTTATGGATTGTCTACGTCCCCCTCGATCGCCATCAACGCAGCAATCACACCTACGGTCTTATGATGATTCGTCGGCCCAATCCCAAGTGGCTGATGGAACTGCTGTGGCCGTTTATTGTGAGATTCACCGAGGGAATTTTGGCGGAAGACCGAGAAATTGTGGAGCAGGAGCAACAAGCATTCGATCGCCAAGGTGCCGACTGGAACCAAGAAATTTTTCCTGTCATTCGTAACGTACGAGCCATTCTGGTTAGCCAAGGCATACCGCTTGAAAACCCTTAGCGATTGCCCAGTTAAGTCGATTGGGCCCAAGGCAGGCCAATCGGGGTCAGCCTAAGTTCGCTTCCAGTTTGCACAATATTCGCTCCAGCTTGCACATAACCGAGACGGATGGCGGGCCGATCTTGTCGTACTCAATCCTGGCCTTAGAAGAAAGCATCCCACCTCTCCCCAGCCGTAAATAGCACGCTATTCGCTAGTTCTCAGTAGCGTCTCGACGTATTGATGTAGCGCTAAGCGTGGTTGCGAGCTCTGGCTGCGTTAAAATGCATCTCATCATCTCGCTATAGTCACTACATCCCCGATGGAAGAACCTCCATCACTGTTAGCAGTCTTATCTGCCGATGGTGCCAATACTGTTTCCGCCAACTCAGTTTGGGTTCCCATCCTGTGGGTGTCATTGCTACTGCTGGTCAACGCTTTCTTCGTCGCTGCCGAATTTGCGATTGTGTCTGTGCGGCGATCGCGTATTGCCCAACTGGTTAGCGAAGATAATGCCAGCGCAGCACTAGTTCAACAGCAACAGCAACAATTACGCCAGTTTTTATCCACCACCCAACTGTGTATTACCCTCTCCAGCCTGGCCTTGGGGTGGATTGGAGCCGTACAGGTCGCCCCTCTCGTCTGTGTCGGCATTGCTCGTTTGGAGTGGCTCAACTCTATCTTGAATGCCATTCCGGGGGAAATGGAAACGTTTGCCACATTGGTGACGTTTGCCATGCTCACTTACCTACAGGTGCTGTTAGGGGAACTGTTGCCAAAGACGCTCGCCATCATTTATGCCGAAGCAACGTCCCTGCGGTTGATTGGTCTGAGTAGCGCCACCAAAATCCTTCTGCGTCCGTTAATTGGGTTATTGAACTGGTCATCCAATGTTTTATTCCGCTTGTTCCGCATCCCGGTTCCTGACTCAGCGGCCCTGATCGATGCCGTCACATCGGAAGAGCTACAACTATTGATCGCCTCGTCCAGTAAGTCCGGCAGCTTGGAGGAAGAAGAGAGTACGTTACTGGCTAACGTGTTTGAGTTTGGTGACGCGATCGCTAGCGAAGTCATGATCCCACGTACCAGCATTGACGCCATTCCGCAAACGGCCACAGTGCGAGAGTTATTGATCGAAGTAGAAGAGTCCAGTCATTCTCGCTATCCAGTCATGGGAGATTCTTTAGACAGCATTACCGGCATGGTGCAGGTGAAAGATGTTGTCGGAGCCTTGGGACTGGGAAACTGCACGATAGACAGCTCGTTATCCCCATTCATTCGACCCGCCCATTTCGAACACGAACAAAAAAAAGTCGGAGAACTGCTGGCCACGATGCAGGAGGAGCGCATTCCTTTGGTGATGGTGGTAGATGAGTTTGGCGGCACCGCTGGCATGATTACGGTGCGAGATTTAGTCGAAGAAATTTTTGGTCGGATCTCGGACGACACCGATACGGAAGACGAACCTGAATTTGTCCGGATTGGCGATCGCATTCACCTCGTCCAAGCACAAGTGGATTTGGATGAAGTGAATGAAGAGCTGGAGCTGGAATTACCGATTCAGGATGACTACCAGACCCTAGGCGGCTTCTTGATTTTCCATATGCAGAAAATACCCAAGTTAAACGAGACGTTTGTTTACGAGCATACGATCTTTAAGGTGGTGGGTGTTGATGGCCCCCGCCTCGATCGCATTCAAGTGGAAATAGTAGCCCCATCGCACAGCATGGAAGAAGAAAACCGCGAGATTTCAACTAAACATGACAATGCCCAGGCAGCATCGACAAAACCGTAAAGAGCCACAACAGAACAACCACTCTGATGGCAAACCAGTAGCAGCATTCTGTAAAAACAATTGAACATCACTGCTGCTAAAGAGTTCTCTTTATAAACTGTTCACTATTCATTCTGTTCCCCGCCAGGTGGCAGGTGCTTGGGCTGTATTTTGTATCGCGACTACGAATTTTTTGTCAGTGAACCAAACTGTACCCCTATCTCTTCTTGCACTGAATAAATAGAGGTAAGCCCCCGGCTCTGCCGGGGAGACTCCCAACGATTTGACCGTGTGAAGCAGTAGCAGAAAAATTCTCCTTGCATTTTTCAAGCAAGGAGAAAGTCTAATGAATGTCAAAAAGCTAAATCACACAAGTTGGAATTGCAAGTCTCACATCGTATTCATCCCTAAGCATCGTAAGATAGTAATCTTCGGCCAGTTGCGCAGTCATTTGGGCGAGATGTTTCACGAGCTGGCGCGGCAGAAAGAGTGTCAGATAGAAGAAGGCCATTTAATGTCCGACCATGTGCACATGTGCATGAGTATTCCTCCGAAACATGCAGTGTCTCAGATAGTGGGGTACATGAAGGGCAAAAGCGCGATAGGAATCGCCAGGGAATTCATGGGTCGTCGTCGAAACATTAGCGGTGAGAGCTTCTGGGCTCGTGGCTACTACGTGTCGACGGTGGAATTGGATGAGGAAGTGATCGGAGCGTATATTCGTCGCCAGGAAAAAGAGGAAGAACGACTGGAGTAATTGAGATTGCCGACAATCTAAGAGAGGACTGCCCCTTGGGGGCTAAGCCTACTAAGCCTCCGGCTCTGCCGGAGGTGACTTAACTTCTGACTTGGAATAGCAGAGAGTCTTACGGCCCAATCGGACCAAATAATGCCGCAGCCTAGTGTTCTCCCCTTCCACCCGATACATGGCCTTTTTGCTCACCAGATGGTCGCCGTCGTCAATACAGCAAGCGTAACTGGCCATCCATCCGTGATGTAGAGAAAACACTGTCAGCCTCGAACCAACAACCACAAGGGCCAGAACGTGTCCAAGCTCCGGTCACCTAGTTTCTAGACCAGGATACCGGGGCGCTTATCATCTACGGCTGTCCACAACCATCGCTTGTTTTTTTCGACCCGACAAAGGTTTGAAGCTCATCCAACTGGGCTAAGTCTGGACTCTTCTCGGGGGGAGGGGCATCAGGAAGAGAGTCACCCCCTTGCTTGACCCACTTAATCACTGTGTTGTGATTGACCCCTGTGCAGCGTTCAATGGCTCTAAACCCCATTCCATCGCACCCACTGACAATACGTGACAGTGCCGGTCTACCTCATGGCTGGATGTGTGGCGGATATCCTTTGATCGGTTTTGAGTCGGGTTGCTGGTAAGTCATGGATTTGCTGGTGCGCTTGCCTAACCAAGCTAACGACTCTGCCATTTTCACGGCTGCCGCTACCGAGTCAATGATGGGGACTCCCAATCGGGCTTCCAATTCCACATCCAGCCCGCTCATGCCCGCACACCCCAAACAGAGAGCTTCGGCTCGATCTTCAGAGATGGCCAATTTGCCTACCTGTTCTAATGCCGCGATGGTTGCTTCTCGAGCAGTCTCAGTTTTCGTCACTGCCAGCCCGGTAGTGCGTACAGACACACAGCGGTGGCTAAACCCTGTCTTGTGAATTGTTTCTTCGACCATTGTGCGGACGCGGTGTCCCGTAGTCACTACTCCCCATCGAGCCGCCAGCATATTGGCGACGTACATACTGGCCTCGGCAATACCGACCACCGGCTTATCCGTTATCTCGCGGGCAGCGTCTATGCCGGGATCGCCCCAGCAAGCGATCGCGAAGGCATCGAAACTGTCATCCGATCGCCGTATCTCCTCCAAAATTCCGGGAATCGCTAAAAATTCGTCGTAATAGCTCTCGATCGATTCCGGGCCAGATTGTGGTTGTGTGGTGACAATCTCAGTATTGGGGAATTGGGCTGCTTGGGCCGAGGCGTTAATTCCGGCGGTCATAGCCTCAAAGGTGTTGCCGTTGATGACTTTAATTCGAAGAGGTGGAGATGAGGACACGGGTGAATATTGCTCTCGCGTGAGAATTTAATGGTTGGGTGTTGTATTGCAATCCGCTGTGAGGTTTAGACTCTGGGGCCAGCTCAAAGCCTTAATCTACAAGCAGAAATGATTGGAGAACTCTCCATAGTGGATTGTCTAGCGCCATAAAACTAGTCGATTAAATCGTACAAACGGAATTTTGCGATCGCTGCGATTTCAGCCATTGCGCGCTCAATTTCGCTGTCATTTGTATTTTCTATACGCTCGGCAAAGGCATTCAGAATGGTGTCTTTTGTTTGCCCGCGAACGGCCATCACAAATGGAAAGCCAAACTTCTCTCGGTACGCCCCATTTAATCGAGTGAATAGCTCGAATTCAGCTGCATTGAGTCTATCCAGCCCCGCACCGGTCTGCTCCTGGATAGACGCCTCTGTCATTTTGACCTGACTACCTAAATCGGGATGAGCCTGAATTAGAGCAATCTTGTCCGATGTGGATAACGCCTGCTGAGCACGAAGCAATGCTTGATAGAGGTCGCTCACATCGGTAAAAGGACGACGATCCCAGGCTTGTCGAGCAAGGTCTGGACTGTGTTCGAATATGCCTCCGAATACTTCGCTAAACGTGTCCTGTCCCATCTCGTTGATGGTCAATAGTTTATACTTCATCAGCTAACTCCCGCGATAGGTACTGTACGACCAAGGGGAGCAGAGTAGAGGAACGTGGTAGTGGCTGGAGGCGTCAGCAATACCGAACCGGATAGGAATGATGTCTAAAAACATGGGATCGGGGAGCTGGGGCGATCGCGAGCGGAAATAGTCGCCGATTGCAAACCTAAGTTCGTAGATTCCGATTTCGAATCGATCGCCAGCTAATATGGGGCGATCGGTGCGGCCATCCTGATTGGTGACGATCCGTACGAGTTGAGTCTCGCTGCCTTGAGGAGAGCTTCTCCACAAGTCGATCGCCAGCCCCCCCGCCGGACAGCCATTTGCTGTATCGAGTACGTGTGTTGTTAGCTTTCCATCCATAGTCCTCGCCCTCATAGCCCACTTGCTTCCCGGCGATCGCCGCTGTCTGCCCCCAGTTCCCAATTACAATCGCCTTCAAATGCTCCATTTGCAGATTCATAATCAGGGCATAATTTCCATGTTGGCGATGCTCTTGATTAGGCTATCCCTAACAATGAAGAATTTGGAAGATTACTTGGGTTGTCTCAAGCCATCTCATTGGTTCAAGTACAGCGACTAACGTTTTGCTAGTAAGACAAGGCAGTCGCAAACGAGTCTCTTTCTCCAGAGCCAAGACTAGCCTTTTGCGCGGCCTCAAACGAGCGATCGCGGCTCAGTCAATCTATCCGAGTTAAGCAGTATAAATTCGACTTAACCCAAGATCGGCCAAACCTTTTCGGTACGCAATAGAGGTTTTGTCCGCTTCGATATGCGTTTCAACCCGCAAATCTAATGGCAGATCTTCTGGGTATTGGGCTTCTACAACAGCTTTGTCTTCGTTAAAGATTTGGTAGTTAAACTCGTAAACGGGTTCGAGCGGTTGATCCTTGTCGAAATTGCGGCAAATGGGACAAAATACTCGAGTTTTGCGAGCTGAAATCGGAGAAGCAGCGTTGAGAATGCACAGTCGCCCGTCATCGGGGAAATGCACTCTCAGTAGTGCCGTGAATGGAAGAAAGACGTCGAAGGCTCTCAACCAGTGAAAATTAGCTGGGGCACGGTGCTGCAATCCTTTGGGGAAATTACTGACGGTACTGGTATATGTCGCCCTGAGGCCAAAGTTTGTCGGTTTGACATCGTATTGAGGCACAACAGGGTTATTGCGATCGCCAAATGACTCGGAATGCACCCAGGCAAAATGAGCTACATCCAGAAAGCCTTCCATTTGACGACCTGCAGCTGCTTGCAAATCAATGCTATCCGGCAGGATGTGTTGATAATCCGAGTCGCTCCATTCTGGAAATATCGGTAGTGGCGTGGAGCGATCGCCTCTCAATGTGGTCCACACTAAACCAAACGCCTCTTGAACCGGATAGGTCGTCAAGCAAAGCTTCCTCGGTATACTGGCCTGCGGATTAGCAGGAATTAGCGTGCATTGTCCTGCAGCATCGTAGTGAAATCCGTGATAGGCACAAATCAGTTGGTTGTTGGCTACATGCCCCATACTGAGGGGAACCCCCCGATGCAGACAGATGTCATTGGCAACTGAAATACCGGCTTCCGTTCGCCAGATTGCCAGTCGCTGGTCGAGCAACGTTGCAGCAAGAGGAGTGCCTCCAACATCTCGGCTAAAGGCAATGGGATACCAAAACGAGGCGATCGCCTCCCAATCTGAGTCAGAAAACGTGCATCCACGCGGATAGGCATGAGATGTGTGGTGAAAATCTGACATATCTCTCCTCTGGAAATGTCCCTTAACTCTGTCGCTGCGAAACCAAAAGAACGCCAATCAATATAGCAATCCGCTCTAAGGTCTGGAGTATTGAGACAACTAGAATCCTTTATTGGCGAGGAAAAGTACTTAGGAAACTCTCCATAGCGGATTGCCGATCGCTATAGAAGATGTCTGATTGTGTTCAGCTAGGACCCATCGATCTGTGATGTCTGAAACGATTTTCACTTGCTAATTCTCATCCTGACGGTAGCTGCCAGCTCTGTCTTTTAATGGAATGAAATGCTGCTGAAAACGATCCTCCTAGCATGCCACTGCAGCTTAATAATTAGACCCGTTGAGCACACCTGCCAGGCCTGCCTGGCAAATATTCACGAATCGATCGCTTCTCAGTGGGCAATTCCTTGCAGACGGCATTGAATAGGGGAAACAAGGGGTCTGGCGCAAAGATTCTGATTCGGGAACAGCGTTTGGACCTACCTGAGGAGGGCGATTGCTATGGGCCGGACGCTAATTAAAGGAAGCCGTATTGTCACCGCCACTGATGACTATGTTGCCGATATTTTAATTGTAGATGAGGAGATCGAGGCCATCTCCCGCAGCTTTCCCGACATGTCCGGTACAGAAGTGCATCATGCCGAAGGACTGCTCGCTCTTCCGGGTGGAATCGATGTGCATACCCATATGGAAGGGGAGCAAGGTCCGGCATTTAATAGCGATACCTACGCCACCGGAACCGTTGCCGCAGCATTTGGGGGCACGACAACCATCATCGATTTTGCCTATCAGGACAAAGGTGACAGTGCCAAACAGACATTGGACGAGCGGCTTGCCTTAGCTGAGCCCCAGGTGGCAATTGATTTCAGCTTCCACTTAATTTTGACAGACGTGACCTCGGCCGTTCTGTCCGAGCTGCCGGACATCATCAATCAGGATGGTGTGTCCAGCTTCAAGATGTTTATGGCCTATCCCAAAATCTTGATGGTAGATGATGCTGCAATCTTCAAAACCATGCGCAAGGTGGGTAGCCACGGAGGCATGGTCAACCTGCATGCCGAAAACGGCCTTGTCATTCAAGCCTTGATCGACGAAGCCCTGGAACAGGGACATACCTCCCCTAAATATCACGCCATTACCCGCCCACGCATTATGGAAGCGGAGGCAGTGCACCGGGCTATCCGGATTGCCGAGTTGGCAGAAATTCCGGTATACATCGTGCATCTGTCAGCGCCGGAAGCACTGGAAACAGTGGTGGAAGCCCGAGATCGCGGCATTCATGCCTTTGCCGAAACCTGTCCTCACTACCTGTTTTTAGATGAATCCGAATACGATCGTCCCGGCTTTGAATCTGCCAAGTATGTCATGACTCCTCCGCTGCGATCGCACGATTGCCAGCATCATTTATGGAGAGGGTTAAAGTTTGACGATCTGCAAATTGTGGCCACCGATCACTGTCCATTTTGCTTCCAAGAAAACACCCTCGGTCTCAAATATTCCAAAGACCTTGGTCGAGACGATTTCAGCAAAATTCCCAATGGTGCACCTGGTGTCGAATACCGCTTGCCCATGTTGTATGACGGTGGGGTACGCAGTGGCAAAATCAATCTGAACCGATTCGTACAGCTCACCTCCACGGCTCCAGCCAAAATGTTTGGCATCTTCCCTCAAAAAGGCACGATTGCGGTAGGTAGTGATGCAGATATCGTTCTGTTTAATCCAGATAAACAGCAGGTGTTGAGCGCCGAAACAGGTCACTCTCGCATTGACTACAGCTTATTTGAGGGGCGATCGGTGACGGGAGCGGTTGAGAAAGTCTTCTCTCGCGGCAGTTTGATTGTGGATGGAGATCGCTGGTTGGGTCAGGCTGGCCGTGGACGATTTCTTAAACGCTCTGCCTCAGGTCAAATTATGTAATGGACATTCTGGTTACTCCCAATCTCCAGAATTCCGAGCGTTGCTGCAGCGCAATCGCTACACTGACTCCAGCCATAGTAAGTCTGGGGAGTAACGGAGGATGACAGCCACGGCAACCGCCGGGATGTTAGTTGCTCAGTTTTTGAAAGAGCGAGAGCGGGATTTGGCACGGGCCAGCCGTCGCACCTACCGCATGGCATTGGAACAATTCAGCCAAGATTGCACCCTCCCCCTCAACGACATTCAAACTACGGACATTCAAAAATTCTTGAATGGCTTGAAAGGGCGACCCAAACGCAATAAGTCTGGCAAGTTGGTCTATCCACCTGCCTCCCCCGCCACGTATAACCTCAAGCGTCTTGCCTTACATCAATTTTTTGCCTGGGCTGAATCGCGAGGATACTGCGAGCCCCCGCTACCCACTGCTCCTATCCGAGCGGCCCGTTTACCCTCCAAACTGCCGCGAGACATCGATCGCCTCATGCTAGAGCGAGTGTTGATTCGCGCCGATAGCCACTCGTTGCGGTATTCGGTGATGGTGCGCGTGTTACTGGAGTGCGGCTTGCGGGCGCAAGAGGCGATCGACTTGCAAGTACAAGATTTTCAAACCAGTGCCGAAGGCTCGATTTTAGATGTGCGCAGCGGTAAAGGCAGTAAACCCCGCGTCGTGGCGGTGGGCGACACTTTGGCCGAAATGCTGCAAGATTATCTTTACGAAGAGCGCTTCCCTTATTCCCCCACCGACCCGTTATTTGCCTCTCAGTCCAAATGCCAGCGCTACCGAGGTAAACCTCTCACCTACGACGGGCTAAGGCACATTGTTCTAAAGCTAACTCGCGATGAACCCGGGCAGCAGACCCCCCACCAATTCCGCCACAGCTTTGCTACTCTTTTGCTCGATAAAGGCGTTGCCCCTGAACACATCCAGCACTTATTAGGTCATACGACCGCAGCCATGACCATGCGGTACACACAGCGGGCCAATCTACGAGCGGCGATCGCCCGCTCCCGCGAAGCGTTGGATACCGGCTTGATTTGAGTCATGGCATGTGGCTGTGCCGTTGAATCGGGATGCTACTGACAGCAGGACTCTCAGAATTACTCAACTCATAATGGATTCAAGATGAATAGCGAGGCCGAGCTTTGAAGACGATCGCTAACCTACTGTGGGTGCTCTTCGGCGGATTTATTCTGGCGTTGGAATATTGGTTGGGAGGATTGCTGCTGTGCCTGACAATCGTGGGCATTCCGTTTGGCTTGCAGGCGATTAAGTTGGGGTCATTTGCCATCTGGCCCTTTGGAAAACAACTAGTTGAAGTCCCCACAAAAAGTGTTGGGGGCATTTTGCGAGCTTTGCTGAACGTGGTGTGGGCTCTCACCTTTGGGATTGCGATCGCGCTGACCCATCTCACTGCTGCTGCCGTAACGGCCATTACTATTATTGGAATTCCGTTTGCCTTGCAACACCTCAAAATGGTGCCTCTGGCCCTGCTTCCTTTCGGACAGACGTGGAAATCACTGTGATAGAGAAACAGAAATCTGCTGTAAGGTCTGGAGGTTTAGACCGCAGCAACTTGGCTTTCGAGAAAAAATAGTTAAGTAATTCTCCATCGCGAATCGCCGATCTCTATAACTATCTGAGTCAGAAATTTTCAAACTAGCTGAGCATATTTTGGAGCAAGTGGATGTCATCTAGTTTCGCAAGACACGTTCTGATTACTGGAGGAAACCGAGGTATCGGGTTCGCGATTGCCAAAGGTCTACTAGACCAGGGGCACGAAGTTATTGTGACATCGAGATCGCTTGAAACTGCGACCCAAGCAGCCGAAAAACTGGGTGAACGGGCAACGGCACTTGAGTTGGATGTCAGCAACGAGGAGTCGATTCGCCAGGCGATGTCTACGCTTCAGCAAATAACAGAGCGGCTGGATGGATTGATCAACAATGCAGGTATCTATCCGGATGACGGAATCGACATTCTGACGGTGTCTCGTGAGTTGCTCGATCGCACGATGCAGGCAAATACATTTGGTGCTGTTCGTATGGTGCAGGAGTGCTTGCCCCTTCTGGAACGGTCTACTGACGCTCGTGTTGTGAATGTCTCAAGTGGCTACGGGTCGCTAAATGGGCTGTCTGCCGGAGTACCTAGCTACTGCCTCTCGAAGCTCGCGCTCAATGGCGCAACTATCATGCTGGCCCAGTCTTTGGAGTCAAAAGGCATTGCCGTTAATGCGATCGACCCGGGATGGGTAAGAACTGACATGGGGGGAACCTCGGCTCCGAGATCGCCCGAACAAGGGGCCGATACCGCTATCTGGCTGGCAACAGAGGCATCCAATCGGCAAACCGGAAAGGTGTGGCGAGATCGCCAAGTTGTTGATTTCTGATCGGGCAGCGTGGGTATTGTTGATCTCAATGTCAGGAGATTGCTGTTCGGGGCAAAACCTGCCACTAGTCATTACTAGCCAAATCAAGGAAGATCTGGCGTCACTCCCCACTCCGTCAGTGCGGTAAAATTTTGGGGCTTTTGACGAGTCCTGACTATGAGTTCGCTGTCTTCCGTGGCCACCACCCCAATTGCGAAACGGTTCCAAGAGTTAAAAGCTCGCGGAGAAAAAGCACTCATCCCCTACGTCACCGCCGGTGACCCAAATTTGGAAACGACGTTCGAGGCCCTAAAACTACTCGACCAGAACGGGGCCGACATTATCGAACTCGGCGTGCCCTATTCCGATCCACTGGCTGATGGGCCGGTAATTCAAGCGGCGGCAACACGATCGCTCGCCCAAGGCACTCGCCTAGAGCATATTCTGGATGGCTTGCCCGCCCTCAACCTGAGTGCTCCCGTGGTCCTGTTCACCTATTTCAACCCCATCCTCAGAGTCGGCATTCCCAAATTCATGCAGCGCATTAAATCCAGTGGTTGCAGTGGCTTGGTGGTTCCCGACCTGCCGTTAGAAGAATCTCAACCATTGTTGGATGCGGCCTCTGCTGCAGGTATTGACGTCATTATGTTGGTTGCACCCACTAGCCCCTTAGACCGAATGCAAGAGATTGCCGAAAAGTCCTCCGGCTTCATCTATCTAGTTAGCACTACTGGAGTGACCGGAATGCGCTCCCAGATGGCCACTCGCGTCAAAGATTTGATTGCAGACCTGAGGGCTCGTACAGACCTGCCAATCGCCGTCGGCTTCGGGATCTCAGGTCCCGAGCAAGCCAAACAGGTAGTGGATTGGGGAGCGGATGCTGCCGTTGTTGGTAGTGCCTTTGTAAAGAAGCTGGGGGATGCGACTACCCCCGCAGCAGGTCTGGAGGCTTTAGGGCAGTTTTGCAAAGAGTTGAAGGGCGCAATAGACAAGACGGCTGACTGACTGCGTTGCCAGCAGAGTTAGAGGCGTTTTTGGGTAAGGACCCTCACAAGGGCTTGACTCAGTCCGCTATGGCCAAAACGGGACCCTGTCAAAAAGGCTGTCAGTGATCTGCTTCACACTTTTATCTGTTTCCAGTGGGTACTGTTTGGGTACGGAAACTTGTGGTTCGGTCGTCTTTCGGGGCGGCCCTTTTTTGTTGAGATTGCCGCCGATATTTACGACCTTAAATGTGTACGATCAGTCCAGCACTGCGTCACTACTCAGCCCATTTCGACGGCAGTAGCTCAACACGGTATTAACCAGTAGCATCGTGACTGTCATGGGGCCAACCCCACCCGGAACGGGTGTAATGGCTCCAGCAACCGTCTTAGCCGATTCAAAATCGATATCGCCCACCAGATGCCCTTTGCCCTCAGCAGTGGGTACTCGATTAATTCCTACGTCGATCGCCACAGCACCGGGCTTAAGCATTGTTTCATTGACCAGTCCCGGTCGGCCAACAGCCACCACCAAAATATCGGCAGTGCGACAGACTGGGGCCAAATCAGGAGTGCGGGAATGAGCCATCGTCACGGTGGCATTCTTCTCAAGCAACATCAAGCTAACCGGCTTGCCAACCAATAAGCTGCGACCCACTACCACAGCATGCTTGCCCGCAACATCAATCTGGCCATCTTTCAGGATTTGCATCACCCCTGCTGGAGTACAGCTTCGCAGCCCGGGCTCCCCCCGCATCAAATGACCCATGTTAGCCGGGTGCAAACCATCCGCATCTTTGTCGGGGTCGATTGCCAGCAATAAATCGCGATCGTTCAATCCGTCAGGTAGAGGAAGCTGAACCAAAATGCCATCAACGCGATCGTCTTGATTCAGCGCCTCGATGGTGGATTGCAGCTCTTCCTGAGATACAGAGGCAGGAAAATGCTGGCCGAACGAAGCAATCCCCACCCGTTCGCAGGATCGCTCTTTGTTGCGGACGTAAGCCGCACTGGCCGGGTTGTCTCCAGCCATTAGCACTGCCAAGCCTGGCGGGCGACCCACCTGTTGCCGAAATTCATCCACCTTGAGCTTCAAGCTGGCCTGCATCCGCTGTGCCAGCCCCTTGCCATCCAAAATTATTGCGGAATGCTCGCGGGTTGCCATGTCGATCTCGTCACGTGCCTAACTGCAGTAATTGCGACTGTAGCCGCTCCAACGCTCGCCCGCGATGCCCAATAGCCCGCTTGCGATCGATCGACATTTCTGCAAAGGTCATGCCCTCATCGGGAACATAGAACACCGGATCGTAGCCAAAGCCCCCATCTCCTTGTCTTTGCGCGAGAATTTCCCCCCGGCAGCGACCGCTAGCCCGAGCTGCAATCTTCCCATCGGGCTGACACAAAACAATTTCGCAGACAAACTCTGCCCCTCGATCGGCCTTCCCCTCAAGCTCTAGCAGCAGGCGATCGATGCATTCGCTGGGGGTAGGGGCATATCGGGCGGAATAAACCCCGGGGGCTCCGTTTAAGGCATCGACGGCCAATCCCGAATCATCAGCTAATGCCCATTGATTGAGTGCAGTAGCTACAGTACGGGCTTTGAGGAGGGCATTGTCGGCAAATGTCGTTCCCGTTTCCTCGACATCCAACTCGGGTGGTTTTATCCGAACATCCCAAGCATGGGAGCCGAGGCGATCGAAAAATTGCTGAAACTCTTTAACCTTGCCAGGGTTTCCAGTTGCGACGACGAGGGGGGTGCTCAAGAGGACTCCTCAATACAAACACTTTGAAGCAGACAAACGACGCAGGCTCGGTTTGATTCGGCGCTGCTTTAGTCGATGCTGCCTCCGGGCTTTCTAGTCTACTGGCCGCGAGGTCCGTCAAACCTTATCGTTTGGGCAAATTGCTGAGCTGGTTTTCCGGCAAATTCTTTGCTTCCAAAAGACTAGTTTTATCTGCTATTGGTCTAAGACATGCTCCAATAGCAGATCGCCTTCAAACAAAAATCGCCCCGAGAAGGGCTGTTTCTCAATCAACAATGGCAACCAAATGCGATCGTCATCCCACATATCGTCGTACGGAATGGCATTTAGCGCCGTCCACAGCGGAATTGCCTCGTCTGTCTTCTGTGGCTCTCCAATAATGTCAGCTGCACGATAGCAATGCACGTGCAATGAGTAGCCATCTACAAACTGGAATCTAATTTCGCCACCATATTCCAAGCCAGTTGGGGTGACCTTTAATTCCTCCTGAACCTCTCTGATCGCACAATCTAGAAGAGATTCGTCGGGTTCAAGGCGTCCGCCGGGCCCGTTAATCTTGCCAGCCCCCAATCCCCGTAGTTTGCGAATTAGCAGGATTTCTTCTTGCCGAATCGCGAATACTAGCGTGGCTACTTCCTTGGGCACCCACCTTGCCCAATCAATATCATTCAGTCTTCGCATATGCAGTCAAACGTTGTATTCCCTGTTCAAATACCGGTCTCGAATACGCTTCACCACTATGCGTATTTGAAGCAAAAACATCAGGTTCAAAAGTATTTAGTTCATGTCCGAGTCTAAAGCGGCTGCTACTACCCGGAAGTGCTCGTCTTGCTTCAACTTCGCTAACAGTTGCTTGGCTTCAGGAGTATCGAATAACTTTAGAGCGATCGCCGCTCGCCAGCGATTGCGCCAACGGTTGTCTTTTGCCATCAGCGCTAGAGTTTCGAATGCGGTCTGACTCACATCCGATTCGGCTAATTGGCCCAAAGCCAAGATACCGGTCTCTCTCAGCATGGGATTGTCGTTCCCAATCGCCTCGACTGCAGTGGACAGTAGGACGCCGGGTCGGTTTCCTTCCGTGAACAGAGCCAACACCGTCTGCCGCACTAACCAGTGTTCGTTCCGTCGATAAACATCCTGCAAAATCGATATCGCCGGATCGCCGAACTCAAAGATTGAATTCGCAGCCTCTGCCAACACATTCGCATCCTGCTCGTCTTCTAAGATGGCTTGCAATGCTTCAAACGAGGTTTGTGTGGGATGGTTTCCAAATCCCATGACTGCTAAGCGACGCAGTGCAAAATCCGGCTCGGCAGCCAGCCGCTGCAAAATAGGGATGGCGATTTCCGATGGCAACTCTGCCAGCTCATCAAGAGCATCTTTGCGAATGTTGAGTGCCGGTGAGCGAAGCTCTGCCTCTAAGTGAACAATACGATCGCTATCCAGAGTCATTAGATCAGCCCTCCATCACACTCTAGATACGTCCCATGCATATTGCCCGAACCACTGGAATCACGCTGCTGGAAATCAACCTGACTGTAGTGGATCGTAAAGACGTATCGGGAGTCTTTACCCTATGAAATAGTAGACCATGTATTCGATACAGACTGAGATAAGCCACTTCCAGGCAAACGCTGTTTCATGTAGCTGGCTCGTTCACTCAAATTCACGATTCCTCCATGCTGACTGTCGCTCGCGTGTTCAGTTGTCCCCTTTGACAGGTGGCTGTCGGGCAGTTGCCCTCTAGCTGCTCGCAATGTGGGGACGGTACTCAAATGCTCTCGACCCATCCTGCTGGCCGGCTCAAATCGATCCCTTTCTCCCCCCAAAACAGGATGTCCTCTCAGATCCTCCCACTCCTCAAGCTCTAGAATTTGTTCTTTCCTCTTGAGTGACTGTAACCCTGGGGAGAATTAGGATTGACCGGTAGAATCAGGGGGGAATTTACGGAACGTTACAACTCCATGCATTGGTCGCCGCCGGCTCACCTGCAACAACTTCAACTCAAGTTGGAGGAAACAGCGTCTGAGGACGTTTGGAGCGATCGCGAGTTTGTCATGTTGGTGTGGTGGACAGCGTTCAATTTAACGATGCATTTCACCACCTGGAATCGAGTGGGAGACAAGCTGTTTGAATCGGATTTGTAGAACTGTACAGTGCTCCGAACAAGAGTATTGGGAATCTAGAACCAAGCGCAGGCTGCACCATGACCCTCACTCCAACTGCTAACTATTGCGATCGCCAGTGGGACTTTTTCCGCAAGAATATAGGAGAGTGGCACGGTTCGTTCGTAAAATACGCCCCGGATGGCAGCATTATCGATGAGTTACCGACAGTGGTAGCAGTTACACCAGCAGATGGCCAGACGGTACAAGTGGCAGTTGATTATCTGACCGATCGCGATCGCAACGTTACGTGGACATTCGGTTCGGTACCTAGAGACACGGTCTGTTTTGAGAACGGCGAGTTCTCGCGCGGCGATAAGTGGGTGCATGGGCTGTCAAATGTAGGATTCGAGCAGGGGCTGATTCAGCCTCCTAGTCGAGTTCGCATCGTTCAAGTTTATAAAGCAGGAGACTTAGAAAAGGTCGTCCTCATCCACGAATCGCTCCCAAATTCCTCTCCGTGCGACCGACCGCATCTAACTCCCCAAGACCTGATCGGAGAATGGACGGGCCATGCCATATCTTGGCCAACTCGCTGCCCAGAGCCATCGCAGTACGCCACCCGATTGCAGGTCGCGGTCGCAGGCGATCGCTTAACCCAACAGTTGTCGTTTGGCGATCGAACTCTATCCTCCAGCGCCACCATCAGCAGCTCTAACTTGCAATTCAGCGATGGCCCCGTCCCCATGCAAATGCTGCTACTGCCAGGTGGAGCATCCTCCAACAGCCCCCTGAAAATCCCCACCGGGCATCCATTTGTAGCGGAACTGGGATGGCTGATATCCCCGAATCTGAGACAGCGGATGATTCGCAGCTACGACAAGTCGGGGAATTGGGAGAGTACGACGTTGGTGACTGAACGACGGGGATAAGAAGGTGCTTGTGGGGTCATTCGTCCATCGTCCTTCGTCCTTTGTCCTTCAAGCTTGGCTAGGCGAAAACTGATAACCACTGACTAATGACCAGCTATTCCCTATCCCTTACTCATCTAACTGCCACGGGTCCTTACTCAAATCTTCATCCAGCACAACCTTCGGTCTCAACACCACCAAGACCCTGCCCAAAATCTGCTCCTCCGGCTGCGTATCCCACCACATCACCTTCAGCGACCCATCGATCTCTGCCAAGAAATAGCCGTCATCTCGCCATTCTCGATTGTCGCGATCGCATACGACTAACAACTCACCCGTCAGCGATGCACCACTGCTATCGGCATACTCAGCTAAGTCCTGACCGTTGGACAGCAAAGCTACAGCATCTTCAGCATTCCTCAGCACCTGCCAACCGGGCAACGTCACCCACGCTCCAGCTCCGGCAAACTTCACAACGCCGAATACCCCCTCCGATTCGCTCACGGGTACCGCTTGCAAGTCTGCTTTCGTCAAAGGCATCTGCCCCACCACCGGCATAATCACCGGCATTTCCTCCTCAGAATCCAACCGGAAGATCGGGAGTCGAGGGGCCGGACGAGATTTAACAACGGTGAAGTCAGTTAACAACTTTTCTAATGCCTGACGGGCGGCGTCGCTGGAGGCATATTTGAGACCGCGAGCAATCAAACGCGATCGCGCCTGCAAGTCCTCCTTCTGACGGGCCAGTCGCCAACTTTGATGGGCCACCGCATCGCCTGGGGAGCGCTCGTAACCATCCGGTAATGCTTTCAGACGGCCGTAATCCTTCATGGCCTTCGCCACTTCCCGCGCTTCTTCCAGGTCGATGCCGTGAGTGAATGCCAGTTCGGCAGCACTAGCCCGCTCCTGCTGCGACAAGATCCTCAATTCGTAAAGAACGTCGCTACCTCGGGTGGTGAAATGCTCGATAACCGGGGCGGAGGCATCTCCCGCTTCGACAGAGCGAAACACCTGAGCGGCAACAATGATTTGATTTTGCTGAATCGGTTCAAATCCAGTTTGTTCGAAAATGTCCTGCGGGGAGATTCTTGCTTTCTGCAACTGCTGGCAGGCTTCCCCCCATTCCAACCAAGTCCCCATTTTTCGCCGCAGTTTGAAGATCAACTCTTCGGTATTGATATCGGGAGTTTCGGGGACGCTGAAGTTCGACATTGTTGGGTGCAGACGCAAGATGCAGGAATTGGTAGTGCAATAGCCACACCGATGGTCGCAACTTCGACAGATGCAACAAGTGAGGCATCTCCAAGTGTACCGGGGGATTACTCCAGAACCTCTACCCGCACCGAAGCGACCCCAGAATGAACAATTCCCAATTGGCCGGCGGCAGCCTGCGATAGATCGATCGCCCTTGAATTATGGCTGGGCATGCGATCGTTAATCACAACCTCAACCATTGCTCCACTATGCTGGTGGGTCACTCGTACGCGAGTTCCAAATGGCAGGTAGGGATGGGCTGCTGTCATCAGGTCGGGATTGAAGCGCTCACCGCTGGCGGTAGAGCGTCCGCGAAATTGCTCTCCATACCACGATGCTGTCCCTAACTGAACGGGAGAGGCCTCGGTTGGGATGGCCAGCACCATTGAAGCGGCGACTGTTATGGCGAACACAAAAGAACGGGCGGTCGCCACCCGATAACAGAATCTTGCGAAACGTTCTGACACTATAGCTTCCCAGTAACCTGGAGTTAGCTTACTGGAAAATAATGGGCGTCTCGGAGGACGCTAGTTCCTCATTACCGAAACACGGTTGGCTTGCCTCCTATGAAAAACTCAGTCATGGGTTCTGCGTCAAAATGCTTGGGTATCGGTTGCGGCTCAGTGCTGCTACTAATGATTTTGGCATCAAATGTAGGTGCCCAAACTGTAGACGAACTGTTGACCGGCGAGGCCCAAACGATTGAAGACCTCCGATTTGCCATTGAGGAATCGGTAGATGGTGGAGACTACGAGCTGGCGATCGATCGGTTAACACGGTTAATTGCTCGGCTCGAAGACGCGGTCGAACGAGCGAAATACGAGCAGTATCGGGAGAACCTGATTGCAACTTATTCCGCACTGTCGGAATTCGAGCGCTGGCACGTCAGGATGTCAGGAGCCGGGCGCCAATTAGCCATCATCCAATTGGGAGGCGAGGTCGCATACGAGGCCGCGATTTCTGGTGGAATTTCCACCGACAACACAGATCACCTGGTGGATGCCTGCGAGAACGAGCTGGAGCGTCGCATGGGATTCCGTCATCCCCTCCGACTCACCAGCCAACCGTGGGTGATTGCCATTGATGAAGGGTTGTACAACATCTCCGGAGTGATCTCAGGACCTGAATGGGGGCGATTGACTGGACGCTGGCGCTATCACTGTCTCGTTCACCACAGCGATCTCGGCGCTCGCGTGTTGCGAGCGGAGTCGCGGTAGGAGAGTTCCCAATCTTATCCCGCAAGAGCCTCCGGTTCGGGTGGATGCTGCTTCAGCACTTTCTGCAAATACTGTCCCGTATACGAGTCCGCCACCGCAGCCACATCTTCCGGAGTCCCTGCCGCCACAATTTGTCCGCCGCGGTTTCCTCCTTCCGGTCCCAAGTCCACAATCCAATCTGCACAGCGAATAATGTCGAGGTTGTGCTCGATCACCAATACCGTGTTGCCGGTATCTACAAGCCGCTGCAATACGTTCAACAGCTTGTGTACGTCATAGAACGACAGGCCGTTCGAAGGCTCGTCCAGCAAATACAGTGTCTTGCCGGTCGATCGCTTTGACAACTCGGAGGCGAGTTTAACCCGCTGCGCTTCCCCCCCCGAAAGTGTCGGTGCCGACTGACCCAGCCGCACGTAATTCAGTCCCACATCTTCAAGGGTCTGCAGGATCTTCTTCGCAGGGGCGATCGCCGAGAAGAATTCCAATGCTTCGCTGACCGTCATGTTTAAAACGTCAGCAATGGTTTTATCTTTGTACCGCACCTGCAACGTTTCCCGACTGTACCGACTTCCTCCGCAGGCATCGCACACCACGTACACATCGGGGAGGAAGTTCATTTCGATCACATTCACCCCCTGTCCCTTACAAGCTTCACAGCGCCCTCCCTTGACGTTGAAGGAAAAGTGACCGGGTTGGTATCCTCGCGCCTTGGCTTCAATCGTTTTGGCAAACGCCTGCCGAATGTGGTCGAACACTCCCGTGTAAGTGGCTGGGTTCGATCGAGGAGTACGGCCAATTGGCGATTGGTCGATCACGATGACCTTGTCTATGTTTTTCGTACCCGCCAATTTGTCTAGGTCTGCGGGCATCGGTACCTTGTGACCCAACTGATGGCGAATAGCCGGGTACAGCAACTCGTTCACTAACGTTGATTTGCCCGAGCCCGACACCCCAGTAACGCAAACCAATCGACCCAATGGAAATTCGACATCAATCGTCTTGAGATTGTTTCGACTTGCCCCCTTCACGATCAGCCGTTGTTTTTTCTTGGAACGACGCTGAGCGGGGGTGGGAATTTGAGCCCGACCGGAGAGATATCGTCCCGTCACCGATGTTTTGCATTTGGCGATGTCATTCAGATTGCCTTGAGCGACGATCTCTCCACCATGCACTCCAGCCCCCGGACCGATATCCACAATGTGGTCTGCTTCCCGCATGGTATCTTCGTCGTGCTCCACCACAATCAGGGTGTTGCCCAAATCCCGCAGTCGTTTCAATGTCTCAAGCAGGCGACTATTATCCCGCTGGTGCAGACCGATAGAGGGTTCGTCCAATACGTAGAGCACCCCCGACAATCCAGCTCCAATCTGAGTCGCCAAGCGAATCCGTTGCGCTTCCCCTCCTGACAGCGTCATTGCCGGCCGACCCAGCGTCAGGTAGTCCAACCCAACATCGAGCAAAAACTTAAGCCGAGCCCGAATCTCGCGCAGCACCAAGTCTCCGATCTGCTTTTGTCGCTCCGTTAGCTCCAGAGTCTCAATCCGCTGCAGGCACTCGTCGATCGGGATCTCGGTGAAATCGGTGATGGAATGCCCCCCGATGGTGACGGCAAGAACTTCTGGCTTGAGACGAGCTCCGTGACAAGTGGAACAGGGGCGATCGATGAGGTATTTCTCTAGCTTCTTGCGATAGACATCGGATTTTGACTCGCGGTAGTGCCGCTGCAGTTGGGGAATGACTCCTTCGTAGCTCTTGTAGTAGCCTTTCGTGCTGCGATAGCGGGATTCTGCATTGATGAAAATTTCCTCTTCCGACCCATACAGCAACATATGCTGATGCTCGGCAGAAAGGCCATTCCACCGGTCGCGAATATCAAACCCAAAATGTTCGGCAACCGACGACAGCAGCGATAGATAGTAAGGGTTGTCCTTCTCCGCCCAAGGGGCGATCGCGGCGTAAATGGGCAAGGAAGGGTCGGGAACAATCAAGTCGGGGTCGAAGGTGGGGACGTAGCCCAAACCGTGGCAGGAAGGGCAGGCCCCCAAGGGAGAGTTAAACGAAAATAATCTCGGAGACAGTTCGTCCATCACCGAACCGTGAACGGGGCAGGCAAACTTCTCCGAAAAAACTAACTCTGCCGCCTTCCCTTCCACCTGGTATTTCCCGACCGATTCCGCCGCTCGCAGGATTTCCTTCGCCTGTTCGGGTTCCCGAGGCACTAGCTCCACGACGGCGACCCCCTCTGCCTCCTGCAGACAGGTAGAGAGCGAATCAACCAAGCGTTCTTGAATGCCGTCTTTCTTGATCAGGCGATCGACAACAATCTCAATGTCGTGAGCGCTGTTTTTTTTCAGCTTGATAGTGTCGCTCAGCTCTTGAACCACACCATCCACCCTGACCCTGGCAAACCCGCGGGAGGTCAACCCGGACAGCAAATTGGCGTGAGTCCCTTTTTTGCCACGCACGACAGGAGCCAGCAACTGAAAACGGGTGCTGTTGGGCAGTTGCATGACCTGGTCGGCAATCTGATCGACCGTTTGGGGAGTGATGGGGCGACTGCAGTGAGGACAGTGCGGCTCACCTGCCCGACCAAATAGCAATCTGAGATAGTCGTAGATCTCGGTAACAGTACCGACTGTCGAACGGGGGTTATGGCTGGTAGATTTCTGGTCGATCGATATCGCCGGACTCAGCCCTTCGATGCGTTCGACATCTGGCTTGTCTACCTGTCCTAAAAACTGACGGGCGTAAGCACTCAAAGATTCAACGTAACGCCGTTGACCCTCTGCAAAAATCGTATCGAACGCTAGCGACGACTTCCCCGATCCCGAGACACCGGTAAACACCACCAGTTTGTCGCGGGGAATCGCGACATTGACGTTTTTCAAGTTGTGTTGGCGGGCACCAATAACTCGAATCTCGTTGCGATCAGGCATCAGAACTCCGAGCAAGTACATCTACTTATACTAACTGAGCGGATCGGTACTCATCGCAACGAGAAAAGCCCTCCAAGCAAAATCCCCCTACCGATAGGTTGGGGGATTCAAGTAGTAAAGTCTGGCATCGAGCTATATTCCCATGGGGCGACCCCCAGAGTATTGTCGCCGCAACAGCGTTTCACAACCGAGTTCGGGAAGGGTCGGAGTGGTTCCACCGTGCCATAGACACCAGACAAACTTAT
>JBFRWD010000065.1:0-31255 GCA_051439425.1 Synechococcus sp.
TCTTTTCTCCTCGTTCGATTGCTTTGAGGACTTTCAGGCGTAGGTCCATGCTGTAGGCGGCTGGCATAAGCGAGATGGCACTCATCAATCCAACCAATATGTCCTAACTGCCTATTCGTTTGCAATACGAAGGCATCAAAGTTGCTCGCTACGTGCTCTAACTTGGACTTAATAAACGCCTAGCTCTGGTTGGGCTGGGCGTTTGAATGCTTAGTCTATGAGGATGGAGCTTAGCGGACTCGAACCGCTGACCCCTTCAATGCCATTGAAGTGCTCTACCAGCTGAGCTAAAGCCCCGTAACTTACGGACTTATAGAATGCAGGATGCCAAGCCGCTTGTCAATACTTGAGAGAATACTGCTCGAAAAGAGCTGACTTCTGAGCGATTGACTTTTGAGCCATTGACTTCTGAGCGATCTCGATGGAGGAGACTGATGTGGGTTCGTCTCCCCCCCCCCACAATCGATGATTATGCAGCCATAGCGCTGATGATGTAGTCGAAGAAAGGCTCTGCTTCCGAAGCGTCCTCAGTATTGAGGAGGGACAGAGACACTTCTTTCATAAATTGCATTGCATCGACCATTCCGGGAATGGGCACGTTCAGGGCGTTGTACATTTCTCGTACACCAACTAGGCCGATGGATTCGATCGGTCCCTTGTCGCCAGCGATGATGCCGTAGGTGATCAGGCGTAAGTACCAGTCGTAGTCGCGCAAGCACTGATTGTATTGTTTAGGACTGGATGCGTTCCCGCCCTGCTGACGATATTCGGGACGTTTGGCGAACAACAGTCGTTGGGATTCATCTACGATTTTCTTGCGATTCTCCGTTAGCACTTCTGCAATCCGCAGGCGACGGGCACCGCTGCCCATATAGTCTTTAACTGCGGCTAGCTCGCTCGATGTCGGGTAGCGCAGTTCGTCATCGGCGACTTCGATAATGTCATTGATCACGCTCACAATAGAGAGTCTCCGGTTGCTAATGAGATTTGATTAAAAAGGGTTGCCACAAGTTGTAATCGAACTCGCTGGAGAAACGCAACTGTCAAACGGGCCTCAGCGAATGGTTCGAGGATTCAATCCAAGATAGCTGGACTGAGCCACCGAGTCCTTCGAATAAGCGATCGCCTGCGGCAACAGAGTTACGAGTTCGCATTTGTAACAACCAGGTTTATTTTACTAAACCCAGCACCACTCCCATCAGAAATCATCTCCAGCTTTGTAGCGCCTTTGATCTGAGGGCAGGAGGTCAGCGAGTTCTGCATTCCTCAGTCGAGATTGCAGCAGAAAAAGACCATTGGATCGGCTGTACAGAAAGGGATACAGATATTATTGGAATGAATCAAACATGCCAACTGACCTCTAGCCGATTGACGTGAATACTGGTAGAAGCGCCTTTCGAAAATGTGAAGAAACACAAAGGAGGTCGATCTGCAAGCAGTTACTCGAGCAGTTGCTCAAATGGGTGGAGATCGCATTGGGTGAGCTGAATAACCCCTTCCCCCAATGATGGATCGCCTTGTCAAAGGTCAAGTTTTTCACCCAGTTAAATGCGTCCTCTCAGCATTTGACTCATCTCATTCGAACGCGGAGATGCTTCCAATGCCACCTCTGCCGTGATCTTGCCTTCTTCATACAGGTTGTAGAGGGATTGATTCATGGTCACCATGCCGTCATAGGTCGACTGAGGAATTAAGGCTTCGATGTCGTCGATCGCCCCTCGCTTGATGTAGTCCTTGACCGCATCAGTATTCACCAAAATTTCGTGGGCAGCAGCACGTTTGCCGTCAGTTGTTTTCACTAGGGTCTGTGCGATCGTGGCCACCATCGTTTCGGCAATTTGCAGACGCATGGGTTCCTGTTCGTCAGGATTGTAGATGTTGAGCAAACGTTCGATGGTTTTTACCGCACTGTTGGTGTGTAGGGTTCCAAACACCAAGTGACCAGTTTGACCGGCTTTGAGAGCGGTATCGACAGTTTCGCGATCGCGCATTTCGCCAATCAGAATAATGTCGGGGTCTTCACGCAGCGACGCTTTCAGGGCGTTAGAAAACTCCAACGTATGAATCCCTACCTCCCGCTGCCGAATCATACTTTTCTGACTGGAGTGCACGAATTCAATTGGGTCCTCAATCGAAATAAGGTGCTTGGCCATGGTGCGATTGATGAAATCCACCATCGCAGCCAAGGTCGTGGACTTACCAGACCCCGTCGGGCCAGTGACCAGTACCAATCCTTTATGCTGCTTGGAAATATCTCGCAATACTTCCGGCAGATTGAGCTGTTCCATTGTCAAAATGGTCAGCGGAATTAGTCGCAGCACCATTGCAGGCCCGAGCAACGAGACAAACACGTTGACGCGGCAGCGTACAAATCCTTCGTAGTGAATCGCGGTATCCAGCTCCATGCGCTGGTTAAACTCTTCCACCTGCGATTCCGGGATTGATTCACGCATCCAACTGTAGAAGACGTCCTCAGTGGTGACGGGGTGAGAGCTGGGAACCATTTCCCCTCGACCTCTAAACCGGGGAACTTCGCCAACTCCCAGATGAATATCGGAGTAATTATTTTCGAATGCTTCCCGCACTAGCTGCTCTAGCGTTACGTGATTGACCTTTGTTCGGGGGGCTGCAGTTTGAGGGGCATTCGTCCCAGGGCGAGCGGGAGGTCTTACCGGCGGAGCGGGAGGAGGAGGGGCTGCCGCCGCTAAAGGTCTGGCGGATATCGGCGGCGGCGGTGGAATTGCAGCAGAATCGATCGCCGTGGATGTTGAAATTGCTGTGGGAGTAGGAGGGCGATCGAAAATATCGGCAGGTAGTGGGGTTTGAGGAGGAGCAGGAGACGCCGCCGGAACCGCCCGTTTCCCCGATCGTGTGGGAGGACTATCCGCCAGAGTTTTATTCAAGGGATCGAGGGCGGTGCTGTCGGGGGATGCATCAGTACCGGTAGGGATAGGGGGTAACCCATTGACATCTGCAAAGGTGGGGGGCAGTCCGTTCGTTTCGCTCATGAAACCTCGTCTTAATCCGAGTCTGTTGGCCGCGAACAGATGCTCGGTCGCAGGGTGGACAGGAAAGGGATAGCAGTCCGATCGGCCACGGATGTCTCATACCGCAGTTAAGACATAGTGCTGTTTGTGACTGCCAAACATCGATAGTCTACCCAGGCCCTTCCATGACAATACGTTGAGTCTTCGTGCGATCGGGAAATGGCGAACTCTGTGCCGGTTTTGGGGGAAGCGTGGCTTTAGGTCAAGCGCTCTTTTGGGGCCAACAGTTGCTGGATTTGGGCTGCGATTCTTCGGGATGCTCCAGGGTGTCCCATGCGTAAAGTTGCATTCGCCTTTAAATTCGGAGGGTGTTCGAGAACATGCTGGATGGCAGTCGCGGCACCTTCGGGATTACTGGCCAGCGTCACACTGGGCCCCAGCAATCGCCGTTGAGTTTCTGCAAAGGTATGGGTAAACTGCGGCCCCTCTCCCGGCATCGAAATAACAGGTTTTCCCAACCCCACACATTGTTCGTTAGCGGTACCGGCCATGCCCAGAACGGCATCAGCCCGTTGCGCGCACCCTGCAAAGTGCCCCTGAAACACAATGGGAGATGGCAACTCATTGGGCCAGGCGTCTCGCAATCGATCGCAATCTAGCTGAGGCGCGATCGCCGCAAAGCAACAAATGGTATTCGGTAACAGACGAACAGCTGACGCCATCAAACTCCAGTTTCGATAGGCTTCAGGGCTGCGAGACCCCGGCAATAGCAGCAGCGCTGGCCGCTCGTCAGGGATGCGTGCCAAAAGGTTGGGATAACTGGAATTCAAGCGATTTGGATCGAGATCGTCCATCATTGGATTACCCATATCGAACACAGGCAATCCAAACTGCTTCAAGCTAGAGGCGGTCAAGGAGTCTCGGGGAAATACCGCCAGGCAGCGATTGGGGCGCATCAACCAACGCTCCCAGGGGGCGTACACCGTCAATGGTTTTTGATTCAATAGCATTCGGCCTTGGAGCCGCAGCTTGAGACGATTCCACCACCGATAAGGACCGCGATCTCCCACAATGAAATAATCGGACTTTGCCGTTCCAATAAAGGCATAAGGACGACGACTCCAATAGGCCAACAGTTGTACGACGATATCCCCAACAGCCAGCACCAGATCGAATTGGGAACCGAACTGACGAATTGCCCTCATTTGACGCAGGGTTAATCCGGCCAGACCGCCACGGATGTCCCCTAAAAACTGCTTCCAATCCATGTACAGAAAGCCTCCTGAGGGCATTGTGTCTTGGACTGGACCTACGAGCGGTATTCCTTGCTGTCGATAGGCATTTCCCCGCCCCACTATGGGCATCGCACTGACATCGATACCGAGCTGGCGAAGTTCCGCAGCTACCTGGATAGCAATTCGATCCTCTCCATAGCCATTACTGAGGCACAAGATACGCAGTTGCTGGGTGGGCACAGGGAAAACGGTAGCAACAATGGGCGATACACTCTATCAATCAATGAATTGAATAGCTCGTCAAGCAACGCTACATTGCTGCTGCTCGCATTCCTATGAACAAGACACGCCTTCATCGAGCAGGTGCCTAAAATCGAACGTTCTGTGAAAAATCTTTAACCAAAGAGCACTCGGAGCATTCTAATCGGTGGGTCTAGGAGTTTTGCGTAACAAGTCAAGTTGCTTTCTTTGTGAAAAGGCACAAACGATTTGATTATTTAATGTTTCATTTAAGCCCCATTCGTTGTCAGCAATATAAACGTCTTGCATTGCCTATCTTTTCTGATGCGGCTCGGCGACAATGAGGGCCGTAATGCTTATAGATGCTGGAGTTGTGCTTAAACGGGAGGACAAAATGCGTTATCCAAGCTTCCTCAATGATGTGCAATCCTTATTTAGATCCGGGTGGATCTGAGTTCGTTTCTGGGAACATTGATATTCCGACGTGGAAAAACGGGCTCAGCTTCAGCCAGTAAACTAGGAGCGAAATGGTATCGATCTCTGCAAAATCAGTGGCATTTTCCCTGTCAATTGGGCCGCGCACAATCGGCACAGACGACCTTCCTAGCTTGCTCGAACGCTACCAATTGATGCCTCAGTTGGTTCGAGAGCTGGTGATTGATGATGCGATTTCATCAGTGGCCTTGGAACCTGGGGCGGTTGATGATGGGGTGATGCAGGTGCGTCTGCGGAATCAGATTCAAACGGACGAACAGTTTTCAGCGTGGTTGGCCCATAACGACCTAACACAAGAGACTCTCGCCAGTCGACTGGAGCGCACGCTCAAAATTGAGCAGTTCAAACAGGATCGCTGGGATTCCAAGCTTGATGGCATCTTTCTGGAGAATAAAACCCAGTACGACAAGGCCATTTATTCGCTAATTCGGACTGAAGATGCTTATGCGGCTCAAGAGCTCTATTTCAGGCTGCAGGAAAACGACAAGGCGTTTGGCGAGATTGCCAGTCAGTACAGCCAAGGTCCCGAGGCCAAAACGGGGGGGATGGTTGGCCCTGTGCCGCTAGGCAACATCCATCCTTCATTGATACAAATCCTGTCTTCGAGCAAGCCGGGTCAGCTCCATCCTCCGGTTCGCCTGGACAAGTGGAATGTGATTGTACGTCTGGAGCAAATGCTCCCGGCTCAATTGGACGATGCCATGCGTCAAACACTACTAACGCAGCTTTACGATGATTGGCTGGCCGAGGAAGTGGCAGACGTACTTGCGCACCACAATCAGCCAGCCACAACAGAATCAGCATCGCCCCAATAGCGCGCGACTGTAACCGATATCGAAGTAACGGCCCTTCTTAAACGGCACTATGACTTCAACATCTTCCCCGTCTTCGTCCTCTCCGTCCTCTACCGACAGTTGGTTGAGCCAGCAACCACCATTCGACCGATTGCCCCCCAACGCTATTTCTCAGCTGAGTCAGCAAGTTCGGTGGGTGCGTTATCGCATGGGGCAACCGATGGTGCCCCGCGATCGTCTCCCCGGCCAAATCTATATTCTGTCCAAAGGGCAAGCACGGACGATTGGCCACGATCCCGACACCAATATGCCTGCCTCTCTCGCATCGTTGGGCACCGGCCAGCTAGTGGGATGGTTAGGACTAGTACGCGATCGCCCCTGTGAAGCGGTGATTTCGTCAACCGAATCAACTGCGGCTGTCATGCCGTCGACAGCATTCCTCGAACTCCTCGAGCGCTATCCCGAACTGGCAAAGTGGACGCAAACGCCACAATTGTTGGAGGTGTATGACCTGCTCGGTATTTACTTGCAGGGTCGAGCAGATGGCAAAGTCATCTTCGAGCGACAAGGGGTTAACGATTTGCGGGAACTGACCCTCAAATTAGCTCCGCGAGCCACCCTGCAGATAGTAGAACGGGCCACCGATGCCGAATCTTTGGATGAAGATACCCTGTGGCTGGTGAGTAATGGGGCCGCTGTTGGCAGCGAAATTGAATCCGTAGGAGATGCGCAGCGGGTATTGGCTGAGGTAGAGGCCCCCCTGCGATTGATTGGCATTCCTGTTACAGCCTTGCTTAGTTCTAGCTCGGTTGCCCACGCCCTCTCTGTGGCGAGCAATGCCAAAACAACAAAAACCTCAGCTCTAGCCAGTAGTGGGTCAAGTGCGTTGGCGCTAGACGGTACTGAAATTCCCTTTGCTGAAGGGGCACTAGAGACGTTACCGGATAGCCGCAAGCAGCGCCGCCAGAGTTCCAGCGAGCGGTTTCCGTTCGTGCGCGGTCGCGGACCGATTGACGCTCCGATGGCCTGCTTTCAGATGCTGAGCCAGTACTTCAATGTTCCTTTCCGGCGAGATGTAGTGCGGCGGGTATTGCTCAATCAACAAGAGCGCGTTGGAACGATTTCGCTGCAGGCATGTGGAGCGATCGCCGAAATGATGGGGCTGAATGCTCAGTTGTTTGCTGCTCCCTCGGTGGCGATCGGGCAAATTCAGACTCCATCAATGCTGGAATGGCGCGATCGGTTAATCGTTGTGTTTGCCGCTAATGCCAAAGAACTAACGATTGCAATTCCCGAGGAGGGAATGCGCACGATCTCCATTGATGATTTCGTGCAGGCAGCAGGCGATGAAATTGAGGTGGTGTCACTGCAGAAAACGCAGTACACCCCCGAACAGCGATTCAGTCTCAAGTGGTTTTGGCCATCCATTGTCAAGTACCGAAAAGTACTGCTGGAAGTTCTAATTGCATCGATCTTCGTCCAGCTCTTTGCCTTAGCTAACCCGTTGATGGTGCAAATCATCATTGACAAGGTGATCGTGCAAGGGAGCCTCGCCACTCTGAATGTGTTGGGAGGCTTGCTGATTGCGGTCGCCCTGTTTGAAGGCATTTTGACTGCCATTCGTACCAATCTATTTGCCGATACGACGAACCGAATTGATATGGCATTGGGAACGCAGGTGATTAATCACCTGCTGCACTTGCCCATGCGGTATTTTGGTCGGCGACCGGTGGGTGAGTTGGCCAGCCGTGTAAACGAGCTAGAAAATATCCGTCAGTTTTTAACGGGTACAGCTCTAACCGTGGTCTTGGATGCCATCTTCTCGGTGGTTTATATCGTTGTCATGCTGTTCTACAGCTGGCTTCTCACGCTTGTGGCCTTATCCACCGTGCCGCTGTTTGCCTTGCTGACCCTCACTGTTGCTCCCGTATTAAGACAGCAGGTTAGAACTAAGGCAGAGCGTAATGCCGAGACCCAGGCCTATCTGGTTGAAGCAGTTTCGGGGATTGAAACAGTAAAGGCCCAAAATATCGAACTATCGACTCGCTGGCAGTGGCAACAAAAATATGCCCGCTACGTAAGTGCAGGCTTTAAAACAGTAATTACGTCCAGTACGGCTGGTTCTATCAGTAGCTTCTTGAATAAACTCTCAGGACTACTCCTGCTGTGGGTAGGCTCGGCCCTGGTATTGAGTGGCGATCTCACTCTAGGTCAAGTCATTGCGTTCCGGATTATTGCAGGCTATGTAACCCAACCTCTATTGCGTCTGATTCAGCTTTGGCAAAACTTCCAAGAGACGGCTCTATCTCTAGAACGACTTAGCGACATCCTCGATCATCCTCAAGAGGTGGAAGGGGACGATCTCAACAACATCCCCATGCCTTCTATTCGGGGCGCTGTCGCGTTTGAGGATGTCAGTTTCCGCTTCAAAGACAGCGGGCCATTGCAGCTTAAGTCGGTTAATCTATCGTTCTCCCCCGGTCAGTTTGTCGGCATTGTGGGACAGAGTGGCTCTGGTAAGAGCACATTGATGAAACTGTTGATGCGGCTGTACAACCCTGTGGAGGGACGGATTACGGTCGATCGCTACGACATCCGCAAGGTCGACCTCTACTCGCTGCGACGTCAAATTGGCATGGTGTTGCAAGACTCGTTGTTGTTTGAAGGAACGGTGCAGGAGAATATTGCGCTCACCAATCCTGACGCATCAGTTGAAGAAATCGTACAGGCGGCCAAAGTCGCATTTGCCCACGACTTCATCATGGAACTGCCCAATGGGTATAACACTCGGGTGGGTGAACGAGGGACAGGGTTGTCGGGCGGTCAGCGCCAACGGATCGCGATCGCTCGTGTTGTTTTGCAAAACCCCACTTTATTGATCATGGACGAGGCTACCAGTGCCCTCGATTACAATTCAGAACGGCAGGTGTGCACCAACCTAGCCAAAGCGTTCTCCGATCGCACGGTATTCTTTATCACCCACCGACTCAGCACGATTCGTCAGGCAGACACAATTGTAATGATGGATAAAGGCGCTCCCGCGGAGCAAGGGACTCACGATGAGCTCATGGCCCTTCGAGGTCGCTACTACACCCTTTACCAGCAACAAGAAGCAATGACGTAGCTTGCATTGCGTCGTACCACCACCAACATGCATCGGTGGAATGAGCCGATAGTGGGTAGCTCGCCTCGTTGACCGGTGTACGCTTATTTTTTCATTGTCTCTGGCTGCAATAACCCATTCGATCGCTCCCCCTAATCAGTAATGCTTTTGCGCCGGAATCGGCATCAACCCATCTAGCGCCAACCCATCTCACCTGACCCATTTCGAGGAATCCACAGAGGATTGTGTCCCATGATTCGCATCCTGATTGTTGACGACCTAAAAACTGTCCGCCAAATGTTGCGGATGTTTGTTGAAAATCAGCCGGATCTGGAAGTGATCGGAACTGCTGCAGATGGTGATACGGCCCTCGAACAGATTGCCATGCTGCAACCGGATGTTGCACTGGTTGACCTCGAAATGCCCGGCACCAACGGTTTGGAAGTGGTGCGCATTGCCGGACAGAACCACCCCAAAACTAAGATCCTGGTGTTGACCACAATGGATGGGGTGGATGTGGTGTCGCAAGCACTGCAGGCCGGGGCTAAAGGGTATTTGTTGAAAACAGCCTCGGAAGAGGATCTCATTAGTGCCATTCGCTCCGTGCACAAAGGATTTGTGCAACTCAGCCCCGGAATGCTAGAGCGGTTGGTAGATGCAGGAAACACGGGATCTGCACTAGCTCCGGTGGGGACGGGAGCCGCGATCGCTTCTGCTGACGACGTTACGGCGTTGGCGGCAAAATCCCCAACACAGCAGGATTTGCACCGCTTCGACCAACCCGTTGTGTTGCGGCAAGATCCCGTCTGGTCCCGCTGGATCTTACGCACGATTGTGGGGGCATCTGCTGGAGCGATTCTGTGGGCATCATTTGCCAAAATAGAGGCCGCTGTCCCTGCTCGCGGAAAATTAGAACCTAGCGGAACGGTTCAAGAAGTGCAGGTGCCCGTACCGGGTGTGGTCTCTGAAATCTTTATTCGGGACGGAGATACGGTTGAAGCGGGAGAGCTGCTCATGCGGCTAGATGCCACAGTCTCGACAGCTCAGTCCGAATCCATTCAGGATCGTCGTTCTCTGTTGCAAGAAGAGCGGGCTGTTTATCAAGCGCTACTGGCCAATCGGGGAGAGGAGTTGACTTGGTCATCCGAGGCTCGCGATCTCTACCGCTCGAATTCAGATCGCTTCCGCTCCGATGGTGAGGCTGCGCGATTGCAGATTAATCAGCTTCAACAGCAGTTGGCGCAGACGGATGTTCAATTGCGCAATGAACGGGCCAATTTGGAGCTCAACGAGACCATCTTGGGGGATATTGAGCCGCTGTTCGAAGAGGGGGGAGTATCTCGCTTGCAATACCTCCGCCAGCAGCAGGAGGTGCAAACAAATGTATCGGAAATCGCTCGTATCGCCGAACAACAGGGCGAGCTTCGGTTTGCGATCGCTCAGGCCAACGAGCAGGTAACCTCTACCACATCCGAGTACGAACGGAACTGGAACAATCGCCTGCGCGAGGTGGAGCAGTTGCTGATTGAATCTGAATCTGAGTTGACAGAGGTGGCCCAGACCCAGTTGTACGAAGAGATTCGGGCCCCAATTGACGGAACTATTTTTGATGTTCAGACTCCTCGGGTAGGAGCTGTCGTGAATGCCAGCGAACCGATCCTGAAAATTGTGCCTGGGGACACACTGGTCGCACGGGTGTTTATTACCAACCAAGACATCGGATTTTTGCGGATAGGTATGCCAGTTGATGTACGAATTGACTCGTATTCCTACAGCGAGTTTGGCGATATTAAAGGAGAGTTGGTTCATATCGGCTCGGATGCATTACCCCCCGATCCGGAGGCCAATCGTCAGTTTGAAGCGTTTCCAGCCGAAGTAGTATTGGACGATCAGGTCCTGCGGGCGGGCAATTTCGAATTTAGCCTGCAGTCCGGGATGTCAGTCAGTGCCAACATTCGCACCCGCAAGCGGAGAGTCATTAGCATCTTTACAGAGCTATTCCAGAGAGGGGTGGTAGATCCCTTGACTCAAACTCAGTAGTCGAGACGACGATGCTTGCAAGGTCATTTGCCATTCTTTAGCCTTCTGTACTTGCGTCAGCCTCGTTTCGGGTCAGGATAACGTCAGCGAAATTCCATCGAAAATACAGGTTGTAGATGCGCGATCGCCATCCGATGCCCGTTACTATAAACTAAGGGCTGTCTAGTTCATTCAGGGCAGATCCGACAGATTTTCCGCTGTTTGGTTTGAGTAGGTTATGGATCGGTTTGAGGATTCTGCACAGGCCCAGTCCCCATCCACTGACGATCTAGACCGACTCTCATCCAACAGTACTTCTACCCTGATTCCAGAACCGCCGTCGCCAGCTTTTCCCAACAGCTCGAATCCATCCAACCAACGAGATCGGGTTATTCGGGACAGCATGGATAGTCATTGCCAAGATGCGGAGGCGGACGGCAATTATGCAGATGTATTGCAGAACAAGAATTTCTTAGTGCTGTGGGGAGGGCAGATTTTTTCCCAATTGGCAGACAAGGTGTTCTTAGTCCTACTGGTGGCGCTTGTCTCCTCTCACTACGCCCTGCAGCAAGATTCCATTAGTTCTTGGGTGGCAGCCATCATGGTGGCGTTTACCATCCCAGCCGTGCTGTTCGGCTCGATCGCGGGAGTGTATGTCGATCGCTGGTCCAAGAAATGGGTCATGGTCGGCACCAATCTGGTGCGCGGTCTCCTCGTGTTAGCTGTTCCGCTCTTGTTTGCGGGATTCAACTCGATGATTGACTCACCCCTCTATCTGTGGGGGTGGCCGCTCGATTTTGTTGCCCTGTTGGGGATTACCTTTGCTGTGTCTACGCTGACGCAGTTTTTTGCCCCAGCCGAACAAACGGCCATTCCGCTGATTGTACGTAAGCGCAATCTACTGCCTGCGAATTCCCTTTACACCACAACCATGATGGCGTCTGTCATTATTGGTTTTGCCATCGGAGAACCGATTTTGGCACTGGCTAACCAAGTATCGATGTGGCTGAATTGGGGGCCGGAACTCGGCTCCGAGCTGGCAGTGGGGGGAGGGTATGCCATTGCTGGTGCGCTTCTATTGGCAATGGTCACCGGGGAACGCCGCCAGCAGCCCAGTAGCTCGGAACCGAACCGCCAAGTGTGGCAAGACATTCGCGAGGGGCTGCGCTATTTGGGACGCACTGTTAGGGTGCGGACTGCAATTGGCCAAATGGTCATTTTGTTTTCGATATTTGCGGCTCTGGCAGTTCTGGCAGTCAGATTGGCCGAGTTGATCCCCGAGTTATCAGCCGCTCAGTTTGGTGTACTGTTGGCTGCTGCTGGCATTGGGATGGGGCTGGGAGCACTAATCGTCGGGCAATGGGGAGCGCGCCTTTCCCGACAGATGTGGAGTGCGATCGGGTCTGTAGGCGTTGCAGCTTCATTGATGGCATTGGCTATGATGGATCCGGTGCTTTGGCCTAGCTTGCTTGGAATTGCTGGATTGGGATGTGCGGGGGCAATGGTTGGGGTTCCGATGCAAACGTTGATCCAGGAAGAAACGCCATCGGCGATGCGGGGTAAGGTATTTGGCCTGCAGAATAATTTGGTGAACATTGCTTTGTCCCTGCCGCTAGCTTTGGCCAGTGTGGCTGAAAACAAATTTGGGTTGTCTCCAGTCCTCATGACTCTTGCTGCCCTGTCCGTTCTCTCTGCTGTCGTGGGCTGGAAAGCAATGGAGTCAGACACGAGTGCAAGTAGTTGCCAGTAGGCGCGCCTCTCTAGCGATCGCTCTGGATTCCAGCGAAACGTACGTGCAAGGTTGTGTGTGCCAGAGTTGCTCGCCAGAGACAACAGGCATGCAGAGGTTATCGAGCTGTTGTCTCTCTGCACCCAGAGATTGAGTGTTTTGTCAGCTTTTTCGACCCCTCTTCCATTTGCGCCGAATAGCAGTGGCCATCGTACTGCGGATATTTCAGCTACGGTCAATCCCTGACTACGACTGAAAGCCTTTGTCCTAAATTAGATGGCAGACACTATAGCGCGAGGTAATCCACTATGGAGAGTTCTCTACTCATTTCTCCTGGTAGATTAAGGCTTTGAGCTGCCTCCCGACTCTAGACCTGACAACGGATTGCCATACATTTGCCCTCAACCGTTCATATCGCTTACTTTTAAAAATGTTAAACAAACGTTTCGGTTGTCTGCATGCATATTGCTTGGCTGGGCAAGAAGTCTCCGTTTTGTGGCAATGTCACCTACGGTTTGGAGGTTACTAACGCACTGATTCAGCGCGGGCACAAAGTCAGCTTTATTCACTTTGCAGACGGAAACACCGAGCACTCTAACAATGGCGAATTAATCCAAGATGGTAGTTGGGAGGAAGAGGTTTCTCTGCCCTTCCTGTATAAATCTCAAATCCTCACCATTCACACCCCAAAATCGAGTAAAGTTCTGGCCAACGCTCTGCAGGATATTCAGCCCGATCTGGTGCATGCCTCACTCACTCTTTCCCCTCTCGATCTCTCGTTGCCCGAACTGTATAAAGACTTAGGAATTCCGGCTGTTTCGACATTTCACCCAGCCTTCGATCGCCGCCGTCGCAATATTGCCTCGCGCACTCAACACTTTTTGTACAAGCTTTACGCGCCTTCGCTAGCCAACTACGACAGCACGGTTATCTTCTCTCAGATTCAGAAGCGGATTTTGGAGGAGATGGGGGTGCCGGGCGATCGAATCGCGATTATTCCTAATGGGGTCGATGTGGCGAAATATTCTCCCGGCCCTTCGAATATCAAGGAAGAGCTGGGGGCCGAGCGTCTGTTTGTGTACCAGGGGCGCATTTCCCCCGAGAAGAATGTAGAAGCCTTGCTGAAAGCTTGGAAGCAAGCCCAGATGGGGCCTCAAGCCAAGCTCGCTATTATCGGCGACGGACCGATGGCAGCCACATTGAAAAGCTTCTACCATGCTGAACATGGAATTGAGTGGTTGGGTTATATCTCAGATGAGGCCAGAAGAGTTGAGATTCTGCGCGGAGCAGATGTGTTTATCCTGCCGTCCTTGATTGAAGGGTTGTCGCTATCGATGTTGGAGGCGATGGCATGTGGAGTGGCTATTGTGGCTACTGACGTGGGGGCCGATGGAGAGGCGATCGGAGATGGAGCCGGTATCATCCTGTCTCCTTTCAAAACGGCAAATGAACTGGCAACACTTCTGCCCATATTGCGCGATCAGCGAGAGTTTACGCAATTGTTGGGGGTGAAGGCGCGACAACGAGTGTTGCAGCGTTATACTTTGAGCCGCAATATCTCCCAATTGGAAGAGCTGTATGCTAGGGTCACCGGACAGCTGAAAGAGCAAGATTTACCAATCCAGGAACATCCACTGTCAGCGCAACGATCTCGCTGAGCAGGCAGATCGTTTTTCTGGTCATTCTGGTCATCCAGTAAGATCGGCAATCCGCTATGGAGAGTTTCCTAAGTACTTTTCCTTGCCAATAAAGGGTTCTAGCTATCTCGATACTCCAGACCTTAGAGCGAATTGCCTATAGTCTGCAGCAGAACTGGTCATTCGGAGGTGGTTGGGGACTCTCGCAATCGCCAGTCTTTACTGATGCTACGGATGCGGTCGATCATCAACACACCATCCAAATGATCTAGCTCGTGCTGAACAACAACCGCTTCAAATCCTTCTAAGTCGTGCTCGAAGGAGTTGCCGAGGCGATCGCAGCCCTTCACCGCTAGTCGCTTAGCCCGTTTGACAGTTGCCAAGTACTCGGGGAAGCTCAGACACCCTTCTCGTGCCATCTTCCAGCGGGAGCTACGCACAATGATTGGGTTAACGTAGACTCTCAGATCGGATTCTGGCTGTTGAGGATGGAGATCGACGAGAAAAACCCGCAATGGCAATCCCACCTGGGTTGCAGCTAGCCCAATAGCCCCTGGGGAGGCGTATAGAGTCTCGATCAAGTCATCAATTCGCGCTTGAAATTCATGGCCAAAATCCACAACGGCCTCAGCAGGCTGCCGCAGAATGGGGTCGGGATACTCGTAAATGTCTAAGACGGCCATAGCTGCTCTGGGGCAAGCGCTGTGTAAGAATTTGCCAGCGATTAAGTTGTCTCAAGTTGCCCTTACATGTGGCAAGCTCGGGCTTACAACGTCATTACATCAATAGGCTCAACTTGAATATCGAGTTCCAGTTGTGCTTGGAGTTGTTCCATCCCTTGCACGAAGCTTTCTGATGTGAGGTCATCAGGCAACACAATCTCCAGCAACAGCAGATAAACGGCTTGCTTGCTGCCCATCAACCGTCTGGAAGAGACATCGACAACATTGATACTGCGGCTGGCCAAGTAATTGGTAACGCTAAAGACAATTCCGGGTCTGTCTGCACCCGCCACCCGGATCAGATAACGGGGAGCTTCAGACTCTTGACGGTGCCCATCTCCTTCGACTGCAGACACGCGCAAATGAAGATCCAGTGCCCCTAACTCTGAGCGTCGTCGAGCGATCGCGGCTTCAATCTCCTGAACGCTCAGAGGGGTATCGCCATCGCTAAGCAACATCAGCATCGCAAACTGACCCCCCAATCGAGTCATGGAGGTGTCTTCAAGATTGGCCCCTAAATCCAGCAACAACTTACTCACTGCTGCCACCATTCCAGGGCGATCTCGACCAAATCCGCTCAACAAAAATCGATGCATGATTCTAGTTGATGAACTGTATGACGTAGCCAGACTCTCTGAAGGAGAGCCGACCTTTGGAGTAAAGCTATCCAGTCAGGCTTGAGGAGCTACTAGCCGAATCGATGCGGTAAAGGCTGGTATCGATGGGAGACTCGTATTTGGACTACTTGGACGCAAGCTAGGATTGCTCTTGCAGACTAATCCCCGATAATCTCGGGTTCTACTAACTCATCAGACATTTCCAGTACTGCTCGTTTGACAGGCTTGAGCATGCTGTCGTCCACTTCATCAGATTCGTCGTAACGACGGCGCTTCGCACGATTGGCCACCTGTACGGTAATGCGATAGCGGTTATTCGAATAGGTAATCAGTTCTTCTACGCGACGTGCCAAATCGGCATCGTCCATCTGTAGTTGATTCATGGGGGCGGGTAATCCGTAATGGGATGGGCGTTCGCAGACAATGATTATATCAAGAGGGCTGCGGGTGTAGTGAAAGGGGCTCTTATTGGTCCCTGGTCCTTAGTCCTTGGTCCCTTGTCCTTGGTCCTCTTCGTGAGTTGTTGTTGATTCATTGCGCCAGCGACGAATGACCAATGACTCGTGACTCGTGACGAATGACTCACCTCCCATACCAACTAAACCCATCTGGCACTTCATCCAAAATCTCCCCAAATAAGTCATACGGCTCCGCTGCCGAGATCCGAACAGGCACAAGCCCACCCAGACGTCCATTGCCTCGCACGTACACAACACCGTCCACCTCAGGGGCAAATCGGGGAGAGCGGCCGATAAAGATTCCAGTACTGGGATTTTCCTGCTCTAACAGCACGGGCACTACCGACCCCACGAGTTCGCGGTTGCGCTTGAAGGTGATTCCCTGCTGAACGGCCATGAGGCGATCGCGTCGGTCGTCCATGACGGTCTGCTCAACTCGATTGGGGAGATCGTAGGCAGGGGTGCCTTCCTCCGGGGAAAAGGTAAACACCCCAACATGATCGAACTCGTGGCGTTGCACGAACTCCAGTAGGTGTTGGAAGTGTTCTTCGGTCTCTCCGGGGAACCCCACAATGAACGTGGTGCGCATGGTGGCATTGGGGAGAAGTTCGCGCATTTTGGTGATGATGCGATCGTTGACCTGCCCCTGCCAGGGACGGTTCATTGCCTTTAGCACGTCTGGGTGGCTGTGTTGCAGGGGGAGGTCGAGATAGGGAAGAAAGTTGGGAGTCTCTTCAATTGCTTTCAATACATCAGCTGTTAACCCTGTGGGATAGGCGTAGTGCATGCGAATCCAAGGAACATCCACGTCACCAAGAGCACGAATTAATTCCGCCAGTTGGGGCTTTCCGTACAAATCCAGCCCGTAGTTTGTGGTGATCTGGGAAATCAACACTAGTTCTTGGACACCTTCTGCGGCCAATTGCTTAGCTTCCGTCACAATGGACTCGATCGATCGCGATCGTTGATTGCCTCGCAGGTGAGGAATGATGCAAAAGGCGCAGCGGTAATCGCAGCCTTCTGCCACCCGCACATAAGCAACTGATGCATTAGTGGTGCGGTAGCGAGGGACAGTCTCATCTGCGATGTAATTTAAATCGGAGGTGACCGCATTGACCCGCTCGCCATTCTCCACTCGGGAAATCACGTCAACAATATTTTGATAATCCCCCGTTCCCACCAGAGCAACGGCCTCTGGAAGTTCATCCAGAAGTTCTTGCTGAAAATGTTGTGCCATGCAACCCGCGATGACCACTTTTTTGCCCTGTTCGGCCAAGTTCACCAACGTGCGTACGGACTCCGCCCGAGCCTCGGCAATGAAGCTGCAGGTGTTGACGATCGCATAGTCAGCCTCGTCTTCATTCACGCTGACGTCATATCCTGCCCGAGCAAGTAGCCCCAACATGTGTTCGGTATCCACCCGATTTTTTTCACAACCCAGATGGGCCACAGCAATAGTTGGCTTGCGGCTGTTGGTCGATTGGGTATCGGGCGATTGATTATCGGGCGATTGAGTTGCTTGAGGGGACAGTGAGGCGGAGGCCATAACATAAACTTGAGCAGAGCCTACAGATCGTAACCTGTCAGTCTCGGCAGTACAAACCTCAGGCATTGTTTCGCGGTCGTTGAACCGTGACAACGTGCCAACTCACATAGGCTACGGAAATACGTTTGGGCAATCTGTTGAGTGGTTTACCTGTCACTGAAGACATATGGCAATCGGCAATCCGCTATGGAGACCTCCCTGACTACTTTTCCTTGATAATCAAGTATTTTCGCGGTCTCAACCCTTCAGACCTTACAGCGGATTGCCATAGTCCGTAAAACGCAAAATGGCGATCGCCCTCCCGGTACAGACGATCGCCAATTCATCACCAACTAGCTGTCGAAAGGCTGTTACAGATTAGCTATTAACATCGACAAAGTTCGGGATGGCCGGTTTCTATGGAAATATTCCACTCTTAGCGGAGCCCGCCAAACAGATCGCGATCTTTCGTGACATTAATCAACACGCCGGTTGCAGCACCACCGATCGCATTCTGGGTGACCGAACCATTGCCCAGCACCGCTCCAGTCACCGTATTGGTGGCGGCTCCAACGGCAGCATCTTGCACAACGCCTCCGATCCCTGTTCTCGATTCGTCGTGAGTCGCGCTAACCGCAGCTCCAGTCGCTGCGCCACTGAGAGCATTCTCTAATAGATCGCCATTGCCAGTGACAGCGCCGTAAACGGTGTTACCACCAGCGCCCACCAATACGTCTTGTACCAGCTGGGCCTCCGCTGGGCGCACGGGCAGCAGAATGGCCGCGAAGGTACCCACTGCGATCGCAGACTTCAGGAGTACTTGCTGCACCGACCGCTGTTGAGCGGAAACTTCTAGGGGTTGGGAACACATCATGCCAAAAATCCTTGTACGACACCGATGCATTAACCCTACTCAGTGGCCCGATGATGCGTGAGTTGAACGGGCGTATGAGTGCCTGCCCAGATCGGAGTAGCTGTGTGCGCGAGCGAGCGATCGGGACTTGCGCGATCGCGTACACCCTCGAATCAGATCTTCAATTTAAGCGCAGAGTTCAACTGGGGCGGGTGCTGCATCTGCGATTCACGCCCGATGCTGGACCGCATTCTCACCGACACAACCGACTCAAAAAATGGAATGGTACTTTCAACTCGCCTGAGCATCTTTCACGAACTGAACGAGTCCTCCGCTGTTGTAGCCAACGGTATGGCTTTGGCGAAGGGTAGGCCTAAGGCCCTGGTTAAACAAGGGATAACGTCCAATAAGCACTTGCGCAGGGTCGTATTCCGCCAATATTCTTTGCAAATCTTCCTTCGTCAGGTTCCCAGTATTCACTCGCTTAGAAGACACGGTTGCTAGATACGGCGGGACTTTGAGATTACTGAGAAAGCCATAAATGGGAAAATCGGTCAGCAGCCACTCGTCCCCAGGCTTAATCTGGGCTTCGATCGCGGCAAGAGCCTCCCAATGCTGTTGAGACCGTTCGACAAATTGTTCATGGGTATGCATGTGGATGGCAATTCGTACCGGAATAGCAACAGTTGGCGCGAGGAGAGCCAGACTGAGTAGGCTTGCCAACAGTCCCTGACGGATGGTGGTGGGTATTGAGCGTTGCGAGCCTTCGAAGGGGCGCGAGCGCCACCACGACAGAATGAATCGGATCCCAAATGCTCCCAACCAAATCATGGGGATGGATAAGAAGGGATAGTAATGTCCCCAGAGTGGACGGTAGTAAAGAAATACCAGGATGACAGAAGCAAGCCAAAGCAAAGGCAACAACGCGATCTCCCTTAGCTTGGTTATGCCTACGAGTAGACCAACGAAAACCAGAAGTAAATAATCGTAATCTTGCAGCAGTATGACTTCAAGCGGTCTTAGACCACGGGAGTAACGCCAGCCGGAGTCATGGTTACTTTGGGCTTGGATATGGCCTCCAACAAGTTGCTGCCAGTCAAAAGACCCCACTGCAAGTCCAATGATTAGAAATGCAACAATGACGCTCCCTAACCAGATCGCGATGGGTTGCCAAACAGTAGGGGTGAGGATATAGTTGAATGCTGGTGATTTTGAATCGGCGGGTTGTTGGGCGGATCGGATTAAGGACGATCGCCGGTTGATGAGAAGATAGCAGCAAAGCGGAGGAATCAGAATGATGGAAATGAGCTTGATCTGCATCGATGCCCCGAATAGGAGCCCGGAGATCGCCAGCCAGTAACCCCGCGTCGATATTGCGTACCTTAACAGCAGGTACACCGATAGCATTGCAAAAGCCAAGCCCGGCAGCCCAATCATCACCGACTGACTGAGTTGTAAATAGCTGCTGCTCAACAGCAAGAATAATACCGATAGCAGAGCAGGAACGGTTCCAGCGGTGGCCTTAACAGAGCGACCAAATGCCCAGACCAGTAGGCTAGACAATGTCAGTGTTAGGTGTCTGGCATTGCTCAAAGATTGGCCGAACAGTTTCAACCAGTTGGACAGTAACACTGTATGGAGAGGCGGTTGGTCGCTCCAAATATCCCGATACATGCGATAGCCCGCCTGCAAGAGGCGAGCCTTCGCCAACTGATTCCCTTCGTCGTTGCTGAACTGAAAGACATCTCCTGCTGGCATAATCCACATGGCCAAGGCGATCGTCAGGACTGGAACCAAAAGATCGAATGCGAGATGTTCCCGCATTTTCAAGGATATGAATTGGGACGACGGATTATTTGGCTGTGGAGATGAGGGATGTTGAGTCGAAGAATGCTTGTCTGGCTGCACAGTAAAGTCTGCCCCTAGCGGATCGTCTGAGCCCCTAATTGACCGATAACTGGTTAAGGGGGGTTATCTCCTAAGTCAATGCGTCTGCAAGTCTATAGAGATATAGCATTCCTGCGACACAACCTAGAGTAGCGGGGGGTGACTCAGTACAGACGCCTTTTATTTGAGAGAAATAGTGTTCTAGCTGGGTGATCTCGCCTTTATTTGGAGAAAACTTGCCCGAAAAAGGGATTGGGCTTTGCCTGTAGGCAACATGCCCCATATGCAGCGCGGGTAATTGCTCCCCAAACAGGCACAAGATTGGCCAGCAGCTCAACATCTGCAAGCCGCGTCACCGCCAATTTCCCGAAACCGATAACCATCGATAGTAGGTCAAGAGGTCAAAGGCCGTTGTCCAAGTCTCTATATCCGCGATAGGGGACCATCGTGAAGCGGTCTCATTTTCGAATGTATTGCCGTACAACACTTCGGAAGCTGATTACGGCTAGCGGTGAAGTCCGGCGTTTAGGCCCTGTGATACCTCAATCTACAACGGTAGTAATGTGGTTACGTGGCACCTCCGCAAAATTGTCCGAACTATTCCTATTCAAAATCGATCGAACTTAAACCATGTCAAAACAAGTGTGGAGTGTTGGGCGTTTATTTTGCCTGTACTGCTGCCTGCTGCTGCTGTGTTGTGGGTGCGTGCAATATCGCATGGAGCTGTCCTTCAACTGGCTCACGGGTGGCACCATCGTGCAAAATCTCAAGTGGGATTCCAGTGTGGGGAATTTCATTGGGAATTATAGTGATTCGGCAGCAGACGAACTATTAGACGAGATCGAACGGCGAGCGGCTGCAGCGGGCGGTACTGCCGACTATGTATCCGATAGCGAGATGCGGGTTGAAATCCCCTTTGATAATTACACTCAGTTGGAATCAAAATTTAATTCCTTTTTCAATCAACCCTTGTTGCTGCTATCGCAGTTAGTGCTAGGGGAGGAGTTGTCGTCTCCGCCTATCGCAGGTCGGCCTCCTGCCACGGTTTCTTCCAGTCAAGATCCCTCTAAGACAGACCATCCGGCTCAATTCTTGCCAGCAAAAGCGACACTATTAGAGACGGTAGTACCGGTAACCCAGGGAACTGACGAGCACATTCAACAATCTGCCCCCGGATTGAACCGTCAATCGAGATCGGGGCAAGAAAGTGCACTAATGTTAGCGAACAGACGAACGCTTCCGCTGCATTTGTTGGCTCAGAATAGAGCAGGAGAGGAGCTTAAGGTTACCAAACACGGGTTTGGCATTGCCGATCGCTACGATCTGACCTACACTCTCGACCTCAGCGATGTTCGCTTACCCGTGTCGGGGCGCTTCTTCACCCTGTCCGTCGATCGCCTGCTCGATTTACAAATGGCATTGACCACCCCTATTCCAGCAAGTCGTTCTAACGCCACCGTCAGAGATGGCAACCGACTGGAGTGGCAGATCGAGACGGGAGCTGTTAACCACTTATCCGTGTCCTTTTGGACTCCCAGCCCGATTGGCATTGTTGGGATTGTAGTGGTTGCATTGGCTGCGTTTCTGTGGGTGTGGCGGTTAGACCGACCCCGCAGGAGAGGATAAGCTAAGCTTGCCGGCGGGAGATTGAGACCCAGGTTTCACGTATGTACGACCAACACCCAACTGCTATTTTGCGGGGTCATCCCGAGCATCGTCCCCAGCAAGGAACTGCCGCTACACACTATATAAAGCGAGAGATTCGGCGATTCAGTTTCTTCCGACAAGCTGTTACTTGCGCTGCTATGACGGTTCTCTCCGCAGGACTGTTTTGGCTTGCAGCTCCCCCTGCCTTTAGCGAGCCAACCCTGACCTTCGACCCACCTCCAGGAACTCGGCTATCTAATTTTGACGCCTATTTGACGGTCACCTTCGAGCTAGATGGCGAGAGTTGGGAGTCATTGCCGTGGGATTGGCAAAATCCTCGGGTGCGCTTGAATGGCACAGATATTTCACTTCCGGTGCGCTCTCTTATCTCTGGGGCCACTGCTTCAGTCCTCACGCCAGACGAAATTGTGGTGTCGCAGCAGACGATGACAGGAGATCGCATGGTGCTGGCCTTGAGTGGATTGCGACTGGATGATGGCTTTAACCGATTAATTGTTGAACTCACCCCGACACAAGAAGGGATTGAGCCTCTCAAGTTCGATGTTTCCTATCCCGTTATTGCTGGCCAAGATCAAGCTACGCAGTAACTACCCCAGTTCTAGCAGTAGTAATGCTTGCCCACAGAAAAGCAGCGTCTACTGACGCTGCTTCAACAACCTATTGCCTATACCTACAGTCCTGGTATCCAGCGTGGAGGGTGACTACGAGGAACCTACCGTTGGATAATCATCTGCATGGCAGGCTGTCCCTTTATCGTTGTGACAAATATCCGAAGTAATGGACTGATAGCCAACGGTTACATTTGTTTTGGGCGGCGGTGCGAAAATATCGGCGATTGCCCGAATAATTTGCTTAATAAACGCTAGCATTGCTGCCCTCCTACGGCTAATCGGCGCGTACGGTCAAATTACGTCGAAAGTGCAGGGAAAAGACTCGCGATTAACGCTCTTTGAAGGCTCTTAGTACAGCGACTCCACATTGCCAGAAACATTAGAGCACCATCACCTAACCAGGCTGAAAACACTCACGAACCTACTTTGCACGTTCAAAATACAGTCAATAAGTGAATAGGTATCTGCCCTCCAACATGCCCGCTCGAGAAACTTCATTGGAGATTCAAAGACAATACCTCTTCGAATGCAACCACAAAAAGCGAGGTCATAACAGGAAACGACAGATACCTGACTTGCCACAACACTGGTGGCGATTTAACCAATGAATGATAAGTTTTTCGCTATCTCCTTTGCGTACGTGAATGTGTTTCTGCAGTCTTTTCGCCGACATCCAATGCCGCAATGCGGACTTACAAATGAATAACAACTGGATTGGAGATCGGATTGACTCTCGTTAAATTTGAAGACCTCTGATGTGTCGGTATAAACTAGAGACTACAGCTTCAGAAATCGCGATATCGGAGCGCCTGCGACAGTAAAACTGATATTCTCTCATGGCCTATTGGAGGCCGAAACTCACGAGAGCCGTTTGTGGGCGAGACGATAAGATTGGGACTACGTCCAGACAGATGTCACCGATTAATAAGGTAGTGGAAGTAGTCATCATCTCGCAGTTAGAAAAAGGAACCGAGATGTTGCCTCCTTTGGCAGAACTCTATCTGAGTTAACTATAGCCTTTTGATGACATGCCTCTCGGACTAGTCAGGAGAAATAAATCTTTCTTTACGCTTGTTTAAATCGCTAATAATGTGTTCTTGATGCTGAATAGCCGTAGAGCGTAGATCCATTAAGTAAGAGAAATGGTGTCAGATCGTGGGGTTCCATAATGGAACGCTTCGTCCCTCAGCATAATGAAGCATAGCAGCTGCATCAATTAGTCAATTCGGAATAAGCAACCATTGTAAATTCTGCGTGAATCTCGATCTCAAAGACCTACCGAAGTAACCCGTATCTAACACAATTAACACGGTAGAGATAAAGGCCTAAGCCATAAGAAGTGGCTTGAAATGGGGGCTTCTATCTGCGGCGTCGACGACGGCTCACCCATCCGCGTAGCTGGGTACGTTGAATGGTGCGACCCAGTTGTGTGGTTAGGGACAAGCGACGGCTTAATTGTGCGAGTTTTTGATTGCTGTCGAAGAGCGACTGATTGAGGCGATTGAAGCGTTGGGGAACCTCCTCTAGGGCTTGACTGGCTTCCAGGCGGTTATCAAAGAACCGTCGGCCAAGCCCCACCCAGCGAGGAAGTTTCATTACAACTTTCAAACACTGCATCAAGAGGACGAACACACCAACGTTAAATGAGACAACGGCGATCGCGGCTATATCTACAGTCATATTGATTTCTTCCAAAACAGCTCGATCCAAGTCTGCTCTCTGATGGTTTTATTATCTTGGACTGGCCGCAAGGGGTGGCAAATGACAGCAAGATATTCGTCGAGCATTTTTGACGCCAGCCTACTTGCTGCTACTGGGCTGAGAGCAATTGAGATGCCGCTTTCGATCGCAGTCGTGGTTCCCACCTATCAGGAAGAGTCAGCGATTGAAACCTGTCTCGCGAGTCTGCAAGGGCAAGCGCCACCATTTGAGGTGATTGTGACGGATGGCGGATCGAGCGATCGCACCCAAGAAATTGCAGCAGCATACCGAATTCTGGATGCTGCTGGTTCTTTCGCTCCTATTCAGGTGGTTCGTTCCCCAGAGCAAGGTCGTGCTCAGCAGATGAACTTTGGCGCTCAGCAGGCCAATAGTGCCGATATCCTGTTGTTCCTACATGCTGATTCGCAGTTGCCTGCAGATGGACTGCAAGCTGTGCGGCACGCTATGCTTGGCTCCAGCGCAATTGGTGGAAGGTTTGCCGTTGGTCTGGATCGGCAGGAATTACCCTATAGTGCGATTGAGTGGGGCATGAATGCGCGTACGCGCCTCACGGGGTGTTTTACGGGGGATATGGGGATCTTTGTTTGGCGATCGCTATTCGAGCAATTGGGAGGTTACCCCCATCAACCTTTGATGGAAGATTACGAACTGTCCCGTCGCATGCAACAACGGGGGCAGGTTGCCTACCTTCCTCAAAAAATCGTGACTTCTAGCCGTCGTTGGCAACAGCATGGCCCTCTCAGAACCGTTGCTCTCATGCAAGCCATTCGAGTCGGCTATCGCTGCGGGGTGTCTGCAGAACGCCTCGCCAACTGGTATCACGTGGTTCGTTAGTTTATGAAGGCAGGTCAAATGAATATAGCAATCCGCTGTAAGGTCTAGAGTCGGGAGACAGCTCAAAGAATTAATCCACAAGGAGACATTATTGGAGAACTCTCCATAGCGGATTGCCAAGCGCTATAGAAGGAATGGGATTTCCCATAAACCTGAGTTCGATAGCCCCCCCAGTCCCCTTCCACATTGAGAGAGGGAATCGAGAGGCTTCAAACCCCAATGCTTTCGTTGCACGGCGAGGGAATGATTCAACTCAAATCGCCTGGTCTAACTGACGTTCTTTAAACGTTCATCGCTTGCCGAGGATCGTAGGATTGCACCTGCTTCAGTTTTTCGTATAACTCTCGCTCTGTTGGAGTGATTTTGCTCGGGACGTTCACTTGGATCACCACAAACTGGTCACCACGGTCACTTTTTCCCTTCGGAAACCCTTTGCCCCCCAACCGCATCTTCTGCCCCGATTGCACCCCAGCAGGTAAGTTCAATTTGACCGATCCGTCTAGAGTAGGAACCTCCACAGGGCCACCGAGGGCTGCCTCGCTAGGAGAAATCGGCAGATTGCAATATACATCTGCTCCCTCCATACGATAGAAGGGATGGGGTTTAATCTCTACCTTAAGATACAAGTCTCCTTGCCCGCCGCTGGGATTGGGGTGGCCCTGCCCCTTGAGACGAATTTTTTTGCCATCCGTCACTCCGGCTGGAATGTTGATTTCCAGCGTACGAGAGCCCTCTACCCGTAACCGTCGCTTTCCTCCGGCATACGCTTCCGGAATCGTCAGTTGAATAGAGGCTTCGGCATTGTAGTCTTGCTTGGGCCGAGAACCGCCCGCAAACCCGGAGTTTCCAAACCCCGAATTACCAAATCCTGGACTAGCGCCAAATCCCGAGGCACCAGCAGCATAGCCCCCTCGTGCTGCGCCACCTCCCATCCGACCCAAGAGCTGGTCGATAAAGTCCTGAAAATCATCAAACTGACTGAAATCAACCGTTTGGCCTACAGCAGGATCGAAATCTCCAAATGGACTCCCTGAGGCTCGTCGGCCCCCACGAAATCCTCCCTGATTGAAATACTGGCCAAATTGGTCGTACTGGCGACGTTTAGTGCTGTCGGAGAGGACTTCATAGGCTTCGCTAACGTCCTTGAACTTATTCTCTGCCGCCGTATCTCCGGGGTTGATATCGGGATGGTACTTGCGAGCGAGTTTGCGGAAGGCGCGTTTGATGTCGTCCTGGGTAGCACTACGACTCACTCCCAGAATGTTGTAGTAGTCTTTGAAATTTTGCATTGCGTCTTCCTCAACGACCGTGGGAATGGAAAGCAGGGCTCGATATTCGACAAGAACTCTCTTCGACAGTCAAGCGTCCCAAGCGTCCATTGTGTGAAGCTCCAATCTCATGCTGGCCAGCTAGTCATGGCTGGGAGATGGGTTGACTAATCTCTAGTGACTAATCGCTAGCAAGTTTAGCTGACCCCGTGCCGTTGCCCTTAACTCGACCTCGGCCTGACGCGATTCAGATACTTCGACAGTTCTAAAAATATCTGTCTCTGCTGCGACTCGCCCGTTCACTAGATAGCTCCGCAAGGCTTGGCTGCGAACGAATTAAATGCAGCAAAGGCGTGCGGTCAGTGGCCCTAACACGCACGCCTCAGTTTTGCTGACTTGCCACATAGGGCTAGGCCGGTCTAGCTTTCGGTGAATTCGGCGTCGATGACATCGTCATCAGCCGCAGTGCTGCCGCCAGCGCTCGCGCCATCGGTAGCTCCTGCATCGGCCGGTGCACCTTCTGGAGGAGCCGCTTGTTGGTACAGCTCGCTGCTGATGGCATAGAGAGCCTCTTGCAGCGCTGTTTCCTTCGCCTGAATGGCGTCATCGTCTTCCTTCTGAATTGCTTCTCGCAACTCAACAATCAAGGTCTGCAGATTGTCTTTCTTGTCGGCAGAGATCTTGTCGCCATTATCGGCAATTTGCTTCTCTGCCTGATAAGCCAAGCTGTCAGCCCGGTTACGACGCTCGATTTTCTCGCGGCGTTCTTTGTCTTCATCGGCGAACTTCTCGGCCTCGGATACCATGCGATCGACTTCGGAATTGTCCAGAGTCGACGCACCCGTAATCGAGATACTTTGCTCTTTGCCCGTTCCTTTATCTTTTGCGGAAACGTTGAGCAAACCATTGGCATCGATGTCGAAGGTGACTTCGATTTGAGGCACGCCACGAGGGGCAGGGGGAATACCGTCCAGCTTGAAGCGACCGAGGGACTTGTTGTCCCGAGCCATTTCACGCTCCCCTTGGATGACGTGAATTTCAACGGAAGACTGGCTGTCTTCGGCTGTCGAGAAGGTCTCGGATTTGCGGGTAGGAACGGTGGTGTTTCGGGGGATTAGCTTGGTTGCAACGCCACCTAAGGTTTCGACGCCCAAAGACAGCGGGGTCACGTCTAGCAGTAGGACGTCCTTAACTTCACCGCCCAATACGCCAGCTTGAATAGCCGCACCAACTGCAACCACTTCGTCGGGGTTGACCGACTCGTTCGGTGCTTTGCCGATCAGATCTTGAACCAGAGTCTTAACGGCGGGAATACGGGTGGAACCACCCACTAGTACGACTTCGTCGATGTCAGACTTGCCCAGTTTTGCATCGGCCAGTGCTTGCTCGACCGGATGACGGATGCGATCGAACAGTTCGGAGGAAATCTTCTCGAATTGTGCCCGAGATAGCTTCAAATCGAGGTGCTTGGGACCTTCGGCTGTTGCGGTGATAAAGGGCAGGTTAATGCTGGTTTCGGGAACGCTGGACAGCTCGATCTTGGCTTTTTCTGCAGCTTCAGTCAGACGTTGCAGAGCTTGACGATCTTGACGGAGGTCAACACCCTCCAACTTTTGGAATTCTGCAGCCAGCCAGTCAACGATCGCCTTGTCAAAGTCGTCACCCCCTAATTGAGTGTCGCCACTGGTAGACTTAACTTCAAACACGCCATCGCCCACTTCCAGGACGGAAACGTCAAAAGTACCACCCCCCAAGTCGAACACGAGAATCATCTCGTTGCTCTTGTTATCGAGGCCGTAGGCCAGCGATGCCGCAGTGGGCTCGTTGATGATTCGCTTGACTTCTAGGCCAGCGATGCGGCCGGCATCTTTGGTGGCTTGACGCTGAGAGTCGTTGAAGTAGGCAGGAACGGTGATAACGGCCTCGGTAATTGGTTGGCCGAGGTACTTGCTGGCTTCATCTACCAGCTTGCGCAGCACCATTGCCGAAATTTCTTCGGCAGCGAAATCTTTGCCCTGTCGGGGGCAATTAATCTTGACGTTGCCCTTATCGTCCTTGAAGGCTTTGTAGGGAACTTCGAGGGTGGAAGGGTTGAGCTCGTCAAACTTGCGACCGATAAACCGCTTGACGGAATAGAAGGTGTTTTCGGGGTTGAGAACTGCTTGGCGACGGGCCATCTGACCGACCAGGCGCTCGCCGTCTTTGCTGAAACCTACAACGGAGGGGGTGGTGCGGGTACCTTCAGCGTTAGCGATTACGGTGGGCTGGCCCCCTTCCATAACGGCAACCACCGAGTTAGTGGTTCCCAAGTCAATTCCGACAATTTTGCCCATAAATTTCAGCCCTCCTAGCGGCTGCAATTCTGACGTGGTTGATGTTCGCGCTGATTTAGTTCTGTTCGCATCTTGAGGCAAAGCCCGCGACACGAAAGAGTCTAAAAGCCACGAGAAGACTCGATACCAGCGCGAGATCGAGCCGGTACGGGCCAAGCTTGTTCCTGAGAAGCAACGCCTAGTTGAATAGGCTTAGAATCCGACCTTGCAACAACCGTCAGCCGTTAGGTCATTGGTGCTGTTGTCGACTTTTACTCTTCTGAAGAGCGATCGCGACGGCAGGTGGATTCTGGCCCGACGAGGTTATTTGCATGATAAAAAATCAGCTTTGGGAGGACTGTAGAGATAACCCCACCTCAAGTGTGGTGATTCCCTTGAAGGATGCGGCTAGAGTGCAGGAGTGGTCGGCCCAGCAACAATGTTTGGAGCCCAATAGCCAGACCCGAGAGTAGAAGCCCAACAGTAGAAGGAGAGAGGACAAGCATGGTGGGACAATCGTGGCGGCTTGAGGTGTTGGCTGACTCTGACAGGATGGTGCAGCGCGGCATTCAGCTATGGCAGCAGTGGGCGGTTGAGGCGATCGCTGAGCGGGGATTTTTCTCGGTTGCGTTGTCGGGGGGTGGGACTCCGAAAGTGTTTTACGAAGCGCTAGCGGGCGCGGAGTTGCCGTGGGACAAGGTCTACGTATTTTGGGGGGACGAGCGCTACGTGCCTGCCGATCATCCCGACAGTAATTATCGAATGGCGAAAGAAGCCTTACTCGATCGCGTCCCTATTCCCGCCTCTAACGTATTTCCCATGCCCACTCAGGCTGGCAACCCCCAGGCTGACGCAGAGACCTACGCCAAAACCCTGCAGCAGGTGTTTAACAGTCCGTTGCCCACCATCGACTGCACGTTATTAGGGGTGGGTGGGGACGGCCATACTGCGTCGCTGTTTCCAGGTACAGAAGTCCTTAAGTCTGAAGCTGCGGTCGCGGTTGGTAACAAAGATGGGGCTCCGCGCATCACTCTGACGTATCCGGCATTGAATGCTAGCAAGCGAGTGGTGTTTTGGATTGCAGGAGGGGGCAAGGCCGACATTGTCAAAACACTTTTGACAGAGACGGCGGGTTTACCGGCCCAAGCAGTTAATCCTGCCGGGGACTTGATTTGGATTTGCGATCGCGCGGCGGCGGCCAAATTACCGTTAGTAGCCTTGAGCGAGTTCTGCAGCTGATTGCAGATACCTATAGATGACTGGTATTGATGACTGGTACTGATACGGACGGTAAACCGAACGTTGTTAAGATCGATATAGCTTTGATTCAACTGGGCTTGAATTCAATATTTGTTTTGCAGGGTTACGTTGCTGCATCAGATGTTGAGGGTTGAGTCAACATATTCTTACTACACATTCGTACTGCTGGAAGATGCCATGCATCGTTGGATTACGCGCAGCCTCATTGTTTTAATCACCCTCTGCTTACTGGCATTTCCTAGCCATGTTGCGGCGCGCACTACCCATACGTCCCAAGAGACTATTCATATCTCTGTAGAGCTGGGATCTCCGGAAAATCGCTTTCATTTTTATCCGGATACGATGCCGTTCAAAGTGGGCAAACAGTACAAGCTGACACTGAGCAACCCCAGTCCGGTGAAGCATTATTTCACGGCGAAAGATTTTGCTGATGTGGTGTGGACTCGCAAGGTGGATGTTGCCGGGGTTGAGGTGAAAGGAAAGGTGAGCGAACTGGAGCTGAAGCCTGGAGCAGAGGCGGATTGGGTGTTTGTGCCGGAGAGGGCTGGAGAATATTCGCTCAAGTGCATTGTTCCCGGTCACGAGTTGGCAGGGATGGTTGGCAAGTTGATTGTTGAGGATGCTTAGAGATTAGCTGGCGAGGGGACGAGAGCTGTAGAAAGCGATGTTTGGAGCCGAGCACGAGAGCGAATGCTCCATTTGATATTGATTTCACCTGGTTGGGTGAGAGATCTGTTAGGGCAGATGTCGTAACTGTCACGGACTGTTTCCATTTCGGGCGATCTCGAATCAGCGAGACTACACTGCTACGACGTCGAGACTGGCTGGGAATGTATGGCTCATCTCTCTGCAGCAGACTGGTTGCAGCAGGTTAAAACCGATCGCGTTATTGCCGTCATTCGTACGGACGAGTTATCTGTATCTATCAAGCTTGCCGAAACGGCGATCGCGGCGGGAATGCGTCACATCGAAATCACCAGTACCTCCCACCGATTTACGGAGGCGATTGCCCTATTGCGAGAACGCTTTCCCGAGATTGCGATTGGTACCGGGACGGTGGTGGACGAGCGGGTGGGAAAGGAGGCGATCGCTGCTGGGGCGCAGTTTGTCTTTAGTCCGTATTTCACCTCAGAAGTAATGGAATTGGCATTGCAGCGCGATATTGCGATGGTGCCGGGGGCGCTGACGCCGACGGAGATTGGGACGGCTTGGCGGGCTGGGGCGACGGCTGTGAAGGTGTTTCCGATTCAGTCGGTGGGGGGAGCACAGTATTTGAAGG
>JBFRWD010000066.1:0-3605 GCA_051439425.1 Synechococcus sp.
CCCATCACTGTAAGGGCTTTAGTCGACACTATAAGATCTTTTGTCAGTCAACCAGGGGCAGTCTAGTCTCAGTTGAATACAGTGGCATGTATCAAAATCTTGATGCGAGGGTGGCATTCCGGTGGACGCTTTATCACGAGTTTTTATTGTAGGGTCCACTATTTTTTGGTTTGCGATGCTGTATGACTGTGCTCAAAACAGTCGCGATCGCACTTGGTTGTGGATTATTTTCATTCTCAACTCTCCCGGAGCACTGCTGTATTTCGTAACTCAGCGGCTGCCCCATATGAGTTTCTACACTAAAATCCCAGGTGTATCCCACCTGCTTACTCTCACGAATCGCAAAACGAAGCAGCAACTGTGGCAAGCAGAAGCGGATGCTCGAAATATTGGTAAGGCTCACCAGTATGCTGTTTTAGGCGAGCTGTACTTAGAACTACGGCAAGTGGATAAGGCAGAAACAGCTCTGGAAACAGCCTTAGACAAGGACTCCGATAATAAGCAAGCACTATGGGGGCTGGCCCAAGTACGCGCTAGGAATGAACAGTACGCTGAAACGCGTCAGCTATTGGAAACACTGATCCATCTAGATCCCGATTATATGCGTGGAGATGCATCTTTAGCCTACGGACAAGTGCTGTACAACTTGAAAGATTGGTCGACCGCCTTAGAGTTTTTGCCGAAGGATATTCAAAAATGGGGACATCCAGAAGCTTATCTAATGCTAGGGGAGCTGCATATTCAAGAAGGTCGGCCAGACGAAGCTAGACCCTTGTTAGAAGGAATGGTTACTCGCGTCAAAGGCGGATATGACTTCTATTACAAGCAACACAAAGGCTCAGTCCGCAAAGCCGAACGCATCTTAAAAACATTGCAGTGATAGTTTACGATATTCATTTCGTTTGCTGCCGATATCCCGACATAAAAAAAGATGTCCATTCGGACATCTTGGATGAAGAATATTCAGGGAGATTATCCGATCGGCCTTTGTCGATCCCTCTACTAGTAAAGATTCTATATTCGCGAGATATTTCCGGAGCTTCGACTGGAAATAGTGCTACTTTCTCATGCCACAAAAAGGAGTGATGAAAGTCATCTGATTGAAAACTATTTTGTTTTGGGCAATGAATACACTAGACGGAATTTAACCCAAGTAGAAGATAGTGTAAAAACACCCAGTAAAGTTAGAAACGCCAGCATTAAAAATCCCCTTGCCCGTTGTCAGTAATTTCATGGTTCCCTATGGGTTTGTACAAACTAACACTTAAAGAGAACTTTATATATGAAGCTTAGATAACATAGATGCGTGCTGTGTAAAGTCTAAAATCTATGCCTGCCAATAAGATTCCTGCTTGGCGAGGCGTTCAAGGATTGCGATTTTTTACGCCAGGAGACGACATTCTCCTGGCGTTCTTGCTAGGCTGCTGACCCGTTTCATAGATACTTAAGTGGAGCGGAAAGTGCGTCCCAACAGAATGCAGAGGTTCAGGCGTCCGGCATGAGGTTGAACCAATCCTGGAGCAGCGCTATTGGTAAAGATTGGAGGCTTTCAGCATATGATACGTGATCAATAGCTGAGTCAGCGCCAGCGGATAGCTCTGTAAAATTTCGCCAGTGGTTCCCACCACCTTACCTACCTCTTGATTGCCCTCTAAGCTGCAGAAGCTACCTAAGGTGGGTACTTCATTGCACAGCACACGCTCTAGCTCTACTACTTTGTCTTGGGTGGCGTGGCCGTCGATCGCCAATACATCTACAGGCTTGCCCATATCCCGCGCCAGAACCAACCGAATGGCTTCACCTAGCGTTGATGACTCTCCTTCAAACAAATGTAAGAAGTCGGGGTGCGGAATTGTGGGTCGCAATACCAGATTGACATTGAGGAGCAGGTCGCTGATTTTGTTCTCTTCTTCGGGTGGGTAGAACGTGACCACCATGTCGGCCCATTGTCGTTGGGGCCGAATAAATGCATCCGAGTCCGGCTCTCGCTTGCGCAGCGCTTCGCGCACCTGTTCTTCTGAATATCCACGCTTGCGCATGTCGCGCTTGATTTTCCAGCTATAACGCAACTCTTCGGGGGGCGCGAGGTAGACCTTGACATCAAAGCTATCGCGGGCAATTCGAGTGGAGTAACCCAGTAGGCCTTCGATAATGACGTATTTGGAGGGCTTGATGTATTCGGGGGGGTCAAAATCTCCCGTGCTGTGATTGTAGATAGGCTTGAGGATGGGTTTGCCAGTGCGCAACTGGCTGATGTGTTGCTCCATGATGTCGAGATAGTTGCAATCGGGATGGAGCGCAGAAATTCCTAATTCAGCCCGTTGCTGTCGGTTGTAGCGGTGGTAGTCGTCCGTACAAATTGCCGTGACGTTTTCTTCCCCCAGCACCTGAGCAATACCGCGAGTTAGGGTGGTTTTGCCAGCTGCACTATCACCAACAATTCCTAACAGAATTGGACGATCGCTCACAAACCCTCCCAACCAATGGCGTATGTAGTGAAGTAAAACCTGACCCGATCTTATGGACGAAGTTTATAAAACTCAAGCGATGGCCTGCTTAATCTTGTGGGGAGTTCGCAAATGCTTGCACTAACGTGACTGGATTGAGGGGTGAAAACCTCGTGGATTGGGCGATCGCTACCGATCTGGCGAGATTGACTTGTAGGATGTGTACGCAAAAGTTAACAGATTTGAAATGGTTTTGGGCCAGGTTGCAGCTTTCTAGGGTGGCAAAGTTTCCCACGATGAGACCACTTGGCTGAAGTCGTTGTGTACAGATTTGCAAGATGTCGGATAGAGATTGACCTCCTCCGCCAATAAATACGCGGTTGGGGGCAGGGAGAGATACCAAATTATCTGGTGCGACCCCAGCGATCGCTTTTACGTTAGGGGTTTGAAAGCGGCGGGCATTGCCTGCAATTAGCTCCAACCCCAAGGCATCTTTTTCTATTGCATAGATCGTGGCGTGGGGGACTAACCGGGCGATTTCGATCGCCACCGAGCCCGTTCCCGCCCCTATATCCCAGATGACGCCAGAGGTGGGTAGTTGAAGCAGCGATAGAGAAAGCGTCTGCACTTCTTGTTTGGTGATCAGGCCGGGGCGATCTGGGAACGTCAAGAATTGCCGATCGGGAATACCTAAAATGGGTAGGTCGCTCGGGCATGATGCATCCTTTTTAGCCTGCTGCAAGATGACGATATTAGGGGATTCAAAGTGGATCGCTTGCAGTGCGTTGAATTGCTCCGGGACATAGGTTTCAATTCGTTCATTGGGGCCACCCAACTGGGTACATACCGAGATTTGGTAGTCCACCGGAAGCTGGAGTTGCTTTAGAAGACGAGCGATCGCCCCCGGAGAATGAGTGGCATCCGTGAGGACTGCAATGGGAGAACGACCCTGCTTGAGTGCTGCGATCGGGGCGTCCAACGATCGCCCATGGACGCTAACCGTGGTGAGGGTTTGGTGGGGGATGTGCAGGCGGTTGCAGGCTAGCTGAATGCAGGAAAGATGGGGGTAGAACTCCAGTTGTTCGGTGGGGAAGTGCTGAGACAGGAGTCGGCCAATGCCAAAAAAGAGAGGATCGCCTGTGGCGAGGAGTGTGACAT
>JBFRWD010000067.1:0-6839 GCA_051439425.1 Synechococcus sp.
CGGTGTTAAGCACCTGAAGCGATAGACAACAATGAAATGGGACTGGGGTGCATCAAAGGTAGTACGTACGCGAAAACACTGTGAATGAAAAAGTAAATACTGCAAATGTAATTTTTGGAGTGTGTCCGCCCTTACTTTGCGTGAATATAGTCCAACAGCACAGAGGCAATCTGTCGACAAATTAAATGCTGATTTTGCTGCAAGCTTTCAAGTGCATATCAGCCCACCCTGTGGCTGGTTCAGCAGATCACAATGTTTGGGATGGTAGGTCGCACCTGCAAATCAGTCAAGTCGTCTTATTGGACAACATTCAAGCTAGATAGCTGTCCCTCGTTTAGCCCCATTGAGACAGTATTCGCAATCAGGCCAAAGCCCTACAGAATGTAGCTTTTGGAGTCTCGTCGGGCGGTTATCCCTACCCTCTGTGGCCGGTTGAAGGGCCTAGTGAGGTGGGTTACTATTAGCACTCTAAGTAGGAGAGTGCTAGCTTCAGTTTCCGTCTGTCAAGCAGGTCACGTTCAAGCCTTGCATCTCGTACTGTCAGTTGTGTGACATGTTGGCGTCCCAAACTTTTCATATTTGAGTCCCGAACACTGACAACAACTGACAACAACTCACCACAAGAGGAATCACAGCTAGATGGCTAGTCTGAGTTTATCCGCCACCACCCTTAAGCCGTTGGGCGATCGCGTCCTATTGAAGGTAGCTTCACAAGAAGAAAAGACCGCCGGCGGTATCCTGTTACCCGACTCCGCCAAAGAAAAACCCCAAGTTGGCGAAGTCGTCGCTGTTGGTCCTGGCCAGCTCAACGATAAAGGTCAGCGAGTCGCCCCTGAAGTAACTATTGGTAGCAAGGTACTCTACGGCAAATATGCCGGAACCGAGCTCAAGCTGGCTGGCGAAGAGCACATGCTGCTCGCTGAAAAAGATATTTTGGCGATCGTCGAATAGTTCATCTCTTCTACCCGTTGCGTTACTTGGTCAAAGTCGATGTCTCCCGAACGGCAATCCCACTCTCCTGAAGGTTCGGAGATGGTACAGCCAGAATCATTGCCTCTCGCACGGGTAACCCAACTCATCTATCTTTCGTTCTCCATTTCATAGGAAGCTACCATGCCTAAAGATGTTGTTTTTGACGAGTCTGCTCGTCGTTCGCTTGAAAGAGGCGTCAACCAACTCGCCGATGCTGTACGTATTACTCTCGGTCCCAAAGGGCGCAATGTTGTACTGGAGAAGCAGTACGGTGCGCCACAAATCGTGAACGATGGCGTCACAATCGCCAAGGAAATCGAGCTAGAAAACGCGCTAGAGAATACTGGCGCACAATTGATTCGCGAAGTTGCGTCCAAAACTAATGATGTAGCAGGTGATGGCACCACTACTGCAACCGTCTTGGCTCAAGCAATGATCCGCGAGGGTCTGAAGAACGTTGCTGCAGGAGCAAATCCCGTTAGCCTTCGTCGTGGTATCGACAAAACTGTTGATGGCCTAGTATCCGGCATCTCGGGCTTAGCCAAAATAGTCGAAGACACCAAGACGATTGCCGAAGTAGCCACCGTATCTGCGGGCAACGACATCGAAGTCGGTCAAATGATTGCCAAGGCCATGGATGCCGTTGGTCGTGATGGCGTTATCACCGTTGAAGAATCCAAGTCTCTTGATACCGAGTTGGATGTGGTTGAAGGGATGCAGTTCGATCGCGGCTACATTTCTCCATACTTTGTGACTGATTCTGAGCGAATGGTCACCGAGTTTGAAGACGCCCTACTGCTAATTGTTGACAAGAAGATCTCCTCTATTCAAGATCTCGTATCTGTCTTGGAGAAAGTAGCACGCGCAGGCAAGCCCCTACTGATTATTTCTGAGGATCTGGAAGGGGAAGCTCTTGCGACGTTGGTTGTCAACCGCTTGCGTGGTGTCCTGAATGTGGCTGCTGTCAAAGCCCCTGGTTTTGGCGAGCGCCGTAAGGCCATGTTGCAAGACATTGCAGTCCTGACAGGTGGTCAAGTGATTTCGGAAGAAATCGGTCTCAAACTGGATACCGCTGAACTCGAGATGTTGGGATCTGCTCGCAAAGTCAGCGTTAGCAAAGACACCACCACAATCGTGGCCTCTGGTGACACGGCTTCCGAAGTGGAGAAGCGCGTCACCCAACTGCGCAAGCAGGTGGAAGAAACTGACTCTGACTACGATCGTGAGAAAATCTCCGAGCGGATTGCCCGTCTATCGGGTGGTGTCGCCGTCATTAAAGTAGGAGCAGCTACCGAGACCGAGCTGAAAGATCGCAAGCTCCGGATCGAAGACGCTCTAAACGCAACGAAAGCTGCGGTTGAGGAAGGTATTGTTCCTGGGGGGGGTACGACTCTGCTACACCTGAGCAAGCAAGTGGCAGCCCTCAAATCTGGCCTCTCTTCTGAAGAAGCAATTGGTGGCGATATTGTGGCGCGTGCCATTGAAGCGCCGGTCCGTCAGATTGCTGAAAACGCCGGTCTGGAAGGTTCCGTAATTGCTCAGAAAGTTCTGGAGCGAGAGACCAATATCGGATATGACGTCCTACAAGGCGATTATGTCGATATGATTGCCAGCGGCATTGTTGACCCCGCTAAAGTGGTACGGTCTGCTCTGCAAAATGCCGCATCTATTGCCGGCATGGTGCTGACTACTGAGGCCTTGGTGGTTGACAAGCCTGAACCTCCGTCTGCTGGCCCCGACCCTGCTGCGGCAATGGGTGGCATGGGTGGTATGGGTGGTATGGGCGGCATGGGCATGATGTAATCATTTGCCGACTCGTCATTCACTTATTCCCGTCATCCACTTATTGATAAATGACTAACTGCAGCCGGGTATTTTCCCCGGCTGTTTTTTACCATGTTGGCAGGTATTGAAGGAGCAAAACTTCGTCCAAGACAAGAGTGAGCCTGCTGTTCGACACACCCTGTTCCGCATAATCATGCTCTACACATCCCCCGCGGGGGAAATCCATATTGTTATGAGACAGGGAGAGCTGTAGAGCCTTCTGATTTCTTATGTATTAAAGACAACACATAAATTGAGCTAGTGCACCTTCCGATGACCCTAAGCCCCTGGTACTTTTGTCAGAGTGGTACGATACGGAGTGCCAAAATCAACCGAATTTGCCCGATTGACACAAAGCCCTCTGCGACAGATTTCTCCACTGGCTGCATGACTCGATCGGTGCGGCTCAACGGATGACCTCCATGACGGCTACGGTTGAGTCCTCAATCTGTTTCTTTGACTGTCCACTGCTTATTGTTCGCCGTGTTGGAGTGTTAATCCCCTATGTCTTCGCTGAATTCCATTTACCGTCAGCTTTCCCGCTGGCCAGCCCGCTTAGTTTCCCTGTTTGTGGCAACTATCTCCGTCGTATGGGTGAGTCTGTTCCTAACCGGGGCACAGGCTGCAACATCTCCGAGCATGACGGAAACAGCGACAGCCAATGGGTCTCCAGCTATTGTGGCTCAAGTAGAAGTCCCCGATCCTCAGCAATTTCGCTCTCTAGAACAAGAAGACAGCAGTCTCAGCTTGTTGAGGGCTGAAGAACTACTCCAGGAAGCCCAATCTGCCACGCAGGCGCAGGATTTCGATACGGCTGTCGGCTTGCTGGAACAAGCCTTTGAAGCGTTCAACCAGCGATCCAATTTCTATCAGGCCTTATCGCGGAGCTTTGCCGGTATCGATAACCGCCTCTCCGATACCCTGAGGGGGCAAGCCCGAGAAGCGGCGCAATCCCGAGACCAAACCTCTTTCGAGCTTGGTGTGGTCTACAGAGCTGCTAACCGCCCAGAAGAAGCTGTCTCCCAAATGGTACAGGTGATTTCCAGCCAAGGCCCCACTCGCGAGTTGGGGGCTAGTGCCTACAACCAGCTATATGAGTTAGGGTTTGTCGACACTCCCTTCGAGTCATAGTCTTCGGTTGCTTTGCACGTTTCATTGACAACCCGAAACTCTCATTTCATTAAGTGACCTTCAGGTTGATCCCACATCACGATACAGTTCAGGCTGTTGTTCTCAAAACAGAGCAGCAGCTTTGTCATTTTCCTGTCCCATACCGGTCACAGCCTTCGCAAGTTGTTGGTCGAATGTCCTTCCTTTACTTGGCCTGCAAAGGGCAGAGTCTTGACATCGTTTGACAGCAGAACAACTTGCCATACATCCATTTCTCGCCTGCAATTTCTATGCCAGACTCCTCCAGCTCAACTGATTCTTCTACTCCAGTTCAACCCCCAGGTTCAGCGGACTCTCCCGATCGCGTGTCAGCTCGAGTTCAACAGCTATACGACAGCTTTCCATTTCCGGGAGAACCCATTGCTGGTGAAGATCCGCCTGGGTTCAATTGGCGCTGGAGCTGGGCACAGGCGTACTCTTTCTGCACGGGAATGTATCCTCAGAACACGACCCCCAGAATTTTGGATGCCGGGTGCGGTTCGGGATGCGGCACCGAATATATTGCCCACCAAAATCCAGACGCAGAGAAATGGGCGATCGACTTGAGTTCTGGAGCATTAGAGGTAGCACAAGAGCGCTGCCGGCAGTCCAATGCACCTGAGGTCGAATTTCGCCATCTCAGCCTGTACGACGTCGATCGCATCCCCGGCCAATTTGATTTCATTAACTGCGTCGGTGTACTGCACCATTTACCCGATCCGACCCTGGGCCTGAAGACACTAGCCGACAAGCTGGCCCCTGGCGGAATCATGCACGTGTTTGTTTACAGCGAACTGGGGCGTTGGGAAATTAGTTTGATGCAAAAAGCTCTGCGACTTCTAGTGGGAGGCGATGAATCCCAGCCTCTAGAAGACGTTAAACAACTGAAGATGGGATTGCAAGCCGGTCGAGATCTGTTCGAAATCCTGCCCGAAACCAACCGCATCGTGCGCCAGGAGAAAGAGCGTTGGGCGTCGGAAAATCGGGCGGATGAAAACTTTGCAGATATGTATTTGCACCCCCAGGAAGAGGACTTTAATTGCAATACTCTATTTGACTGGATAGCCACTTCTGGGCTGGATTTCGTCAAGTTCTCCAACCGGCAGTTTTGGAATTTAGAGCGGTTATTGGGCAATCGCCCCCAATTATTAGAGCAAGCCAAACAATTAGATGAGAAACAGCAATATCGCCTCATCGAACTGCTCGATCCGGTCGTAGCCCATTACGAGTTCTATCTAGCCAAACCACCCCTCCCCAACGTCACCTGGACGCCAGAGACCGTTGGTAGTGCGATCGCCTACCGTAGTCCTTGCCTGTGGTACTGGCCGGGTACCGCTCTACTCAACTACGCGTTTGAGTCGGTCAAACTGTCTCAAGGAGCTTACGAGCTATTGGACGCAGCCGATGGCTCGAAGACAGTCGCCGAGATTTGCGCACAGCTGTCCGATCCTCCCAGTAAGGATGAAATCCTCTCATTACGGAACAGTCAGACATTACTCCTCAAACGTCCGTAAAATCCGAGACTCTAGAATCAGATTTTCCAGTTCTCAGAGCACTTGCTGCCGTCTTTAGAAAAACTTTTGAACCCACCGTTTCGCGATCCCGCTTGATGATAAACTCCTAGTGACGCGAAGGTGTAAACCTTCGTCCCTTCAGGCAGAGTAAGGGTTTCTGAGGTTGTTGTCTTCTGACCGATCGATGTTTTTTCCCTGCCAAGCGTGCAACTCGATATTGCGATAGGTGGTTGTACCTATTGTGATATGTTAAGAAGCGGCCGCTTAAGCCCAATGGGATCGGAGGCGGTGGCTGTCCGACAGGCTTTTGTAGGGCTTTGTTGCCACTATCAAAGACCTCGCCCTGAAGTCGAAATGAGCTGCTTGTATGAGTCAACCTACTCGTTTGGCGACTGATTCACCGCTGGCTGCGGATGCTCCCGGATCTGTCGATCCGAGTACTGAATCTCTACCTCTCTCATCAGAGGATGTGCCGTCAGGCGGAGAGTACGACAAGTTTAGGCAGCAACTCCTGGTTACCACCCTCATCTGTAGCGCTGCGATCGCGTTCACCATGGTGTGGTTCTACCCAGCCAATGTTGTGTTGAACTACGCGATCGGGTCAATTGTGGGGTTGGCGTACCTGAGAATGCTGGGTCGAGGTGTGGCCAGATTAGGGCCTGCCAGTAGAAGTACCGGAAGCGGTGCTCGTCTGGCCTTGTTTGCTGCCCTAATTATCGTGGCCACTCGGGTCGAATCCTTGGAAATATTGCCTATATTTTTTGGATTCATGACCTATAAGGCTGCACTTTTTGTATATGCCTTTCAAACGCTGGTTCCGACTCGGAAATCCTAAGGTTCCATGATTGATTTACTATCCATGCCCAACCTCTTACCGTTTGCCGAGCTAGAAGTTGGCTACCACCTGTACTGGCACATCGGCAAGTATTCGATTCACGGTCAGGTTCTGATCGGAAGTTGGATTGCGATCGCGATCATCTTGGCTCTGGTTTTCTGGGGAACGCGCTCGATCGAGCGCATTCCTGCCGGGCCACAAAACTTCCTTGAATATGTCCTTGAATTCATTGAAGGCTTGGCGAAAAGCCAGATTGGCGAGAAAGAGTTCAGACCCTGGGTTCCTTACGTAGGTACTCTATTTCTGTTCATTTTCGTCTCGAACTGGATGGGTAACCTTTTTCCCTGGAAAATCATTACTCTTCCTGAAGGTGAACTGGCATCGCCAACGAACGACATCAACACCACACTGGGTCTTGCACTACTGACCAGCGTCACGTACTTTTACGCTGGTATTCGGAAGAAGGGGTTTGGCTACTTCAAGAAGTATGTGGAACCCACGCCTATTCTGCTTCCGATCAACATTTTGGAGGACTTGACCAAGCC
>JBFRWD010000068.1:0-6180 GCA_051439425.1 Synechococcus sp.
CTTTGTGGGACACCACCAACACGTTGCCGTTGTCGTAAGTTTGTTCGATCTCCTCCAGCACCAGGGCGCTACGACGGGCAATATCCACCCCCTTTTCCCCGCCAGTGGGGGAATTCCAGCCGGGGTCCGCCAGCCAGCGCACGTATTCGTCGTGATACTTGTCGCTTACCGCTTCTGGCGTCATCCCCTCCCACCGTCCGTAGGCGATCTCCTTCAGTCCGTCCCGCCGCTGGATGTCGATCCCCAGGTCATCGCACAGGGGTTTGGCGGTATGGATAGCCCGCTGCAGGGGGCTGCTGTAGACCGCCGTCCAGTCCAACGTACGGTAAGCCTTGGCAAACTCCTCAGCCATTTCGTAGCCGGACTCGGTCAAGTCCAGATCGAGACTGCCGCAGTATCCTCCAGATTGACTGGAGGTGGTTTCCCCGTGGCGCAAAAAGTAGAGTTTCAAGCCCATCGATTAAGTTAGAGAAGAAATTTTCAAGCTGGAAGGCCGGGCCAGATCGCCACTCATCACCAGTCCCCGGTCGTTCGCGGCTAAAAGCCGCACGATTTTGTAAAACCCTTCCACCCGATCGGGGACACCCCACATGGACGCTAAAGTGGCCAGGTCCAGTGGCGAGTCAGTGGATTGCAGCGTTGCCATCACTTGCGTTTGCAATTCCAATACCGAGGCTGCCGCTTTTTTCCCCGCTTCCACCCCTGGCTGGTGGTAGGCATTGATGTTCACCAAGGAGGCATAGAAGCCCACCGCCCGTTCGTAGAGTGCTATCAGAGCTCCTACCGTGCGGGGATTTACCTGCGGAATTGTCAGCGTAATCGAGTCCCGCTTGCTCTCGTACAGGGCTTGGCGAGTTCCCTGCAGGAATCCCGATAAATAGTCTCCGGTCGTCACCCCCGGTTCCACTTCTACCGATGGGCCGGAGCGATCCTGCAGCACCTCGATAAAGGTGGCGAAGAAATTCGGCACCCCCTCCCGCAGCTGTTGAACGTAGGCGTGCTGGTCGGTATATCCTTTGTTGCCGTAAACAGCGAGTCCTTGATAAACGGAGTTGCCGTCGAGGTCTTTTTCTTTCCCCAACGACTCCATAATCAGCTGCTGCAGGTAGCGGCTGAACAGCAGCAGGCTGTCTTTGTAGGGGAGAACGACCATATCTTTTTTGCCCTGTCCGTCACCGGAGGCATACCAGCAAAGGGCCATGAGGGCGGCGGGATTGGTACGGATGTCTTTGATACGGGTGGCGGCATCCATGTCCTTGGCCCCGGCCAGCAGTTCGCGGATGTCAATACCTTGCAGGGCGGCAGGCAATATGCCGACAGCGGACAATTCTGAGGTGCGTCCCCCCACCCAGTCGTACATGGGAAACTCCGCCAGCCAGCCTTCGGCTCTGGCAAGTTCGTCCATTTTGCTGCCCTCCATCGTGGTAGCCACGGCGTGGCGGGCAAAGTTCAACCCCATTTGCTCGTAAACGTGCTTGACCTCCAGCATGCCGTTGCGGGGTTCGGGGGTGCCGCCAGACTTGCTGGTGTCCAGGATTAGAGTGCTGTTGAGGCGATCCCTCAATCCATTGAGGACGCGATCGATCCCGGCCGGATCGGTGTTGTCGATGAAGTGAATCTGCAGTGGTGGGTCCTCTGGAGCCAGGGCAGAGGCCACAAACTGGGGCCCCAACGCAGAGCCGCCAATGCCGATCGCCAGCACGTCCGTAAACTTCGGTGCCTCGGGGGGATGGATCGCCCCGCTGTGCACCTTCCGGGCAAAGTCTTCGATCCGATCGATCGCCTCGGTAATTGCCTGGCTCATATCGGGGCTGGGGGCCAGTTCCGGTGTACGCAGCCAGTAGTGACCCACCATACGGTTTTCGTCGGGGTTGGCGATCGCCCCCGCTTCCAAGGCCTCCATATCCTTGAAAGCCTTGTCAAATTTAGACTTCATGCTGGCTAGCAGACTATCGTCGAACCGCATGCGGCTGACATCTAGATAGAGCTCCAATCCGTCGTGATAGTACAGCCAATCTTGATAGCGTTGCCAAAGGGTCGCTGCGTCCATGGGTCAATTCCAGATACTTGAGATGGCCGAGGCCAATGTCTTGAAAAACCACTTAACAAACATACGCAGGGAATGATTTCCTACAGGGCGGAACTCAGTTTGTGAATTTCCAAGGCAAAAATCAGGGGCATGACCGGCATGTCCCTGCCGCTAGGAGCTTAGTAGGGCCACTTCCACTCGCGGACCTCGGGTTTGTCGATGCCGTAAGTGAAGGCATATTGTGTGTTTTCAATGATGGCGTTTTTCATACGCTCTTTGACATAAGCAGCTCGGGTCCCCAGAGAGGGAACGCGATCAATAACGTCGATGACGAGATTGAAGCGATCAATTTGATTTTCCATCGCCAACTCCAGCGGAGTGTTGATGTTGCCCTTTTCCTTATAACCCCGCACGTGAATCCGTTCTTGGTTGGTGCGGCGATACACCAGCTTGTGGATCAGCCAAGGATAGCCGTGGAAGTTAAAGATAATGGGCTTATCGGGGGTAAACAGCGTGTCGAAGTCGCAGTTGGTCAGTCCGTGGGGATGTTCTTTTTCGTCCACCAGCTTCCCTAAATCGACCACGTTGATGAAGCGAACTTTCAATTTTGGGAATTCCTCCCGCAGAATCGCCGTTGCAGCCAGAGATTCCATCGTGGGGATGTCGCCGCAGCAGGCCATCACCACATCAGGCTCGTCGGGTGCGGTGCCGCAATCGTCGTTGCTAGCCCATTCCCATATGCCCAAACCTTTGGTGCAATGGGCGATCGCTTCCTCCATCGTCAGGTACTGCAAATGCATTTGCTTGTCAGAGACGATGACATTGACGTAATCGGTACTTCTCAAACAGTGATCCGCTACGGACAGCAAGCAGTTTGCATCCGGCGGGAAATACACCCGCACCACGTCGGGGCTTTTGTTCGTGACCAAGTCGATGTAACCAGGATCTTGGTGGCTGAAGCCGTTGTGATCCTGCCGCCACACCAGCGAAGACAGCAAGATATTGAGGGAGGAAATCGGAGCCCGCCAGGGCACGTCGTTTTTGCAGATATCCAACCACTTGGCATGCTGATTGAACATAGAGTCCACCACATGGGCAAAGGCTTCGTACGTGTGGAAGAAGCCGTGGCGACCGGACATCAAGTAGCCTTCCAGCCATCCTTGCAGGGTGTGCTCGCTCAGCATCTCCATCACCCGTCCGTCCGGGGACATCTGGCTGCCGTCTTCATCTTCAGGCAGGTAGTCCGCCATCCAAGCCTTTTTCGTGACTTCATAGACAGCTTGCAACCGGTTCGAGGCAGTCTCGTCAGGACCGAACAGGCGGAAGTTGTCGATGTTCTGCCGCATGACTTCTCTGAGCAAGAAGCCCAATACCTTGGTATTTTCAAACTCCACAGTGCCGGGTTTGGGGACATTAATTGCCAGTTCCCGAAAATCAGGCATGCGCAGTGCCTTGCGCACCTTGCCCCCATTGGCAACGGGGTTGTCGCTCATACGGCGATGTCCTGTGGGAGCCAGATCTTTCAGTTCCGGCAAGAGGGTACCGTTCTCGTCGAACAGTTCTTCCGGCTTGTAACACTTCATCCATTGCTCTAGCAATTTCAGGTGCTGGGGATTGTCGTGCATTCCCCCCATCGGCACTTGGTGCGCCCGCCAGAACCCTTCGACTTTATGACCGTCCACCTCTTGCGGACCGGTCCATCCCTTGGGTGTGCGCAAAATAATCATCGGCCACCTGGGACGCTTTGGAACTCCTGTTTTGCGATAATTTGCCTGGATGGTACGAATCAGATGAACGCATTCCTCCATCGTGGCAGCCATTGTTTGGTGCATGGCTTCGGGATCGTCCCCTTCCACAAAGTAGGGGGTATAGCCGTATCCCCGGAACAGATCGTTCAATTCGTTTCGCGAAATTCTGGCCAGGATCGTGGGGTTGGCAATTTTGTAGCCGTTCAGGTTCAAAATCGGCAGTACGGCCCCGTCGCGAATGGGATTGAGATACTTATTGGAGTGCCAAGCCGTCGCTAAGGGACCAGTTTCGGCTTCGCCATCACCCACAACCGCGGCAACGATTAGATCGGGATTGTCGTAAGCAGCTCCGAAGGCGTGGGAGAGGCTGTAGCCTAACTCGCCACCCTCGTGGATGGAACCGGGCAGTTCGGGGGTGCAGTGGCTACCAATACCGCCGGGGAAAGAGAACCACTTGAAGAGATTGAGCATCCCCTCTTCGTCCTCGCTTTTGTCGGGATAGACCTCGGAATAGGTGCCCTCCAGGTAAACGGGACCGATGACACCGGGTGCGCCGTGCCCCGGACCTGCCATGTAAATGGCATCCAGGTCGAATTTATTAATCAACCGATTCAAATGTATATAAGTGAAGCTGAGGGCTGGAGAAGATCCCCAATGTCCCAACAACCGCTGCTTGATGTGTTCGGCCTTGAGGGGCTCTTTCAGCAAGGGGTTGTCCTTGAGGTAAATCATGCCTGCGGCCAAGTAGTTGCAGGCACGCCAGAATGCATGAATCTTGTGCAGTTCTTCCGCACCGAGCGGCGTTCCTTGAACTGTCAAGCCCTCTTGGCTATTGGCCGCTGCTACAGAGGGGCTTTCCGGAGTTGATACCACAACGTTCTCCTAATCTTGTATGACTGGACTGCGTAAACCCTTTTCAAAAAGCCAAAAATGTTATCTAAGAACTCACTAATCGGATATTCATGTAGGCCTCGCAAGATAAGCCAAACGACTAATTGATGATTTTGTTATGAATAAGGATGCTCGCTCGACAACCCAACAGTTTTCTTAAGTATTTAAAGTTGAGAATCGTATTGAAGCTCAATATCGGAACTCACCATCATCATAGACGCAAAACTCTAAAAGCAAGCGTCAGAGGGGATTCATAAAAACACCCCCGAAAATTGCCCATCGTTAGAGAGGCTTTGTGTGGCGATCGGTTTGAAACGAGACTTTCAGCTATGGCAAAGTATATCAGCACTGAAGATGAGAAATGGCATACAGTCTAGACTTACAAGAGCGAGTAGTGAACTACGTCAGCAGCGGCAAATCGATTGATGAAGCAGTTAAGCTATTCAAGGTTAGTCGTGCCACTATTTATAGATGGCTGAGTCGACCGGAGTTGAGATCGACAGTTGTAAAACGCCGCCGCAAGTTGGACGATAAGGCGTTGATTCACCATGTGCGAAAGTATCCTGATGCCCGACTCAAAGATCGCGCGGCTCACTTTAACGTGCATCCCACCGCAATTTTCTATGCCTTGAAACAGTTGAATATTCCCCGTAAAAAAAACAGCTACGTTATCACCAGCTCGACCCCGTTCGCCGACAATAATTTCTGAGAGCATTTCGCACCATCATTGCTATCCGTAGCAGCAACGATGTGTTCTATGTAGATGAAAGTGGGCTCAAGCTGGGTTCTCCTTGACTCCAGGGTTGGGCAAACAGAGGAGTGCAAGTCTATGGATAGCGCAGTGGGTGGGGCTCGTCATCCCCTCCAGAATCTGATTTCGGCTCGTCGCAGAGGGGTTTTCTAGCGCCCTTGAACATCAGTGGCACCATCACCTCCCATCTGTTTGAGCGATGGATGACGGTTCATCTTTTTCGAAAGTTGCGCTCCCATCTAATCTAGTGGTGGATAACGCATCACTTCATCGTAAAGAGCGGCTACATTCATCGGCTCAGGAACACGGTCTCTCACTGGTATTTCTTCCTCCTTATTCCCCAGACTTAAACACAAGCGAGCGTGATTTTGCCGCTCTCAAAAGAGATGGGCATATTCTCAAAAACAGCACATCTATTGATGTCATTATTGCCGCATACTAAGCAACCTAACTCCTTGTCTCATCGCTATTTCAATCAACTATATTCTTGTGCCGCAAAACGCCTTGCGAAGGGAGTAAGGTATCGTGACAGCATTAGTTAACACGAATGGAATAGGGTTTCACATGTGATTGCCCTTCAAGATGAATCAAAAGCCATTGCGTACCCCAGATAGAAATAAGTTTTTATACGGAAATTATCTGTACTATGTGCGATGCGAAGAACCGAAACCATCAGTTTGATGGGGGATGGTTCACCTCTCCGAGCTAACTGCTGATCCAGTGTTAGCACTAACGCTCGGGAGGTAACTGAATCAGCTTGT
>JBFRWD010000069.1:0-29748 GCA_051439425.1 Synechococcus sp.
GAGGCTGTACATTCACTGCTTGGAACTATTTCTCTGTCATGGTTCGGACGCCCTTGCTCGCTGGGGATTTCAGCCCCCGCTCCCTTGAGCGCTTAACCAACATAACGACTTCAATTCAACATGTCAACTCCCAATTGTTTTTTTTGACTCAACTCTAAGATCGCTATTGGTAGCGTAGTTAATTATGCCGATGCGGACCAGAAAGATCGTTAAAAAGCAGCAGTGATTTAGCCCTAATGACTGGTTTCGTTGATAAGACAGTGGAAGACTGCGCCAGTGGGTTTTCAATGATTGAGCATGACATCGCAATTGTGGGTGGAGGACTGGCTGGTTGCCGTGCGGCATTGGAAGTTAAACGGGCCAACCCTCAACTCAATCTGGCGGTGATTGCTAAAACCCACCCCATTCGTAGCCACTCTGTTGCCGCACAGGGGGGCATTGCAGCAACACTGAACAACGTTGATTCGGAAGATTCGTGGGAAGCCCATGCATTCGATACGGTAAAAGGGTCAGATTATCTCGCCGATCAAGATGCTGTCGAAATTTTGACGAGAGAAGCTCCCGAGGTCATCTACGACCTGGAGCACTTGGGAGTCCTATTCTCACGTTTGGATAGCGGCAAGATTGCTCAACGAGCATTTGGAGGACATGCGTATCGACGCACTTGCTATGCCGCAGATAAAACCGGTCACGCTATTTTGCACGAGCTCGTCAGTAGCTTGTTGAAATATGGAACTCATATTTATGACGAGTGGTATGTCACCCGGTTAGTTGTGGAAGACAACGTTGCGAAGGGCTTGGTGATGTACGAGCAGTCGACGGGACGATTTCAGATACTGCGGGCTAAAGCGCTGATGTTTGCCACCGGTGGGTACGGACGAGCATTCAACACAACATCTAATGATTATTCCTGCACGGGGGATGGGCTGGCGATGACGGCAAGAGCGGGGCTGCCGCTGCAGGATATGGAGTTTGTGCAGTTTCATCCGACGGGGCTGTATCCGGTTGGGGTGTTGATTTCTGAAGCGGTACGAGGAGAGGGAGCCTATTTGGTGAATGGCGAAGGCGATCGCTTTATGGCCACATACGCCCCCAAACAGATGGAGTTAGCCCCCAGAGACATTACATCGCGCGCAATTGTTTCGGAAGTGAGAGCTGGCCGGGGGGTAGATCGGGAGACGTTCGTCCATTTGGACTTGCGTCATTTAGGAGCTGAAACTATTCACCAGAGACTGCCCTTCTGTTGGGAGGAGGCCCATCGTCATCTCGGGATCGATGCAGTGAAAGAGCCCATTCCAGTGCGACCGACAATTCACTATTCCATGGGAGGAATTCCAGTTAACACCGAGTGTCAGGTGAGGAACGGCCCAGATAGCTTAGTAGAGGGGTTCTTTGCTGCAGGAGAAACTTCTTGTGTTTCAGTTCACGGTGCTAATCGGCTGGGAAGTAATGCACTACTAGAGTGTGTCGTTTACGGTCGACGGGCTGGTGCGGCAATGGCTACGTATGTGGATGGAAGAGATCTACCAGCTATTGATGAGACGCGATTATTGGCAGAAGCCGAGAACGATCGCAGTCAACTATTCGAACAGCTCGGAGAGCACCGCTTGGACACGATCCGACGTCAGTTTCAAGACTGCATGACGAACTACTGCGGAGTGTACCGGACAGAGGAACTGATGAAGGAAGGGCTGGAGAAGCTCGCACAATTAAGGGTGCAGTTAACAAACGTCCAATTGGACGATCGCAGCAAAATCTGGAATACCGAGCTGACGGAAGCTTGGGAATTGCGCAATCTCATGACTGTTGGGGCGGCCATCATGACAGGGGCATTGCACCGCAAAGAGAGCCGAGGTGCTCATTCTCGTGAGGATTACCCTGCTCGTGACGATCCCAATTTCCTCAAGCACACGCTGGCCTATATCAAAGACGGCAACGTGTGTATTGATTACAGGCCGGTTGTCGTCAACCGATTTGAGCCCAAAGAACGAAAATATTGAGTCGGGATGAGAGTTCTAGTACTGGTACTGCGAGATTAGTAAGAACTCGAATCCAAACGACAGGCCTCTACCAATGTCTTGAGTACCGCGATTGTGAACGTTGAATTTCGCATTTTTCGTCAACAAGCTCCCGAAGCCCAGCCGAGCATTCAAACTTACGCAATCGATATCGGCCCCAAGAGCACGATTCTCGATGCCCTAACGCGAATCAAGTGGGAACAAGATGGCACCCTGGCATTTCGCAAAAATTGCCGCAATACCATCTGCGGTAGCTGTGCCATGCGGATCAACGATCGCGCTGGTCTGGCTTGCCAGCAACATGTTGATGAGGCGCTGCAAGGGCGCGATCACATCGCCATTGGACCAATGGGCAATTTGCCGGTGGTCAAAGACCTGATTGTAGATATGACAAAATTCTGGGTTGATTTGAAACGTGTCGATCCTTACGTCAGCACAGCATCTCGCACCATTCCGGAACGGGAGTTCATCCAAACACCAGCAGAACGGGCCAAACTGGATCGCATGGGAAATTGCATCATGTGCGGGGCTTGTTACTCCGATTGCAATGCCAAGGAAGTGAGTCCAGGATTTGTGGGGCCACATGCATTAGCAAAGGCCAACAGAATGCGCTTGGATACTCGTGACGATCGCACAGTAGAGCGGGTGCAAAGTCTAAACAGCTTGGATGGGGTATGGGGATGTACCCGCTGCCACAACTGCGATGATGTGTGTCCGATGGAGGTAGCTCCTCTAGAGCAAATTACCAGTATTAAGCAAGCAGCTCTCCATCGGTCTGCAGCCGTTACGGACAACAGTCGAGCTGTTCGCCACCGTCAAACCATGGTGTCGTTGGTCAAAGCTGGCGGATGGGTGGACGAACGTAAGTTTGGCGTCGAGGTTGTTGGCAATTACTTCAGGGACTTGAAAGGTTTGTTGAGCCTCGCCCCTCTGGGATTACGCATGATTGCTCGGGGTAAATTTCCACTGACGTTTGAGGCATCTGAGGGAACGGCAGAAATACGCCAAGTAATAGAAGCAGCGGAAATGGCTGTACCGGCAAGTGCGTTTCTGCCCACAAGCAACACCTCTGGGAACAAAACATCTGAAAGCGACCCCTCTAGAAGCAACACTGAGGAGAACTAGTCATGACTCTGAAATATGCCTATTACCCTGGCTGCGTTGCTCAAGGAGCCTGCCGCGAACTCTACGATTCAACTGCATTGGTTGCTAAAACTCTCGATATCGAACTGATCGAACTCAAGAAGGCAAGCTGTTGCGGTTCTGGAACCTTCAAAGAAACATCGGAACTCCTGGAGGATTCCGTCAATGCTCGCAACCTAGCTTTAGCAGAATCCCTCAATCTGCCGTTATTGACCCATTGCAGTACCTGTCAGGGGGTACTGGGGCGAGTGGATGAAAAACTAAAGGCCGCCCAGCACGATCGCTCCGACTATTTTCAAATGGTTAACGATACGTGTAAATCAGGAGGGTGCAAACACCTGTACCGAGGAACTGGAGAGGTCAAGCATCTATTGTGGGCATTGGTAGGTGATTATGGCTTGGATGCGATACGCGACCAAGTCACTCGTCCGCTAACAGGGCTAAAGTGTGCAGCATTCTACGGCTGTTATTTGTTGAGAGCGCAGAAAAACAACCCGGTGGACGATCCCCACAATCCACGTTCGATGGAATCTTTGTTCGAAGCTCTGGGAGCCACTCCAGTGTTGTATCGCGGTCGCACGCAATGCTGTGGTTGGCCGATTTCTAGCTATGCCCCGGAGCAATCCTTTCATATGGCAGGCAACCACATCGAAGAAGCGATCGCTGCTGGGGCTGATTGCATAGTGACTCCCTGCCCTCTCTGCCATCTCAATCTTGATTCCCGCCAACCGGAGGTCGAGAAAACGATCGGAAAATCCTTAAAGCTACCGATCCTTCACCTTCCTCAACTGATCGGGCTAGCTCTGAACCTTTCCCCTCGCGAGCTAGGCTTGCACCGACACATTGTGCCTGCGGCTTCAATCGTTGGTTAAGCTCGGTCATCTCGCGTACGTACTGGCATCCGCGATCCCGATTGATTTAATTTCTTTAGGTGGGTGGGCAAGCTAGACATACCCGTTAACGCGCATTATTGTATTGCAGAGACTGTAAGGTTTGACTGCATGGTGCAGTGCGTGGGTCTCGGTTTCAGACCCAATTGCGGGCTCGATGCCAATCTGGCACGGCTAGCCCTCACTAAGGCTTATTCCATCATTGCGTCCCACCGACTGTCGCGAATCACACACACATGTTTATTCTTGCTAGAGAAGACGTCGAAATTTTGAAGGCCAAGCAATCGAGCAAGCCTTCAATTTTGCTGCGCTATCGCAGACGCGTGTTTCGACGGGTCAGCCATTTTGTCGATATCCAGGCGGCGATCGCGGATTGCCGAGAGAAGTTGGATGGCGGTGATTTTTGCCTGGTGCTAAAAGATGGCTTTAACGGTCAAGAAGTGTGGAAGGCACTTGGGAAAGAGGAAATGCAGGCGTTGAGGTCGCGTTAGAGATCGACACTTAACCTCAGTGGTTGGGCCGCAGGCCCACCAGAATCAAACTCAAAATTGAATGGGAATAGCGGGTAATGCTATTCCAAGAGTTCTTGAATATCTTCAATTGCTTCCAATATGCGTTGATGTTCTGCTGTGCGATCTTGTTCCCTATAAAGGTCGGCGGCTTGTTTGTAATCGTCCAAAACAGCTTGAGAATCCCCCATCAGAGCTAGTGCGTTACCGCGATTGATAAAGGTTTCTGCGGAGTTAGGCTCGATCTCGATCGCTCGGTCGTAGCTAACCACTGCTTTTTGAAATGCACCAAGATTACCCAAGGCGATTCCACGGTTAAACCAGGCTTCGTGGTCTTCGGTGTTGAGGTAGAGAGCGCGATCGTAGCTAGCGACGGCTTCTTCGTATTGGTTAAGGCGGTTAAGAGCAATACCGCGACGAACCCAGGCTTCGGGATGTTGGGGCTGTAGCTCGGTGACTCGATTGTGGTGGTGAAAGGCATCCTCGTAAAAGCTGAGTGCCATCAGGGATTCGCCGCGACTGAACCAGGCTTCATCCCGCTCGGGCTGAATTTCGATAGCGCGGGCATAGCTGGCGGTTGCTGCGTTGTAATGTCCTAGTTTTTCGAGGGCAGAGCCGCGATTTAACCAAGCATCGTAGTCGTCGGGCTCGATCTCAATTGCGCTATCAAAGCTAGCGACGGCTGCATCGTATTGTCCTGATTGCAATTGCTCGATACCGTCTTGATTGAATTCGGCTCGAGTTTCATTGCGGTTTGCGCTGTTGCATCCAGAGATAGCGATCGCTACTAAAACGGCCAGACAATTGGCAGTCGGCTTCAGGCAAGCTACCGGATTTTTTTGAAAGCTACGGATTGAGAAAGGCATAGACTCCGCCGAGGAATGAGAACAAACAGCGCTCGTCATGATGAGCGGTCACATTGCAATCACTGTACTGTGTAGAGCAAATCTTGCTCTGACGCACCTAAAAAAGACGGCTATCTCATTGCGCAACAGTAGCCAGTTAACGCTTAAGTGAAATCAGAGAGAAGCTTTCGCACGGGGACTATTTGAAATAAATCGACGAAAAAGAGAGGATTCTTGAATGATTGGAGTATGGCTCGTAAATACCGTTTTCGACGAAACAAATCGATCATGATTCTGTATTGGAGCTTTCGCTGACAATCACTCAATTTTTCGGCAAGGGAGGCTTTCAATTCAGGATCTGAATTTAATCTCTCATCGTGCAACGTTTCAGCCAACTCTCTCTGATAATATCGAAATCTCTCAAGCAGACTTTCGTCATCACGATGACATAAAGAACCAGGGCGAACTAAGTAACAATGAGGGGCGAGCTGGAAATAAAAACGAGCCCCAGGAATCAAACAATCAAGGTAGAAGAAACCGTCTTTTCCTACACGTCCTCCTTCTCGGTAGCGAATTCCGTGCTCTTCGAGTAAAGATCTGCGAATCATGGGGTTGAGGAATCCCGGTCCAATACCAGTTCCCCACGCTGTATTCGATTGTTTGACGTAGAAAGACGGAGTAATTTGGAGCGGATTCTTGTAAATGGTTTGATTCCACTCTGAAAACGTGGCCTGTGGTTCCAAAGTGATGCGATCTATGAAATAGAAATCGTCAGCAACCATATCGGTTGAGGCTGAAACGCAGCCTCAGCAAAAATTTTGTGCCTAATGATTGATAGACTGCCTTGCCTCATCAGGCATAAATTGCTACATCTCTTGCTTTTTACCCCCTACCCCCTAAAAGCGTCCGGTAAATTCAATGATAGGACTGGTATGCAAGGGCTGCGTTACAAGGTTGTCTCTGCAACGCTCTAGCTCTTCATTATTCGCAGAAGCGAATGGGGTGGGGGCAGAGTGCTGAATCTTCGTACTGATTTGCACAAGCAATTAACATTACGCCCCATCGTTGTCAGCAATAGCCGTACAGTCTTCTAACGCATGAATAAGATGCTTGTGGATCCCCTCATTGGCTGCGATCGCGATTCCCGGCGTGCAATAGTTTTCGCATTCATCCAATCTCGGCAGTGCTCGACCTTGGTGATCGGTGACAATACATCCTGCCTCGCGAGCTAAAAACGCCAGCGCAGCCCCATCAATAAACTGGCCCTTCGACAGCACAGCCCCTGCCAACTCCCCTTTCAAGATGCCGTTAGTGCTAGGTATGGCGTTGTCGGGAGAGTAATCTTCGGAGGAGCTGATGATGGAATAGCGATCGCTTAGTTTTGCTCGCAAAGGAGCCATAAAGCTGGCCAAAAATACTGTGTTGATTGGCGAAATCTCCAATGGTGTCGCATCCTCTAAGTCGCTATTCAAAGGGGCGACATACGTCCCTTGCCCCCTCAATGCATAGAAGTAGCGATCCTCCTCCGGGCTGATGGCTAGCACGGCTTCAAAATCATCGGCATTCAACACTGTCAAAATAATGAGGTAGTTGGGCAACCCATCCATGTAAAACAAGGTGCCGTCAATCGGATCGAGAGTAACTAAATAATCATCTTGTGGACCCAATGCAATCGAGCGGAAGTACTTGGTGTTGTAGGACTGTTCGTACTCCTCACCGTAAAAGCGAATGTTAGGAAAGCTCCCCAGTAGAGCAACTTCGACAAAGGTTTGTACGGATAAGTCGGCGTCGGTCAAAGCGGACGAAAACTTATTGGCTCCAGCCTTGTCAGGCTGGGCCACAATTCGAGATTGAATATGGCGGGCATACCCAGCGGCTAAGCGCAGTGATGGCAGAAGAGTTTCGAGGATGATACGAGGTGTAGCAGTCATAAATTGAGATGGGACGCTGCGTCACCATTATGGAAGAGTCGCGTAGGCCTGAGAACAAGATGGAGATAGCAAAAAAGCTTAACTGAACCCAGTAGTCTCGAAGGCTTGCTATGGGGGTCCCTCAAGCGACGAATGCATTGAAGCAAGGCAGAGAGAGCAAGTATCCATCACTCCTAAACTGACCGATCGCTAGTCGTTCTACGACATTGACAGCAAGCAACTCGCGAGCCACTATTGCATTCTTAATTTTTTCTTTACATAAATCTACAGGAAGTCCATTGACTCTACTGGTTGCCTCGGGATAGTTTTAATGCAGGTGAGGAGTGAAACAGAAAAGCCTTTGGGGTCGAAACACGGCAAGACTCCCAAAGGCTTTTTTTGATAAAAGGTTTTGTGTGAACACCAGCAACGTTAAGAGCTTTGTTGTGCTGGCTAACGAATAACCTGCTGGGCTGTTGCAGCCAGCCAGCAGCAATTGACGGCATTATCTCCGATGCGTGGGTATCGGACTCTATTGAGTGCAATCGTGGGAGGCAGTAGGCTACGAAGGCCAACTGCTGTCCGTTCATTCTGCTATGTCCGAATCTGCCTTGCCCGCCCTCATTCAGCACATGCTGAAATCCGACTTCTACCCCCATGATGTGCAAGAGCCCATCCAGCTCCTGCAAACTCATATTTCCTACGTGCTGCTGACCGGAGAGTTTGCCTACAAGGTGAAGAAGCCTATGAATTTTGGCTTCCTAGACTTCACCACGTTGGAGAAGCGGCGTTTCTTCATTCAAGAGGAATTGCGCTTAAATCAGCGGGGGGCCGCCGAGCTTTACCTAGAAGTGCTAGCAATCTCTAAGCATGAGTCGGGAGACTACGAGCTTGGGGGCACTGGAGAGGCCGTGGAATACACCTTGAAAATGCGCCAGTTTCCCCAAGAAACTCTGCTGCCTCAGCTCTTCGATCGCGGCGAGCTAACCCCCGATCTAGTGGTGGCCTTGGCCAAAGAGATTGCTAGTTTCCACAGCAACCTGACTACCAGCGATCGCATCAGTAGCTTTGGCTCTGTGGCTGGAGTACGGGCAGCATTTGACGAAAACTACGAACAAACTGCAGGCTTTATCGGTGGGCCGCAAACCCAAGAGCAGTTTGACCAAACGAAGGCACTCACTGACAGATTCTTTGCCGAACAGGCAGAGATGCTAGAGCGCCGGGTACAGGGTGGCTTCGTGCGAGAGTGCCACGGCGATTTGCACCTGGGCAATATCTGCTACTGGAACAATCGCTTTTATCTATTTGATTGCATCGAATTCAATGAACCCTTTCGGTTTGTAGATGTGATGTACGACATTGCCTACATTGTCATGGATTTGCAGTTGCGCAAGCGCCCCGACCTCAGTGCCCTCTTCCTCAACACTTACATCGAACACACCGGCGATTACGAAGGCCTGCAGGTGCTGCCTCTATATGTCAGTAGGCAATCCTATGTAAGGGCCAAAGTGACTTCGTTTATGCTGGGCGACCCAGCTATTTCTGCTGAAACGAAAGCTGAAGTAACGGCAACGGCAGCAAAATACTACCAGTTGGCATTGCAATGCCTGCAGCCTCGCTCAGGCTCCCTATATGTCATGTGCGGATTATCCGGCTCCGGGAAAAGCACCGTGGCTAGCGCGCTCTCTCAAACGCTCGATGCCATCCATATTCGCTCCGATGCTGTGCGTAAGCACCTGGCAGGAATTAACCTCTACGAGCGTGGCAGTTCGGGGGAATTTGGCAGCGGCATCTACACCCCGGAGATGACCCAAAAAACCTACGATCGCCTGCAACAGTTGGGGATTCTGTTAGCCTCGCTCGGATATCCGGTGATTCTCGATGCCAAGTACGACAAGCAGGCATTGCGACAGGCAATCGCTAATGCCGCCAAACAACATCAGCTACCTTTAAAATTCATTTCTTGCGAAGCTCCTCTGGAGACCATCCGCCAATGGCTGGGAGCTCGCACTGGAGATATTGCCGATGCCACTGCCGACCTCTTAGACAAACAGATTCAGGCATTTGAACCATTGACGACTGAAGAACAAATGATGACAAACGTAGTTCGCACCGATGGAGATTTAGCCGCACAAATTGCCAAATTCTAAGCCAATCAGACTCCTGGAATCCCTCATATATTTACTGGGGGACTTCTCAAGGATCTACGATCTGCACGACTCGCTCGAACAGTCTGAGAGCAAATACAGTGACGACAGTGTCAAACCATGTCATCACCGTTTGGCTAACACAAATAAGCCAGTTCCAAACAGCACAATTGCAGACGCATAGTTCATAGCCAGCCGTACTTTGGGATGAATGAGAAACGTCCGAGCCCGATCGGCTAAAAAGGCATACCCAACCTTCACTCCACCAACAGCGATCGCCGCAACCCCCAAAATTGTCCCGACATGCCAAGTCGATAGGGACGATACATCCACAAACGCCGGAAAGAATCCAACGTAAAACACAATGGCTTTGTAATCTCCTAAGGTAATCAGCAGCCCACTGATAAAACTCGATAGTAATGACGAGTCATCGCGACATTCAACATCATGTAGATCGGCGCTAGAAGACCACAATTGGATAGCAAGCCAAATTAAATACAGGCCCCCAACATACTGAAGAGCGACAAACAGATACGTCATCGACTCGGCGATCGCGGCCAATCCCAAAACTGCCGCAATGATGAATGCAAAATCTCCAGCGACAATTCCTATCGCCATTGCTAAACCGCCAGCGAATCCTGAAGAGAGAGACCTCGCAACAACGGCAAAAACGCTGGGACTTGGGAGCAGGGCCAAAACAAACATGGCTCCAAACAATGCAAACACATTACCCAGCGTCATATAGTGTTTGCCATTTCAGTTCGAACGAAAGTTTCCAAGCACAGTCAGGGTCGAACATAGCTGAAATATCTACAGTGGTATGGCCACTGCCATAACATTCCGCCAATTGAATCAGCTGGAGTTCTGCAAGCGCTACAGCTCGTATATCTCCAGAGGCAAATCATCCGGATCTTTGAAAAACGTAAACCGTTTCCCCGTCAGCTCATCGAGTCGAATCGGTTCGGTATCGATCCCCAGCTCGGCTAACTCGTTTGCAGTGACATCAACATTAGTGACCCGGAACGCCAGATGGCGTAATCCACAGGCCTCCGGTCGCGAGGGTCGCTGTGGCGGTACCGGAAACGAAAATAGTTCGAGTTGGCTGTCACCAATTCGGATATCCAGCTTGTACGACTGTCGCTCTGCCCGTAGCGTTTCTTCCAATAGTTCGGCTCCCGGCAGCGACAGATAGAAGCGCTTCGATCGCTCGTAATCCGAGCAAATGATGGCAATGTGATGAACCCCAAGAAATGACAATTAGTTATCCTCCAGTCGCTCGACAGTAATCTCCCATCCCGGTAAATCCCACCAACTGCCGCGCTCTTCCGATTCCGCCCAAAATTCCAAACGCTCCACATCCCCATTCATCAGCGTCAACTGAGGATAGTCGGGATAATCCACATCCTGAGACTCAATAATCGTCTCCCCCAACATCGTCATACTGACCGACAGTCCATCCTCTACCTGCAGCACCTCTTCCCCTTCACCAGACACTGCATCATCATCAAACGAGAACATCCCTTCAAACGTGTTGCCGGCCAAGCTCCCTTCAGTTACCTCAACAGTAAAGCGATAGGAAACTGGGGCTGCTTGAACCGGAGCGATCGGCAGTAGAGCATATGCGGCAAGGGCAAAAACCGTAAAATGACGATACACTCGGACACCTCTGAGATAGCGTTTTTCATTTCAGCAAGGACAAAGCTTTCCAACCACAGTTAGGGGTGGTATGGCTGAAATGTCCGCAGTGGTGTGGCCACTGCGGTAGCTGTTATCTGCTCACCATAATCCGGCCAGCCCCCAACCCTCAACCGAGGCAATCTCCTCGCACTTGGCATGTGCCCTCTGAATGCTAGAGCGGCAGCGTTAATTACCGAAATAACCCGAACAACCCTTTGGGACGGCGCGGGGGAATGCGAAGTGGAGGAAGGTGTTGGCGAAGCTTGATGGCGTCAAAATCTGCTTGTAATGCATAGTCGCAAAGGGTTTCCACTTGCTCCTGCGACCAGTTGTGGTTGTCGATTAGCGATCGCACAGCCGCAATCAAATATGTTTCTGCCGCAAAGGCATCCTCTTGCAGTAGCTTCCCTGCCGCCGTAGCTTTGACAGAGGTTGGTTTCGATGTCGCCGGTACAGGTGTCCGCCGGATTTCGTAGCCATAACGAAACGTCTGTGCCCCACGCTCCCACTGGTTGATAAAGTCATCCACGTCTGCATCATTTCTGCATTCCGCCAATAGGGTTCCATTCACCTTGACGGCAAACCGTTCGTCAGGAAGGATTTCAACGGTCAGAGTAGCTTTGCGATCGAGCGATTTTTCTTTCATGGCGACGCGAAGGGATGTCAAACAAGATACTTAAATGTCAAACAAGAATGGGATAGCGTTTACGTCTGTCTATAAGACGGGGGAGAAATAGTGAAGCACCAGGTTTCGAGCCCAGCACATCCAGAATCACCCCTAGTCGATCCGAGCCAACTCAGAAACATTGCAACTACGACCCAGCGGTGACGGCCCAAACACGCATGAATCGAAAGAAACCAAGCTGGATAAGCCTGTCTTCGCCTTATTTCAGTCCTCGGTGCCAGAAAAACGTGTAAAAATTTAGAAAAACTATTATTGGCTCCCCAAGGGGATCGGTTAAGGTGAATTCGAATTCTCAAGAGAGTGAAGGCATGGGAGATCGCGGTCCCTACCAAGTATTGGGGGTAGCTGAAGACGCTTCCTTCGAAGAAATCCAAACCGCCCGCGATCGGCAACTGGCCGTGTTGAACCGCGAGGCCGAGCAGCAGGAAGTAGAACAAGCTTACGATGCTATCCTAATGCAGCGTTTGCGCCTGCGAAAAGAAGGAAGAATTCCAGTCCCCGACCGTATTCGATATCCCGATCGCGAGCAAGTCACCTCACAGCCAAAAGCCAAACCGCTGCGAAAAGAGGCCGTTCGAGAAAGCTGGGCCTCCGGCTGGGTTGATACCCCGTCCTCGCAAGATATCTGGCTGCCCTTCGCTATTATGGCTGGCCTAGCTAGTTTAACGTCGTTTTATCAGGGCGATCGCTTTCCCAGCTGGTCGCTGGCTTTCGGGCTCCTTACCTCTCTCTACTTCCTTTACCGCAAGGAGAAGCGCTTCTGGCGGTCTCTGTTAATTGCAGTTGGCGGCTTGTCGCTGGGAATGTTTTTTGCCTTTGCTGTTGTCAGCGGACTCACCTTGTCCAGCACATCCGTTCCTTTAACCGTGGCGCTGAGTCTGCTCGTGATGTGGTTGTTCACCGCCTTCTTACGGTAACTCTTTGGGTTAATGATTAGAGCATCTGCCCTCTAGATGCCTCGCCATAATCAAGTAAACACCACCACATAATCAAGAAAAAAGGGAGCGGCTGCTCCCTGACTCAATATCAGCTTGTTACGTTGTATTCCTAAGAGCGGCTACTCCATAGCGTCAGAACCGCTGGGAACGCCAACGAAGTCAGGGTAAGCGACGTTGCCGTGCTCGCCCATGTCCAAGCCAGCCATTTCCTCTTCAGCGGTAACGCGAAGACCAATCGTGACTTTGAGAAGGAAGAAAACAAGCAACATCGTGATGAAAGGCCAAGCAAAATAGGCCAAAGCTCCGACAGCCTGAACGCCAAGTTGACCCCAGGTAAAGTCGTAATTGCCATTGGCGAGGAAGGGAAGACCAGAGGCCAATACACCCCAAATTCCGCAAGTACCGTGAACGGAGACTGCACCAACAGGGTCGTCTACTTTCAGAACAGTCTCGATAAACAGTACGGAAAGAACAACCAGAATTCCTGCAACAGAACCAATAATCAAAGCGCCCACAGGGCCAACGCTGTCGCAAGGAGCAGTAATACCTACCAGGCCAGCCAGAGTACCGTTACCGGCAAAGGTCATATCGGGCTTCTTGAAGATCATCCAAGAAGCACACATCGCACCAATAGAACCTGCGGCAGCGGCTAGGAAGGTATTCATAGCAATCCAACCCATATCGGGGATTGCAGAGGTCGTAGAACCAGCGTTAAAACCTATCCAGCCCACAGCCAGGATGAAGACGCCTAGCATACCCAACGGCAAGTTGTGACCTGGAATTGCGCGAGGCTCCCCCGTAGAACTGTACTTACCAACACGAGGACCAATGACAACTGCACCCGCTAGAGCAGCAGCGCCACCTACCAGGTGAACAACACCCGAGCCTGCGTAATCGATGTAGCCCATGGCTTCTAACCAGCCACCAGTGCCGCCGTTGTAGTCACCGAACAAGCCATTCCAGCCCCAACCACCAGAGATGGGGTAGATGATGCCAGACAGAATCAGCGAGTACACCAAGTAAGAACCGAACTTTGTTCGCTCGGCCAGGGCACCAGAAACGATGGTTGCAGCGGTTGCAGCAAACACCATCTGGAATACGAAGAAGGTGAACGGCCAAGCATCTACATCAAATGCTGCTTGCCAGGTGAAGAAGAACCAGCTACCACCAACTATGCCATTGCTGGCACCAAACATCAGACCAAAGCCAATGAACCAGAAGGCGCAAGCCCCCATGGAAAAGTCCATCAGGTTTTTCATCATGATGTTGGCGGCGTTCTTGGAGCGGGTGAAGCCCGCTTCCACCATTGCAAAGCCAGCCTGCATGAAGAACACCAACGTAGCGGCCACAATCGTCCACAGAATGTTGGCGTTGGTCTCAGCTGCAGCAAGTCCTGCTTGCAAAGATTCCAGAGTGACCTCTTCATCTTGTGCAAATGCCGGAGCCTGGGTGTGAGCGAGCAAGAGAACAGCCACAACAGCAGCTAAGCTCCCCACTCTCAGAAACCTTTGGCGAAATGCTTGAGACATCAAGCCTCCCGACCCTTTACATAAACTCATGCTTAATTCAACCTTCCATAGAATCCAATGTCACAGGTAAAAGCAGCTACTTGCTTATCACTTAGGGCCTAGCCAAACGATCGCGCCAATAGGTGCAACCACCCTGTGCCTGACCCCAAATCGGCAACAAGCTAACCACTACAGAGCATCTTTATCGGCTTCACCCGTCCGAATACGCACGGTATTTTCAACCGGAGAGATGAAAATCTTACCGTCTCCAATTTCCCCAGTGCGGCCAGCCGCGACGATTTTCTCAACCACGGTTTCCGCGAGGTCATCTTCAACAACGACTTCGATTTTGAGCTTTTGAAGGAACTCGACAGTGTATTCCGAGCCACGATACCGCTCGGTCTGCCCCTTTTGGCGACCGAATCCTCGTACCTCGCTAACTGTCATGCCGACAATGCCAGCATTTACAAGCGCAATCTTGACTTCGTCAAGCTTGAATGGCCGAATAATAGCTTCGATCTTCTTCAAAATCACCTCCCTAGTAATCTATTGACTACTGAAGTGCTGGCTTTTTGTATCACCGAGCAGACTCGCGAATAGTATCGTAGGATACCGCTCATCTTATACACCCTTGCAAGCTGCTTGGCAAAATCTGACTCAGCACAATTGGCTAGGATTCTGTGACGGATGAGAGCGCCCGAGTATTAGCCTTATGTCGAGACTAAGGGTATCGCAAATTGATTGAAGAAGCAGGTTTAGTTTTTGGGAAGCCAATTTCATCAATTTTGCTTCGTTTGCATCTATATACGTTTGGGTAAGGGGCTGCATGTCCGCGAGCACACGACGACAAAATCGCACTATGCTGATGTCGCTGTTTTTCTTGTCTTCCTGCCAGTTCGTTGATGTTGCAATCTTGCCGCTACTGCTAGTTAGTTTCTTCTAGCCTTCAACACTACTTTTGTGATGTTCTGCCACAACCAAACCCATAATCAAAACAGCTTGAGTGCCAGCGCAACCAAACTCAGCCTTTCATCATCGATGTCGCTCTTAATGAGCTTGGCAGAATGCAGTTAGGTAGACTGAACTCTTGCGAGTCACAATGCCAAAATCTACCGCACAACAACAACTGCACAACAAGCCTGTCGATCTCAATGGAGACAGCGCTCACCGACCGCACCTTATGCCAAAATGAACGGGCAACAGGCATCCTGCTGTACTCATCTTGGCAGCAGATGTTCTGCATTCGGCAGAACATCGCCAATGTTGCAGTTCACTGCTTTAAGCCCTCTCAGAGCCTTTGTTGGAGAACCTTTCATGTCTAATCTGCTTGACGCTTACAGAGCGCATACCGCCGATCGCGCCAAGTCAGATATCCCACCACTGCCGTTAGAAGCGGCTCAGGTTTCCGAACTGTGTGAACTACTAAAGGCTCCCTCTGCAGGTGAGGAAGAGTACCTTCTGAGCTTGTTGAGAGATCGCATCCCACCCGGTGTTGACCAAGCTGCGTATGTCAAGGCCTCGTTCTTGACGGCGATCGCCAACGGCGACAGCTCCAGCCCTCTCGTTTCCAAACAGGATGCTGTAGAGCTTTTGGGAACCATGATGGGTGGATATAACGTTCAATCCCTGATCGATCTGCTCTCTTGCGATGATGGCAAGCAAGCAACAACAGCTGCAGCCGCACTAAGCAAAACCCTGCTGGTATACGACGCCTACCATGATGTTTTAGAGCTGGCAGAGGCCGGTAATTCTTACGCCAAATCTGTGGTCGATGCCTGGGCGAATGCCGAATGGTTCACCAGCCGTCCTCAAGTGAGCGAATCCATCACCATTACTGTGTTCAAGGTTCCCGGCGAAACCAACACTGACGACTTATCCCCCGCCCCTCACGCCACCACCCGCCCCGACATTCCCTTGCATGCCACCGTCATGCTGGAATCCTCCATGCCGGATGCACTGGAGGTTATTGCCAAGTTGAAGCAAAAAGGGCATCCAGTCGCTTACGTTGGCGATGTGGTCGGCACCGGTTCCTCTAGGAAGTCGGCCATTAACTCGGTGTTGTGGCACTTGGGGGACGATATACCTTGCGTACCCAATAAACGTGCCGGTGGCTATATTTTGGGAGGCAAAATTGCACCCATTTTCTTCAATACGGCAGAAGATTCAGGCGCATTACCGATCGAGTGCGACGTTACCCAAATGAATACCGGTGACGTCATTACGATTTATCCCTATGAAGGCAAGGTCGTCAACGAAGAGGGTGAGACCATCTCCACATTCCAGCTCAAGCCCGACACGATTTTGGATGAAGTACGTGCTGGCGGACGTATCCCGCTGCTAATTGGCCGCACCCTGACCGACAAGGTGCGCACCGCTCTCAACTTGTCCCCGAGCGATGCCTTCACCCGTCCCAGTGTCCCCGCAGATTCAGGAAAAGGCTTTACCTTGGCACAGAAAATGGTGGGCAAAGCCTGCGGACTTCCCGGAGTCCGTCCCGGCACCTCTTGCGAACCGCTCATGACTACGGTGGGGTCTCAAGATACCACCGGCCCCATGACTCGGGATGAACTGAAAGAATTAGCCTGTCTGGGATTCAGCGCAGACTTGGTGATGCAAAGTTTCTGCCATACAGCCGCGTATCCCAAACCCGTCGATATCAAAACCCATCAAGACTTGCCCGATTTCTTCTCCTCTCGTGCAGGGGTGGCCCTGCGTCCAGGAGATGGCATCATCCACTCATGGCTGAATCGGATGTTGATGCCCGATACTGTGGGAACGGGAGGAGACTCCCATACTCGATTCCCACTCGGCATTTCGTTCCCAGCAGGTTCTGGCCTAGTGGCGTTTGCGGCAGCGATTGGGGCCATGCCGTTGGATATGCCCGAATCAGTGTTGGTGAAGTTCACCGGAGAATTGCAGCCTGGGGTGACATTGCGGGATGTGGTGAACGCGATCCCGTATATGGCGATTCAAAAGGGTTTACTGACGGTTGAGAAACAGAACAAGAAGAACGTCTTCTCTGGCCGGATTATGGAAATTGAGGGCTTGCCCGATCTCAAAGTGGAGCAAGCATTCGAGCTGACTGATGCGACGGCGGAGCGATCGTGTGCTGGATGCACGGTGAAGCTGAGTGTGGAGACTGTTTCTGAGTATCTGCGATCGAACGTGGCTCTGCTGAGAAATATGGTGGCGCGCGGCTATCAAGACTCTCGAACGATTATGCGTCGGGTGGCTCAGATGGAAGCGTGGCTGGCAAACCCAACACTGATGGAAGCGGATGCCGATGCAGAATATGCGGAAGTCATCGAGATTAACCTGAACGAGATTACAGAGCCAATTGTGGCCGCTCCGAATGACCCCGATAACGTCAAGCTGCTATCTGATGTGGCAAATGACCCCATTCACGAAGTGTTCATTGGCTCCTGCATGACCAACATTGGCCACTACCGAGCAGCGGCCAAGGTATTGGAGGGGGTAGGTCCAAATTCCGATGTGCGGCTGTGGATTTGTCCCCCCACCCGTATGGATGAGAAGCAACTGCGCGAAGAAGGAGTTTACGGTGTCTTTGCTGCCGCTGGCGCGAGAACGGAAATGCCCGGTTGTTCTCTCTGCATGGGCAACCAAGCCCGAGTGGCGGACAGCACAACCGTGATGTCCACGTCTACCCGGAATTTCAATAACCGCATGGGCAAAGGAGCGCAGGTGTATTTGGGATCTGCTGAATTATCAGCCGCTTGCGCCTTATTGGGTCGCATTCCAACCCCACAGGAGTATATGGAGATTGTGGCCAGCAAAATCCAGCCGTTTGCAGGGGATCTATACCGCTATCTCAACTTCGACCAAATTGCTGGTTTTGCCGACGAGGGTCGCGTCATTCCACTGGAGGAAATGCCCGATTTGGATGAAATGTACGGTATTCGTTCTGAGGCAGCTGTTTAGCGCAATCCCTCTAAAGCCTAAATTGTCAGGAATTCTTGGGCGATCGCCTGCATTCATTTTCCACATGTACGGCGATCGCTGTTTCGCGACAGCACTTGCTCACCGTGCAACATTCCAAGCCGCTTGAAAGAAGTCCAGCTCGCACTGCATGGCATATCGATAGACATCTTTAACCAGAGGTGTATCGCTGACATATTCAGTTGCCAAAGTCTCGATTGTGTCGACGAGATCGCGAAACTCACCGCTGCTGTAAGTATCAATCCAATCGCTGTAAGCGTGCCTTTTACTTTGGCACTTCGCTAGCTCTAATCCCAGATAGTTGTAGAGCTTCATGCAGGGAAGCATCGCGGCAGTCGTTACACCCACAGGTTGCGACCAAGCTGTTGCCAGCAAAAAATCGGTGTACTGGCGAGTCGCTGTCCCTGGCGTCACTGCTGCAATATCAACGCTCCATTCCCGAGCAAAACTGCCATGCAGTTGCAATTCGTCTAATATTCCACCAGCCAACGCATAAAACTGTTGTGCCCCCTGCCAATCGGGCGCTTTCGCTGAGGCAATGCTGTATGCCCGCATGAAACTTTCGAGGAAAAAAGCATCTTGCCCGACGTAGTATGCAAACCGATCGCGGGCCAAACTTCCGTCACCAATACCCTTAACAAACGGATGAGTCAGGCAGGCGATCGCCAACTCCTGATTGGCTTGCCATAAACTCTGCGCTACCGTCATATTTTTACGTCTTATCCAACAACTTCCGTGTCACATTATTGGTCATGTAGCCTTGATGGATGCAAGTTTTCTCGCAAGCTTCCTCAGCCAATGGGGTCATTCCCAACTAAAGTGAATATAACGATTACATTCCTCCCATGAAGTGGATTGCTGCCGAAGAGTTGCTTGCTTTTCGTCGCTGTAGGCGGCAGCCCTATCTCCAGCAATTTGGGCCGCAAGAACAGCAAATACCCCCCAGTGACTTCCTAACACAGCTGCGGCAGGGGCGCCAAAACCACCGCGACACCATCAAGCTCAATGCCCCTGGAATTGATATGGGTGCGCTCAATAGCAAGTCTTGGCCCGAGCTTCACGCTCGGGCTTTGCGTACGTTAGAGCTGATGGCAGCCGGAGAAGAGCGCATTTACCGGGGGGTGCTGATGCATCCTCTGAATCTGCCTGGAAACCCAATTTTGGTCTGTAAACCCGATATTCTGGTGCGCTCGCCACTGCCGCCCCCCCCTGACGAGCCCACACCAGACCGATTAGAGAGCAGCAACTTAGAGCTTCCTAATTCAGCAGCTCTCCTGGCCACAATCCCATCCGTCGGCCTGTCGTTTTTACATCCCAACGATCGCCAGTGGCGTTACATTCCAGCAGATGCACGCGCCAGCAAACGCGTGAAATCTGACTACGCCATGGTTCTAGCCCTACATTCAGAAGTGTTGCGCATGGTGTGGGGGATAGACAGCGATCGGGCATTCGCCATCTTGGCAGATGGGAAATGGCGACGGGTAGGATTGCGAACTGCAAAACAGAATGCCCGTCAACTGTTGGTCGACCATGCCAGCGCGATGGCCCAGCACGAACCACCAAACGTACACATGACTCGCAGTCGCTGCAGCCTCTGTACGTGGCAAGACCATTGCCGTTCCGTGGCGCGCGCCAACCACCCACTCACTCTACTCCCCGGAGTTACGGCAACGATCTATGCCACCCTAAAAGAGATCGGCATCCTCAGCATTGAAGCGCTAGCCGCCACCACCAGCGATCGCATCCAGCATTTACCCGGTATCGGCCAAACCACAGCCCACCGGCTCATCCATCAAGCAATGGCCGAGCGAGACGGAACAGCGCTGTCCATCAAGCCCTTCACATTGCCGCGATCGCCAGTCGAACTGTATTTCGATATCGAAGCAGAACCCCAACGAAATGTGGCCTATTTATTGGGGGTATTAGCCGTCAACCGACAATACAACGAGTCAACCTTCCATCCATTTTTGGCAGAACATCCTGACAAGGAACGCGACTGCTGGAACGAATTCGTACAACTGACCCAGCGCTATCCCACGGCTCCGATTTATCACTTCCACGCCTTCGAAATCCATACCTGTCGTCAACTGGCCGATCGCTACAGTACGTCCCGCACCATTCTGCAGCAAATCCTCAACCGGATGGTGGACCTGCACGAGATTGCCAGCCAATGCGTAGTCATGCCGGTAGAAAGCTATTCCCTCAAGCACATGGCAAAATGGCAAGGATTTCGCTGGCGGCAGGAGGATGCGGGGGGAGCACAAGCCGTTTATTGGTACGCCCAATGGCTGAAGACTGGTGATCGTAGCTACTTAGATGCATCAGTCACTTACAACGAAGATGATTGCCTAGCCACATACCATCTCAAACAATGGCTGGAGCGCTGGGAAGCAGACCACTATCCAAGTCCTGTTACCAGTCTGGCGCGCTGCGAGATTCCAGCATCGTAGCAAGATCGGAATTCAGCTATCTGAAAGCCCACGAGTTCCCAAGCTCCACAAGATGACGGTCAATTTCAAATCGTTGTCAGCTCTATCTCAAACGATGGGCATCCTCTAGGTAGATCTGACACTAGGCCTTGTTTTAATTTTCATGTACGATCTGCCCGCTTTCCCCTCCAGGAAGCAGTCGCCAGCCCACTCATTCAAGCTGGTGCGGTATATCTCCATCGCAAGCTTCAGTGCATTTCTGCTGGCCAGTGCATTGCTCAGTATCTATTGTCGAAGACAAGCGCTGAAGAATGCGATCGTGCAGGTGGAAGAACAAAATGTCGCGATTAATCGGATGTACGCCAACTTTGTTTGGGATAAATTTTCCGATTTTCTAACAACAACTGATGCCCTGACTGGCGAGGAATTACGCAATCATCCGCAAAGGGCTGAGCTAATAAGGCAGACTGTGGAGCAGGTGGAAGGATTGTCTGTCGTCGAAGTCAATATTTTCGACCTGCAGGGGCGCAGAGTTTTTTCAACACAGCCCGAACTGATTCGCGAACGGAAAGACACACTGGAAGAATTTCAAACTGCTCTGGAAGGAGAAGTCACAACTTCACTGCAAGAACGTGAGCAGTTCGACAGTATTTTTGGAGAGTTTGAGAACATTAGCATCGTGTCTAGCTATGTCCCAATTTTTAGTGACGATTCGCTCGGCATAGCTGAGCCAACGATGAACAGACCCCCGAGGAACATCATTGGTGTCATTGAGCTGGGCAGCGACTATACGCCGCTCGTGCGACACATTCATGCGACTCACAAAGCCATCCTAACCAAGGCCATCCTAATTCTAGGAACGCTGTATTGCTTGCTGCTATGGGTCACTGGATATGCAGATCGCGTCCTCCAGTCGCAATACACAGCCATCCAACAATATGCGACTGACTATTACGACCTGGCCCAACAACAAACAGACACGCTGCACAATCTCCGATCTACCCAATCACAACTCATCCACCAAGAAAAGCTTGCTGCCCTGGGGCAAATAGTGGCAGGAGTTGCCCACGAAATTAATACTCCGTTGGGGGCTATTCAGGCATCTGCGAGCAATATGACAAGAGCATTGGAGGAGTCTCTAACCGAGCTCCCCAAATTACCCGAACAGTTGAATCCGCAACAGCAAGAGGCGTTCTTTGCTTTTCTCGATGCCGCCCGACACAATGAAAGCTTTTTGACGGCTAGTGAAAAACGCCCGTTACGCAAAGCGTTGATACAGCAACTCAAAGAAGCTGACATTGAAAATCCCCGGCAAATCGCAAATTTACTCATCGACATGGGGATTCACGGCTCCGTCACACCGTATATGGAACTGCTCACCTTTGAATCATCCGCTTGGTTATTACGCTTGGCCTATAACTTAGCCAGACTCCCCGCCAGCAATCGGACGATTCTCTCTGCCGTCGAGCGGGCTGGCAAGGTTGTGTTTACCCTGAAAAATTTTGCACATCACGACCACATCGAAGAACTGCAGCTCGTCTCCGTGATTGATGGAATCGAGACCGTCTTAGAGCTGTACCACAACCAACTTAAACATGGTGTAGAGGTCAAACGTGACTACCAATCAACCCCTCAAGTGTGGTGCTATCCCGATGAGCTGGTTCAGATATGGAGCAACTTAATTCACAACGGCATTCAAGCAATGGATGGTAACGGTATAATCCTCATCTCCGTGAATCAAGATCGAGACTATTGTCGGGTGGCTGTGACCGATACGGGTAAGGGGATTCCTCCCGAACTGCGAGCCAGGATTTTTGACCCCTTCTTCACAACCAAAAAAGCTGGAGAAGGCAGCGGCTTAGGATTGCATATCAGTCGACAGATAATCGAAAAACATAATGGAACCATGGAGCTTAATAGCGAACCTGGCCAGACAACATTCACAATTGGGCTGCCATTACAAGTTTCAAGCACGAGGAAAGAAAATACAGCATCCATTCAGGATGCCTTAGCATTGGAAGGGGAGTTAAATCATGCCTAAGGCCAGTATTTTATGTGTAGATGATGAAATCACCATTCTCGATTGCTTGCGAGAACAACTACTGCGCTGCTTTGGCGATCAATACTTAGTTGAAGTAGCCGAGAATGCCTCGGAAGCCATGGAGGTGATGGAAGAATTATATGAGGAAGGTATTAAAGTTCTCATTATTGTTTCCGATTGGTTAATGCCGGGTTTAAATGGGGATAAATTTCTCATCCAAATTCACGATAAATTTCTTGAGATTGCCACGGTCATGTTGACCGGACAAGCCGATGAAACCGCTATTCAGAGGGCCGCCAGGAGGCAGAGTTATTCGCCTGCTTAAACAAACCGTGAAAAGAATCGGAACTCAAGCAGGTGATTAGCTCTGCTTTAAATTAATCCTCAAGTCTGAGTTGCCGTCAAAACTTTACAGTACTCAGCGATTAGATTCAATATCTGTTCATACATTTATATTTTAGGTTTTCCCTCCTCCTATGACCAGTCCAGCTATCATTTGTGTCGACGATAACTCGGGGATTCTCAGTAGCCTTGAAGAACAACTCAGTCGACATTTTGGTGATGAATACGATATCGAACTAGCTTCTGATGCGACAGAGGCACTTGAGTTATGTGCTGAATTGATCGCAGAGGGCATTCCCATTCCCGTTGTGATTTCCGATCAGCAAATGCCGGGGATTAAAGGGGATGAATTACTAGTTCAAATCTACAATCTAAATCCAAACGTACTCACGATATTGCTAACCGGACAAAGTAGTGTCGAAGCCATTCGCAATGCGGTAAACGCAGCGAATCTCTATCGTTTTATCGCCAAGCCGTGGGATGAAGCCGATCTGATCCTGACTGTTAGGGAAGCGTTACGCCGCTACGGACAAGACCATCAATTAGCGGCTCAGAAAAAGGCATTACAGGAGGCAAATGTCGAGCTTGAACGTTCGATATCGTTACTGCAAGCCACCTTGGATTCCACAGCAGACGGCATCTTAGTGGCCAATCGTACTGGCACGATCACCCATTTCAATCGCAAACTAACAGACGTTTGGAAAATCGATGCCAAAAGCGACCCCGCACACATATTCGACAGTATGGTCAGGCAATTAGCCAATAGCCATCAGTTTGACCTCCAAAACTGGGAATCCGATCGGTGGGGTCAACCCGAAACCAGTGAATCCCTCATTCTTAAGGACAATCGTATTCTGGAATGTCTATCTCAACCCCAGTACCTGAACCAACAGGTCGTGGGTCGAGTCTGGAGTTTTCGCGATATTACACAACGCCAAAAAGCTGAGGCAACAATTCGCTATCAAGCCAACCACGATGCTCTAACAGGGTTGGTCAATCGGAGACAATTCAAACGTAGTCTGACTCAGTTACTCGCTTCTGGGCCGTCTCAATTCAATCATCTGGCGGTCTTCTTCATCGATTTAGATCGGTTTAAAACTGTGAATGACTCGTTGGGCCATGCGGTAGGAGATTGCCTGCTCAAAGAGGTTGCGGAACGATTGCAACAGTGTTGCCGCGAGGAAGATGTTCTCTCCCGATGGGGAGGGGACGAATTTACCATGGCAATCCCCAACCTAGACTCCCCAGATACCGCCGCCAATATTGCCGAGCGGTTACTAGAGACATTGCTGCCCAACTTTAACTTGCTAGGGCATCCAATTTGCGTCACAAGCAGCATTGGAATTGCCATCTATCCTGAAGACGGTCAAAACGCTGACATGCTCTTGAAGAATGCCGATGTTGCTTTGTATCAAGCGAAGGAAGATGGTCGGAATCGTTACCGACTTTTCACCCGCTCCCTCAACGAGCAAGGGCTGGAGCAACTGGCGATGGAATATGCCTTAAATCAGGCACTGGAGCAGGCGGAATTTTCTCTTCATTACCAACCCCAGCTCAATTCTGCTACGGGCCATATCTCTCATATGGAAGCATTGATTCGATGGCAGCACCCTCAGTTGGGCACCATACCTCCTACCCAATTTATTCCGATTGCCGAACTCAATGGTTTGATTGTCACCTTAGGTCAGTGGGTACTGGCGACGGCCTGTGCCCAAGCTAAGCAATGGGAAACAATGGGAATGCCCGTGACAGTAGCAGTCAACCTATCTCCTCGACAATTAGCTGACCATTCATTACTGCCGATTGTTGAAGACGTTTTGCACGAGACTCGCCTTGACAGTCAGTTTCTCGAGCTTGAGATTACTGAATCGGGAACGTTTCACAATATCAAACAAGCCAAACAAACGCTGTCGCAACTCAGCCGTATGGGCATCGGCATCGCCCTAGACGATTTTGGAACTGGATATTCTTCCCTCAGCTACCTGAAGCAGTTTCCGCTAAATGCTCTCAAGATCGATCGCTCGTTTGTGCGCGACCTACAACATCAAGCAAATGATGTAGCCATCGCCAAAAGTATCTTGGAGTTGGGTCGTGGATTGGGGCTACGAGTGGTTGCGGAAGGGGTGGAGACAGAAGAGTTGAAGAGCTTGCTGGAATCTCTAGGCTGCCAGCACATGCAAGGCTATTTATTTTGTCGCCCGCTGACGGCAGAGGGAGCTACTCAGTTCTTACAGCAGCAACACAGTAAAAAAAATCAGGCGAGACTGCAGACATCGTAGCCTAGAGCGCCATAACTTCAGCTCCTACCTGAAGAGTGACAAATGCACGCCGCCCAAAGGAAATGGGAGCGTCTAGACCAAAACAAGAAAAGGGCTAGCACTGAGAGATCAAGACGTTAATAGGCGTCCTGCAGTTCGTAAAAATCCGGAGTGACGTAATCTTTACGCATGGGCCAACCCACCCAATCTTCCGGCATCAAGATGCGCTTCAAGTTGGGATGACCTTCGTAGACGATGCCGTACATATCGTAGGTTTCGCGTTCTTGCCAGTCAGCAGTTTTCCAGATCCAATATACGGATGGGACGCGTGGGTCTTCCCGAGGCACAAACACCTTGATGCGTAACTCATCGGGGAGATCGGCGCGCTCGGACAGCTTGGCCAAATGATAAGTACTGACCAGATCCTTACCTGGTCCCAGATCGTAACCGCACTGGCACTGCAAGTAGTTGTACCCCATGCCGTACACCAGCTTGGCAATGATGGGGAGAACCTCTCGGGAGATGGAAATCATCTCGACATTGCGGTGGTCGCGCCCCAAGTATTCATGTTCGAAACCGTTCTCGCTCAAAAACTGGGATACAGGACCGCGATCGAGGGATTCACCTCCATCCTGCGCCGCTAAATCGGTAGTCTCGCTCATTTACTGTCCGGCCTCCTGTGCCAATCTCTCGGGTTCTGCTGACTTCATCGCATCCGGAATTTCGATGCCGTACATTGCAGCAAGCTCGGGGGGAGGAGCCTGGCGGGTGGCAGCTTCTAGATATTCGCCCGTCAGAATTTCAGGAACTGGCTTAAGTTCGTGCGAGACGGAGTAGTAGCGATGCGTGGGCATTTTATTGCCCAATTCGCGGATATCTTCCGCCGACATTTTCTTCCGGAGCTTGATGATGGCATCCATGATCGCTTCCGGTCGCGGGGGGCAACCAGGGATGTACACGTCGACCGGAATTAGCTTATCGACACCACGAACGGTGGTGTAAGAATCGGTGCTGAACATGCCACCAGTAATGGTGCAGGCCCCCATCGCAATCACGTACTTGGGCTCGGGCATCTGTTGATACAGCTTGACTAGCGCAGGAGCCATCTTCATCGTGACGGTGCCGGCAGTGATAATTAGGTCGGCCTGGCGGGGTGAAGAACGGGGCAGCAGTCCAAAACGGTCGAAGTCAAACCGCGAGCCAATCATGGCTGCAAATTCGATGAAGCAGCAGCTTGTGCCGTATAGCAACGGCCAAACACTGGACATCTTGGCCCAACTGTAGAGGTCGTTAATGGTGGTCAGAATGACATTGTTGGATAGGTCGGACGTAACCTGCGGTTTTTCCACCGGAAACTGCAGTTCCTTCTGGGGATTGGCCCCAATGGCATCCGATTCAGATGGCGTCATGACCATTCCAGCGCTCCTTTTCTCCAGGCGTATACGAGTCCAAAAATCAGAATAGTGATGAAGACAATCGCTTCGACAAACGCTAGTAACCCTAGCTTGTGAAAGGCCACTGCCCAGGGGTATAGAAACACCGTCTCAACGTCAAACACGACGAAGACTAGGGCGAACATGTAATACCGAATGTTGAATTGAATCCAAGCGCCCCCTTGAGGTTCCATCCCAGATTCGTAGGTGGTCAGTCGCAGACCGCTGCGCTGTTTCGGGCTTAATAGGTATCCTGCTGTCAGGGCTACCGCCGATAGCGTGCCACACAACATCAAGAACACGAGAAAGTAGTCGTAACCGGTCAGAACAAACACTCGGCCTTCGTCACATTGCTTAACGGCTCGTACTTCAGTATATGCACAGTCCTACAGCGGGATAGAACATTCGCGGCAATCTCACTAAATAACCCACACGACCTAATCTGTTGGGATTTGGTGCTTCATCAAACCGTCCCTAGGCTTAGATATCGTCATCGTGAATAGCGCCATCTTGAAGTACGTCAAAAGATGAGCGCAGTCAGATCGCCGAGTCGTCCAGGGGGGAGCAAGAAAGGCCAAGGTTAAGGGGGATGACTCTCCAACAGCCCTTAATAGCGACCAAATAGACTATCCCTTATCCCGCTTCCACCATTGCTTTGTAGTCTTCCGCAGACATGGTTTCGTCCATATCGTCGGGGTTGCTCAGCGAGACCTTGAACAACCAGGCATCGCCATAGGGGTCATCTGCAATACTTTCAGGGCTGTCTACCATTGCTTCGTTAATGGCGACGACCGTGCCGCTGACAGGTGCATAGAGGTCTTCAACGGCTTTAACCGATTCGACAGAACCGATCGTGTCCCCCTTCTCCACCTCGTCTCCTTCGTCGGGCAGACCCACAAAGACAATATCGCCGAGTTGATCGACCGCAAACGCCGTGATGCCGATTGTTGCGACGTTATCTTCAACCAGCAAGTACTCGTGCGAGTCAACGTAACGAAGAGTTTCTGGATAATCCAGGGCCATGGGACGATGCTTCCTTATGCTCAAAATCACCGGCCAGTTGGGCTGTGTGCTTGCAACCGCCATTCAGGATTAAACCTCGTAATTTGTCTCGCCGTCAAAACCCATCAGTCCAGAATGAAATCGCTCCCACTGATTGTGGTGCCGACCTCAATAGTTTGCGGGCGCTATTGGCTCAATATTCAATTTCTCCAATCCCCAGCATGACTGGAGTTTGAGATTCGGTTCCGTTCTGAAGCTCGTATCAGCGAACGGAGCAAGACCACTCCCAATCACTATCCCAGTCAGCACTACAGCTTAGGTAGGGAACAGGAAACAGACCTTACGTTTCTGAAGACTATTCGCAATCCAATAATTCTGGATCGGGCCGCACTTCTACGTCCATCTGGCGCAGTAGCCTGAGAGAGGCTTCGGAACCGTCAATATGCTTTTCTGCGGTCAGCCAATATGTTGCAATTCCGAGATCGGCGAGGAAGGTGATGTACTCTCCTAGCGGAGGGCGATCGAAAACAGCAGCTTTGATCACAGAAAATCCCCGCTCCGCCCAAGGAGCCGCGGCAAAGCGCTCGTAGTAGAACAATTGGCCGATCGTTTCTTGAATGCTTTCTGCCATGTCTTGGTGGTAAAGCAGCTTGACTTCCGCCAACAGTACGCGATTATCCTTCACTGCCAGGAAATCGAAAAACTGTCGATCTTCCCGTACCTCAATCCCCGACAATCGGAACCAGCGTCGGAATTGACGCAGCAAGTCGTTGTGTTTTGGGGTGCGCTCCAGTTGGCGGCGGCGGCGACGCTCGGCCATCAGCGGATCGCACAGATCGCCCGAGGGTAACCCACTGCTGGTGTATTCAGGAGGCTCGTCAGGATCTAATAGAATGTGACCACCAACGGGCTGGGGCAGTAGTTGGGGAATTGACCAACTACTGAGGCGATCGGTATCGCGCTCGAATGGGTCAAAGTCCGGTACCGACTCTTGTTGTTCTGCAAACGTCAAAATGGCGTGGTTGAGGGGAGAATCGGGATTGACGTCGAAACTCTGGCGCAGTTGCCATCCTGGCAGTCCTACATCCTCAGCGAACTCTTCGGGGGATATTGATTCACGATTCCGATGGGAATGCTCGTTTCCGAAATAGAGCGCTGCAATTGTTGGATAGATCGGAATCGGGTGATTGGAGGGCACCAACATGTTCCACATCGAATCAGTCCAATCGATGCGAAACACCTCAGCATCCGGGCCACTGCCGACAACCTGAAGCATTTTTGGGAAACCGGGCTGCCATCCACATGGGTGGTCGTCAAAGCGACATCGTTGCCGTCCCTGATCGACAGTCATGGGGAAGCTACCGTCATAGAATCGCAGCGGACAGACATCCCGATCGCCATCTAGAAATTCTCGATCCCGCCACATACTGGGGGAACTAGCATGACAACCAATACCGGACTGACCGTTACAGGCTTTAAGCCAGCGCCGCTCCCAGTAATGCTCTGCTGCGGACTGAGGCAGGATGGGTTGTGGCACACCACGGCCATCGTGATTAAACAGCGGCCAAATCAGAGGAGTGCCGTCCTGCAGACTTGGTAAGTGGGAATGGGACTTGCGATAGAACGGGTCGCAAATGTCAGTGGCAATTTCCATCAGGGTCATGCCTTTGGCATCTCCGATCCATGGCAGGCGATCGTTCGAGTGGATGGCCAGTGCCACCTCAAGGCCATGAGGATGGAACCCAATTGCAGAGCGACTGTATCGATGCAGCAGTTGCATCGCCTGTAGGAATAAGTCGTAGCGGCGAACCTGAATCGCTGCCATAGCCAAGTATCACGAGAATCGAAGCATTCGCTCTATCGCCGGCCAATACCCTCTCAATTCAGAGTCGAGTGTTTGCCGGGGCTCATCAAAACATTCATCTAATCGGAGCGATATGTAGTAACAAATTTCCCACCAGAGTACTGTTCCGAGGACGCGAAGAACAATGGGTTGAATAAATTCGGAGATGATGC
>JBFRWD010000070.1:0-8745 GCA_051439425.1 Synechococcus sp.
CGCGACTGAATAGAAGCATCGGGTAAAGATTGGTAAACCAGTTGCAATCGTTGAACTGCTGTCATGAATTTGAGAGCAAATTTTCATCCCTCAATTCAACTCGCAATATAGGAATATGGCTAGTTCAGCTTGGATTAGTGCTAGTTAATTCTCGATTAAGCTTGATTGAATGATTTAACAGTGCTCAAAAGTAGCTGAATCTAGTACGAAAGTATAAGGCCAAAAAAGGAACGATCGTGGCTGGAAGACGAGATAGAAAGAGAGAGAAAGTTCATTCACACAATACGCCCACTGTTGGGCTTTGCTCTAAAGCCGGATTTTGGTAATAATCACCTCTGGAGAGGTTCCGAAAATTTTGGATGTAAAGCGAATATTAAGTTGATATTTTGGCACGGTTGCAATGGCAAACCGCTCCAGTTCGAACTACACCGACACACTTCAGAGCGTCGTTTTGAAATCGAAGCGGGAGATTGTGGCACCCCCCTGTTCCTTTGCTGGGTGTTGTAGATGCTGAGCACCAAGAACGTCGCTCCAGGGGCGAAAGCCTACTACAAGGAGGACAACTACTACAGCAAAGAAGACAGCCAAGCCCAGAGCCAATGGCAAGGCAAAGGGGCTCAAAAGCTGGGTCTCACCGGAACCGTGAACGACGAAGTGTTCGGTCTCCTCCTGCACGGACGCCTACCCGACAAAACCAAATTCCGTCACCGTCCCCCCACCCAAACTAACTACCAAGAACGGGGAGCCCTCGACCTGACTTTCAGCGCTCCCAAATCCGTCAGTCTGTTGACCAAAATCGGGGGAGATACAGAGCTAGAGCAAGCCCATTACCGAGCCGTCGCCAAAGCGATTGACTACATCGAAAAGCACCATGCCATCACCCGCGTTCGGCAGCGGGGCAATCGCATCAAGGTCAACACCGAAAATCTAGTCGTGGCCAAATTCAACCACGACACCAGCCGCCAGCTCGACCCGCAATTACATACCCACTGTCTGGTGTTGAACATGACCCAGACATCGGGGGGGAAGTGGTATTCGCTCAGTAACGATGCCATCCACAAAAACAAACAGCTACTTGGCACCATCTATCAAAACGAGCTGGCTCGTGGCGCGATGGAACTGGGCTATCAAATCCACCGCAACGGCAACTGCACCTTTGAAATTGCCGGATTCAAACAGGAGCATCTGGATTACTTCAGCAAGCGGCGCAAAGAAATCGAGCCGTTAATCGACAAATTCAGCACCTGGCGGGAAAAGCAGGACGCCTCTCTCAAAGTCAGGCAAAAGAAAGTCGAAATCGACCGGCAGGAACTGCTGGACTACTGGGCTAGCGAAGCAGCATTCATCAACTTGCAGTTGCCCCAACCCAAGGGGAGATCGAGAGCGATTATCGGCAACTACTCATCACAAGCGGAGACCGTCAATGAGCGAGCTGCAGCAAGAACTCAACACCGCCCTCAAACCACTGTTCGACAGACTGACCAGCATCGAGCTGCAACTCAGCGAAATACGACAAGAGCAAACCACCTACAGCAATCGGGTGGACTCGTTTATGGAAGAGCTGTTGATCCGGTTGAAGGAGAACGAGAACAGCAACGACTTGGGCAAGACGATCCGAGAGTTCGTACAGGCGTTGAAAGAGAACAGCCAGCAGCAGGAAAACGTCGCTCTGAGGATGGAGGAATTCGTGGCGATGGTGAACGACGGGCTGACCGAGATGGGGTCGAGCCAAAACTAGCCGGTGAGATTGCCGAGCTGCTGAACAACCGCCAGCAAGAGCAGAGCCTATCGGCGGCGATCTCCCAGCTCAAAGAAGCCCAGCAGCTCCAATCACGGGTTCATGCGCAGAGCCAGCAATTAGAGACGGCGCTGACGGATGCTACTCAGGTTTTGAAGACGCTGCAGTTGAAAACTCATCCGTCCAAGTACATAGCGCGAGAGACCGCAAAAGCTCTACATCAGTACAAGTTAAACAGAGCGATAGAGACGTCTATAAGTACAGATGTACTGAACCAGCTTAAAGACGCGCTCGGTCAGCAACAGGAACTCAGCGACAACCTCCAGCCCCTGGCCAACAGTCTTCAGGCCATCAAAGACAAAACAGTGGCTCGACGACTGGCCAAAGCGATCGCCAAGCGCCGTCAACAAGAAGCACTCAAACGCGAAGCCCAAGTCTCCGAGTTGGTGGATGCCGTCAAACAGAGAGTAGAAGCCCAGGACAAACAGTACCTACAGTTCATGGGCCAATTCGAAAAAGCTCTGCAGACGGTGACCAATCGCTTCACCGCTCGACGGGTGGCCCTGGCGGTAGCTCGCAAACAGAATCACCAGCAGATGATGCAGGAGGGGATTCAAGAAACCCTCTCCGAATCCATGCAAGGCATTCGGGCTAGTAGCGAGCGGTCTGCAGATATGTTGACCACCCTCAGCCGCTTGGGGCCGAAGATTCAGCAGATCGGCAAGGTATTTGAAGACAAACAACAGGAAGACATTGAACGGAAGAGGGCGATCGCCTACAGGCAACCCCACAGCAAGTTCAAAACGGTGGATGATGCGGTCGCAGCCGGTATCGACCACGCGGCAGAGCGAGCGGTGGCTTTCAGACCGGAACGAATCGTCAAGTTTGTGTTGGAAGAATTGGGGGGCTTCGACATTGACAGCATTGAAGCCGCCATCGAGCGAGCACCGGGACTGATTCGCTTCGGCAAGTTTGTGACCACCGATAATGCAGTCCGCCGAGAGCTGGATACGATCCGCACGGTATTGAGCCAACAGGAACAGCTACCGCCTATCGCACCAACAGCTCAATTGGTGGAGCTGCAGTTACGGGCAACGGCCAGAGAGCAACAGCAAGAGAGCCCTCACTGGCAATGGACGAGTGGTCAGGTAGATGCGGTCAAGTTGGCAGCCACCACCCGCGATCGCTTTGTCGCTTGGCAGGGTGTGGCCGGTGCCGGTAAGACCACTGCTCTGCAACAAGTCTCGAAGCTGGCAAGCAGTGCCGGTTATGCGGTCAAAGCATTCGCACCCACAGCCAAGGCCACCAAAGTGCTCTCCGATGAACTGGGGATTCAGGGGCAGACGGTAGCTCGTCTGATTCGGCAGGAACCCAAACCAAGCGCAAAACCTCAACTGTGGATTGTGGATGAGGCAGGGATGCTATCGGCAGATGCCGGACAGAAGATTGTCCGACAAGCAGTGCAAGCGAATGCGCGGGTGGTGTTTGTGGGAGATACCCGCCAACTGTCGGCGGTGGAAGCAGGCAATCCATTCAAGTCGTTGCAACAGGCCGGAATGAAAACGGCCTATCTGACTATCTCCAGACGCCAAAAGAATCCGGGGCTCAAGTCTGCAGTGGATCTAGCTGCTCGTGGAGACATTGAGTCTTCGATTAAAGAGCTGGAACGCAATGGCATGGCCCACTATCACAAGTACCGAGGCTCCCGTCACAAGCAAATCGTGGCTGACTTCCTGGCCCTGACTCCAGCAGAGCGGATGGACACGCTGGTGATTGCCGGAACTAATAAGGATAGAGAGGCGATCGCGGCAGGCATCAGAACGAGATTGCGGGCTCGGGGGGAGTTGGGAGAACAGGTGGCTGCAACTCGCTTGGGGGCTAAGAATCTCACCGATGCTCAGAAGGCATTCGTCCACAACTACGAGGCAGGAGATGTAATCATTCCCACTCGCAAAGTATTCGGCTTGGACACTTGGCAGCGCTATCGAGTTACGAACATCGATAACGACCGACTGAGGGTAATGGGAGATGACGGCATCTATCGGGTGGTGAATCCATCCAGCAACTTAAGTGTCTTCTACCAGAAGTCGATGGATGTGTCGGTGGGAGATGTGATGCGCTGGCGACGGAACGACTATGGAGCCGGACGTAGGAACGGGCAGGAATTCAGCATTGAGGCCATTGAAGGGCGGACGGCCACGGTGCAGTACAAAGACGGCAAGATGGAGCGATTGAATCTGGATGAAGCCCAGCATTTTGACTATGGGAATGTGACCACTACCTACGGCTCTCAGGGCAAGACCTGCGGTCGGGTGCTGATGATGGCTGAGGATGATGGCACCTTGAACCGAGAGTCCTATTACGTGGGGATTTCTCGGGCTAAGCATGGGGTGAAAGTCTATGCCGAGCAGCGGTCTGTGTTGGTGGAGGCGGCCAGTCGCAGTCAGGCGAACGAGAACCCCATCGAGCAGGTGGAGAACTGGGTTGAGACGCTGAATGGGTTGCTGGAGAAATCGGTAGAGCGGGAGTGGCAGATGCAGGCCCGCGAGTTTGTTCCGGCTACCGAAACGACTGATGAGACGGCAGCAGTAACAGCAGAGCAAGTTGAAACCACCGGAAGCGATCGCCCGAATGAATCAGCGGTTCATCTGACGGATAAGCATCGCTACGAGATGGAGGAGGAAAGCGCGATCGCTCGGGATGTGGTGGAGCTAAACGTGCGATCGGTGACTGGGGAGGAAGCTAAGCAAGTGTTGCTGACGTCGCCCGAGCTATTCACCAGTTCGGGTCAGTTGAAGAAGTGGGTTCAACAGAGATACGACCACATCGAGAAGGGTGGTTGGGTATTCCAGGGAGTCGATCCGCTCAACGATGGCGAGCGCATGGATTGGGTCCGGTTCAAGCCAGACGAGCCCAAGATGAACGAAAAGGAGGATGCAGAGACTGGAGAAATCAAGACTAAACAGATCAAGTACGAGTCCACTCCCAAGACAGCAACGCGGGCGATGTTCCCGGCTTACCCGCGTCGGCTGTGGGAGGCGATGGCGACCAACAACAAGCAACCGATTGAATCAACCGACAAGCATTTTTGGCAGTGGGTGGAGAGAACGAATCTGCCGATCGTCATCACAGAGGGCAGTAAGAAGGGGATGGCTTTGGCTAGTGCGGGGTACATAGCGATCGCCTTTCCTGGAGTTTGGAATGGGGCACGCAAAGCTACTGACGATCTACCCGAGCGATTGATCCCCGAGCTGGAGAAGTTTGCCACTGCTGGCCGCCAGATTTATTTTGCGTTTGATGCGGATACCAAGCAGTCAACGGTCGAGCAGGTGAATAAGGCGATTCACCGCACGGCTGGGTTGATGGCTAAGAAAGACTGCCACGTATTCGTCATGAGCTGGGAGGGAGAAAAAGGGATTGACGATCTGATAGCCGCGAAAGGAACGGATGTTGTCAAACGTGCCTATCAGCAGGCCCAGCCGTTCACAGAATGGAAGCTGGCCAATGGATTCCAGACCATGCAGCAGGAGAGCATCGATATTGAACTGGTGCAGCAATGGCCGCAAGCGGCACGCATTGCCGGTCGAAGTGCTGGCTATGTTGAAGAAACGCACCGAGCTGTTAGAGGTGTAGAGGGAGGGGCGTATCTGGGAGAACACAATCGCCAGTTGTTATACAAGGACATCGCCACGGCTATGAGGCGAATTGCCCAGAAAATTCGCGATCCTCACGTTCGACGCAAATGGGAGAAAGCCAGATACGAGCTCAGGTTTGGGAATGTCCCACCAGCGCAGATGCTGCAGACTATTCAGAACTACTCACCTAGCCGCAGCAGGAAACTCTAGGCGAATGAGAAGAGATAGAGATTAAGCTTGGGTTGTATGGAAAAAGTTCAGGTCTTAGCAATCAGATTTTGTGAAGACTGCCGAGGGGACAGTGAAATGTATATTGATTCAATCCAGATTCAAAATTTCCGAACATTCCGTAAATCAGAAATCGACTTTGTTCATCCCAATCGCACTCCCGATTCACTTAAGATGCCAAGGCCGAAGTTGCCTAATATCAATCTTGTGTTGGGAGTCAATGGCCTAGGCAAGACTACTCTGCTGAAAGCCATAGCCATAGCTGCTTTAGGTCCATCTGTTAGCGATTCCGGTATCTTCCCTTACCGTCTCATCCGACGAGAGCCAGATGCTCAAACAAAGGCCTTGCAACCCAAGCAAGCTTGTATCAAGGCGACTTTTACCCCTCACCAGCAAGATCGCACACCTTCTAATCTTGAAAAGATAGAGTCCGAAATTACTATTCTCAAACGTGGCGACTTAGAGTCCTTACGATGGACGTATGGAGAGGAAGACTATTGGCAGCCAATCTTTAGCTCTACTTCAGATGCCTTTTTCTTTGTTGGATATGGCGCATCGCGACGAGTTGAAAAAGCCGAGCGGTTGGATTTAGGTAGCCGAAAAAGTTCTGCTTTCATTCGCGCTCAGCGGATTCAAAGTCTTTTTGAAGAAGCTCACTCATTAATTCCGCTGAATTCTTGGTTACCGAGGTTTAAAACTGAAAACCCCGGTAGATTTACACAAGTAGTTCATCTAATTGATCGCCTTATGGGGAACGATCACTACAACTTCCAAGGAATTTTTGAGGAGGGAGAATATATTTTCGAGCGTGGAGGGCTGCAAGTTCCTTTTCCGGCACTTTCGGATGGGTACCGGGCATTTCTTGGATGGGTGGGCGACTTGCTATACCACGTTTGTATGACGTGTCCGAGTGGAAAAAAGTTAGTTGAAAATAAGGGGATTGTCATGGTGGATGAGATCGACCTGCACCTTCATCCACAATGGCAGATGACGCTTTTGCCTCTGATTTCCCGACAGCTGCCTAATATCCAGTTCATCGTCACTTCCCATAGTCCGCTTGTAGTGAGTTCTCTGGAATGGATGAATATTATCGCAACAGTACCCATGAAAGGACAGGCTAGTAAAGCAACACGTCTCGAACAATCAGTTCAGGGATTAGACGCAGATCAAGTACTATTAACGGATTATTTTGGGCTTAAATCAACCCGCACTTCCAACCAAGCAAAAAAATTAAAAGCGTTAACCCTTAAGGCAAGAACGGGTGATCCTGAAGCAGCTTTGGAACTATTGCAGCAAATGTCTCGAGGAGAGGAGGCACGCCCATGATTGGCTATCCCATCTCTTATGAGGAGTTAGAAGCTCTAGTGAATCAAGAGAAGGCCACTTGGATAAGCCGAGCAGCTGATCGAACTGAGAGATTTCGCACTCTGGGAAGATATTCAGAATCGAGCACAATTTGGAGCGAAATAAAAGCTGTATATATGACATTGCAAGGAGAAAGCAAATGCGCGTATTGTGAACGAAAATTAGAATCTATAGAACATGGGAGGGGTGAACAAGACATCGAACATTTTCGCCCCAAAGGTAATGTAAAAGATTGGATAGCCCCTTTACAAATAACGAGTCAAGGTATTGAACCTGCAACAGCTCCTAATGAAACTAAAGGGTACTATTTACTGCCGTATCATATTTTTAACTATGCAGCAGCTTGTAAACCTTGCAACTCGAACCTGAAAGGAGATCGCTTCCCAATTGCTGGAGAGTATGACTTATCAGGTGAAGACCCCGTAGCACTGCTATCCGAACAACCTTACTTAATATATCCAATCGGCGATTTTGATCGCGATCCTGAAAGTCTAGTTAAGTTCCATGGTGTATCTCCACAGCCGGTCGCTACAGATGGATTTGACCGAGACCGTGCTTTAGTCACAATCGAATTTTTTAAACTAGACGATATACGTCGAAAGAACTTGATTCGTGAACGTATAATGATTATTACGGCGCTCTTCCCACAATTAGAAATTATAGCTGATGGAGCGAACGATGAAGATATGAATTCTGCTGAGAGAGTTTTGGAAATATATAAATCACCAAAATCTCCTCATACTAATTGTGCTCGAAGCTTTGTGGCACTTCATGAAAGCGATCGTGCTCGTGCTAGGGAAGTTTATTTTAGTGCATTAGATTTTTTCGATTCTACCTCATAAACTTGAACACATAAATACGTTTGAAAAGCTAATTCTAGAAAATATAGAAAAATGATATTTGTATGCTAGACTCAAGAAGTTTTGTTGATATATTTGAGATGGCAGTTAGTTCCATATATCTATAGCTGTTGAGAATATTTCCTATGAAAGAAACAGCAAGAAAATGTACTTCAGTCAATCAAGCAGCAGGTCAGATTGTTTATAATCTTCTTAGCCCATCCTCAGAAGAAATTGGAAGATATATGGGTAGCATATTTGCTGCACTTCCACAGTTCAAATAGATTAATGTACAAAATACTTTTGAGCGTGCAAAGCAGATTGCAGATAGTCTGAATATAAAGCTAGAGACAGGAAAACCAAAAATTCTTGAGTCGATTTTATATCATTCTGCAAATGAGGATGATAAGAGTCTGCAAGAAGAATGGGCAAATTTACTGGTAAGCTCTTGTAGTGGAGTCAAAAATTAGAGAATAGCGTTTGCTTCGATATTAGTTCAATTATCTGCAGACGATGCAAGAATTATTCAAGATATTCATGCAAAGTTTGGCTGGAAAAGACAGAGCAATAAAGAAGCGAGTAGTGTCTTTTCATATACTGATTTATCCCAAGACTACTCAAACGACATTCATTCTACTTCTGTTTGTTTTGATTTTTTGACAAGTAAAGGAGGTTCTGTTGCAACAACGTAATGAGTAACTAGAACCTTTCGCTGCTCTTGAATTTTTATACAGTAATCCCGAAGAGCTGATCGACGCAGTTGTTCTGTGCAACAACGTCTCCACGAGCAACGTCATCCAGCTGCCCCTTGCGAATCATGTTGGGGTGATTGAAGCGAAGCTGCAACGAAGTGCAAGTAGCTTGAAAGGCTTACTGGGAAAAGCTTTTAGAGCTCAATATTACTATGTATTGATTGATATATGTTTGCGTCAACTTAACC
>JBFRWD010000071.1:0-12019 GCA_051439425.1 Synechococcus sp.
ATTGTATGCTGACCACAAGAAGCACATTTGCGCTGAAGAATTCCTGTCTGAATAGGCGTAAAAGATGATTGGGTTTGAGTGTTTGTGGGCGATCGCATTTGCATCTGCTAGCCCTCCATGTTTATCAACAATATTTACTACTTCATTCATAGCAAACTGAACGGGATATGAGGCAATCTCGCAGCAAAAGTTCATACTCGTCTCGATCAATACTGGTAGAATATCAAATTTAAAACCGGTTTTAAAGACTGCAACAATGCCTCCTTCATTTCCATGACTGAGACGCGATCACAAAACTTTATGCATAATGGGCGAAATTTCAGAAGGTTCTGATTGATTAGTGGAGCGACGCTGCAAGAGAGATCGCTTTTTCTGACACTCTTCCACATTGAAGATGATTTTTAGAAAGTTATTCCTAATTGGAGTCCCAACTGAAAATATGGATCTTCGCGCAGTTTTGGTGAACCTCCAATAATTGCAGCGCCAACCTCACCGAAAGCACCAAACTCGAACCACGGTCCGGCGTAACCAAGCTGTAGGCGACCGCTAGTCGTAAGTGCACCACTAGGGTCAACGGCTTTACCAAACGCGCCGCCTAGCCGGAGGTCACCCCGAAGCCCAAACCCGCCAGCAGACCGATTGGTAGAATAGCTGAGACCTACTAGTGCACCGACAAGGAAAGCTTTCCGTTTCGGTGGTTCGAGCTGTCCTAAGTATGCTCCGTATCCACCTACCAGTAAACGCCACCGACGTAAGCGGTTCAGGGGAAAACCCGCTGCCAACTCTAAGCCTTGCCCCAAACTCCAGACTCCTCCAAATTTCCCTGTAAAGGCGAGGTCTAATCCTATTACGACATCGATTACAACAGGGCGCGGTGCTGCTTTTATGCTGAAGCGACATTTGGGAAATTTTCGACCGAGCCATGCGGGCATAAATGAGAAATGTCGCGGGTGCAACACTGCGCGCCTACCAAAGGAACTATGAGACGCCATCGCTGACCAGTCACTCTCATTCACGTGCGAGCGCTCACCTGCTGCCCGCCCTTTCAATTCCGGTACGCTGGCTCGTGCAGCATACTCATCAGGCAAACCGAGAACAATATGACCTGCCTCATGCCACAATGTCCCTCCCGAGACACCACCAAGAAGTGCGGTAAACCAATCATCTCCACCAGCAAATATCTGAGCTTCATTAGATCGGCCTGTATCACTTCTAAGCTCAACTTCAGCAGCATTAGCCGACTTTCCCTCACGGGCAACCACTGTCACCTTGATCTCCTTCCCACGGCACGGCAGAGTGCAAGCCTTATCACTGCCTACGCTCAGTGTGATCCAGCCATTGAGACGTTTGTTCGCCACCTGCAGGATCTTCGTTTTAAGATTGTCGAACTTCTTGGAGGTTAGCCGAACCTTTTTGTCCTTGGGATGAGTAAAGTTAATTGCCATCGTCGAAGTCAAAGTGCACTGAGCCTGATTGAATTCCAGCAAGATAGGCCCAGGTTGGGCGAATAACGGATCGCCTTTCCTTTGTACCTGCTCGCGGATGATATCCCCCTTTTTGGTAAGAGTTCTTGGTACATCAGTCCCATTCTGCCCTGGCCAGGGTTTGAATGTCTGTCGCTGCAGAATATTTTTATTTAATCGCTTTATAGAATTCAGAGGCAGTGGCAGATCTCTGGCGATGTATTGTGCCACTGTGTCTGCCTGTATTTCAGAGGTATCGCTAGGTCGACTGATAGTCAAGAGGTTTCGACGCTGCACTTTTTGTGAACCTTGCTGTACTACGTGAGTCAACTCATGCGCCAGTAGTCTTTGGCCCTTGGTCGTACCAGGCATATACTGACCCTCTCCAAATATTACATCACGACCTACAGTATACGCCACCGCATTTACTGTAGCTGCTGATTCAGCTGCTTGTGTGTTGTTATGCACGCGTACCTGGCTGAAATCGTGCCCGAAGCGTGACTCCATAAAGGAACGTGTTTGGTGATCCAAAAGCTGACCAGGCGATTGCAATACCTCATGTATGATGGGTGGTACTTCAGCAGGTTCAGACTGAATGGCGGAACGACGCTTCAAGGGCGATTTTTTCTTCTGGCATTCAGCACACTCACCACCTGCAATCATCTGCTGCCCGCAAGACGTACATTTGCGTTGCAAGATCCCGCTAGAAAGCGGATGCGTTGTTGGCATCTGTTGCTGAGTCTGAGTTACACTTTCACGAGTCACAATCCAATCCCCCCATATACAGCTTGGGCAATCTGCTGTCCCAACTGGCTAGGATTGTTTTCTGGGGCCAGTTCAATCCTTCCTCCTGGAACACGAGGCACTGCCCCACCCCCCAGTAATTCCGTAGCTAACCCCCCCTCAGCCAGCAATCGTCCTAGTTCCGCTTCAACTGCTGCCTTTACGAAGGGACGCTGACTGGGCGAAATATTTACCCCATCCAAAACCAGACGCTCGATATGAATATTGATAGTCATATTTTAACTCCTTTTGGCTCTTGCCAGCGAAAATCCAGCTCATTAATCGGTCGCTCCAGCTTACGAAACTCCGCCCGCGCCGCTGCCATCACCAGAGGCATTGTCACCAATGTATTCTTTTGGGCAGCTAAAAATGCTGCGTTGAGAGCAATATTATGAATACTGCCCCCCGTCAAGTTAAAGCGCGCCAGACGATTGCGATCCAATCCCTTGAGCAATTCCTGGTCGTGCATCTCGGTAGGAAACACCCGCTCCCAAATGGCCTCACGCTCAGCCAGACTGGGGAAAGGAAAGTTAACGATAAAGCGCAAACGGCGCACGAAGGCATTATCCAGAGAACTCCTCATATTGGTTGCCAAAATCGCTAGCCCTCGGTAGGCCTCCATTCGCTGCAACAGATAGTTAATTTCAATGTTGGCATAGCGGTCATGGGAATCTTTCACCTCACTGCGCTTGCCAAACAGGGCATCTGCTTCATCAAAAAACAAGATTGCCCCCCCATCTTCCGCCGCATCGAACAGACGACGCAGGTTTTTCTCAGTTTCGCCGATGTATTTGCTCACCACTGCCGAGAGATCAATTCGGTAGAGGTTCAGATCTAAGTCATTGGCAATCACCTCTGCTGCCATGGTCTTACCCGTACCACTATCCCCAGCAAATAGGGCGCTAATTCCCAACCCTCGGTTCATCCGTCGATGAAATCCCCATTCTTCATACACCGTACCGCGCTGCCGCACCTGGTCGGCAATCTGATGTAGCAGGTTTTTCTCCTCTTCAGGTAGGACAATATCTTCCCAGGTGGCCTTGGGATCGAGGCGCTGAGCTAGCACGTCCAACTGGGGACGGGTGCTGCCTAAGCAAGCAGCCCAGAGCTTTTCATGTACGGGATCTCCGTTACTTGGTATTTCCGCCAGCACCGTTTGAGCAATCTGCTGAATTGTTAAGGCATTAAGGTTAAACTGTCCCGCCAGCAGAGCCGGGCTATTAGCTGCCACATCACCTAGTTCCTCTGCCCAGATTTCTTCTTGTTCAACAGCAGTCGGTTTATCAATATCTGCTAAAATCGTAGGTCTTCCCAAGCTGTGATGAATCTCTCGGGTACTCAGGAACAACAGGCCTTGGCAGCGAGACAAAAAACGATACAGGGGTGGTGCCTGTCCCCCTGCCGGTTTAGGACCATCCGTATCCTGGGCATCTAGGTAGAGGGTGAAGGGCAACAGCAAGCTCTCCCGTTGCCACAAACGAGCAAAGGTTTCCAACTCACTAGCTTGGACTGGCAATAACTCTACTGGCAAACGGCAGAGATCCAATTTTAGCTCCGCTGCGGCTCGCTGAGCCATCAGTTGCTTGCTCATCGAGTCCGCTCCAATTAGCTGTATTAGTGGAGGGCGCTGCCGCCAGTGAGCCTGCTCCAGTTGTCCCATGATTGCTTCTAGTTCTTCTTGCTGGGAAGGGGGCAATTCAATCTCCCGCTCGGCGGTCTCCAAGGGTACGAGCAACGGTGCTAGGCGGTCATCTAAATAGTTCAGCCCCTTGATATAGTTGACAATGCGCTCGTCTGACCGTAAGGGACTGGTGGTGAGGGGTTGAGCACCGGGTTGATTGATTTCGATCAGTCGCCAGTAGCGCAGGGGCCGTTCTGGAGATAGTACATCCCAGGCGGGTTCGTCAAATAGGGACAGCACCAGGGCAAAGGTGGGATAGGGGCGGTTGAAATTGTCCTGAGCCCGCGCACAAAGCTCGGCAATGCGCGTATCCAACTCCAGCGCAGCGCACAGCAGTAACACCTGCTGTTCGAAGCGAGACAGCCCAAATCGCTGACTCAGCAAAATCATTGCCGGTCTAGGCTCCAGCTTCTCCGCTTCCAGCATCTCCTCATAGGCTTGTCTCACCTTAGCATCACTTACCTTTTCAACAGGGGTGGAAGCTGACGCTAACCGATGCCTCCTAAAAGGTTTACACAGGCGGCTCAACCAAGAACCCGACGAGGTTGCCGTAGTTGTGCGATGAGAACGGGCCTGTTGGAGCAAACGCAAGCGCAGCCAGGTCAGGGCCTTAGCCAGATATACTTCGTTATTCTGCTGCCATTGCTCCAGCTCGTTCATGGAAATTCACCTTAGGGTAATGGATTAATCTTAACTTTTTGGTCATCTGCAAACTGAGGTGGGATGTTCGTGAAGTCTATCGGAATGCTGTCTACCCCATCCACCCGCAATCGCAGGATATAGGTCTCAGGCTCTGCATCCCTCACGAGAAAATTGAGTTCTGTGGATGAGTCTGCTATTGTCGAAGCCGATTGCACCGAAATTTCGCGATCGCCAAATAGTAGGATGACCCGCTGCAATAGCTTGACCGGTTCTCCAGGGGAGATTTTTAAAAGCACTGGTGGAGTACAGGTCAAACGCAGGTTGACATCCCCAGTTGGGGCTTCTGCGATCGTTGCTCCTGGAGGTGGGGTTGGCTGAGTTATTACGAGCTGTGGAGCCAAGCAAAAGGGCAATTCATTTGTTGTCCAGTTGGGTAAATTAGGTCGTTGAATCACAAGAGACAGAGTGTAGAAACCAGCCGGCCACTGGGCGGGAACCCCAGGAGTATCAGCAGTAGGAAGTTGAACTTGCATTTCCGTGGCAGCTCTCTCAGGTAAAGGAGAAATTTCCACTGGTAGGAGAATCGGCAAATCAGAGGGCTCAGCAAAATTGGAACGCTGATAGCGAAAGCGCACCATTAAATTATCGCTATCTAATCCTTCACCTCGAATTTTTAGGATATCACCTAACTCAGCACTGGGTTTGCGATTGGGTAAATGCACTTCTCGGAGGAAGGGAGAGGAAGAAGCTACGGTGTTCACCCCCCGATCGTCACTGCCACGGGATAGTATAGGAAGTGCCGCTTTCCCAGGACGAGTACTGTCGATTAAAACCACTGCAACTTGGTAAGCTGCGGAGATACGGTACTGGGTCTGAAAGGTAGCCCATAGTTTGGACATCTCTTCCGAAGACATAGGTTGTGGTGTGATGCGCACGCGCTCCACCTGTTGGTAGAGATTATTGCCCGGCAACGCCGCTTCAATCTCAGCTCTGCCGAGAACTGGGCGATCGTGGAAGATACTCATTGCCTTACCTAGTAAGCGATGGGCCAAAATATCCTCGTCACCTTTTCCGTAGGCAGTTATGAGGTAATATAGGTTCAAAGCTAGGGGAGGCTGACCAGTTTCTCCTGGTTTGACCTGAATTGGCATCTCCATATTACGCCAGGCAGCATTGGGTTCAGTCTGATAAAGAAAGAGGTTGACAAGATTGCTACTGCCTTCGTTGCTTCCATTTCCGTTACCTGCTTTATCCAGAGGTTTAGTCGTAACAGCAGCATCGGCTAGCTCAGCGGGAAGACCCTTTTGCGTATCATTGAGCAGATTGCGCAGGGTAGCAGTTACAGCAGCAATGGCTAAGGAGTTGCTCATCTGTTGTCTCCTTGAGCGCGTTGGCGTAAATATTCATCGAGACTCATCACAGGTGATTGGCAACGAGATTTGGGTTGAGGAGAGACAGGTGGAGGAGTTACCCGAACTTCAATCCGACCAATAGTTACTTCAATGCTAGAAAACGAGCTGTTTTTTGATACCGTGTTTCCAGATGCAGTTGTTACTTGTTTGACAGACGAGGTTGTCTGCGGCTGCACTTCAACTTTTGTCTTTGCAGGGCGCGGCATAGGAGTTAATGCTGGCATGGGATCTGACTCAACCAGGTTTGTAACTATTGGCTCGCTCAAAGGATTAACAAATGGTTGGGGTTGGGAAGTGCTCTTAATTGTAGTCGGTTGAATCGAAGTCGGCTTAGGTACAGTTAGTTGAGATTGTATAGCGGAACTTCCCACAATGAGGTCAATCGTTTGTGCCTTCCTGGCAGGAGTAAATGATTGTTGACCCGAACTCGACGTTGTTTCTCCTCCCTCTATAGCTTCTGCTTCGAGTGAGGGGGACGATTGTTTTGGTCTCACTTTAGTTGCTTTTGGTGTGTAACCATTTAAAATGGGAATACTAGTCTCAGTATGAACAGTCGAGCTATGCTGCTGCCGATCTAGATTGTTCAGCAAATCTTCACTGGCAGGTGGCTGAATTAGCTCTGATTCTGCTCTAGGCTGACTAGTGGTAACTTGAGAATTTCCTGTCGGAGGTTCTAGGGAAGCAAATGGCTCTGGTAGTTCTAGTTTTTCCTCAGATTTTTCTTCAGAGGCTTGCCGCTTAGTCACAGATGATATCATCTGCTCCTGCAATTGAGAGGATAGAGGTTGCTCCATAGGCTGATGAGCTAGCACATTTCCTAACTGTTCAACAGAAAGAGTTGTTGAGATTTGCTCCTCTGAGATCTCTGCTAATTCAATCTGATCGGAAGTAACTGCCCCAGCTTGTTGCTCCCAGCTCATCTTTTCAGTTTCACCTGACCCAGCTAATCCTGGCACAGATTCAAAGCGGTAGATCGGGCGGGGTTTAACTGTCTCAGCTAGACCCAGATTTCTAGCTACTAGATTACTGAGATAGTTGCTCATTTGCCTATAATCTCCATATACAATTGCCGCCGTCCAGGACTCAATGCCAGAATCTCCGACTCCCGCCAGCCGTAAACTGAAGCCAAAGCATGAATCTCCCTAAGAGTTCGCTGTGCCCAAGTGTGAATTTCACTCCAGAAAAACGACACGATATCAAAAGCTGACTGCCATTGATGGTTGCAGGTTGGACAAAATAAGTTGAGCTGCACGTCAGCTTGCGGATCCTCCAGTGCCATCTGTTCTATGACCTTCTGTTCCACTTCAGGGGGCAGTTGATCGGGTTTCTTCACTTTACCTTGATAGACAATCTTGAGGAGACAGCGTTCCAGCAGAAACTGTGAAGTTTCAACTGCCCGATCGAGGTTAGGAATTTTACAGTTAGCTGCAGGAAGTGCAGTTAAATCCGCGCTGTTGGGAAGCCGAAAACAAATCTCATAGCCATCAATACTGAGAGAAAACTCTCTGACTGACTCAATAGTCGTTGTAGCTTGGATGTCTGAGACTTGAAAGCTGAGCTCTATGCGATCGCCACACTTGGGACAGGTGGCAACGCCCACGAGTTGAGAACCAAAGAGCCACTCCCGCAACATTAGCAGCAGGGTATCGCGCTGACCAATGCTGAGTTGGGCTAGTGCCTCTAGTGATGTTTCTGGACAAGCCGTACCTAACAACATTAGGGCTCTCTCAACCGATGACTTAGAAACCCCTTGTTCCCAGAGGTTCAATAATTCGGAAGCTGATATAGGACGCATAAGTAATTACGCAGGAGGTTCAGTAAAAGTGGGCTCAGTCGGCTCAGTTACTTCGTAGTCTCGCTCCCAGCCTTCGTTTTGGAGCGTTAACGTCTGAATCGCAACCGCATTGGCACTGGCGTCAAGTTCTGGAAGAGCCTGATACTCGGAGACCCAGCAGCGATAAACCTTATAGGCGATCGCCAGTTGTCCCGCTTCATTATACATTTCAATGATTATGTCTTTGCGAAAATCTTTTAGAGAGACCTCCTTGCCTAGCCCAGAACCATAGTTCCAAACCTTATTTGCCCATTGTTCAAACTCCTTGTCGTGGGTGACACCGCGTTCGAGCATGATCGCTTCGTACTTACTCTGTCCTGGAGACTTCCGAACCGAACTAGGATCTCCACCCTCGCGATGCTCAACAACTTCGGTTGTCCGCTTCAGAGCACCGACCTTACTGACCCCAGCAACATATTTCCCATCCCATTTCACGCGAAACTTGAAATTTTTATAGGGATCGAACCGCTGAGGGTTAACATTGACGCTAAATTGAGCCATTGACTTACTCCTTCATGATAATCTAGGTAGCAATCTGACCAGCCATCTGCTGGATCTTAATAATGACGAACTCAGCTGGCTTGAGCGGGGCAAACCCAACCACAATATTGACAATGCCCAGATTGATATCATTCTGGGGTGTAGTTTCTTTGTCGCACTTAACGAAGTAAGACTCGCGAGGGGTACTTCCCTGGAAGGCTCCTTGCCGAAATAGATTTTGCATAAAAGCCCCGATATTAAGTCGAATCTGAGCCCACAGAGGCTCGTCATTCGGCTCGAAGACCACCCACTGAGTCCCTCGATAAAGACTTTCCTCTATGAAGAGAACCAAGCGACGAATCGGAATATACTTATATTCATCTGCTAGCTGATCTGCCCCTCGGAGGGTCCGCGAACCCCAAACGACTCTGCCAATGACCGGAAAAAATCGCAGGCAGTTAATGCCGAGTGGATTCAGCATCCCATTTTCAGGATCGTTTAAGTTGACTTCCAACCCCTGTATGCCATTCAAGGTCGCGTCAATGCCAGCCGGTGCCTTCCAAACGCCCCGTGTTGTGTCAGTGCGCGCCATTACACCCGCGATAATTCCACAGGGAACAAAAGTATCTAGCTGTCCTTCGCGTTTGGGATCGGATTGAATGACTCGTGGAAAGAATAGAGCCGCATTTCTAGCTTGTTCACCAGTTAAGCCAAGGTTTGACAGCTCACTCTTAGCTTTCGCAGCCGCTGTTTCCTTATTAGCACTCCATTCTGCTGGGGAATCAACAATCAGCATAGCGCGTCGCTCCTGACAATAAGGCAGCGCATCTTGGTATATCTCTTTCGTCGTACTCTGACCCCGCTCTTCCGGGGGAATACATAGGAGATTAAAGAGATCTGCTTTATCAAGCGCATAGAGACCTCTTTTGTTGTCTTTTAGTCCTGACCCAGCAGTAAAATCATTGCGGTCTAGCTTGCCGCCATTGCTCCCTAGATCATCGCCTGACACTCCAACCGAACGCTTCGTGTCTTTTTCAGAGAAAGGTTGAATCTTTTTTTCTTCATCAGTTAGGGCAGGTGTTTGGTCATCTGTCTCCTTCGGACGTAATGCCGAAAGTTGGGAAACTCTTAAAAGATTTGACTCATTTTCAAGTACCCGATCTACCCGCCTTGAACTGTCTCTAACCGTCAGATTGAGGAACCGCTCGGTATCCCCTGTATTCATATTGCGGATTGTCAGGTTAAAGAGATCGTCCTTAGTCAGAGGCTGGTAACGGTCGGCAACGTTGTCATCAATGTCGTCGTAGTCCACGCGAGCGCGTAGCGCATTTCCCCACTCTCCTTCACTAGCAGCTTCAAGCTTCAGAGGATCACCAGCTGTCGACGTTGGCAGTTTCAGGAGCGCCTTTCTGGGGAAAAGAAGTTGCGCCGCTTTTTTAAGATCGTCAACAGTGACTCCAGTCTTACCTGCCGCTGTCGCGACAGCTTCCTTGACCAAACCCGCATACTCTTTCTCAGCTACTGGGCTATCCGCATCATCTATGATTTCGTCTGCCTTTTGATCCATGGCAGTTTTGGCAGCATCTACATCGTCGCCATCAGCCTCATCAGCTACTAGATCTGCTACTCTAAGAGCTGTATCACGATTTCCATCTGTTGCGAAGTTAGGGTGAATCAGCCGCACAATAAGCGCCTGGCTACCACCGTTCTGGTAGAAATCTTTCACAGCATAGCTCATGAGATATTCCTCATGCAGCCCACCGAATAACCGCTCGAAGTCGCCGTAGCTATTGATGGTAGTTGGTTCATTGACAGGACCCTGCAAAGTGCGACCGATGAAGGCAGCAATGGATGTAGCAACGCCTGTAATCGTGCGCACACCACTGGGAATTTCCTCGATGTAAACGCCTGGATAAGTAGGAGTGGTAGGCATTGGAAGTTCTCCCTTTCAATTATTTTCAAGACAACACTTGCTCAGATAGCAATAGCTCCTACAAGAGAGTTTCTGTTTCTTCTACCCATAAAGGGCGCAATCAGCTTAAATGAATTTTTGAGTATTGCTTAATGGTTAACTAGGCTGTTAATAGAGATATTGCTGAGCAAATTGTTTAAACGAGACTGCAATTTCAACAACCCCTTATACTTATTAATTGAACACCTAAAAGCTATAATTAAAAACAGATTAAACTTCAATTGGAACAATTCTTTACGATTCCATTAACTTTCTTGAAAAGCCATAGCCAACTTGGCATTAAACTAAACTAGTTTGTGACCAAAGGATTTTCTCAATACTTAATCCTGATCGAGAGATTCAAACTTTGTTTAACTTTTTTTGATGTCTAGCCATCTTTTCAAAAGGTAACCCGCAGTGCTGACATTCACCTATTTCCCATTGAAAAGGAATCAAAAAGGGAGTATGACAGTTGATACATTTAGCAAAAAAACGAACCCTATGATGATCGCATACCTATAAAAATTTTTCTTAATTCTTTTTTAAGCCTTTAGTATAGTGAATAAATTAAATTTGAGAAAAAATTGACACTTAATTCTTTAAACTAAAAATTGCGTTTGAAAATAATTGACATTTAATTCTTTAAATCATTCAAGTGCTACTATATGAAGTGATAATGACTGAAACATATATTTTACAGAAGTTATAGGGATTATTCACTGTGACAATAATTCTTTAAATTGGACAAATAATTCTTTAATGTACACTTGCCGATAATCATTGATAACCGTAGCATAGAGTTTACCAATACTGGCGATCGCTCTGATCAAGGCTGGCTCGATTTTATCAAGATCGCGGTTAGGCCAGAAGGCGATATTAACTGCCATGCCGACAGCGGCACCGAGAAAAATGTTCCAAAATCTCAAACCAATATAATTTGAAGACTCGGTAATGTAGGTTGGATTACTGACTGCCATAATAATTACAATTCCGCTAAATGCTAACAAGCGCTTGGGGATGCCAAACCAATATCCCCCAACAAGCAACACGGTTAGACCGAGGGAAAGGGTTATATAGGCATTGCCTTGAAACGCAGCATCCCGACTTATGCCTAAAGTAGCTCCGAGAGCGGCAGATTTTAGTTTATCAAGAACATAATCCAGGGTATCGCCAGCAATCGGATGGATGCAGAGAATAGAACCATACAGAACGTAGGTCATGCGTCTTGAATGTAAGGCATTACCGACAGCAAAAGCGAGGGCTGCTCCGAGGGCGAGTTTGAAGATATAGCGGTTTACGTTCATGGCAAAAAGTACTTCAATTTTGAGAAGCTGGTTCGAGGTCAATCAGCAAATCGAGATCACAACGGCGTGTCTCTAACCAAGACAAAATCTTCGAGAGGTCTGAGATCAATCCTGCCAAACGATGTTCGATCAGTCCTACTTTTAGGCGACTTGCTAAGTCATAAGATTGGATTGTTTCTGCCGTTCTCATTCTGTTTAACTGGTCTTGCCAGCGTTGAAAGTCAGGTTTAGGATTGGGAAGTTGTCTTCCAATTTGTTGGTCAACAATTGCTAGAGATAATTTAGCAAAAGTTGTACTTAGGCTCTCACCCAAAGCGGAAAGTTCGGTCATTAGTTCGAGTAGCAGGAGATTGTCCCGATTATCTTGAAGTAACCGACTAATGGCTAGTAAGTGGGCTAGTAATCGTGCTTGAATAGCGATCGCCTGTAACCATGCTTCCCGATTATCGCGATCTGACGAGGACAAATT
>JBFRWD010000072.1:0-19417 GCA_051439425.1 Synechococcus sp.
CCATTAACATCATCTATGAAATATATACAGTGGGTCTTCAACTAGGTGACGGTATCGGCGTCGGTAACGACGAGCGCGAGCAAACACTAAACCAGTTGTTGACCGAGATGGACGGTTTTGAGGGTAACACCGGCATCATCATCATCGCGGCAACTAACCGTGCAGATGTTCTAGACTCTGCTCTCATGCGTCCCGGTCGATTTGACCGCCAGGTTACAGTGGATCGCCCCAGCTTCAGAGGGCGTCACGACATCCTCAAGGTTCACGCTCGTGACAAGAAGTTGTCAGATGACGTCAACCTAGAAACGATTGCTCGTCGTACTCCTGGTTTTGCCGGTGCAGATCTGGAAAACCTGCTGAATGAGGCTGCTATTTTGGCTGCTCGTCGTCAGCAACTGATGATTACCAACAAGGATATTGATGATGCGATCGATCGGATCACGATTGGGTTAACCAAGCCTCCGTTGTTGGACAGCAAGACTAAGCGTTTGATTGCTTATCACGAGACCGGTCACGCTTTGTTGATGACGCTGCTGGAATACTCGGATGACCTTAACAAGGTGACGATTATTCCCCGTTCTAGCGGGGCGGGTGGCTTTGCACAGCCCATTCCCAACGAAGAGCAGATGGACAGCGGTCTATACAGTCGTGCATGGATGCTCGATCGCGTTGTTGTCGGTTTTGGTGGACGTGCTGCAGAAGAAATTGTCTTCGGCTACAGCGAAGTAACCACAGGGGCAAGTAACGATTTACAGCAGAACACCGGCCTGGTTCGCCAGATGGTGACTCGTTTCGGTATGTCCGATCTCGGTCCATTGATGCTCGAGCAGCCCAACCAAGAGGTTTTCCTCGGGGGCAACTGGAATCGCAGCGAGCTGTCCGAGGATGTTGCGGCGCGCATCGACGTGCAAGTACGGGAAATTCTGGAGCGGTGCTATCAGAAAGCTCGGTCTATTTTGCTGGAAAACCGTGACCTGGTGGATCGGCTGGCGGAAACTCTGATCGAGCGGGAAACGCTGGATGGAGATGAGTTTAAGGCGATCGTGGCTGAGTACACTACCATTCCCGAGAAAGCGAATGCTACGCCCAAGTTGGGGTAGTAACTCCCATTACTTATTCGCACGTTAAGCAAGTAGATTATTTCTGTGGCTAGCGTCTGCTAGCCACCTTTCTCAATGATTCAGAGGCCATTTATCTGTCCGCTCCGGATTCGTGGCTTCTGCTTAAACGGTTTCTATACAAGCCCAGGCGCGACCAAGTGGATGACCCACCGAATAAAATTGTGTTGCATGCACAAGTCGCGATGAAAGCGAATCTGCGCTTTCAAAGTACAACAAAGTACAAAGTATTTCTGTTAAATGCCAGGAACCAGACTTGAACTGGTGACACGAGGATTTTCAGTCCTCTGCTCTACCAACTGAGCTATCCCGGCTGACTTGAAGAACGCCGCTTTTGTCCGGCGCAGTTAAGAGCATAACGAACTGTGTACTACCGTGCAAGCCTTTCATGAACCAAGAATTTCAATTGCATGAAATTGACATCTGCGATCGCGGCTTGTTAGTATTCATCTTCGGTGCAATAGTCGAAATCTAGTGCAACCGTACTCAGGTGCGGAGCTGCCATTCGCCACGGTTGCATACCAGCAAAACATTCTATTTCTACCTACCCAAACCTCAACCCCATGCCCACTATTCAGCAGCTAATTCGAGAAGAACGAAGCGTCGCCAAGCAGAAGTCTAAGTCCCCCGCGCTCAAGGCTTGCCCTCAGCGTAGAGGTGTGTGCACCCGCGTGTACACCACCACTCCGAAAAAGCCTAACTCTGCACTGCGCAAAGTTGCTCGTGTCAGGCTGACGTCTGGGTTTGAGGTTACGGCTTACATTCCCGGAATTGGACATAACTTGCAAGAGCACTCCGTCGTTATGATTCGTGGCGGTCGTGTGAAGGATTTACCCGGTGTTCGTTACCACATCATCCGAGGCACGCTCGACACCGCAGGTGTCAAAGACCGTCGCCAAGGCCGTTCCAAGTACGGTGCCAAGCGTCCTAAGGAATAAATGGACATCGAGTGCCTGCGCCCCTGAGCAGCTTTGATGCTTCATCGCTTGTAATTCAATCATCCAAATTAGGTTTAGTTTCTGTTATGTCCCGCCGCAATCGAGCCACTCGCCGCGAAGTTACCCCCGACCCCAAGTACGGTAGCCGTTTAGTTGCCATGCTGATCCGCAAGCTCATGCTGGATGGCAAGGCTTCTCTCTCCTCTAAGATCGTTTACGACGCCATGGATATCATTGCCGAGCGTACTGGCGCCGATCCTCTGGAAGTTGTAGAGAACGGCTTGCGTAATGCGACTCCTATGGTTGAGGTAAAAGCTCGCCGTGTAGGTGGTGCGACCTATCAGGTACCCATGGAAGTTCGTGGCGAACGAGGGACTACTTTGGCCCTGCGTTGGCTGTCCAACTTCTCGCGAGCTCGTCCCGGCAAAACCATGGCTATGAAGCTGGCTAACGAGCTGATGGATGCTTCCAATGAGACCGGCAACACCATCCGCAAGCGTGAGGAAACTCACCGCATGGCTGAAGCGAACAAGGCGTTTGCTCACTACCGCTACTAATTAGAAGACAGCACCAGACATAGTGGTTTTAAGCCTGTTGCGGAGTCGAGCAATTGGGCTTAGTTGTTCAGCGGTAATGAAACACTCGTCCTAAAGCGGGACGATTTCAGGAGGCAGTTGTGGCTCGTACCATTCCTCTGGATACAGTTCGGAATATCGGGATTGCTGCACACATTGATGCTGGCAAGACTACAACGACCGAGCGCATCCTATTTTATTCGGGAATTGTTCACAAGATTGGTGAAGTCCATGACGGCAATGCCGTTACGGACTGGATGGCCCAAGAGCGGGAGCGCGGCATTACGATTACGGCTGCGGCGATCTCGACCAATTGGCGCGATCACCGCATCAATATCATTGACACGCCCGGTCACGTAGATTTCACGATTGAAGTTGAACGATCCATGCGAGTGCTCGACGGGGTAATCGTGGTGTTCTCGGCTGTTGATGGCGTGCAGCCGCAGACAGAAACCGTGTGGCGACAGGCCAATCGCTACTCGGTGCCCCGGATTGCATTCGTCAACAAAATGGATCGCACTGGTTCTGATTTCTCTGCGGCGGTTGGCCAGATGCGCGATCGCCTCCATACCAATGCAGTTGCCATCCAGCTGCCGATCGGTGCCGAAGATGAATTTACTGGCTTGATCGACTTGGTAAAGATGGAAGCTCACATCTATACCAACGATCTCGGCACCGATATCGAAGTCACCGATATTCCCGAGAGCATGCGAGAGCTAGCTTCCGAATATCGCGAGACGCTGGTAGAAGCTGTTGCCGAGACTGACGATCGTCTGACTGAGAAGTTTTTGGACGGGGAAGAGCTGACAACAGAGGAATTGGTCTCAGGATTGCGTAAAGCAACCATTGCTAACGAAATCATGCCTGTTCTGTGTGGCTCGGCCTTCAAAAACAAAGGCGTACAGCTTTTGCTAGACGCAGTAGTAGATTACCTTCCTGCACCGATCGACGTACCTGCCATCAAGGGCGAACTGGAAAACGGCGAGGAAGAGGCTCGCGAGGCCGATGATGATGCACCGTTATCGGCATTAGCGTTCAAGGTTATGTCCGATCCCTACGGACGCCTTACGTTTGTGCGAGTCTACTCAGGTGTACTTGAAAAAGGGAGTTACGTGCTCAATCCCGTCAAGGGCAAAAAAGAGCGCGTATCGCGTCTGATCGTCATGAAAGCGGACGATCGAATTGATGTTGATGAGCTACGGGCAGGAGACTTGGGTGCCGTCCTGGGTTTGAAGGACACTATAACCGGCGACACCCTGAGCGATGCCAAGCAGCCCATCATTCTTGAATCCCTGTTTATTCCGGAGCCTGTTATTTCAGTTGCGGTTGAACCCAAGACTCAGGCAGACCTAGACAAGCTTTCTAAAGCGCTGAAATCGCTATCGGATGAAGATCCGACCTTTAGGGTGGCGATTGACGCTGAAACCAACCAAACCTTGATTTCGGGTATGGGGGAGCTGCACCTGGAAATTCTCGTCGATCGCATGCTGCGGGAATTTAACGTTGAGGCGAATGTAGGCGCTCCGCAGGTTGCGTATCGCGAAACCATTCGCAAGCCCACCAATAAAGTGGCAGGAAAGTTTATTCGCCAGAGCGGCGGCAAGGGTCAATACGGGCATGTCGTGATTGATCTTGAGCCCAATGAAGCCGGCTCTGGGTTCGAGTTTGTCTCCAAAATCGTGGGGGGGGTTGTTCCTAAGGAATATATCGGCCCGGTGGAGGAAGGCATCAAAGAAGCCTGCGAATCAGGCGTTGTTGCGGGATATCCACTGATTGATGTGCGAGCTACCTTAATAGATGGCTCGTACCACGAAGTGGACTCCAACGAAATGGCGTTCAAGATTGCAGGCTCTATGGCACTGCGGGAAGCTGCCAAGCGATGCGGCCCCGTTTTGCTTGAACCCGGCATGAAAGTCGAGGTGGAAGTTCCTAACGACTTCCTTGGAGATGTGATTGGCGATCTCAACTCCCGTCGCGGACACGTTGAATCTATGGAACCTGGCGATCCAGTGGCCAAAGTAACTGCTAAAGTACCTTTGGCGACAATGTTCGGCTATGCCACCGACATTCGATCCAAGACTCAGGGACGCGGTACTTTCTCGATGGAGTTCAGCAACTACGAGGAAGTTCCTCGCAGCGTCGCCGACACCATCATCGCTAAATACAAAGGGAACGACTAAACAGAGGAACACAGACAAATGGCACGTGAGAAATTCGAACGGAATAAGCCCCACGTCAACATCGGCACCATTGGCCACGTTGACCACGGCAAAACTACGTTGACCGCTGCGATCACCATGAGCTTGGCGGCGAAAGGTGGTGCAAAGGCTCGTAACTATGAAGATATTGACGCTGCTCCTGAAGAAAAAGCACGCGGTATCACCATCAACACTGCACACGTAGAGTACGAGACCGAAGGTCGTCACTACGCCCACGTGGACTGCCCCGGTCACGCTGACTACGTGAAGAACATGATTACCGGTGCAGCTCAAATGGACGGTGCCGTTCTGGTTGTATCTGCGGCTGACGGTCCCATGCCTCAAACTCGCGAACACATTCTCCTCGCTCGTCAGGTAGGTGTGCCCAACTTGGTTGTGTTCCTGAACAAGGAAGATCAAGTTGACGACGAAGAGCTCCTGGAACTGGTTGAACTTGAAGTTCGCGAGCTGCTGTCTGAATACGACTTCGATGGCGACGAGATTCCCATCGTCACCGGTTCTGCTCTGAAGGCTGTTGAAGAATTGGTCGGTGGCGGTCCTGGCGAATGGGCTGACAAAATCTACAAGCTGATGGATGAAGTTGACGCCTACATTCCCGCTCCCGAACGCGATATTGACAAGCCTTTCTTGATGGCTGTTGAGGACGTTTTCTCCATTACCGGTCGTGGAACTGTTGCTACCGGTCGTATCGAGCGTGGCAAGGTTAAAGTCGGCGAGACCATCGAACTCGTTGGTTTGGCTGACACCCGCTCTACCACCGTTACTGGTGTTGAGATGTTCCAGAAGACTCTGGACGAAGGTATGGCTGGTGACAACGTTGGTGTACTGCTTCGAGGTATCCAGAAGGACGAGATCGAGCGCGGCATGGTTCTGGCCAAGCCCGGCTCCATCACCCCTCACACCAAATTCAAGTCTGAGGTTTACATCCTCAAGAAAGAAGAAGGTGGACGTCACACTCCGTTCTTCCCTGGCTATCGTCCTCAGTTCTACGTACGTACCACCGACGTAACCGGCACTATCGATGCCTTCACTGCTGACGATGGCTCCGATGCTGAAATGGTGATGCCTGGCGATCGCATCAAGATGACCGTATCTTTGATCAACCCCATCGCTATTGAAAAAGGCATGCGCTTCGCAATTCGCGAAGGTGGCCGCACCGTTGGTGCCGGCGTTGTGTCTGAAATCGTTGAGTAACGCTCGATGAATCTGGCGTAGGTTTGTCTGGCAGTCTGTGTTTCAGACCGTACGAACGGGCATCCTGCGCCATCCTTGTCTCTATCTATTTTTGGCTAAATTCCAATGACCTCTACTCTGGCTCAGCAGAAAATTCGCATCCGTTTGAAGGCATTCGACCATCGTTTGCTGGATACCTCGTGCGACAAAATTGTTGAAACCGCTAACCGCACTCAAGCTGCAGCTGTTGGCCCCATCCCCTTACCTACTCGCCGTCGTATCTACTGCGTATTGCGTTCCCCCCACGTCAACAAGGATTCTCGCGAGCACTTCGAGACTCGCACCCACCGCCGCATTATCGACATCTACTCTCCGTCTTCCAAGACGATCGACGCACTCATGAAGCTCGACCTGCCTGCAGGTGTCGACATTGAAGTGAAGCTCTAGATATTTTGGTTGACTGACTTAAAGCTCCGCTGAGTCAGAGGTCTGGAGTTTTCCAAATTTACAATCCCAGTAATGTACGGTCAGAGTGCTGCTCTATCCGTACATTTTTTCGAATGAAAAAAAATTTTGCAGCCAGCTATGGAGAAGTCTTCAGGCTTTTTTCCTAACTGCTCGAGACGTTGAGCTGTTCTCCACACCTATAGCGATCGACAATCCGTGACGGAGACTTCCGTGACTACTTTTCCTTGAAAATCAAGTATTTTCGCGGTCTCAACCCTCCAAGACCTTACAGCGAATTGTTATGGACCTTACAGCAGATTGTTAAATCTGTGTGCCTCATACTGGGCTCAACCTGACGTTAGACTGATGCACGGCATTTCAATTTGGTTTCTATGCAGGCGATTAGTGTTTCCCAACTCAATCAAGCGATCGCCGCCATCTTGACAGAAACGGTGGGCACAGTGAGCGTTGTTGGTGAAATCTCGAATTTTACGCGCGCCCGCTCGGGACATCGATATTTCACGCTGAAAGAGGATGGGGCTCAGATCTCGTGCACGTTGTGGCGGGGGCGATCGCTGTCGTTCTTGCCCAGTGACGGCATGAAAGTTGTCGTGACAGGAGATGTAACCGTTTATTCTCCTCGGGGACAGTATCAGATTGACTGTGTCCGGGTAGAACCTCTGGGGCAGGGGGAGCTGTATTTGGCGTTTGAGGCCCTCAAGGAAGAACTAGCGGCCAACGGATATTTTGACGCAGAGCGCAAGCGTCAATTGCCTACTTTCCCGCTCAAAGTCGGTGTTGTGACGTCAGCGACAGGGGCAGCGATTCGCGACATTCTTAGCACGCTAGAGCGACGGATGCCTGCTTGTGAGGTGACATTGGTGGCTGCTGCAGTGCAAGGGGAGCGGGCTCCAGCTGAGGTGGCAGCAGCGATCGCTACGTTGAATCGCGAAACATCCTGCGATGTGGCCATCGTGGGGCGGGGCGGCGGCTCTTTAGAAGATTTGTGGGCGTTCAACACTGTTGAGGTAGCGAATGCCATCCTCGATTCCGAGATCCCGGTGATTTCTGCAGTAGGTCACGAAACAGATTTTACGATCGCTGACTTTGTGGCGGATGCAAGGGCGGCAACACCGACAGCGGCTGCAGAGTTAGCCAGTCCGCAACCCGCAACTAATGTGCTGGCATGGATGGACAGCCAACAGAAACTGATGGGCGCTCGCATTCAAGACCGGCTGCAAGAACTGCGACAGCAATTGGAGTCGCAGCTGGACAGTTATGGATTTCGGACGGTGGGCGATCGCCTACGGGCTGCACAGCAACAGATGGATGAAGTGGAATCGAAACTGTCTGGAGCGATGCAGGAACAGTTGAAAAACAGGTCTCAGAAGCTAGAACTACTGACAGCTCAGTTTAAAGCATTGCATCCATTGGCTCCGCTGGAGCGCGGGTTTGCCATTGTGAAACGGGACGGGCTGACGTTGGTGGAGGGGGATGTGTTGGCAGAGGGCGATCGGGTGGAGATTGTCCGCAGCCAGCAAACGGCACGCGCTACTATTGACGAGATTTGTAGTAGTTAGCCCCTATCTGATTTTGCCTAGAAAGACTCGCAAGCAGCCTCCTTTTGAAGACCAGCTCGCTCGGCTGGAAGAAATTACCTCGCTGTTGGAACATGGCAGTATTCCGTTAGCGGATTTGCTGGTGCTATATGAAGAGGGGATGCAGTTAACAGAGCAATGTCGCGAGTTTTTGGAAACAGCCGAGCAAAAGGTGACTGAGATTCAGACTAAGGCGCTCAATAGCTCAGCATCTGCAACGGTAGAGGATGAATCTGTAGAGTCAGTTGAGTTTTGATGGCTGGCTAAACTTCCGACGGCCCAGACTGACGAGCAGAACGATGATGTTAATCGCCACTAACCCAAGTGCAGTGAAGGCTAGTTCAGGAATTTCCCATTGACGGACGGCAATGGCTACTAATCCCCAGGCAAAGACTGCGATGTAAGCAACGTCTCCGTGGGCGATCGCTGCTATTGCGGCTACCCCTGCCGCCAGCACCATTGCAATTCCCGTCCACAGCACCGGAGAAATTCCGCCACCACTCCAACCGAGAGCTGTCAGAGCGATCGCTACATTCAGAATGGTTGCTAGTGCCAGCCAAGACAGATAGATACTGATGGGGACGCGTACCAGCCATAGTTGCTGAGAAGAAACGGGCTGCTTGTCCACCTGCAGTCGTCTGTAGGCCTCCATCAAGGGCAGCAAAATCGCGAGCATTGCTGCCAAAGACAGGGGAAACCAACGCATCAGGAAGACTATCACCCAGACAATTTGAGCCAGACTGCTAGCGACTAGCAGGAAACCAATGCGTTGCAACTGGGGATTGTGCCGCTGACTGCTTCTAGCTTGGAAGAAGGCGAAGCTTATCAATCCGAGAAAAATGATTCCCCAGACAGAGAAGGCATAATTTTCGGGGGTTATCAGAACGTCCCCGAATAGTTGATTGGAAATGGCACCGATGCTGAGGCCCTTAAGTGGGATGAGGTTAGCCAAAATATTGGCACTGAACGACGCCCAGATGGCCACCATCGTTGTCCACTGGCGGACGATATTGCGATTCATATCTGTCAATACTTCAAAGTTGAAGAATCCTTCAGAGCGTTAAATTATCCAAGAAACGAGAACGTTTCAAAGGTGTTTCGGCTCTGCAAACTCAGCGTCCACTTTATCAATTTCATCCTGCCGTCTCGAAGAGGGTGGTCACCCCTCAGGACTCTTCCGGCAAAGTACACCAAGTTGGAGACTGTTCAAGTGGATAGAGTTTGCACACAATGTCGAGGAATGTCTGATGTATATCAACGCCCGTGCCGGATATGAATATGCGGTAGCTCATCTCATTCAAGCGTCTGACTGAGGCCCCATAACGCAAGTTGGAACGACACGAGATCGCCCCAACTTTACAGCTAATGATTTTTGGCGATCGCTATACCGAGAACTTCTCAACAATGCGGCGTGTGGCCTCGTTCACGTTCTCGCGGCTGTTGAACGCTGAGATACGGAAGTAGCCTTCACCCGCAGCACCGAAGCCGGAACCAGGAGTGCCCACAATGTGAGTGGCATTCAACAGCTTGTCGAAGAAGTCCCAACTGGTGAGGCCATCTGGAGTCTTGACCCATACATAAGGAGCATTGACACCGCCGTAGACTTTGAGGCCAGCAGCCGTCAGTTTCTCGCAAACAATGCGGGCGTTTTCTAAATAGAACGCAATCAGAGCCTTGGTTTGGGCCTGACCTTCCTCAGAGTAGACTGCTTCTGCACCCCGCTGCACGATGTAAGACACACCGTTGAATTTGGTGGACTGGCGGCGGTTCCACAACTGGTGCAGTGCGACGTTAGAGCCGTCAGCCGCTTTTCCTTTCAAGCTCTTGGGCACAACGGTTAGGGCACAACGGGTACCAGTGAAGCCGGCGTTTTTGGAGAAGGAGCGAAACTCGATCGCGCAATCCCGTGCCCCTTCAATTTCGTAGATGGAGTGGGGTAGGGAGTCGTCGGTGATAAAGGCTTCGTAAGCGGCGTCGAACAGGATGATGGAACCATTGGCTTTGGCGTAGTCCACCCACTGCTTGAGGTGCTCTTTGGTGGCGGTGGCTCCGGTGGGGTTGTTAGGGAAACAGAGGTAGATCAGGTCTACCTTTTGGGAGGGGATTTCGGCGGTGAAGTTGTTGTCGGCGGAGATGGGCATATAGACCAAACCACCGTACTTGCCGCTGTCGTCTGCTTCTCCGGTGTTACCGGCCATGACATTGGTATCTACATAAACGGGGTAGACGGGGTCGGTGACGGCGATGGTGTTGTTGTGGCCGAAGATATCCAGGATGTTGCCGCAGTCGCACTTGGCTCCATCGGAGATGAAGATTTCGGAGGCGTCGATGTCGCAGCCTCGGGATTGGAAGTCGGTTTTGGCGATCGCCTCTCGCAACCAACCGTATCCCTGTTCGGGGCCATAGCCTTTGAACGTACTGCGATCGCCCATTTCTTCAACGGCTGCAATCATGGCAGAACGGCAAGCTTCCGGCAAGGGTTCGGTGACGTCGCCAATGCCCAATTTAATAATGGGAGCCTCTGGGTTGGCTTCTGCATACGCTTTGACGCGGCGGGCAATTTCGGGGAACAGATAGCCTGCTTTCAGCTTGAGAAAGTTGTCGTTAATGGTTGCCATGTTGGGAGGGTTGCTACAACGCATTCAACAGCTTAGCGACAAACTGCAACCCACTCCAGCCCTTGCTTAGTGGTGCAATACATTCGAGCTGCGTTGTCACATTAATTCAGTCAGAAAAAGTCAAGCTCAAATATCTCCTACGCGATCGCGGCGCAGTGACTTTACATCTTGCCAAAAATCTACTTTTCACAGAGCAAATAATATACCAGGGGCGTATCGCATAGACATTGCTGTCATTAATTAACTGATGAGAGCTGGCTAAGGCAAAGAGAAAGAACACGATCTTTGGGAACATACATGTTGTTTATGTTTGTTATTCAAGAATGATTGCTAGAGATTTACAAAACAAGCTTCATTGAGCATATTCATTTGCCCGTTCTCTATCATATAAATGTAATCAAATAAGTTCATATGAACCCAAAAATGCTTTCAATCTATTAGGAGGCAAAATTCATTTGCCTACAAAAGAAATATTGTTGGTCTTACGGTAGGCATTTTTCGAGATCGAGGGAATGTCCTATTCTCTTTATTAAGATCGCCTTGACAGCGATCTTAATATCCCAGTCCAAATAATTAGACAAATCAGTCTTTCCTGATTCCATCTTAAACAACAACTGAAAAAACATTATTTATTCCAGTCAATTTTATACACATCAGAATATCGATTTTAAAGACTTATAAATTAATCACTTGATTTGTTGACAAGATTTGTGAGGTTATCCGATATGGCTACTTTTACCGTAACTAATACTTGGAACGGCGGTGCTGGTTCTCTTCGTAAGGCGATAGTCGATTCAAACAGTACCGCTGGAGCGGATGAGATTGAATTTGATTCAAGCTTGTCTGGCAAAAAAATCAATCTCAAGAGTCAGCTCGTAATTTCTGATGACCTTACTATTAATGGTGATATTGATAACGACGGGACGCCAGATATCACCGTAGACGGGAATCAAAAATCTGGTGTTTTTAATATTGATAATGGCAGTACATCTGCGAGCTCTGTTGTTCTTCTCAATGGGTTAACGATTTCGGGCGGATATGAGTCTGGGGTCCAAAATAGGGAGGACTTGACGATTACGAATAGCGAGATCTCGGGCAATAGTAATTATGGATACGGGGGAGGTATTAATAACGGGGGAACATTGTCACTGATCGGCAGCACAGTCAAAGATAACTCTGTTGTGTACGACTCGGGTGGAGGCATTGCTAATTTTGGAGACCTATTTATTTCGAACAGCACGGTTAGTGGTAACTCAGCAGGATACCTCGGTCCGACGTCTAACGGTGATGAAATTTCCAGCAGCGGCAATATAGAGATTGTCAACAGCACTATAAGCGGGAACAGTGGCGAAGTTGTTGCGGGAATCGAGGTTTCTAACGGCTCCGCATCCATCTCCAACAGTACGGTGCTAACCAGTACCCAACTTTATAATAGATCTCAACTCAGTTTGAACAATAGTATTACTGGCCCAATCTTTACGGATCGTGCCATTCAAACCAGCGGCATCAACATTGTGGAAAACGGTGTTGTAACTGGATCGCTAACGCTAGATCCCAAGCTTGGACCGCTTCAAAACAATGGGGGGCCCACCAAAACTCATGCTTTACTGCCCGGTAGTCCGGCGATTGGCCTTGGCAACAACAGTACCCTACCGGCTGATGTGAAGGATCTGGATGGAGACGGAAATACCTCCGAACCCATTCCATTCGATCAACGGGGGGAAGGATTCAATCGCATTGCTAACGGCACTGTTGATATTGGCGCATTTGAAGATAATGGGAGTTCTTCCCTTACCCCTCCCAGTCTCAGCCCCAGTCTGACTGTCGATACTTTGGTTGATGAAAATGATTTCGATCTCAGCCCTGGGGATGTGTCGCTACGAGAAGCGATTGCGTTTGTCAAGGATGGCGGAACGATTAACTTTGACAGCAGTTTATCAGGGGGAACTATCTTATTAAATTCCTCCCTAATTGTCCCTAAATCGCTTTCAATTGAAGGATTGGGGGCAGACCAACTAACAGTAGATCAAACAGTATACGATCGCGTATTTCTAGTTGATGACGGCAATGATAGCGTCAATCAAACAGTTGATATTAGCGGTCTCACCATAACAGGTGGCAGCGGACGATATTTCGGTGGTAGTGGGAGCGGAATCAACAACCAAGAAACTCTGACCATTACAAGCAGTCACATTACCGGTAACGGCGGGACTCATATTAGTGGTGGAGGGATCTTTAACGATGAGACTGGCATCCTCACAGTTTCAGATAGCACCATTAGCAACAACTATGCAGGTTTCGGCGGTGGCGCAATCGAAAATCTCGGCACTCTGACAGTCTCGAACAGCACAATCAGCGGTAGCGATCAACCTCAATATGATGAAGGAGATCTCTTAAATCAGGAAGGAGCAACGGCGACGATTATAAATAGTACTTTCAATAATACACATCCAAATAGTGGTGATATCGATATTGTTAACCGGGATGGAACTGTTGAACTAATAAGTTCAATTGCAACATCTATTGAAAGTTATCTGTATTACGGAGGTTCTATTTCTGCCCAAGACAGCTTGATTGTGAGCGGAACAATTGACAATGATTTGGGTGGAAACATTATAGGGGTTAGTCCTAACTTCGATCCTGCAGGATTGAAAGACAATGGTGGTCCGACTCCCACTATTGCACTCCAACAAAACTCTCCTGCTATCGATGCAGGAAGCAATCCACAAAACTTGAGTTTCGATCAACGTGGAAAAGGCTTCTTAAGAACGGTAGGTCAGCGAACAGATATAGGTGCCTTCGAGGTTCAGTCAGGAGGTCCAACACCATCTGCCAATCCCTTGCTCTTTAGCCTGAAAAAGAACCAAACAATCAACGGCCTTGCCGCAAAGACAGAAGATATAGTCCAATTTGATGGCGAGAAGTTCAGTACGTTCTTCGACGGCTCAGATGTCGGCTTGGGAGGCAAGAAGCCCGCCATCAGTGCGTTTGACGTCATTGGTGACAATAAGGTCTTGCTATCGTTCGAAAGAAACTTCTGGTTGAAGGGATTTGGCAATGTCAATCGCTCCGATGTTCTTCTCTTTAAGGCAACTAGCTTAGGTCATAGAACCAGAGGGCGCTTTTCTAAATACTTCGATGGGAGCGATGTAGGGCTGAATGGTTATGCTGAAAATATTGACGGCTTGACAGGTCTAGCGAATGGAAACTTGTTAATCTCAACCCGAGGCAATTTAAGGGCTAAAGGGGGTTACTCCGCTAAGAACGAGGATGTGTCTCTGTTTGAATTTAGTTCGAATTCCACAGGCAATAACACCAAAGGTACGTTTTCGCAGTATTTCGATGGGGGTGATGTTGGGTTAGGCAGTAGGAGGGTCAATGCCTTTTCACTCGATGAGTCTGACCTACTACTATTTTCGACAGACTCTACCTTCAGAAAAGGCAGCCTGAAAGCTGAGAATGAAGATGTCTTTGCCTTTGAACCTAGACGTCTTGGCACGACCACTAGAGGGAGCTTTGTTGAAGAACTATTCTTTGACGGAAGTCAATATGGGCTACAAAGTAATGACATCTTTGCTGTAGATTCCACATTCAACACTATTTAGCCTGACACCTGACTCAATCGGGGACCTATCTACTCACTTAGGGGGGCGATCTCGAACCGGACTTTGAAACGAGAACGCAGCATTTCTCTTCTGGAGATGCTTGCCGACATCAAATGTCGTCGGAGATAGAAGTGAGTCTTGATAGGTTCAAAGGCAGATAGAAACCTCTGGTTGTGACCCGTTGAGATGAATCGCTTCATCTGACGCGCTCGATCTCTGGTGGATGCGTAAGACGCTTCCGCTCGATTTTTATCCCCTATGTAATCATTGTTCGACACTAAGCAAAAATCTAGCCTTGAGCAACATATTATCGTTGCGTCTCAATCAACATGAGAACGCCCATCAGTAGGCCCAAATCTATACTCAGTCGCTTATTGATGACTACAAATCATCGAAAAAAGTTGAGAACGAAATCATTAAGTCAGTAAAAGGGTGAATAAGCGAAAGCAAGACTAATACTAAGAGCTGCTCTTAGTTTAGTTGATAGCATCATCTACTTAGATATTGACAGCATAGACTTACTTATTTCTATATGTAAACTGTTGCCATTAAGAAGCGTATAAAAAACATATATTCATTTGATACAAGAAGGACAACTCTCATATAATACATATATAGAGTTCATTATTTTTCTTCAGAAACAAATGACTTTCCATATGTGTTAAACAGAATTATTTTTAGGCAACTTAGCTGGAATCTTGTGCATCCAAGCTTGAACTTATGGGATGTTACTTAGCAATCTTGAGTTTTTATTGGCTTAGCACTAGCACAATCAATTTATCGAAAAGTATATTCTCCTGTTCAGCAAAAATAAGTAAGGCTTCTTGGCATGGCTACTTTTACCGTAAGCAACACAAATGACAGCGGTTCTGGCTCTCTTCGTAAGGCGATACTTGATGCTAACAACCCCACAACAAATCCAGGGGCAGATCGGATTGTATTCGCCCCGTCGCTTGACGGAAAGACTATTACTCTCAGCACTGGCGAGCTAGGTATTACGGACAGTCTCACTATCGACGGTGATAGAGATGACGACGGGAAACCTGACATTACTGTTGATGCCAATCAAAAATCAAATGTCTTTACAGTCAAAAAAGGAGATGTCATTGACTTCTCAGTCGAACTTGATGGACTAGAAATACGAAATGGAATTATTGGGATACAACATCTAAGTGATGGTTCAGATGCTTCCTTTTCTAGTGGAAACTTTCTAAGTGTAAGGAATAGTACAGTCACAGGAAATTCCAATCATGGAATATCAAATCAAGGGTCGACAGAAATGGATGGGTATGGGAGTGAACTAGCTTCAACTACCTCCTTAAAAGTCATTAATAGCCAAATAAAAGACAACGGAAAAGACGGTATCTACAACGGTCGGGTGTATTCTTACTATTACGGCGCCAGTTATCCCAATGCTGGTTTTTCCGGAAATAATTTACAGATATCAAGAAGCTACATTGGGTCGAACTCTGGGAATGGTGTTACTAATCAAGGGGAATTAGACCTTACAGACAGCGAAATTAGAAACAACTCTGGTGACGGGATTTCAAGTCAGAAGCTCTTTGAATCCTTCTCTAACAAATCAATCAACATTCAAAGAAGTAGCATCAGCAATAATGGTGGTGATGGAATTGAGAATAATTTTGACAGTCATGTATATGGCTTCAAAGGAGGTTATCTTAGTATTGTTGACAGTACTATTAGTGGAAATCAGAATTTAGGAGTTAATAATAGCGCATATGCAACCGTTGCTAACAGCACAATAGTAGAAAATCTAGATGGTGGCATTTCGTCTATTGGATCAAGATATAGTTTCGATTTTTCGCCTCAAGGTAAACTTGAGGTCTTTAGTAGCACTATAGCTGAAAATCAAGGTGTTGGAATAATCAATAGCGAAATGGCATCCGTTAGTATTGAAAGCACAATTGTCGCAAATAATACTATCTCCGATCTGGTCAATAATTCGGGAGTCATTAATGCAAGTAATAGTTTGATTGAGAGTGATGCAGATCAAATTAACGGGACCAATTCGAATAATATTTTAGGCCAAGACCCACTTCTCGAAATTGAGGGATTAAAAGACAATGGAGGGTCTACCCAAACTATCGCCCTTCGCCCTGGCTCCCCAGCCATAAACGCAGGAAGCAATCCACAAAACTTTAGTTTCGATCAACGTGGAAAAGGCTTCCGAAGAACAGTAGGGCAAGCAGATATCGGAGCTTTTGAAGTTCAGTCAGGAGGTCCAACACCATCTGCCAATCCCTTGCTCTTTAGCCTGAAAAAGAACCAAACAATCAACGGCCTTGCCGTAAAGACAGACGATATAGTCCAATTTGATGGCGAGAAGTTCAGTACGTTCTTTGACGGCTCAGATGTCGGATTGGGAGGCAAGAAGCCTGCCATCAATGCGTTTGACGTCATTGGTGACAAGAAGGTCTTGCTTTCGTTCGAAAGAAACTTCTGGCTGAAGGGATTTGGCAATGTCAATCGCTCCGATGTTCTACTCTTTGAGGCAACTAGCCTAGGTCATAGAACTAGAGGGCGCTTTTCAAAATACTTCGATGGGAGCGATGTTGGGCTCAATGGTTATGCCGAAAATATTGACGGCTTGACCGGACTACCAAATGGAAACTTGTTAATCTCAACCCGAGGAAATTTAAGGGCTAGAGGGGGTTACTCCGCCAGGAACGAGGATGTATCTCTGTTTGAATTTGGCTCGAATTCGACGGGGAATAACACCAAGGGTACGTTTTCACAGTATTTCGATGGGGGGGATGTTGGGTTAGGCAGTAGAAGGGTTAATGCCTTTTCACTCGATGAGTCTGACCTACTACTATTTTCGACAGATGCTACCTTCATGAAAGGCAGCCTGAAAGCTGAGAATGAAGATGTCTTTGCCTTTGAACCTAGACGTCTTGGCACGACCACTAGAGGGAGCTTTGTTGAAGAACTATTCTTTGACGGAAGTCAGTATGGGCTACAAAGCAATGACATCTTTGCTGTAGATTCCACATTCAACGCTATTTAGTCTGACGGTTTACTCGACTAGGGACTTATCTACTCACTTAAAGACAAGGGCGATCTCGAACCGGACTTTGAAACGAGAACGCAGCATTTGTCTTCTGTAGATGCTTGCCGACAACAAATGCCGTCGGGGACAGAAGTGAATATTGACCAGTGAAAGCTGGTAAGGACTAAGAGAAAGAACACGATCTTTGGGAACATACATGTTGTTTATGTTTATTATTCAAGAATGGTTTCCAGAGATTTACAAACCAGGCACTATTGAGAATATTCATTTGCCCATTCTGTATCCTATAAATGGGGATAAATAGGTTTATATGAACGAAAAGTGCTTTCAATCTATTCGTAGGCAAAGTTCATTTACCTACGAAAGAAATAGTGTTTGTCTTGCTGTAGGGATTTTCGCGATCGCAAAATGTCCTATTCTCCTCATTGATATCGTATTAACAGATATCTGACCATTATTCCGATCGCTTTTATCTATATCAGAATATCAGTCTTATCACTTATAAATTAATCACTTAGTTTGTTGACAAGATTCGTGAGGTTATCCGATATGGCTACTTTTACCGTAACTAACACTTGGAACGGCGGTGCTGGTTCTCTTCGTAAGGCGATAGTCGATTCAAACAAAACCGCTGGAGCGGATAAGATTGAATTTGATTCAAGCTTGTCCGGCAAAAAAATCAATCTCAAGAGTCAGCTCGTAATTTCTGATGGCCTGACTATCGACGGTGATATAGATAACGACGGAACTCCTGACATCACTGTCGATGCAAAGCAGATATCCCGTGTATTTAATGTCGACGATGGTAAAGGCAGGGTTGAAAAGAAAGTCACCCTGGAAGGCTTAACTATCACGGGAGGGCAATTAGCGAATTACAAGGACATTGAAAACTCCATTCTTGACAACGACGGTGCTGGCATTCTCAACAAGGAAAATCTTACTGTTACCAACAGTGTTATAACCGGCAATAATACATTGTTAATATTTCCGGGTGAAAATAATAACCCCGATTATATTTTGGCATACGGAGGTGGGATAAGAAACTCCGGGACATTAACCATTAGCAATAGCATCCTACACAACAATAGAGCTACACTTGGTGGTGGAATTTCAAATAGTGGTGTGGCCACTATCAACTCCAGCATTATTAGTGGGAATGAGGCTGAAAGGGGTGGTGGTGGTGGAATTAATAATGATGGTGAGGGGAATCTAAATATTTCCAGCAGCTTAATTTATGACAATTCTGCGTATACGTATGGTGCTGGAATTTTCAATAGTGGCAATATAACAGTTTCTAACAGTACTCTAACTGCTAATTTTTCTCATAACTATTCGAACGGATTTGCGTTGTTTAACAGAGGAAACGCCAGAGTTCTTAACAGCACTATTGCAGGAAGTTCCTCTTCTGGTGGTAGTTTTGGATATTCTTCTAGTGAAGATGCAGATTTAATTCTCAGAAGCTCCATTGTTGAATATCTTGATGGCGACGGAATTACTGCCGGAAATAGCCTCATCGAGAACGCAGAAGACGCGAGTATTGATGTGGACTTGGGAGGGAATATCCTAGGCCAAGTAGCTGGACTCGATCCAGTTGGCCTGCAAGACAATGGTGGACCAACTCCAACGATCGCTCTCCTACCAAACTCACCAGCCATCAACGCAGGTGACAACCCATTAGGTTTGATTAACGACCAACGGGGGACTGGATTCTCAAGAGTTGTGGGAGGGAAGCCAGATATTGGAGCGTTTGAGGTTCAGTCAGGAGGTCCCTCACCATCTGACAATCCCTTGCTCTTTAGCCTGAAAAAGAACCACACAATCAACGGCCTTGCCGTCAAGACAGACGATATCGTCCAATTTGATGGCGAGAAGTTCAGTACGTTCTTTGACGGCTCAGATGTCGGCTTGGGAGGCAAGAAGCCTGCCATCAATGCGTTTGACGTCATTGATGACAAGAAGGTACTGCTATCGTTCGAAAGAAACTTCTGGCTCAAGGGATTTGGCAATGTCAATCGCTCCGATGTTCTTCTCTTTGAGGCGACTAGCCTAGGTCATAGAACTAGAGGGCGCTTTTCTAAATACTTCGATGGGAGCG
>JBFRWD010000073.1:0-20589 GCA_051439425.1 Synechococcus sp.
ATACCATCAGCTCAGCCATTCAGCCCCCATATCGTTGGACCTGGATTAAGGCGCTAGTTTATCGTTGTCAATCAGTTTGAGTCTTTTCGCAATGCAATTGCATTCGGCAACCCGCTATGGAGAGTTTCCGAATCATATTCCTTGTGAATTCAAGCTTTCACCAGTCTTCACACTCCAGGCCTTACAGCGGATTGCTAGATTGAGCATGTTCTCTAGCTTGTCTCCTACTTCCTTTAGAGATGGCTATAAGTGCTCAAGGTTGCCGATGTCCAGTTGCGGGGAGAGCCTCCCCGCTTTTCTTTATTTATTTCAGCAACTGCTTCAGGATTAACTGCCCTCGGGTAACGCTCGCTTGGGCTTGAGCATCAGGGTAGATAGAGGAGGCAGGCATAGGTCGATGGAATATCCCTGGCCGTGGTAAGCCCATTCATCTGAGTGCTTGCCACCCAGATTGCCTTTTCCAGAGCCCCAAAATTCTATAGCGTCCGAGTTGAGTAACTCCTCGTAGAAGCAGTGCTCGGGTACCCCAATCCGGTAGTTGCTGCGCTCTACCGGTGAGAAGTTGCACACCACAACAATGTGCTCCGAACCATCCTTGCTACGTCGTACAAAGGACACTACGCCGGAGTTATCGTTGCAGTCAATCCACTGGAATCCAGACGGGTCGAAATCGTTGTCGTGTAGGGCGGGTTCCTGCTTATAAATCTGGTTCAATACCGCGATGTAATCTTTCAGTTTGGAATGGGGCTCGTACTGCAGTAGTTCCCAACTCAAGTCATCCCAAACATTCCATTCGTTCCACTGACCAAACTCCATGCTCATAAACAGAGTTTTCTTGCCTGGGTGGCCGTACATGAAGCCGTATAGCGATCGCATACTGGCTAGCTTGCCCCATTCATCCCCAGCCATCTTGCCGATGATGTTGCTCTTGCCGTGCACGATCTCATCATGAGACAGCGCCAGCATATAGTTCTCGCTGTAGACATACATGATCGAGAACGTTACTAGATTTTGATGGAATTGGCGGAACCAAGGGTCCATGCTGTAATAGTCCAGCATGTCGTGCATCCAGCCCATATTCCACTTCAAGTTGAAGCCCAAGCCGCCAACATGGGTCGGCCAGGTGACCATCGGCCAAGCGGTGGATTCTTCCGCAATGGACAGGACGCCGGGGAAATAGTCAAACAGAACGTGGTTGAGATTTTTGAGGAACTCGATCGCTTCAATGTTTTCACTGCCGCCGTATTCGTTGGCCACCCATTCGCCGTCTTCGCGATCGTAGTTGAGGTAGAGCATGGAGGCGACCGCATCTACCCGAATACCGTCGATATGGTACTTGTCGAACCAGAACACCGCATTGGCAATCAAATAATTGCGCACTTCGTTGCGGCTGTAATTGAAAATGAGTGTCCCCCAGCCCTTGTGCTCGCCCTTGCGCGGATCGGCATGTTCGTAGAGATGGGTCCCGTCGAAATTGGCCAAGCCATGACCATCTTTCGGAAAGTGACCGGGTACCCAATCCACAATCACACCAATGCCAGCTTGGTGACAGCGATCGATGAAATACATCAGATCTTGAGGGGAGCCATAGCGAGAGGTCGCCGCATAGTGACCGATCACTTGGTAGCCCCAAGAACCGTCAAAGGGGTGTTCGGCCACCGGCAGTAACTCGATGTGAGTGAACCCTAGTTCCTTAACGTATGGAATCAGTTCGTCTGCAAGCTCTCGGTAAGACTTGAACCGGGTGTTCTGCTTGTAATCAATGAATGCAAGATCGGTGCCGAACTCTTCCTGTTTCAGAGGCACGTCAGTGGACTCGTGCTTCCAGGAACCCAAATGAACTTCATACACGGCGATCGGCTTGCTGAGCGGCTCAGTCGTTTGCCGCTGCCTCATCCAGTCAGCATCTTCCCAGTGGTAAGAGCTCAGATCGACAACTTCAGAGCTGGTCTTGGGGCGGGGCTCCTGCTTGAAACCGTACGGGTCAGTTTTTTCGTAGATGTGACCCTCTTGATTCTTGATTTCGTACTTATACAGTGTGCCGACTGATAAGTCGGGAATGAATAGCTGCCAAATGCCGCTATCTCTCAGCAGTTGCATTTGGTGTTGACGACCATCCCACAAGTTGAACTCACCCAGAACACTGACGTTGCGCGCGTTGGGAGCCCAAACCGCAAAATGAACCCCTGCAATACCGTCAATGGTGGTGGGGTGTGCCCCTAGTTTCTCGTAAATGCGATGGTGGTTGCCTTCTCGGAACAAATGGATATCAAATTCGGAAAGGCGCGGTGTGCGGTATCGATAGGGATCGCACAGTAATTCAATTCGGCCAGCCCGTTCGATTTTGAATTGATACTCTGGCAGCTCGTGTCCCGGAGGAAATTGGAATTCGAAATATCCTTCGCAGCCTTCAAGAGTGCTGCGCTCCATGGGGTGCGACGTTTGACTGCCTAAATCAATCAGGACAACCGATTCTGCGTTAGGAAAGACAGCTCGCACCGTCCAATGACTGCTTCCATTATTGCCAACCTGATGGGGACCGAGGTAGTCAAACGGATTGGAAAACTGGTTGTAGACCAATTGTCCGATTTGCTCTGGAGACAAGGTTGCAGCCATAGAAGTACCAATTTTAAGAGGCTAGGTTGTTATGCAAATGTTAAACCCCCTTGAATGTAACGTCTTATCGCACACTGCAAGGTCCTCCCATCGCAGGCGCTCATCAGGGATTGACGTTACGTACCTGCCATCCGTCTGGCTTTTTCGTGAAAATTGTGCGATTTTGTGGCTCGCCCTTTAATTCCAGCCGATCCACTTCAACCGCATCAAACAGCAGTAAGACAAACGTATCTGGGGGATGCAGAGAATCTGCAAGGGGTTGGCTGAGAAATGTCTGCGAACATTCGCGATTGCCCTTCGGATGAGGCCAGTACCATAGCAGTCTTGCACTATCAGACAAACGTCTCCACAACTGCAATCGGGCCGCCTGTTGCCAATTATCTGTCTCTGGGGGGACTTCTGGGTGCTCTGGCTCTGGATGATTGAACTGCTGAAGTGCTAGGGACTGTACGACACCACTCTCTGTCACGATCGTAACCGGTCCCGTTAAGCGAAACTGCTCGCGAGTTTTCGAGAAGTACCAACAGATGGCTGCGTGGGGATTGCGTTCGAGCTGCTCGAGCTTCTCGCTGCGGCTGTCAACCGCCAGCATAATGGTGGCACGTTCTTCCACAAAACCACGAAACACAACAGTGCGGTTACGGGGACGATTGAGACCGTCTACCGTTGCCAATTGCAAAAAGCGAACGCCCCGATCGCTGCGATTGCGATGCAGAGCCCCCAGCAGCAGAGATTTCCAGTGGATTGCGCTCATCGGCCGATTTCAACAGGCTTCGGCACTAGGTCGTCGGCATGAGGCTCGGTTTTTGCCGTATCGTCTGCAGCGATCTCTTCTGTTTCTTGCTGCCCCCAAGACAGCAATCTATTGGTGAGAGACTCCCGCTGGTGAATGCAATATACGCTCGCCAAGGTCACCAATACGCCAGCCCACTGTACGTTCGTTAGGGTCTCCTGCAAAAAAATACTGCCCAACAGTAGTGCGAATACTGGTGTCAAGAAGGTCAAAGAACTGAACTGCGTTAGATTTTCTCGTGAGGCGCAGTAGAAGAACAGAGCATAGGCCAACGCACTGGTGAACATTGCAATGTAGGCCACTCCCCACCACGCACTCGGTGCCAGGCGATCCCACTGGTGAGTCTCTGTTTGCAGCGACCACAGAATCAAGGGGACGCTACCCACTAGCATGTGCCACCCTGTTGCCACAATGGGGTCAACGTACTTCTGAATCTGGCGCATCATCACGGTGGCAACCGCCATTGACAGGGCCGCCAGCAACATCAGCACCGTTCCGGTGGAAACCGCGATATCGGAGAGAAGCAGCCCGTTTGGCCCCCACTCGGGGGCGATACCAATCGTGACAATGCCCAAGACCCCAGTCAGCATGGCCAGCCAGCCCAGTCCGCCAATGTGTTCGCCATAGAATGCTGCAGCCATGACAGCAACGGCGATCGGCTGAGTGTCGATCAAGACCGAGCCCAAGCCAGCCCCCGTGTCCTGTAGCCCCTCAATCAAAAATCCTTCAAACAAGGCACCATCAACGATCCCAAAGGCAATTACCCAGGCCCAAGCCTTCCAACCCTGTGGAACCAGCGATCGCTGCTCGAATCCCAGCCACGTCTGAGCAAACCACATGGCCGCCAGCACAATAATCCCGGCTGGCAACAACCGCATTGTGGCGATAAACATCGGAGATGCTTCCCCCAGTGGCCCTTTCATCACCACCATCCCAGACCCCCACAGCACAAATGGCATAAATGGAATCAATGCTTGCCAGCGGGATGGTGCAGAGGTTGATGACTGCATTCAGATACATCAGGGACTTCAAACTTATGTTAAGCAATCCTTTCGAAAAAGTCTCATCTGTATCGGATTCGTTTCGAATCTGTATCTCGTTCACTTAACTGCGCGGAACGTCTCAGTAACATGGGAGTCGCGACCAACATATCCCTCTCAAACCGTAATCTGGTGTTCCATGTAGCTATCTCACCGGGTCCCTCTATCTAGTTTCCCTCTATTTATCTCAACGCCCCCTCACCTCGCCTCTATGCATTACTTTCTGAACACCATTGCCAATACTCCACTGTTGGGGTTCACCCTACTGTTGCTAGTGGTGCTAACGTTACCTCCAATTTTTGAGTGGCTAAAACTCCCCGGTTTGGTAGGGCTACTGCTAGCTGGTATGGCATTGGGGCCGTGGGGACTGAGATTGCTCGATCCGAATAGCGAAAACATGAAATTGCTCTCGGATATCGGCAAAATCTACCTCATGTTTGTGGCTGGGTTGGAGATCGATCTGGAGGATTTTCGCAAGCAAAAGAATCAGGCGATCGGCTTTGGATTCGCCACTTTTTTCTTTCCATTGGTAGCAGGTGCTTCTGTTGGACGGCTGTTTGGGTATGGCTGGAATGCATCCATTTTGCTGGGTTCCCTGCTGGCCTCTCACACCTTGTTGGGCTATCCGATTGTCCGCAAATTGGGAGTTGCGAACACTCCTGCGGTTACAGCAACCATTGGTGCCACCATCTTCACAGATATTGCCGCTCTACTGGTCTTGGCCATCTGTCTGTCTATCCACCAAGGGGATTTCACGGCTACCTCCTTGATGTTGCAGCTTGCGGCGCTGGGACTGTATGCAGCGATCGTGCTATTTGGTCTGGATTGGGCGGGAAAAAAATACTTTCAGTTGGTGGGAGATGAAGAAGGGAATCAGTTCTTGTTTGTACTGCTAGCTGTCTTCATTGCGGCAGCAGGGGCGCAGGCCATCAATGTCGACCAAATTGTAGGCGCGTTCTTGGCTGGGCTTGCAATTAACGACGTCGTTGGTCACAGTCCCGTTGAAAACAAGATTGTCTTTGTTGGCAGCACGCTTTTCATTCCCTTTTTCTTTGTAGGTATGGGATTGATTGTGGATATCCCGGCGTTTGTAGAGGCATTGGGGTCGGAGTTGAGCCTAATTGCAGGAATTGCGATCGCCCTCTTCGGTGGAAAACTCCTAGCATCCACAAGCGCCCGCTTCTCGTTTGGCTACAACTGGAACGAATCCTTAACCATGTGGTCACTGTCACTCCCCCAAGTGGCGGCAACCTTAGCTGCAGCCCTAGCGGGTTTCAGTGCCGGCCTGCTGCCTCAAGCCGTATTTAGTGCCGTCATCGTTCTGATGCTTGCAACGTCCATCTCTGGCCCGGTATTGACGGCTAGATTTGCCCCACGTCTGACAAGAACATCCACACAAGCAGCCCGCGATCTCGCCATCAATCCCGACCAAGACACGTTCTTAAACTCCAAACCAGGTAAGCCGTTTACGGTGGTGGTTCCCATCGCAAATCCCAAAAACGAGCGCAACCTCATCGAGTTGGGGGCTCTGCTGGTAAAGCACGAAAATGGTTCTTTGGGAGCGTTAACAATCGTTAAAGGGCACCAGAGAATGGATGCCCCGGAACTCGATCGCGGACTGGAACGCAGTCAAAGGCTGTTACGGCAAGCCACCGAGGTGGGTCAAGAGTTTGGGGTATTGCCCAAGCCGATGGTGCGCATTAGCGACGATATCGCTCGCGGTATTAGTCGGTCGGCCAAAGAAGCAGGAGCCGATTTGCTGTTATTGGGATGGAGTGACAGCACTCAATTAATGGCGCAATTGGTGGGCAGCGTCGTCGACAGCGTATTTTGGTCTGCCCATTGTCCTGTTGCTGTGGTGCGGCTATTGAAAGAGCCGGTGGATATCGATCGCATCCTAGTGCCGGTGCGCGATCTGTCAACCAAGTCTCAACATGCCATCAAGTTTGCTCTGCTCTTTGCCGATACCCACAACGCAAAGGTGACGCTGTTACATATCTTCGAAAACCCCGTTCCGCAATCCGATCTCGATCGATTTGAAACCGAGATGCTGGCGGCAGCTCAGCAATACGAGCTTCCCGTTCAAACGTCAACTGTGACCTTTGTGGATGATGATTTGGCACGCAGAATCGTCACAGAAGCCAAAAACTACGACATGGTCATGCTGCGTTCTTTACGTCGGCTAACTATTGGTGGATTGGCTGTCAGTGATACGTCAAACAAGGTGATTCGTAAGGTGGCGTGTTCGTTCGTACTATTAGGAGAACCACAGGCTTAAACGGTGCAACAGTATTCAGGCGAGCGATTGTTCAACTGCGCGATCGCTCAGCTAGCTAGAGCGATCTGTAATCCGCTACGGAGGAGTTTCCGATCATCTTTGCTTGAAAATCAAGACTTTGAACGATCTCCACACTCCAGACCATACAATCGCCCAGAGATTCGGGAGCGCAACGACTCGCAACAGATAACAAAATCCTGAGCCGCTGATTCAGGCCAGATTATCTAGAAACTCACCCATCAGGGCGATCGCCTCTGCGGGAATTTCGTGCATGGCATCAATTTCGTGAAACTGCACATTTACATCCAGGTCTTCCACCTTACTTCGGGCTTGACGGGCATAGGCGATCGACACCACCGGATCTCGCCGACCGTGCACCATCAGGACTGGCGGTAAGGGCTCGTTGGGACACTCGATCTCGGGCTCACCCACCCAAAAGCCGCTTAAGCAGATAACCCCCGCTAACCGCGGCACCAATCCTAAGCCGACACGCAGCGACATTGCCCCCCCCTGTGAAAACCCTGCCAATACGGTTTTCTCTAAAGGCACCCCCGATTGCGATTCCAATTCCAGCAACCAGTGCTTGAGTAAGCGGGAACTTTCATCTACGCCTTCAAACCCTTCAAGATCGAACCAGGACCCACCTCCAGGAACCTGGGGATGGGGAAACGGTGCATTGGGAAACCAGTAATGAATAGAAGGCCGACCCAATGCTTCCGCCACGGGGACTAAATCCCGATAGTTAGCCCCCCAGCCGTGAATCAGAACGATTTGGGCCAGTTCACTGTCCGAGGATGGAGGATTCCTGGGGGGAAGATCGATGGATTGAAGCGGGCTGGCATCGTTGGTAACAGCGGAATTATTCATCGTGCAATTGCTCGAAAGATGCTGGAGATGGTAGTGGATGCAATCGCCAGTAAGCCCACAGTCGCTTTACTCGGTAGAGGCGCGGATTGGGCTCAATAATTGTGGCGAGGTCGCAGAAGAGATATTAACTAACTTTAAAGAGGATGTTAATAGAGAGCTATCTTGTTTGGTTTAGATGTTAATTTATAACTATAGGAGGTCAGCCCGCCACATCTTGTAGTCTGTAGTGTTCTGATTTCACAGATGGTCAAGAAGCCGGAGCTTAACTTCCTCAGTGCATCCACGAGCAAGTCAATTTCTCGCAAGAAATATTTCGACTGTTTACGGATTGCACTCTCACCCGCAAGCGGAGGCATAATAGCAGAATCCTAAATTCGGGATCGCCTTATAAGCCTTTAGTTCTAGGAGGTAGAATTCAAGCCGGAGAAAGCTGTGTGCTTGAATGTAGTATCTTCGAATCTATTGTAAGTTATTCGAACAAATCGGCTGTTCTCCAGATACTTGATTGGCAAAATACTACTGTTTTTCCGACGAATGGAGGAGGCATTCTTATGCTGAAAATGGTTGTTCAAGGACGAAATATTGACGTTACTGATTCCATTAACGTGTACGTCCAAGAAAAGATTGAAAAAGCAGTTTCCCACTTTTCCCATCTCACAAGCGAAGTTGATATTAATTTGTCTGTCGAGCGCAATCCGCGCATTAGCAACAACCATTCAGCAGAAGTGACCATCTACGCGAACGGTAAAGTGATTCGCGCTCAAGAAAGCAGCGCCAATATGTATGCCAGCATCGATCGCGTTGCCGACAAGATTGCTCGCCAATTGCGCAAGTTCAAGGAGCGTAACGGGCGCGACCGCACCAAACATCGCGATAAGACCTCGGTGGCAGTCAGCAGACAGCCAGTAGCTCCGATGCCCGATGCCAATCGCGAGCCCCAACTTCCCCCTGAGGTAGTGCGATCCAAGTATTTCTCCATGCCACCCATGACGGTATCGGACGCGCTACATCAATTAGAGTTAGTGGATCATGATTTCTTCGTCTTCCGCAATACTGACACGAACGAAATCAACGTCATTTACGAACGAAATCACGGGGGATTTGGCGTTATTTGCCCTAAGAACTAACGCAGTGCAACGAGGACTAGTCCTTCTCTGAAAGCGAACGCTCCACCCTAGCCATTCTGGTCGGGTGGAGTTTTTTATATGATGCTTCTTCAAGAAGCATTACTCCCCATCCACATGCGTTCATTTCTCGCGGCGCTCGCGTTTTATACGGTCATTCCACTCCCTCAATCTCTGACACTGCATTTCGATCGCGTTGCCCGCTGGCTACCGTTCGTTGGCATAGGCATCGGTATCTGGCTAGCTAGTATTGATGCTCTGCTGGCCTGGGTGATGCCACCTACCCTGCGATCGCTGCTGGTGGTATGTGCGTGGTTGGGAATTACCGGTGGTCTGCATTTGGATGGGGCGATGGATACGGCAGACGGTCTGGCCGCAGGCGATCGCTCGAATCGAGGAACGCAGCGTCGATTGCAAGCTATGACAGATAGTGCTTCGGGTGCCTTTGGCGTGATGGCGGCGATCGTCTTACTGCTGCTGAAATTTGTCGCTGCCATACATCTACCCGAGCCACGATGGGTGTGGTGGTTGCTGGTGCCCGTATGGGGCCGCTGGGGACAGTTGGCAGCAATTTCGTTTTATCCCTACCTCAAGCGAGAGGGGAAAGGGCGGTTCTTGAAAGACACGACTCGTCGAGAGGATTTGGCCCTCGCGAGTGTCGGAGTCTTCGTCGCGGTCCTCATACTGCGGTTGGCGGTTCATCCTGTGGCGTTATTTCCCCTTTGGGGACTGGGGGGTGTGGTCATCGCGCTATGCGTGGGAGCATGGTTCAATCGCCAATTGGGAGGCCATACCGGCGACACCTATGGAGCGACTGTGGAGTGGACGGAAGCTCTGTCGTTGGCCCTAGCAACTCTACAGGTGCCCGCGACCTCAGGCTGACTGCCCCTGGTTTGTCTCTATTGACGGGGGTGACACAAGCTGAAGAGATGAATGGTTCCCATAGACCGGTGTGCGACAATTGCGGTGAACTGTATCGGATTTATCTAGGTGCTGGGTACGCCCATTCAACAAAAGTTGAAACCTGCGTTGCGAGCACTGGCCGTCTCCGCTCGCCCGCTGGCCACCGTCAGTACGTTGGTGGCCACGGATTTCATCGCCCTTACCGTTTCGGCAGTCACCAGTGTCTGGGTACGACTGTGGCTGGGGGGCACCTACCATCCCTCTCTCTATTGGCAAATTTGGCCGTTACTGGGCTTATTTGTCTTGGGTTACAGCATTGTTGGCTTGTATGCCGGGGTCGCCCTCAGCCCTGCAGATGAGTTACGCCGCACGAGCGTAACCACAACCTTGATTTACGTTGTCCTCGGGACTGCTACTTTTTTGTTACGAAATACGACCGTCTATTCTCGTGGCGTCTTCTTGATGGCTTGGTTGCTCACCCTGGTGCTCGTACCACTAGCACGGGGGTTGGTTCGTCAGATTTGCGCCCCGTTCTCCTGGTGGGGATACCCCGTACTGGTGCTGGGGGCGGGAAAAACCGGCTCGATGGTAATTGAAACTCTGAAAGCTCGTCCAGAAATTGGCCTCAAGCCGGTGGCTATTTTGGATGACGATCCCAGCAAGCAAGGCTCTCTGAACGGAGTTCCCGTGATTGGGCCGGTTAGTAAAGCCCCCGAATTGGCCCGTCGACTGAATTTGACGTATGCGATTGTTGCCATGCCGGGGGTATCCAGTGCCCGCGTTGTCGGGATTTTGGAGAAGTACGGCCAATTGTTCCGCCACATTCTTCTGATCCCCAACCTGTTTGGCTTCTCTACGCTATGGGTAATGGCTCGGGATATGGGAGGGGTCCTGGGGTTAGAAGTCCGACAGCAGCTGCTGCTGCCTGGTCCACAACTGGTTAAGGTGTGTTTGACCTTCTTTTTGACGATCTTCGGTGGAGTGCTGCTGCTGCCTCTTATCCTCTTCTGTGGAATCGCCATCAAGCTAGATTCCAGAGGGCCAGTGTTTTACGGTCACACTCGCATTGGTAAAGGGGGAGAGCTGTTTAAAGCGTGGAAGTTTCGCTCTATGCACGTGGATGGCGACCGCATTCTGGAAGCCTATCTAAACCGATATCCGGAGATGCGCGCGGAATGGGAGCGAGATCGCAAGCTGAAGCACGATCCCCGGATTACTCGGGTGGGAAAGCTGTTACGCCGCACCAGCCTGGACGAGCTGCCTCAATTGTGGAATGTCCTTCTCGGTGAAATGAGTTTGGTGGGTCCTCGACCCATCATTGATGAAGAGGTGCCATTGTACGGTGATAAGTTTGACCTCTATCTCAAGGTATTACCGGGAATCACCGGCTTGTGGCAGGTGTCGGGGCGCAGCGATACCACATACGAAGAGCGCGTGGAATTGGATGAATACTATGTACGCAACTGGTCGGTCTGGCTAGACATCTACATTCTGACCAAAACCATCTGGGTGGCTATTAGAGCCAAAGGGGCATACTGAGCGATCGCCACTCCAAGACCTCAGCTTCAGCCTTGATGTCCTCGATTGCTCAGCCCACTAAATATAGTGCTCGCCATTTCAGTTAGGACAAGGGAATCTAAGCAGAGGCGGGGATGACCATAGCTGAAATGTCTGCAGTGGTGTGACCGCTGCCATACAAGAAGAGTGAGCCCCAATCGCTTAACCGCTAATGATTAATCAGGCGCAATCCCCTCAACAGAAGTGCCTCCGATCCATATATGTTTATGGCTTAGTCTTGACTGAAATATCTCCCAAGACCTTAGTCTGACAAGCCAGTCGGTAAGTCTCGGGTTTGCGCTTCAGTTTTCGTTGTTCGGGAGTGGTGCGCTCGGAGAGGCGATCGGCCCCTTCAGTAACGTCTACGATGCAGGTGCCGCATTGGCCTGCACCGCCGCAGTTCATCATCTTGGCAACCAGCTTATATAGGTCGATGCCATTTTCAAGAGCAGCTCGTCGGAGATTCGTGCCTTCAGCGACAGTGACGCTCTTGTCTTCATTCACAAAATTGATAGTGGGCATCCGTCTCTCTCTAGTGGGTTAACCTGCAAGCCAGCTCTCTACAAGCTGGGAAATGACTTTATTGTTCCGATAACGCTGCAGTTAAAACAGACATAATCGCGCATCATCGCTATAAAATCGCTTACCGAGATATATTAACTTCCGTAAAGCATGACAACGAAATCTGGTCTCTTTTCTTCGTTTCGAGCAGCTTTCGCACAAATTCACTCAGAAATCTTGCAGAGTTCAGGAGCTATCCGTTACATTCCGTTATACTGCAAAAGTTAGTCTGCGCCTTACTGCATACTGTTCACAAGGCTGGCTAGCTGGGGTGATTTGACTTCAGGTGGCGGACGATGGCTTTCCGATTGTGCGGTGGCTTTCATCACAAAAGGTCTTAGGAACCATGCAGGCATCGTTGATTTGTTGCTAGGGACACTCGTCTCGCTTAAAGGATGGATCGTTCGCGCGTTCTCATTGGAACGATGAACCATCGGTCATTTGAGGCAACCTTCGAGGGCTGCGTTCTACTAAATGTCTGATAAATAAAGGCTGTGTAATCGCAAGTGGAGGATCGCGCTTTATGGGACTACCGTGGTACCGGGTCCATACTGTCGTGCTTAACGATCCGGGACGCCTGATCTCAGTTCACCTAATGCACACCGCTTTGGTAGCGGGTTGGGCTGGGTCCATGGCACTATACGAGGCGGCAATTTACGACCCCTCCGATCCCATCCTGAACCCAATGTGGCGTCAGGGTATGTTCGTTATGCCGTTTATGGCTCGCCTGGGAATTGAGAATTCCTGGAACGGCTGGAATTTGGCCGGTGAGTTCGTCGAGAACGCCGGTTTTTGGAGTTTTGAAGGTGTGGCGACTGCTCACATCATTTTGTCTGGACTGCTGTTCTTGGCAGCGGTTTGGCACTGGGTGAACTGGGACTTAGAACTGTTCCGCGACCCCCGTACTGGCGAGCCAGCTCTTGACCTGCCGAAGATGTTCGGTATTCACCTGTTGCTGTCTGGCCTACTGTGCTTTGGCTTCGGAGCCTTCCACCTCACTGGTGTGTTTGGCCCCGGCATGTGGATAAACGATGCCTACGGCTTGGGCGGTCACCTACAGCCAGTTGCTCCTGAATGGGGACCTGAAGGTTTTAACCCATTCAATCCCGGTGGTATAGTTGCCCACCACATTGCAGCTGGAGTCATTGGCATTATTGCTGGATTGTTTCACCTGACCGTACGTCCTCCCCAACGCCTGTATCGTGCATTGCGCATGGGTAATATCGAGACCGTACTGTCTAGCTCGATCGCCGCAGTATTTTTTGCCGCTTTCATTGTTGCAGGCACCATGTGGTACGGCAACGCCGCCACTCCTGTTACTTTGTTTGGCCCGACTCGTTACCAATGGGATTCTGGCTACTTCCAGCAGGAAATTGCCCGTCGTGTTGATGCTGCCCAAGCTGACGGTGCCAGTCGTGCAGACGCTTGGAATTCCGTTCCTCGCGATCTGCTGTTCTACGACTACGTGGGTAACAACCCCTCCAAAGGTGGTTTATTCCGCCCCGGCCCGATGAATAATGGTGACGGCCTGGCCGTTAACTGGTTGGGGGCTCCCGTATTCCGCGATTCTGCTGGCCGAGAACTCAGCGTTGAGCGTCTGCCCAACTTCTACGAATCCTTCCCCGTTATTCTGCGTGACAGCGATGGCGTTATCCGCGCTGATATCCCCTTCCGTCGTGCAGAAGCGAAAAACAGCTTCGAGCAAGCGGGTGTAACGGTGTCCTTCTACGGTGGATTGCTTGACGGCCAAGAGTTCACTGATGCACCGACTGTAAAGCGTTACGCCCGTACCGCTCAGTTGGGTGAAGCGTTTGAATTCAACCGCGAAGCCACAGGTGCTGACGGTGTATTCCGCACCAGTCCTCGGGGTTGGTTCACCTTCGGCCATGCTTGCTTTGCGCTGTTGTTCTTCTTCGGTCACATCTGGCACGGTTCTCGTACTCTGTACCGCGACGTGTTCGCTGGTGTAGACCCAGACCTGGATCCAGAAATGGTCGAATGGGGTGTCTTCCAGAAGCTGGCAGATACATCTACCCGTAAGAAAAAGGCCAACGCATAGGTACAATTGAGGCGGCTTCCCCAGTAATTTGGAGAGCCGCCTGTATCCAATGATTTGGTTTATTTAGGGAGCTAGTCATGGAAGCTTTGGCTTACGTTTTCATCTTGTTTTTAACTCTTGGTTTGTTGTTCTTCGCGATCGCCTTTCGCGAGACTCCCAAGATTGATGTGCCTCGTTCCGATGACGAATAGTATTACTGGTGTTGTCCGAACTTAGGTTCGCTTGAAAAGCCGCTGTAGGTCAGTCCTGCTGCGGCTTTTTAGCTCGGAGAGTTTTTTGGTTCAGATAGTTTTTACTCACAGATAGTTTTCGTTTGGATTGGTACCTACACCAGAACATCTGAAAACTAGGTACCAACACCAGAACATCTGATAACAAATCTCTACAGTCCGATCGCGATCGGCAAAAACGGGGAACCCCCTGCGTTACAGTAAAACGAGCCTTTTGTGTCTAATTGTGATGACTCCCATTCCTCCGCAAGAGCATCAGCATCCCATTATTGTGAAGCTGGCCAATACAATACTGTCCACCTGGGAGGATACGTTAGATTTGTCTCCGTATAACCTGCCGGAGGACTTGGGCTATGTAGAAGGGAAGCTGGAGGGGGAACGGCTCACCATCGAAAATCGCTGCTTTCAGACGCCTCAGTTTCGTAAATTGCATTTGGAACTGGCCAAAGTGGGGAATTCCCTCAATATCCTCCACTGCGTTATGTTTCCTCGCTCTAATTTTGATTTACCGATGTTTGGCTGCGACCTCGTCGGGGGGCGTGGCCAGATTAGTGCTGCAATCGCCGATCTCACCCCAGTTAAAGCTGAATTACCATCCGAATACCAATCGAATCTAGACCCCTGGCTAAAGCGACAAGAAGAATTTAGCCAGCAGCGGGAGCTCCCCAAGTGGGGCAATATCTTTTCTCCCTACTGCCTGTTTGTGCGTCCCATTGGTAATGAAGAGGAGGATTTATTCTTAGAAGCCACTGCCTCTTATCTGAAACTCCATTGTCTACGAGCTAAAGCCTCTCAACCGGTCGAACGCGAGCAAGAGGCCGATATCCTGGCGGGTCAGCAACGCTATTGCGATCGCCAGCAACAAAACGATAAAACCCGCCGAGTTTTGGAAAAAGCATTTGGGAAACAGTGGACAGATCGCTATATAACGACGGTTCTCTTCGATTCTCCTAGTGCCGAGGTAGGCCAGGATTCAGCCCCAGTGGAACTTGACGAACCAGCGACTCCTCAGCCATCGGAGGTGTCGGCGAGCGAACGCTCGAACATGTCTTAGCGACTCTAATTGGGGTGTTCTCAAGAATTTTGCAGAACCATCTGCCCCAGTAAGGTTCGTAGGAGCGTCTAATCGCGTTGGATTCCCGCGTTACGTACCCGTCAATCCGCGCCCTTGTTGGCAGGCAAACCTGGCCTGTAGCAATCCGCTGTAAGGTCTAGAGCTGGAGACAGCTCAAAGCTTGAATCTACAATGAGAAGTGATTGGAGAATTCTCCATAGCGGATTGCGTAGCTTTATAAATGCGCTTAAGCCTGGAGAACGATTGGCAAAATCGAAAATTATTGGGGATCGATTGAGATTGGGAAACAACTAGCGCTAGTCTTAGTAGGCATCGTGTGACTCCACACAAGGTACATTTGACAATATGTAAGGGGCGTTGGCCGAGCGGTTTAGGCAGCAAACTCATAATTTGCCTTACGGGGGTTCAAGTCCCTCACGCCCCATTGTTGTGTTTTTTTCTTTATGGCTTCCTGACTTTCTGGTAAGGAATGGAGCAAAACATTTGCCTTCTCCTCCAGAATTTTGCCTCTGGAGGAGGAGGAGAAGACGTAGGTTTTACCATCCAAGTGGTTTTTCTCTGGACATCGTAGATTGCGGATAATCGTGGGAATTACTGTCGCATTAAGGAGTCTCTCCACAAACATTTTTTCTGAATGCCGCAATCTCCAATCTAGATTGAGGCTAGAGCTGGTAGCATGTTTCCCAGTAAGAGAGCTAGACATTCTAGAAGGCTCGATACCGTGTTGAGCGATAGGTGCCAGGAATAGGTGATTACCCTAGCAGGTGTCGAAAATTTTTGACTGATTTATTTGGTGTTTTGCCACTTTTGACGGGCGACTTGCGTGATGTTTACATTAACTGTAATGAAATAATTAAGATAATATAAATAACGCAATAATTGAGAGAGACCTGCTATAAAAACTGGGAATGCTAACGATGAAACTTCTATAGAGGTTTGTGGATCGGGTGATGAGTGTACGTGACCTACAAGCAGAGCACATGCTGTCTGGACTGCAACTGAAAGCTCTCAAAATTGGCTGGATGCATTTAGGCTGCGATGAAGACATCGATGGCCTAACCAACGAGCTGTTGTCCGATCACTATCCCGTATTTAGTCAGCATCGCAACCATCTCAACCCGAAATATCGCCAAATGATACGCAGCGGCTTATGGGAGCAGTATGAATCCTTGTGTCAGCTTGAGGGGTGGAAGCCTAGCGATCGCCTGGATTGGTTTGAAGGACATTTGGAAGGGCCAGTTTGCTTTCGAGATATTTTGGGTGGCAGGCTGATCTATCCGGGGCGGTTCTTCGATCGCAAGGCGATCGGCAACGAGTTGTGCAACGCGGCATTTTCCGATGTTCGGGGGGCGCTGCAGCAGTTATCCGGTCAGGATCTAATTCGTACGATTGGCAATGTTGGTTACACGTTGACCGAACAAGGGATTTCGCTGGCGCGATCGCTATTCCCAGAAGTCATGCCTTTCAAAACTGGCAACCCTCAGCAGCATGCTGACGAACTTAGCATTCGGCGCCTGATCCACGAACGTCGGCAGCGCCCTCTGGAATCCACAATTTAGTTTGTTAGGCTACTGCCTGCCATATCAAAATCCCCCGAAGTACTACTTCGGGGGATTTTGATATGGCAGGTGTTTCCTCGCTTTAAAGAGGAGGGGCTTGTAGCAAGCTTGCGGTAGACAAAGCGGGAAGATCGTCCACAATCCGCACCGCATTCTCATCCATGGAGTGCTGTAACGTTGCCACCATGTCGTTGGTTTTGACGTCATAGACCTGGGTCATCATCTTGGGATAGATACCCAAACCAATGATGGGAATGAGCAAGCAAGCAATAATAAACACTTCGCGAGGTTCAGCATCGATCAGCTCCTCGTGTGATGTCAGTTCCTTGTTCTCGGGGCCAAAGAAGATTTGGCGCAGCATGGAAAGCAGGTAGATGGGGGTCAAGATGACTCCGATCGCTGCCAGGATCACCATGGCTGTCGTGAAGCCAGGGGTGAACGCCTTGCTGGTGGCCAAGCCCAAGAACACCATCACTTCTGCCACAAATCCACTCATGCCGGGGAGGGCCAACGAGGCCATTGAACAGACGGTGAACATGGAGAAGATGCGCGGCATTTTTTGGCCGACTCCACCCATTTCCTCTAACTGCAGGGTATGGGTGCGATCGTAAGTGGCCCCCACCAAGAAGAACAGACTGGCCCCAATCAGACCGTGGGAAATCATCTGCAGCATGGCACCGCTCATCCCGATTTCAGTCAAGCTGCCAATACCGATGAGGACGAAGCCCATGTGGCTGATGGAGGAGTAGGCAATCTTGCGCTTCAGGTTGCGCTGGGCAAATGATGTCAGTGCTGCATAGATGATGTTGATTACCCCCAACACAACCAGGATGGGGGCGAAATAAACGTGAGCGTCAGGCAACATACCAACGTTCATGCGCATCAATGCGTAGCCACCCATTTTCAGCAGGATGCCCGCCAGCAACATGTGTACCGGAGCCGTAGCTTCGCCGTGGGCGTCGGGTAGCCAAGTGTGTAGTGGGAAGATGGGCAGCTTGACACCGTAGGCAATCAAGAACGCACCGTACAGCAACAGCTGCAAGTTAAGCGGATAGGACTTGTTGGCTAGGGCCGTCATGTCGAAGGTGGCAGTGCCGCCATAGAAGGCCATTGCCAAAGCCGCTACAAGAATGAACAGCGAACCACCTGCGGTGTAGAGGATGAACTTTGTGGCCGCGTACAGCCGCTTTTTGCCGCCCCAAATAGACAGCAGCAGGTACACGGGAATCAGTTCCAATTCCCACATCAAGAAGAACAGGATCATGTCCTGAACCGCAAACACCCCGATCTGCGCGCCGTACATGAACAGCAGCAAACAGTAGAACAGGCGGGGTTTAAAGGTTACCGGCCAAGCGGCTAATGTGGCCAGCGTGGTGATAAAGGCAGTCAGCAAAATCAGGGGCATGGAAATGCCGTCGGCACCCACCGACCAGCTCAGGCCCACTTGGGGGACCCAGTCGTAGTGCTCGGTCATTTGCAAGCCGGATACACCGAAGTCGTAACTGGTGTAAAAGCCGTAGACCACCAGCAGGAGGTCAATGATGCCGATGACAAGGGCGTACCACCGAATCGGGCGGCCTTTGCCCTCCTTGTCGGGAATTAACGGAATTGCCAAGGCTGCTAGCACCGGGAACAGAATCGCGGTGGTCAACCAGGGAAACTCGTTTAGAGGAATGGGAGAGTCCATTGCGCGCTCCGAGTTTTCAAATAATCCGAAATTAAGTAGTCAGGTGAGAGGGAAATGGAATGGTAATGGCTGCCTAGAGGAAAGTTCCAGAACAGGCAGCTCTAGAGTTAAGTGGCCTAGAACAAGCCACTACCGGACGCCACGACGATCGCGATCGCCGAAGCAAACACCACGAGGGCGTAAAACTGGGCTTTACCGCTTTCGAAGTACTTCAAGCTTTCACCCGATAGCATGGTGGCCAGACCGGTGAAGTTGACCACACCGTCTACGATGCGTTGGTCCACTTCGAGTGCCTCGCGGGCGGCAAATCGGGTGCCTTTGACGAACACGTTGTAATAGAGCTCGTCAATGTTCCACTTGTTGAGGGAGAAGAAGTAGAGGCCCTTGATTTTGGCAGCGATCGCGGCGGGATCGATGCTGCGGGTGCGATACATCAACACCGCCAGAGTGATGCCGATTAGGCCAATGCCCACCGAGCTACCACCCATGAGCAGGAACTCCGACCATTCAAACTGCCCGGCGCCCACTTCGGCCCACTCTTCGAGGCCAACGGCGATCGCCGTGCCATCCACAACCTCGCTGGGAGGGTGGATAAACGCTTCAAAGAAGTTGGCGAACGGAGTGCCCGTGAGACCGATAAGAATCGAGGGCACCGCGAGGGTGGCCAACGGTAGAGTCATGGTCCAGGGGGACTCGTGGGGTTCATGGGCGTGAGAGTCATGACCGTGGTCGTCATGGCCGTGGTCGTCGTGAACAGGAGCCGGATTCATGACCGCTGCGTTGAAGGTGCCGAACGCGGGGCTGTAAGCCGGAACCGGAGTTCCTTCGCTGACCAGTACTTGAGCGCACAGCTCAGCATCGTTACCTCTGAATTCCCCTTCGAAGGTGAGGAAGTACATGCGGAACATGTAGAAGGCGGTGATGCCTGCGGTTAGGAAGCCGATGAACCACAGGGCGGGATTAACGGCAAAGGTGGACCCGAGAATTTCGTCTTTGGACCAGAAGCCAGCAAACGGAGGAATGCCGCAGATAGCCAGGGTGCCTATCAAAAATGTAGTAGCCGTAATGGGCATGTACTTGCGCAGGCCACCCATAACGCGCATGTCTTGAGCGATCGCTGGATTGTGACCGACGACGCCTTCCATACCGTGAATCACGGAGCCGGAGCATAGGAACAGCATGGCTTTGAAGTAGGCGTGGGTCATGAGGTGGAACAGGCCAGCACCGTAAGCGCCGACGCCCATGGCCATAATCATGTAACCCAGCTGAGAAATGGTGGAGTAGGCCAGACCCTTTTTTATGTCGTTTTGGGTGATAGCGATGCTAGCCCCCAAGAAGGCAGTAGCGGCCCCGATCCAGGAGATGGTTTGCATGGTGACGGGAACCCCTTCGAAGACGGGGAACATGCGGGCCACCAAGAATACGCCAGCTGCCACCATGGTGGCAGCGTGGATGAGGGCGGAAATGGGGGTAGGGCCTTCCATGGCGTCGGGCAGCCAGACGTGCAGTGGGAACTGCGCCGATTTGGCCATGGGGCCGAGGAATACCAGGATAGAGAACAGGGTAATCAGGCCAGCGCTGACGGAGCCGGATTCAACAGCTCGCTCGACGGCTTGACCCATGGGTTCGAATTCGAAGGTGCGAGCCACCCAGTAAAGACCCAACATGCCGAGCAGGAGGCCAAAGTCTCCGACGCGGTTGGTGACAAATGCTTTTTGGGCGGCCTCAGCAGCAGGGGGACGGTCGTACCAGAATCCGATCAGCAGGTACGAACATACCCCCACCAACTCCCAAAAAACGTAGATTTGGAGCAGGTTAGGGCTGAGGACGAGGCCCAGCATGGAGAAGCTGAACAGGCTGAGGTACGAGTAAAACCGAACGTAGCCTTCATCGTGCTCCATGTAGCCATCGGTGTAGACCATGACCAAGAAGGCCACGGTGGTGACGACGACCAGCATCATGGCGGCGAGGTGATCGACTCCGAAGCCCATGCGCAAAACGAAGTCTCCGGCTTGCCCCCAGGTGAAGGTTTGTCGGAACGCCTCTCCACCCTTGAGTTGGTCGATGAAGATGGCGATTGCGTGGGCCATGGCGGTGCCGATGGAAAAGACGCAAAAGCCGGACGCCACTTTACGGATGGAGCGTATCCAACTGTTGGCGGTCAAGATGGCCACTCCGACTACGAACGCGGCTATGAGCGGGTAGACGGGAATTAGCCATACATATTGATAGGCGAGTTC
>JBFRWD010000074.1:0-57433 GCA_051439425.1 Synechococcus sp.
GACTAGTCCCCTAAAACCCACCCGCGACCCCCTCTCCCCTCGGATCTGCAGCCCCCTCTAACCCACCATCCGGCGTCACCACGATCGCCCCAGCATTTCCCCACCCGTCTCTGACTTCTAGCTCGTGGCCGCGATTCTCTAACTCACGCAAAGTATCCGCATCAAAGCCCCATTCCTCTATGCGCACTATGTCGGGCAACCACTGATGGTGCAGACGAGGGGCTGACACGGCTTCCCCAGCATCCATGCCGTATTCCACAACATTCAGCACAATTTGGAGAACGGTGGTGATGATAGTGCTTCCTCCCGGAGAGCCGGTGGCCAGTCGTAGTTGGCTGGTCCCATCTGGAGAGCTCTCAGTAACGATGGTGGGAGTCATGCTGGATAGCGGTGTTTTCCCAGGGGCGATCGCGTTTGCCTCTCCTCCCACTAACCCAAATAAGTTGGGGACTCCAGGTGCTGCCGCAAAGTCGTCCATTTCGTTATTCAGCAGAATGCCGGTGCCCTCCGCCACCACGGCTGCCCCAAATCCTCCATTCACCGTGAATGTCAGACTGATGGCGTTACGATCGCTATCCACCACCGTTAAGTGGCTGGTGTCTTCCGATTCGCGGATTGCAGCCAATGCTGCTGCGTCTGCAGCAACCACATCGTCTGAATCCCGCGCCGTCTGCATATCGATCTCGATGCGACGCAGATCGGCATAGTCGGGATCGATCAGCTCCCGTAAGGGAACATCGTAAAAGTCGGGATCGCCCAAATGAGTGGCGCGATCGGCATAGGCAATTCGCATGGATTCGATCGCCAGATGCAAGCTATCGGTATCGTGCCAACCCGCCGCCGCCAAATCGCGATCGCCAATCAGATTCAGAAGCTGCAACAAATGTACGCCACCGGAGGAGGGCGGGGGCATCGAGCAGACAGTGACCTCCCGAAACGGGCCGCAGACCGGGTCTCTCCAGATGGGTTCGTAATTATCTAAATCTTCTAGAGTGATGAGTCCGTTATTCGCGGCCATATCGGCAGCGATCGCCTCAGCAATATCTCCGTCATAAAACGCTTGGGGATCGGCGGAGATCGCCTCTAGCGTGGCGGCCATGTCCGGTTGAGCGAGACGGTCTCCGAACGATAGCGGTATGCCCTCGTTGGTAAATGCCTCGATCGCAGCCGGATTTTGAGACAGCACATCCCACCGCCGCTCCACGGCTCCCACAAAGCGATCGCCGACGGGAAACCCGCTTTGGGCCAGTTCGAGCGCCGGGGTCACCACCTCTGCCCATTCCAAAGCACCGTGGGCCTGATGAATTTCGGCCAAACCAGCGACAGTTCCCGGCACTCCTACGGCCAAATGACCGTCCAAGCTGGCTCGCGGCAATACGTCGCCATTACCGTCCAAATACATATCTCGGCTAGCTGCTCGGGGCGCTCGTTCCCGAAAATCGAGGGCTCGAATTTCGCCCGAAGCTGCATCCCAATGCAACAAAAAACCACCACCGCCAATCCCGGCAGAGAATGGCTCCACCACAGAGATGGCTAGCGCGGTAGCCACTGCCGCATCGACAGCATTTCCCCCCGCCTCCAGCATGGCCACACCAGCATCGGTAGCCAACGGATGGGCGGACACCACCATGCCGTTTTCGCTACGGGCAGGTGAGAGGAAGGCAGCGGCACTCTGGGCTGTCCACAGGAAGGCGATCGCACTGAAGGCTAACGGTCGAATGATGCCTGCAGTCATGGGGATACCTCGTAGCGTTGCTGGGCACAGGGTATCCCGTCGTGAATGATTTGGCAGCGATTTCCCTAAACCAGGGCAGCAGATGGGACTGGGTTCGCCCACCGCATGAGTGGGCCTACAACCCTAAAACTTCCGATTGAACGCCATTGGTCACGCTGACGCTGCGAGCATCGATCGATGCCACTCGCCACCCTCCGCCAATCGCTTCACCAACCGCGACTTGACGCATGTTATTGCCTACCATCACCAACGCAATCGGAGCACCATCATTGCCATCCATCACACCCACCAACGTCATATCCGGAGCAGGAGGGGGCGCAGGGGCAGGAGCAGGGGGTGGAGCATAGGCGACGGGTGGAGCATAAGCGACGGGAGACGGAGCCACCGGTACAGGAGCAGGAGCGGTAGCTGCCAAGATGCGATCGACTTCTGCCTGATCGACGTGAATAGTTGGGTCAACTTCGATGCTAGCGATCGTCGGATTGGCACCAGCACTGGCTGGATTGGACTGGGTGGCTACAACCAGCTCGGAGGCTGCCGTTGCAGATGTCTCAACGGCATCTTCTACCACTCCTTCCACAGCATCCGAGACAACATTCGCACTGGCACTGGCGGTATCGGAGAATGAGTTAGAACTCTCGATCGCATTGTTAGCCGTCGACAGACTGTTCGCGTCCTTGGCATCGGACGCTTCCGACAGGCTAGAACTGGCCACACCGTGCCCGGATAAGAGTGCCAGTCGCTTGGGCAAGTGAACGTAGCTCCACCACAGCACTGTCGCGGACGCTGCCGCCAACCCTCCGACAGCAACTGCAACCCAGGGCACGGCACGGGAGCGCGATCGCTGATTTGACTTTGATGGGTTCGTTGACGGGCGATCGCCGCCTGTCGAATCTCCATCCTCCTGCGGAAGTGCCGCTTGAGTCGAAAACGAGTCTTCAACGTCTCTAAACAACTCGTCCATCAACGCATCTGCGTCAGATTCATAATCCTGGACGGATTTGGATGGAGATTTAGACGTCATGGCGAACAGTCCACACTACAACATGCGGAGCTGCGGGTACTCGGTTTGCAATTCGAGAGCGGTAAGGGTGTCACCAGCCGCTTGCGGAGTCCACAGCACTTCGAGCGCGACTAACTTGTCGGAGGCAACCGCACCTAGCTGAACCAAGCAACGACGCAACGATTCCGCTGAATCTACTACAGGTAGTGTACCCTGGGATGATTCATACGCCACCACTAGCGTTACGACGATGTATTCCCCGCTTTCAGCGAGTAGATCGTCGCGGTTAAATTCTTTGCTGTCTTCTGCGGTCTCGATAGTGGCAACGCTGGCGCTGGCGTCGGTATTTACCAGGGTTTCCAGACTGAACTTGCTGCGTTCCATCAGCGAAAGCTGGTTAAATCGCTGTTCGGCGCTGTTGAGCCGCATGGTTTCGCTACTGCTGTTTCCGTATACCCAATATTCGTTGTGTCGGCTCAGAGTCAGGGTAATTTCCTGCAGGAGCTTGCTGAGGCCGGAGGGACTGTTGGGGTCGGTAGCGCGAGCGAGTTTATCGACCTCTGTTTGCAAGCTGCGGGCACTGGATAGCATGGCCACCTGCAGTTCGGTGACTTCCACTTTGGGGTTGGCCTCGGCTTGGGATGAATATTCATCACGGGCTGTACGGAGAGCGCGAATCACAAAACTGCCCACTCCGAAAATCAATAGCAGGGTAAAGATACTGCTACCACCGGTGAGAAACATGGGAAACAGTAGGGGAAATCCCAACCCACCGCCGTAGCCCCCGTAATATCCGCCACCATAGTTGCCACGATTTTGGCTGGGGGCACGCCTCGGAGCCGACATTCTAGGACGACTGAAGCTGCCGCCACCGACCCGACCACCCGTTCGAGCAAACGCGGTGCTGGCGGGGGCTAAGAAAAGAACGATAGCGAATGCGATGGCGATCGCCGATCGCAGCCATTTCATCCGGCGAAACTGTGCCCGGCGGGGCTGTGGGGATGGCTTATGGTTCGACATTGGCTTGAAAACCCTAAGGTTGGAACGTTTCAGACGATACTTTCACTTTAATCTCTTGAACCGCTGCCTGTCCGAATAGACAAACGACCGAGCAGGTTGTGCTGCTCCAGATGGACGAGCATCAGAGTCGTGTACCGTCATTGGCTCATTCTGCACTCGACTAGTATTTTGAGAGTCCTAGCCTGTATAGGTTTCGCACAATGCCACTAACACATCGGCGCAAGCAGAAATTGCTCCTAAATGGGCGATCTCAAATCCGTGGGTATTTTCAGTCGGGAAACTGAGGCAAGCAGCTTTGGGAACGTGACCGAATTTCATCGCGATCGAGGCATCGCTGCCAAACCCTTGCAAAATAGCCAGTTGCAGCGAAATTGCTTTCTCCTGTGCTACCGCTCTGATGGCTGCATTGAATGGCTCATCATACAGTCCGTAGGCATCTTGAGACAGCAGTACTGGCACCTCGTTGTGCTCGATGGGATATTCGCTCGATACCGGGCAAATCTCCAAGGCAATCATGGCATCAAGCTTGTGTTGCTGGCTGAAGTATAGAGCTCCTAATGCCCCCACTTCTTCTTTGGCCGAGAAGATCAAATACGTGTCGATCGCCGGTTCCGTTAGCCGAGCAGCGATCGCCAACAAAATCGCCACCGATGCCTTGTTATCTAGCGTGTAGCTACCGATAAAGTCACCCAACCGAACTGGAGCTTTGCGGTGTTTGCCCACCACCACTCTGGTTCCAGGGCGGACTCCAGCATTGTCTAAGTCAGAGGCACTGAGTTTAGTATCCACCCAAGCATCCGACCAGCTGACTGGGCGTTCCTCCTGCTGAGCTTTTTGAGGAGATTCGTGAGAGACGTGCCGGGAACCAAAACTCAACACCCCCTGCACCATCTGGCAATCGCCTAAAATATCCATCACCCCTTCGCCATACACCCACGGATACGATCCCCCCAAGCGGCGTACAGCAATCTGACCATCCCCTTGGACCTCTTTCACAATGGCCCCAATCTCGTCTTTATGGGCCGTAATGCCCATTGACTTAGAAGAGTCCCGTCCGGGAATTTTCACCACAAGATTGCTAGAGGAATCTTGCCAAATATTTTCGGCTCTGCTGATGGTGGATAAGCCTGTCAAATACTCCAAAATCCAGCGATCGACTTCGGATTCCACGCCGCTGGGGGAATGGCACATCACTAGCTGCTGGATGGTGTCAAACCAGGTGTCGATACTGGCGGTGCGATTGAGAATGGGGAACTCGGGAGCAGGCATTTCACTGCTGTGCAACTCAACGCCACTCACCGTATCAAAATCGATTGTGAGGGTGACCAGACAGCATCAGGCCAAGCATCGCTGCTTGAGTCTGCCCACCTACCTACGCCATCTCAGAAAGAGCGAGTTCAATGCCTTCGCGATCGCCGGCAGACGCGATTGATGCATTCTGCTGCAACAAGTGGGTCACAATTGCTCGATTAAATTGCTTGAGGGCCGCAATAGCATGGAACCGAACGCCATTATCCTCCACCTGAAGCAGAGAGATCAGTGGCGGAATGCTCTCAGGCTGACCCAGCCGCCCCAGACTATGGGCGATTGCCCGTAACGCCTCTGCCGATTGCTGAGATAAATCTAAACTAGCCATCCAGTCCTGCAATGTCCGGCTAGCGGCAGCCATCAAAGAATTGGGTTCGTAGCGCCCTAACCCCCGGATGCATTCCACCAATGTGGCCTCAGCATCGTTTGCCCTGGCAGACTGCAGGACCTGCTCCAGAGCGGCAATCGCCTCTGGTGTTTCGATCCAAGTAAGCGCCCGCACAGCTTCTACTTTCAACACCTGCGGGGCACAGGAGTCTCGTAACACCAGGCTGAGTTCGGTCACGGCCGCCCGATTACCAACACGACCCAACACCCGGACTGCGGCAGTAGCTACAGCACTGTTGATATCCAACACCAGCGGACGAATAATCCCCACCCAATCTCGCTCGGGATGAGACTTTGCCCACACAGCAATACCCCTCAGAGCCATTTCCCGTACGCGAGCGGAAACGTCGGTGAGAGCATTCAGCAAGACTTCCAGAGAATCTCGACGGCAGGGCAAACTGCACAGAGCTTCGAGCGCCGCCTCTCGCACCATTGGATCGCGATCGGTGGCAACTGAAATCAGTGTGGGAATGGTATCGCTAGACCGAATGTAGGCCAGTGCCTGCACTGCCACCCGCCGTTTTTCAGGCATTTCTAGCAGCCGCTGTAGGGCAGGCAATGCATCGGTACCAAAAGTCGCGAGCGCAGTGGCTGCCGCCGATATCACATCGTCACTAGCGCTGTCATCGCCACCAGGACCGCGATGACCAGCAGTTTCACGACCCATTTCAATTCCGTCGTGAATCGCGTTTTCGCCGCCCGAGCGGGAGTAATCCCGATCTAGCAAGCACACTAATGCCGTAGCTACATCTGGGTGATTGAACTGTCCCAGCAACCGCGCCAGGAACCACAGCATTTCGGGATCCGCGTCGGGGCGATCGAGCAGATCGAGCAGATCGGGCAGAACCGCATCACCATACGATGCCAAACGCTTGCTAGCATCCCAGCGGATTTGGAAATCATCAATCCACAAACTGTCGAGATACCGTGCCCACGGAGACGGAGGCTGGGAGGAGGGGGTAGACGAAGCACTGGAACTACTACTGTCCGCAGACAGCGCTAAAGGTGAGTACTCGTTTGCTGCGTCCAAACCCGATCCATCTACATGCTCTTCCACGAGCGAATTCCCCAAGCTGCAAACATTAATTCGACGTTGCTAACTCGACACTTGAGTCCGTACCCAGCGCGATTCGATACCATTAGCTATCTCGGTATCAGAGGATAGGTACCTGCAACAAGTATTGCGACCGTACAGTGGCAACCTTCCCATTCAACCCCGAAAGTTTAATAGTCCTTTATGCAAATTTTGCAAATCTTGAATGCAGAGAGTCGAACAGACCTTCTGCCTGGTATCGCAAGTTACAAAAAGAAGCCGAACTCGTCTCTACCGTGAGCCTATCTTGGCAAGTCGAGATGCGGTAATGAACATCGCGTTCTGGCTAGCCGTTCTCTTTCGCCGGTAATTTCCGAGGTATCACGTGGCTCAAGCAGTAGATGCAGCTAAGCCCAAGCTCAACAAGTTTGAGAAATACAAGGCCGAGAAAGATGGCCTAGCGGTGAAGGACGAACTGGATGAGTTCGCCAAGATCGGCTGGGAGGCCATGGATGTCACCGATCGCGAACAGCGGCTCAAATGGTTGGGGATTTTCTTCCGGCCGGTGACCCCTGGTAAGTTCATGCTGCGGTTGAGAACTCCCAACGGGGTACTGACCCAAGCTCAACTTGAGGTTTTGGCAGAAGCCATACAGCGGTATGGCGACGATGGCAGTGCAGACGTCACCACTCGCCAGAATATCCAGTTACGCGGCATTCAAATCGAGGACATACCCGAGATTTTCCGCCGCTTCAAGGCTGTAGGCCTAACCAGCATGCAGTCCGGTATGGACAACGTGCGCAACATCACGGGCTCTCCGGTGGCAGGCCTAGATGGCGACGAGTTAATCGATACTCGCCCGCTGGTCCAAGCGGTGCAGGACATGATTACCAACTCGGGGGAGGGAAATTACGATTTCACCAACCTGCCTCGTAAGTTCAACATTGCGATTGAAGGCAGCCGAGATAACGCGGTTCATGCAGAAATTAATGACATTGCGTTTGTACCTGCTGAGAAAGACGGCGAGCTGGGCTTTAACGTCCTGGTCGGAGGCTTCTTCTCCGCCCGCCGCTGCGAACCTGCGATTCCTTTAGATGCGTGGGTCCGCCCGATTGCCGATGAAGTTGTGCCGGTCTGCCGCGCCATTCTAGAAGTGTTCAGAGACAACGGCCCGCGGGCAAATCGACAGAAGTCTCGCCTCATGTGGCTGATCGAAGAATGGGGCATCGACACCTTCCGCTCTAAAGTCATGGAGCAAATGGGTCAAGATTTACCTCAAGCCGCTCCTGAAGACTTAATCGACTGGGACAAGCGCGATCATCTTGGCGTGCACGCTCAGCAGCAAGACGGTCTGAGCTTTGTCGGACTGCATGTCCCTGTGGGTCGCTTACAAGCTTCAGATCTGTTCGATCTGGCTCGCCTATGTTCTGTCTACGGCAGCGGCGAAGTTCGTCTCACCGTCGAACAAAACGTTATTATTCCCGACATCCCCGACACCAAGCTAGAGGCCTTTTTGAGTGAGCCCCTGCTGGAACGGTTCACGATCGCCCCTGCTCCACTGACACGATCGTTGGTGTCTTGTACGGGAGCACAGTTTTGCAACTTTGCGCTAGTGGAAACCAAACAGCGTGCCCTAGCGCTTGCAAACGATCTCGAGCAGGAGTTAACCCTGCCTCGTTCCGTTCGGATTCACTGGACGGGATGCCCCAACTCCTGCGGTCAGGCGCAGGTGGGGGAGATTGGTCTGATGGGCACCAAAGCTCGTAAAGATGGCAAAACCGTCGAGGCGGTAGACATCTTTATGGGTGGCAAGGTGGGCAAAGATGCCCAGCTGGGCACAAAAGTCCAGAAAGGTGTGCCTTGCGACGAACTCAAAGATGTATTGAGGTCAATTTTGATCGAACAATTCGGTGCAACTCCTGCGTGAGTTGAGACCTAAATCAACCTTGAGTTTTCCCTTGCGGATGTCCGCTTCGGACCTCTGCCTCAGACTTAGACTTCGGTAGCTTGTTTTATTCAAAAACAACTGCTGAAACCAGCCTGACAACTGTATTGCAAAGTGAAGGTATCAGATGCTAGGTGAGTTGTTTCAGTTGCGAGGCCGATATAAGGTCTTGCACTTAACTTGGTTTGCCTTCTTCCTGACATTTGTGGTTTGGTTCAACTATCCTCCGTTGGCCACAACCATTCAGGAAGAACTTGGTTTGACTGACGCCCAACGTGGCATCGTCGGTCTATGTAACGTTGCCCTAACAGTTCCCGCACGTATCATTATCGGGATGCTGTTAGACAAGTACGGTCCTCGTAAGACGTATACGGTTCTGCTGCTGTATGCAGCGATCCCCTGTTTGATGTTTGCCTCTGCCAACAGCTTTGAAATGCTGGTGGCTAGCCGTCTACTTCTGGGTATCGTTGGGGCTGGTTTCGTCATCGGCATTCGCATGGTTGCCGAGTGGTTCCCTCCCAAGGAAATTGGTCTGGCAGAAGGGATTTACGGCGGTTGGGGGAACTTCGGTTCTGCCGCCTCCGCACTTAGCCTGGTAGCGGTTGCAGGCTTCCTGAGCTTCCTACCTGGCGGTCACGAGTATTCGGTTACGGGGAACGTCCTGCATTGGAGAGCTGCAATCGCCTTTACCGGTATTTTTGCTGCTCTGTATGGATGCTTCTACTACTTCAACGTTACTGACACACCCGAAGGAAAGGTCTACCAGCAGCCCGAACGGCACGGTGGTATGGAAGTCACCTCTCGTGGCGACTTCTACTTTCTGTTGCTGATGAACTTGCCTCTGACTGGCGTAATGGGTCTGTTGGCCTGGCGTTTGAGTCGGGCAGGTCTGTACGGTACCGGCATGATGTACATCATCTGGGCCATTTTGGGGGCCATCTACCTGTTCCAATCCTTCAATGCATGGAACGCAAACAAAGGTTTGATGGTAGGTACCAAGCATTATCCTAGTGACGATCGCTACAGCTTCAGCCAAGTGGCGATTCTCGAACTGACTTATATTGTTAACTTCGGTTCCGAGCTTGCGGTTGTTACCGTTCTGCCTGTTTTCTTTGAAAAGATCTTCGGCCTTACCCCCTTCTGGGCAGGTGTGATTGCATCTAGCTACGCATTCATGAACTTGATGTCACGCCCCGGCGGCGGCCTGATTTCTGATTCCATTGGTAGTCGTAAATGGACCATGGCCGTATTAACGGGCGGTATGGGAATCGGCTACATGCTGATGGGCTCCCTGACTGGCGGCGGCTTGCTGGTATTCGCTGTGATTCTTACCATGGCGTGCTCCTTCTTCGTACAAGCCGGTGAAGGATCTACATTTGCAATCGTGCCGTTGGTCAAGCGTCGTGTCACCGGACAGGTTGCCGGTAATGTGGGTGCTTATGGAAACGTAGGTGCTGTAACCTATCTAACCGTATGGACCTTGTTGCCCAAGACGCCCGAAACACTGGCCAGCTCCTTCCAAACCTTCTTCTTCATGTTGGGGATCGGTGCGCTGGTGGTTACCGTTCTGTGCGCTCTGTTCTTGAAAGAGCCCAAGGGCTCCTTTGCCGAATTCCACGAAGGCGAGGAAATCACTGCTTAATCACGTCTCCAAATCGTTGGGTACTGCTTTGCTGTGCCCAACGGCCATTAGAATCGATTGAATTGATTCTTTGGATAAAGTTCATTCACAGGTAAAGATGGCTGCTGGCGAGCAATCGCCGCAGCCTTTTCCTTAAGATCGCAACAAGATGACAAGAGTAAACATAAATCCGAACGGCTTTGTGGAACCAATGGATTACTTGCATCTAGAATATCTAGGCTTAACAGATACCTTTGACAGATATGAGATTGGCGACTATCACGTTGGTAAGTAGGCAATCGGTGGACACTAGACCAGTCGCCACCCGATCGGCAAGCAGATTGGTCGCCACCCAAAAATTGACAGGCATCGAATGCTAAGACAGCATCAGCAACATTGCCCCTCAAACCACCCAGGCTTGAGCAGGCAACCTCTCGAAGCAGTGCTACACATTCCCGCCCGGTATTGATTGATATTGAGTATGAAAAGCGATATTGACATTGATTTGAAAAGAGCCAAGCACTAGATTCGGTGTGCCGAACACAGATTTTTCACGCCTACAGAATTGCATTCATCTTTTGCCCAACATTGATAGTGTTCGCGCAGTACCTTATATGGCCACAAGCGCAGGTATCGTGAACTACATCTACTGAATGGGAAAACCACCTGCTTGTAAGCATTGTCCTTCGGGAGATTACAGCCAAAAAGGAGAGCGACTGCATGGCTGACATGACCAAGACTCTATGCCCGTATTGTGGGGTTGGATGTGGCCTGGAAGTGGCTCCACCAGCCGTACCAGGCAAACCCATTAATCGAGACGCTGAAGGGAATCCGGTCTGGCGAGTCAGGGGCGATCGCGCCCATCCTTCCAGTCGCGGCCAAGTGTGCATTAAAGGGGCAACTGTTGCGGAATCTCTGGACAAGAATCGTTTGCTCCATCCCATGATGCGGGACAGCTTAGATGAGTCATTTCGGCGAGTCAGCTGGGATGAGGCCCTCAATCGAATTGCATCTGAAATTCGTTCGACTCTGGCAACCAAAGGGCCCGAGGGCATTTGCATGTACGGCTCGGGACAATTCCAAACCGAAGACTATTACACAGCCCAAAAACTGCTGAAGGGCTGCCTAGGAACGAATAATTTTGATGCAAACTCACGGCTGTGCATGTCATCGGCTGTGGCGGGCTACATCCAAAGTTTCGGCTCTGATGGCCCTCCCACCTGCTACGACGATTTAGAGAACACCGACTGCGCATTTCTTATTGGTACCAATACGGCAGATTGCCACCCGATTGTCTTTAATCGTTTGCGCAAGCACCACAAAAAAAACCGTAACGTCAAACTCATTGTGGTGGATCCCCGCCGCACGGCCACTGCTGAAGCTGCCGACCTGCATCTGGCTATCCGGCCCGGTACCGACCAGCATTTACTCAACGGCATTGCCCATCTACTCATGCGCTGGGGAGCGATCGATACCGTTCTCATTGATGAATGTACCGAGGGGTTCAGTCAATTTGCCGAGATCATTCAGCACTACCCTCCCGAATTGGTGTCCCGCGAGTGCGGTATTCGCATGGACGATCTGGAGAAGGCCGCTCGCTGGTGGGGGGACTCCAAACGAGTATTGTCGCTATGGTCGATGGGCATTAACCAGTCCACAGAAGGTACGGCTAAGTGCCGAACCATCATTAACTTGCACCTAATGACCGGTAATATCGGGCGCGCGGGAGCAGGACCGTTTTCGCTGACCGGTCAACCCAATGCTATGGGCGGTCGGGAAGCTGGTGGCCTATCTCACATCCTGCCTGGCTATCGCGTTATTAAGAACCCTCAACACCGGGCCGAAATAGAAGAACTTTGGCAAGTTCCTGCCGGACGTATTTCTCCAAAACCGGGCTTGGCAGCCTGGGATATGATTCGCGGGCTGGAACAGGGAACTGTTGGAGTGATGTGGGTGGCTGCCACCAATCCCGCAGTCAGTATGCCGGACTTAGTGCGAACCAAAGCAGCCCTGAAGCAGTCACCGTTCACAATTTCTCAGGATGCATATTATCCGACCGAGACTGCAAAGTACGCCCACGTTGTCCTCCCTGCAGCTCAGTTTGGCGAGAAAACGGGAGCGATGACCAACTCCGAGCGAGTGGTCACATTGTGTCCTGCCTTCCGTAAGCCTCCTGGGGAAGCTCGTGCAGACTGGGAGATTTTTGCAGAAGTGGGCCGTCGGCTAGGATTTACTGCTGAGTTTGACTTTGCGGATGCAGCTGCCGTCTATTCAGAATTTATCCGCACCACTAAGGGCCGTCCTTGCGATATGACCCGCCTCAGCCACCGCCGCCTCCAACTGGAGGGACCGACCCAATGGCCTTGTCCTGGCTACCCTACCGATCCAATTGAACTAAACCGCCAAGAATCTCCCAAACGCTTATACACCAACCTCAATTTCAATACACCAAATGGACGAGCTAAATTTGCAGCCTTCCATGCCAAAGGGTTGGCCGAACTGCCTAATCCCGACTATCCCTTGGTTCTCACAGTGGGCCGTTTGTACGAGCACTGGCATACGATGTCTCGAACCGGGCATATTGCCAAAATCGCGAAGAAGAATCCCCACCCATTTTTGGAAATTCATCCCAAAGATGCCAAGAAATCTGCGATCGCCGATGGTCAGTGGGTCGACGTACTCTCTAAGCGGGGAAAAGCTCGCTTCCTGGCCCGCGTCACAAAAGCCATCTCTCCCGGCACGATCTTTGCCCCGATGCACTGGGGTGAGTTGTGGGCTGATAATGCTGAAGCCAATGCACTGACCCACCCTGAAGTGTGTCCTATCTCATTGCAGCCTGAGTTGAAAGCCTGTGCTGTTCGAGTCCAGCCGGTGAGCCAGCAACCCCTCGACGCAGAGCTGGCTCAAGAGCCGCAAGCCAAAGTCGAGATGCTGCAGTTAGTTGAAAGCCGTTAGTCGCCGTACTCCAACCGGTGAGCCAGCACCTGTCACTGTATAGCAGTGGCCATACCACTGCGGACATTTCAGCGATGCCAAGGCTCCAGTGATGATGGGGCGATCGAGGCCCAAATCGACCGGTTGTTCTGGGGCGGCTACTATCCGGCGGGCAACGGCTTTCCCATAAGCAATACCGTCCACAAGCGCCATCAGACCTGCGGATGTGCACGAGCTGTCATTGTCTTGCTTGCAACATTCCTCCGGGCATCCCTGCGAACCTGTCCGTAGTCACCGAAACAAGGCTTAATTGGCAAGATACGACATAGTCCAAAGCGGTGAATTGAGTCAATCTAATGCTGCATCAGCGGCAAAGTGATGGGCAAATCGCTTTCTCTACTAGGCTCGGTGGCATGTTCTCATAGCAAGCCTGACAAACTATTAGACTTTCAAACCCTACCAATTGCATCGCGCCGCATAACCGATTTCTCAAGAGTTACACAAGTCACTTTGGTTCATGAGTTCGATCGCCGATCCTTGCAAATGAATTGTAATTGCTGCTAATTTCTCCAGGCATAATCGGCCTGGGGCGATCGAACGCCCATTACACTGGCATACGTGAAGAGCGCCTCAGTCTCCCTGACAGTAACTGGTACGGGATAGAGAGTATTCACCGTTGTTCAATATTGCTGATATGGCACCATCGCTTTTGCAATCTCAAACGTTACTCAACCGCTTTGCTTGCAACCATCGCCCGGAGATTTCTCCAGATTATTATGCCGACATTAAAGACGCGCTACGAGAGGTTGTCGCAGCGTCAGATTTCCTGACCTGTGGCGTCTGTGCAGATAGTAGTGCGGAAGGATATGCGGCTTTAAGTCGGTACTTGGCTGCGTTACATACTAGCGAAACCGGGATTCTTAGTTCTGCAGGTCAACAGTCGGAAATCAACGGCCCGATCTATATCAAGTACAACACTCAAACCTCTAAGTACTACGAGAGTAACTATCCGGGGACGGCGAGAGGAGTATTAGTGTGCTGTCATGTGTCCGAGCCAGAAATGATGTCGGATATGTATGGGCATTTGCCGTTGGATTTATTTGGTCATTAGTCATTGGTCATTGGTCATTGGTCATTTATCGTCGATCGTTCTGAGTGGGTTGCATACATTAGCTCTGGGCATGGACATCTGTGCGGCGGACATGACCTGATAGCAGTAATGGGTGGGCGATCAGTGGGGAATGACGGCAACTTGCGCGCTGAGAATCCTTGCAGGGCTTGTAGAAGTTCGCTACCATCTGCGCAAATCCGTGGGTGCGTGTGATGAATATTGTTGTGCTGGCTGGTGGCCCTTCTTCCGAGCGGGATGTATCAATCGTGACGGGGAAGGCGGTACAAGTGGCTCTGACGGATTTGGGTCATAGCGTGACCACCATCGACCCTGGGCCCGATCTACCTCAACAGTTGTGGAAGGTAGCGCAGCGAGGTTGTGATTTTGTCTGGATTGCCCTGCATGGTGAGGGGGGAGAAGACGGTACCGTTCAGGCCATGCTGGATTGGCTCGGGTTGCCGTATCAAGGATCGGGGTATCTGTCGAGTGCGCTGGCAATGGATAAATGGGTGACCAAACAAATTATCCAATCTTGCCAATTACCGACCGCTGCATGGATACCCATTCGAGTCAACGTTGATGAGATACCGAGCTGGGAAGCGGTGACCGATCGCCTGGGGACTCCGGTGGTCATTAAGCCGGTGGCGACGGGCTCGACCGTGGGTATTAGTATTGCTCGGTCTGCCGCCGAATACCGCACTAGCCTGGAGGTGGCGCAGCAGCATGGCGATCGCTTGCTCATCGAACAATATATCGCAGGCAAAGAGCTGACCGTTTCGGTCATTGGCGATCGCGCCTTGCCTCCGATCGAGATCGTTCCTGCCGAGGGAGACTTCTACGATTACGAAGCTAAATACGCTCCGGGTGGTTCCCGTCACCTGATCCCGACGACACTGAGCACCGCTGGGGAACAGAGAGTAAGAGCATTGGCGAAGCAAACTTACGATGTCTTGCATTGTGCAGGGCTCGCTCGGGTTGATTTTCGAGTAGACGCGAACGAACACGCTTGGATCTTGGAGGTTAATTCGCTGCCTGGGATGACACCAACATCTTTGAGTCCCGACTCGGCGGCAGCAATCGGCTGGTCGTTCAAAGACTTAGTGCACTACATGATTGAAGATGGCTTGCGACGCAGACAACGGCTTGATGTAGTTAAGGCCACAGTCTAAAGTACCGGAGACAGCGCAGAATTATTGTCAGCGGTGTGTCAGGCTAACTTGCCAGAACAGACTTTCCACGCCAACCGCGCAGCTAAGGCGCGGGGAATATGCTTGTTCAATCTGAATGGTAATTGACGCAGCCTCATCAAGCCCTTTGTGTCAGGCAGCGAGTTCGCTGATTAATACCAGGCATGCATGCCCATCGATTTTCTTAAATCGCAGTCAAATCAGCTACTTCCAATCCCTCCACTGCTGCAAGATGCCCACACCACACGTAGGAGTAGATACAGCCTAAGGGACAAATAATAAAATAAATCTAAAATCTTCTGCGTGATTACACGCATGATTGAACAATTTAAGGCGAGGTACAGGATCGTATCGTTAGTGAAAATCTCTGAAAGGATTTCACCAAGTTGAATCCTGGTGGTAGGATCTGCTTGTCTGCATTCAAAAAATGGCCTGTGCTTCGTTCTGCACCGTTGCCCCTGCGCTCCTCTCCTCTTTCGATCGCTGACAACAATCGCCTCAAGATTTTTTCCGGTTCCTCCAATATTCCTCTCGCTTCTGAAGTGGCTCGGTATCTAGGTATGGACCTAGGCCCCCAAGTTCAGAAGCGTTTTGCTGATGGGGAGCTGTACATCCAAATCCAGGAATCCATCCGGGGGGCGGATATCTATCTGATTCAGCCCACCTGTCGACCCGTCAACGATCACTTGATGGAGTTGCTGGTGATGATTGATGCCTGTCGTCGGGCATCGGCTCGACAAATCACAGCGGTTTTACCTTACTACGGCTACGCTCGCGCCGATCGCAAGACTGCCGGTCGCGAAGCGATTACCGCCAAGCTAGTAGCTAACATGATTACCACTGCTGGAGCCGATCGCGTTCTGGCTATGGACTTACACTCCGCTCAAATTCAGGGATATTTCGACATTCCCTTCGACCACGTTTACGGCTCTCCCGTTCTGATTCGCTACATCAAAGAGCAAATCAAGGAAAAGCAGCTCCCCGACGTGGTAGTTGTTTCTCCTGACGTGGGTGGGGTTGCTCGGGCGCGCGCGTTTGCCAAGAAGCTAGACGATGCGCCGCTAGCCATCATCGACAAGCGCCGTCAAGCCCACAACGAAGTGGACGTGATGAACGTGATTGGCGACGTTCGCGGCAAAACCTGCATTCTGGTGGACGACATGATCGACACTGCCGGAACGATTACGGAAGGGGCCAAGCTACTGCGCCGCGAGGGAGCAGAGCGCGTCTACGCGTGCGCCACTCACGCGGTATTTTCTGGCCTTGCGGTCGAGCGCCTATCCACACCCGGTATTTTTGAAGAGGTGATCGTCACCAATTCCATCCCGCTAGCAGAAGATAAGCGCTTTGCTCAGCTCCGTATTCTGTCGATCGCCAACGTACTGGGCGAAGCAATCTGGCGTATCCACGAAGATAACTCCGTTAGCAGCATGTTCCGTTAAGGTTCTTGGATAGCAGACTCAACTAGCAATCGACTGATATACCTAAACTTCATCATCCAGGCTGCCCTTGTGACGTAAGCTTGGATGAGTTTTTCTATCTGGGCCGTGTACCTGCGATCGCTCTCCCTCACGAACTTCCGCAATTACACCAACCAGCAGGTGAATTTTTCCTCACCCAAGACGATTTTGGTGGGGGAGAACGCTCAGGGAAAGTCTAATTTGTTGGAGGCAGTGGAAGTCCTAGCCACATTGAAGTCTCATAGAGCTGGCCGCGATCGCGAATTTGTGCGCCAAGGAGAAACGGCAGGCAATGTGGTAGCCATTGTCGATCGGTTGGGTACGAGACACGAGTTGGCAATTGATGTGCGCCAGCAGGGGCGGCGATTGCTACGCTTGGATGGGCAAACCATTCGGCGGCGGGTGGAATTTTTAGGACAGTTGAATGCCGTAACGTTCTCGAGCCTCGATCTCGATTTAGTGCGGGGCAGCCCCAGTACACGGCGAGATTGGCTGGACGGTATTTTGCTGCAACTGGAGCCAATTTATGTCGATATTTTGGATCGCTATCGACAGGTATTGAAGCAGCGCAATGCGTTATTGAAAGCGCCTGATACCTTAGACGAGTCGAGTTTGACGGCGTGGAATGCGGAATTAGTGGCGGCAGGCACCCGGGTAATTCGGCGCCGGGCTCGTCTGGCGGAGCGGTTGCAACCACTGGCGGAGCGCTGGCATCGCGAGATTAGCGGCAATCGCGAGACACTGATTCTAACCTACGCACCTCAAGTGGAGATCGCGCCCTCCACCGTAACAGTAGAGGAAGTTCAGGCGTGTTTTTGGCAGGAACTGGAGAAGAAAGTGGGTGCGGAGCGGGCGAGGGGGACATCCTTGGTGGGCCCCCACAGAGACGACGTTCTGCTGAACATCAACGGCAATCTAGCGAGGGAATTTGGCTCGCAGGGACAGCAACGAACACTTGTACTCTCCCTCAAGCTGGCAGAGTTGGAATTGATAGAAGCAGTGGTGGGGGATGCACCTCTGCTCTTGCTAGATGACGTGTTGGCAGAGCTAGACTTGCAGCGCCAAGATCGACTACTGGATACCATTAGCGATCGCATTCAAACCATTGTTACCACGACTCATTTGGGCAATTTCGATGCCCGTTGGTTAGAGTCCGCTCAGGTCATTGCGGTCAAGCAGGGATGCTTGCAGTTCGATGAAGCTGGTGACGATTAGCAAAGAGTTAGGAGGATGCAATCGCCTGCAATCTCTGCAATCGCAATACTGTTAGAACATCTGTACGATCGAGTCGTTGGACGTTCTCTAAGGCTGCAAGCAAATGTCGAGCAGCATCGCGGCGATCGTAGCCCCGATACTGAGCCCGTCGCAGTGCGAATTCATCCGCATCGAATTGAGCATTATCGCTGTTCACGTTCTGCCATACCTGACGCACAGCCAATCCGGTCAGACTTCCGGCCAACAATACTGACAGAGGATTGTGCAGGGCCAATTCCACCACTGTTGCCAGCGACCCGGCAGCTGCTAATCCTTGATACAGTCCTGGCTGCAACCAGTTGCGCCCGTCAAACCACCCCGCTTCTCGTAAAAACAACATGTCTCGCTGAGGTTGGGGCAAGCTCAGCCAACGGGGAAACTCAATCTCGACAGTGCCGTTGGGTGCCCAGGGGGGACGAGGCTTAATGCCGATGAGCGAACTAGAGACTCCTTTAGCGGGGGCGATCGCCAGCAAGGGCCGCAGCGACGCAGGCAGCAAATCTCGCAGTCGTTGAATTTCTTGTTGAGGGTCTGGGCGCGAACTTGAGTAAGCCACGGGTAATGGGAAGCCGAAAATCTTCACTTAGCGTAGCGTTAAGCGATCGCTTCGTGGCTTGTCTGTTGGCTACATTTTGGTTTTTGGGAGGGGGTTGGTTCAGTCATTGGTTATTCGTCATTGGTCATTGGTTCTTTGTTCTGCACTAAGGACAAAGGACGAAGGACAAAAAAGAAAGAATGACCAAAAAACAAAAGGCTCAATGTCACCATTGATGTAGCGTTAAATGCCTTATGCCGTCGCAATCGTCGATCGCGCCTGTTGACCCATGCCAATCAGGTACTTCACGGCTCCCAACACAGCTTTCTCGCAGTCATGGGGAGAACGTTCGTAAAATGCAGACCACGCTTGGGCTCGCAAGCCTCCATCCAGGCGGTAGCGATGGGTATCGCTGGGGTGTTCGCCTAACCAAGCCAGCCGGACGGCATGACCGATTAATACGTCCATTACCAAATAGTCGTTGAATCGCAGATTGGGATTGGCCTCGATCGCCTGCGAAATAGCCATCAGCGCTTCAACATTTAACTGGCGATATTCCGGTGCGCCAATTTTATTGAGGAGATGCTCTACAGCTAGAGCAAAGTTCTTCTCTCCGGGGGTCATCTCGGCCAAAATTGTGCGGCTGTCCAAGCGGTTGCGTCGCTCTAACTTGTCACCAATCGCCAAACCACGACAGTGCTGCATCGTCTGCCACACCCGCTCGTAAAAATCTGACGGTACCCGGTTAACGCTACCATCCAGCTTTCTCAGCCTGAGCCAGCCCCCCTCCGGTGTGGGGACTTCTGCATCTGGAACCTCGACATCCTGAAACTCAGGCGAGTCATCTTCAACGTGCAACGATTCTTGCTGCTCGACGGTGCGATCGAATTGGCTGTACGCCTCCAACACCTGACGTAATTTCGCCTTGATATCGAACGGACTCAATCCCATCAATCGCTCGTAGGCATCCCCCTGTTCCAGCCCTTCTTCACCGGCAATTTCTCCAGAGATCAGCAGGATGAGATTGCTGACTCGAACAGTCATGAGATTGTCGAACAGTACGGGTTCGGAACGGATGAGCAGACTGAGGAAAATGACTATCTCTTGGGTGAGGACGTGCTCGCGGACATCCTCGCTACAGAATTTGAGAATTTTGCGGATGATTTGCTCTTGAGCCAGTGGCTTAACAATCGTGGATTCAGCCGAATACGCTTTGCCCACAGCAATAACTTTCTGACGAACTAAGATATCGGTCACTGCATCCGCCAGGCCAATATCCACCTTTTGCAACAAGCCCGCTGCCCGCCGCACCACCGACCACTCCTGCAAACCAATCGCCCGTCGGTAGACCTCATCGAGCAGATCGCGAACGGTGACATCCAATCCTTCATAGCGCCCCATGCTGGTGTCGTAGTCTAACCCCTGCAGACGATCTAGCGTGGCCAAGACTTCCACCTGCTCGTACAGATTGCCGGATTGCCGCAACGTTTGTAGCAGCGAAATCATATCGGTCTCGCACTCCAACAACAGCTCGCGACTGTTATTGAGGGGACATGTAGCTGCAGGGTCAAACTTGAGATAGAACGGCATGGTCAGATCGCCTGCCACCATGCGGCGGGTGGGCTCGAAGCCATGCAGGTAATCAATGCGTTCGGTACTAGCGGTGCGCAGCAACTCGCGCAGTTTTCCGACTTTAACTGTCGTGCTACCACACTGACCGCCCTGAAATTCCCGCATAACATCCAACAACGCCGTGCTGCCAGAGTCCAGCATCGTTCGGGTAATCAATAACACCATGGTGGGGCGACCGGGCGATCGCCAGTGGGATTGTAGATAGGCCAGCTCGCTCCGAATCTGAGACACCAAATAGTGGTAGTCGATGGTGAGATAAAACTGGGTGATATCCAGAAAAGACGGTAGAAACACCACCTGGCGATCGCGCAATTGATAAATGCGCGAGGTGGCCAAACTGCGCATCCGTTGGGCCGGACAGCCCGTCAGTTCTAGGCGATCGTTGCGCCCCACCTGAGCGTAGGCTGCGGTCAGCTGTTCTGCCGCACACACCTGAACCGGAGCAATCTCCGCCATTGTCTCCGTTTCAATTCCGTAGGCTTGCAGCTCCGCTTGTAGTTCGGCATTTTCCGCCATCAAAGCCACTTGGACCACCGGCACCGACTGCCGCCCCAAATTTCGCCGCCGCCCCAGCGGATCGATATCTTCTACGGTCAAGAGCCCCTCGGCTACCATCTCCCCCAAGTAGTACAGGCTTTGAGCCCATACCAGCGGTACGTTTGCATTGGGATAGCGTTGCTGGCTACCCGGCTTTGCCCGTTCTTCATTTAACGAGCCGGGGGGAACAACATACAGCTCGGGTAGTAACTGCTGGCCATCTCGGTTGACTAGCAGCGATCGCAGCTTTTCGCGATACGTGTCGGCTTGCTGGCGATCGCCCCGACACAATCCATCCAGCACCGAATAGGTGAAAAATAGCGGCCACTCGCATTCCACATGCTCGAACTGCTTCAACTCTGCGGGCTCGTAATGCAAGCGACTATTGTCTTCAATTGCGGTTTGATGACCATCCCGCAAAAATCGTTTGCAGCCGTATGGTCCTTCCAATTTGTCGCGAATCGTCTCGCGGGTGAGGGTGGCTAGATCGTCGTCTTCAATGGCATACGCCGGATACCCAATAATACTGAGCAAGGCTGCGTCTACTTCCTTAGAGCTGGACTCTCGGGGGAGCAACGATTCGAGGGTGACTCGCGCACGAGCAATGTCGTGGGACATGACGTGTATCACCGACGCTTGCCCACCTTGCGTCCCGAATAAGTTGCAGCCGCCGATCGCCTCCAGCGCAGCTTTGGCCATTCCCACCGAGCTTGCATTGAGTTCGGCAGTGCCGTGATTGATTTTGTTACCCCGCTCCCAAATACCGTAATCGGGGGTTTGATAGGCTTTGCTAATGTAAAACACCAAATTTTGGACAAAATTGACTTCGTCCAGCGTGAAGGTAATCCGCAGCCCTGATGCTGTCATCTGAGCCAACATCAATAGAAACAGGGAGGTAGCGTCTACCTGCAAGTGGCCCCACTCCGTATCCCCCACCACCACATCACCAGTGGCTGTGTCGTATTTGGCATGGAGGGCATCGAGGGGCGCTTGCGAATGTTTAAACAGTTCTACTTTGTGGGCCTGACGCATCATCGATATCAGCAAGCCACGCATCAGTTTAACGACCCGCTGTTCCAGCTCGTAGGTTCGGCCGTCCCCATCATCCACTTTGCGATAGGCCAGGGCTAATCCCCACACCGCCAAAATGCTGTAGACGTTATCCCGCACCCAGGCATCGGTGTAATCGCCATGATCGTTGATTGCCGTACTAGCCGGGAGCAGGCCGGAAATAGGATGCTGGCGATCGAGGATGGTGCTGGAAACTCGATCGTAGTAATGGGCCAGTCGCGCTTGCTGCTGGGCCTGACGGGTGAGGAAGTGCTGAACCAAGGTGAAGGGTTATCTAAATCACTACATCGTTAGCACTATTGTTCAGTATTGACGTCCAAACGGATACGGAATTCATGCCTAGTGCAGAACTTGTTATCAGCCTGCAGAGCATACAACCCCTGAAAACTATCCAGCCCACAGTCAGGGCAATAGTGCCGGTTGAGCCATTAATGAACGGTGCCGGTTGCTGAGCGGTTGCTGGGGACGTTAACGTCCACTTGAATCATTCCTGCTAAAGCCGGGTCAAACCCTGCGGGAAACAGTGTCTGGGATGAATAGTAGGCATCTACTAGGTTGGCCTGATTGAGATGGGTGGCCCGCAAGTCGGTCGCCACCAGATTACTCCAATTGAGTTGGGCGTCATTTAAATTGGCCCCAACCATGCAGGCTTGACCCAGATTGGCCCAATTCAAATGTGCTGCCATTAGCTGAGCATCTGTTAAATCCACTGCCACAAGGTTGGCCCACTCTAGGTTTGCCCGCCGTAGATTGGCTTTGACTAAGTGGGCTTGGGCCAGACATCCCCAACTGAGATTTACTGCCACAAGTTCGATCTCGGGTAAATAAGCATTGCGCAGATTGGACCGAGAAAAGTGCCGCACTCCCACCGCATATTCATCCAGTAATTCAACTGCCGTTTCGATCGCAGGCATAGAGCAGCACCGCTCCACAATCTTGTTTATGGAGCAACTATATTTCATCCTGCATCGGTGATGTCCTCTTATAAAACTCTTTAAGTCTTGCCTACTATTGTTCCAAGCAGTCACCGTAGCCCATGACTAAACTGGCGATCACCAACGGAGCGGTGACCGTTCTCAAAATCCTTTTTCCCAAGCTAATTGGTAGGACTCCTACCACTTGAGCTTGCTCCAGTTCGCGATCCGTCCATCCCCCTTCCGGGCCAACAGCGATAGCCAGCGTGGCGCAAGGCTCTTGCTGATTTAGACGAGTCAACAAATACGGATTATCGTCTCGCGCCGCAGCAATATATCGATAATTGCTTGTCCGGTTTATCTTGTTCGGAACGCTGTTCGAAGAGTCACCACTATGCAACCAACTGCGGAACGTAGACGGCTCTGCAACGATCGGTACAACCACCCGTTCGCACTGTTCCACCGCCTCTGTGGCAATGGCTCGCCATCGCTGCAGCTTTTTCGAACTGGGAACAGACACCGTGCGCTCGCTCGTCAGCGGCACAATTCGGCTCACCCCCAACTCGGTCAACTGCCTAACCAGCGTGTCAAACCCCGACCCCTTCGGAACGGCGATCGCCAATTCAAGCTGGAACGGAAGTTCTCGCCCAACGGGAATGAGTTCGGTTTCAATCACTGCGTCGGCATCTGCTAACGCGGCTTGCCACAATCGCCCGCTACTATCAAACGCTAAAAAGCGATCACCAATTCTCAATCGCCGCACCCGCTCTAAATAGTGTCTTTGAGCGGAGGTGAGGGTTAGGGTGGCAATGCCGCGATCGACCGTGGAGGAAATAGAGCCCGATGCAAACGCTAGACGCGGCAACTGCTTTAGGCTCTGCGGATGTTCAGGCAGCACCATTCCTTACGCTTCCACAACGCTGCTACAGTCCAGCCATGGGCTTCTAGTGTGGCGCTCACCATTTTGACTTGCTCGACTAAGACACCACTCAGCACTAGCCAGCCGTCTGGCCGCAGCACTAATTCAAATTGAGGAATCAGATCGATAATCACTTCCGCCAAAATATTGCAAACGAGACCATCAACACGGCGGGGAACGGCATCCAAGCTGCCAGTCAAGACCTCGACTCGGTCGTCTACTCCATTACGATGCACGTTGAATGTCGCCGTTTCGATAGCCAGCTCATCCGTATCGACGGCATAGACCCGTTCGGCACCCAAGGTCGCCGCGACTAACGACAAAATACCCGACCCACAGCCAATATCGGCAATTTCAACTCGCTCGTCTGGCTCCAAGAAGTCCAGATGCATTTCCAGGGCTTCTGCACACATCTGAGTGGTCGGGTGTGCCCCCGTCCCGAAGGCAGCTCCAGGGTCCATAACAAGAACGTGGCGATTGTCTTTCGGCTCGACATCCAACCACGCGGGGCAAATAAGAATCTTGTCGCCAATTTCTTGCGGCTGCCAATGCTGTTTCCACTCGGTGGACCAGTCTGCAGCTTCAAGCCGTTCCCAATGAACTGCGGGGGGCTCGGTTCCGAGCAGCAATGCATCCTGACGCAGCAGCAGGGCCAACGCAGACAAATCTAAAGGGGTGACACGCTCGAACGCAAGATAAGCTCGCATCTCAACGGCTTGGCTTCGATTCTCGCTGACTGTTCCCTGACAGCCGAACGACTGCAACCTCCAGAAAACACTGTCTTCCTGCTCTGGGGAGATAGCAATATGCACTTCCCACCAGGCAGTTTCCGGTTGCCGGATCGTTGGAGGAGTATCGAGAGTGGATTCAGGTATTGCGTTCAAAAAAGCCATTCCTTCGGCCGCAGACGACGCTTTCAGCACCACCACATCATCACTGTACCCTGCGCGCTCCATTCCATACTGTTGAAAATGGATTTTCTACGGACGCAAACCAGTCCGACTGTCCGGTGTCATGTACTCGTGTCCAACTGCTATTCGTTGGGTAACTGACGAGACAGAGCGTAACGAGCGACAACTCTTCAAAGGACGAACGGACGATCGGTGTTTGCGATACATTAACGTACCGCAGACTAGTCTTGAATGTAGTCCGTTCCGTCTACAAGAGCGGCTTCCGCCTTTTGGAACTCTCGTCCAAGATACGCTGCATGGTCAATATAGGTAACGGGTGAGTGCTTGTGCTCGGGATTCTCGAAGAGGGCAATGCATAACTCTTTCGCCGTTCGCCCCGTGTAGGTATTCAGCAGAGGATTCGAAAGGGTGCCTTTGGCCGACAGAGGCCTGCCCGTGTCCGGATCGATCGCCAATCCGCGTTCGTTGACTACGACCCCATAATGCTTGGCACAGATCAGACCCTCCACGCGATCGACGTAAATGATGAAGTATCCAGCGGGATCGAGGGGGATATGCCGCTTGGATAGTTTGTCATCAAGTGCTGTCAGGTGCTCGCGAGTAATGATGGGGCGATCGAGGGAGGAGGTCATAAGTCTAGGGCGCTGCTGAGTGCATGGCAGATCGATAGGCTTTTTAATCTTGACAGATTGGCGGGCAAACCTCGAAATTCCGGGCGGGGAATTTTCTAAGCCAGTCTGGTTCACCGTTAACTCTTCCCCCGCATTGTGACCAATTGCTCGGGAGGAATGCCGTAGGCTCTTTATAGAATTCGCAACCAGCAAACCGTGGCCGACTATCCCTTAGATCTAGATTTAGCACCCTACATCGATCATTCACTACTCGATCCGGCAGCCGTCCCAGAACAGGTGGATCGCCTCTGCAGAGAGGCCGACCGGTTTGGATTTGCGAGTGTCTGCGTGTTGCCCTGCAACCTCAACCAAGCGGTGGATGTGTTGCACAATCGTCCATCTAAAGTGACGACAGTGATTGGATTTCCTTTGGGGGGGAACATGCCGGGGGTGAAGCTGTACGAGGCGATGGCGGCTCGGGAAGTCGGTGCTCAGGAGCTAGATGTGGTCATCAATGTGGGCTGGCTGAAGGCGGGAGACAGCGATCGCGTCCATGGGGAGATCGCTCAGATTGTGGAAGAAACGGGCTTGCCCGTCAAGGCCATTTTGGAGACAGCCGTATTGACGGAAGAGGAAAAGCGGTTGGCAGGAGAACTGTGTGCCGATGCAGGAGTAGCTTTTTTGAAAACGTCTACCGGTTGGCGCGGAGGCGCGACAGCCGCTGACGTGAAGTTGCTGTGGGAGATTACTCGCGGTCAAGTGGCAGTAAAGGCATCGGGGGGCATTAAGACCGTGGAGGGGGCAATGGCGTTGATCGAGGCAGGAGCGACACGGCTAGGTACCTCGCGGGGGGTGCAGTTGATGCAGCAATGGATGAACGCCGGAGATACCGAACCGATCTAAGTCCGTCTGTTGGCTGCTTGGGGGGAGCGTGGAAGGACCTGCGAGCGCGGAGGTGAGCCTGCAATCAGGATGTCTAGCGATCGCTGCATGTGCTCGACCACCAATTGATAACACTCCTGAACGTAATCGCGATCACGGGCAGCTTCCGCACCATAGCGAGCAAACGTGATGGGCTGACAGACTCGGGTCCGAATTTGAATCGGTAGGGGGACGTTGGGGATGGGCCCCACCCCCACCCCCCACGGCAATCCCAAGAAAATGGGAAATACCTCGGGATCGACATTGAACAGCCAAGGAAATAGTCCGCGATCGTGCAACGCCTTGACTTGCTCGTAGCAGTCTTCTAAGACAACAACCGTATCGTGAGCCCCGGCAGAAATCACCGGCACAATCGGGACTTCTTGACGCAGGGCCACTTTGATAAATGCCGTATTGCCCATCAGGTGAATGCGATCGCGCAAGCGATGAGGTCGAAATAAATCTCGCGCCCCCCCCGGATAGACCAATACACTGGCTCCAGCCTGGAATGCAGCAAATGCCATTTTGGGATGGGCCTGAATTGCCCCCAATTGCGCCCCAATCTGCCCCAACTGCGGTGCCACCTTCCACACCCCTGGGTGCATGAGACCGTAGACGGTGCGATCGAATGTATAGCGACGAAACCAATCCACCATAAACATTGGCAAATCGGGACTGGCTAGCCCGCCATTATGCGATCCGACAAATAAAACCTGGTCGTCAGGGATATGCTCCCAGCCGTCTGTTTGGACTCGAAAGTAATGCTCGTACAGCCATTCCCAAACTGGCAATATGCGCTCGATGGCACCAGGATCGCGATCGGTCAGCGACCAGCCACTATAGGGTTCGACTGCAGAAAAAGCTGTCATGCAACTCGGGTAAGAACTAACTCTAGTCTGCCTCACGAAACGGTGGTAGAACCGTGGCGATCGCTTCAGAGCAACGCCTAATGACGAATGACATATGACCAATGACGAAGGACCAATGACCCGATTCCGTCCTTAGTCCTTAGTCCTTAGTCCTTAGTCCTTAGTCCTTAGTCCTTAGTCCTTCGTTCTCCACTACAACTTATGAAAAACCACCGATAGATTATTTGCCGGCATCTCCACTGTCTTTAGCAAACTCAGCCCCTCCGCTGTCGCGGCTTTGACAACGTCCTCCAGATGGCGAACTCCCCAGGCTGGATTCTGCGATCGCAAACTCAGGTCAAACGCGGCATTACTAGGAGCGGTATGCTGTCCGTTGCGCTGGTAGGGGCCGTAAAGATAGAGAACACCTCCTTCGGGCAAGATCCGCCCTGCACCAGCCAGCAACCCCAGACAGGCTGACCAGGGGGAGATGTGAATCATATTTATGTTGACGATCGCAGAGATCGGGGTGGGCAACACCAGCGGCTCTAGTTCAGTGCCAGACAATTCAACTGGCCATCGATTCTGGCTGGCATCTAGCTCGATGGCTGGGTGAAGCATTGCAATGCCACTCCGCGCTCTCCAGGCGGCAATGCTGGCCCTAGCGATGGGATTGGGATCGGATGGAAGCCAGGTTAACTGAGGTAGGTGTCGGGAGAAATAGACAGCATGCTCTCCAGTGCCGCTGGCGACTTCCAGGACGGTGCCGCTGGCAGGCAGAATCTGTTGCAAGACCACGAGAATAGGGTCTCGATTGCGCTGGGTGGCGGGAGCATATTTGCGATCGCCACTGGTCATGACTGCATGTTTGCGACGGGGTGGGATTCCGATGTTGTAGTGGAATCTCCTGCTTTCGGACAGGCTGCAGCTCTGGAATTGGCGATGTCACATTGGCCGACCAAACAGGGTTCGCTGAATGCCGGATCGTCTGCCGGTTGAGCAGCCTGTTGGCCGAACACCATCGTGCAGCTCATATCCTCAAAGTTGGGGGTCATGGTGAGGGGAATGCCAAATTCTTGAGTAAAGAAATCTTGGGTGGGCAGCTTGCACAAGTTGACGCAGGTACCCACACAGCGGCTTTGTTCTAGATAACGACACTTCTGGATCTGTACGCCACTGCTCTGCTGTCTCACGGTTCCGTCCGGCAAAGTAACCTCCACCTCGGTGACCTCGCAAGGTCCCACCAACCATTCGAACATTTGGGTGGCAAACCATGCATTCAGCTCGCACACCAATTGCGTGGGAGAAAAGAACGCCCGAATACCTTTCAGCGCAAAACTAGGCACCAGTGAGTTTAGGACTTGGGCTACCACCTGTCGTTGCTCGCGAGGCGATCGCCCCTGCACAATTTTCTGAGACAGATCCACAAATCCGTCGTAACCAGCCAACTCGGTTTGTTGACCGACGGCTGCCGCCATCTTGCGAGAAAACAGCCAAATAAATAGCCGATCGATGGTGTTATCGGAATAGCAGGTGCCGCCATCATGGGCGAGCGCCATCGGGCTATCTGGTGTTTCAGAAACGCTGGCACTGCAGCTATCTGCGGACGAACCACAAGACGAAGTGCCCTCGGTCACACCATGGTTCTCATCTTGAGTTCTCTTGCCTTGAATCCTCTTGCCTTGAATATTCTTGCCTCGAATACTCTCGCTATTAGTCTGCTCGCCTCTATTGATATTGGTCATATTCAAATTCAAAGCCCTCACGATCTGCGATCGCCCTACTCTCCCGAGCTACTGCACTATTGTCCCCCCATTCAGCATGCCAATACTCTTGATTTTGTCAGGCAACAAGCCACTAACTGCGAGCAATCAACATAGCAGCGTGCTTACCGATAGATATGCGTCGATATGTTCATCACAAAACAGCAGGTTCAGATTGAACTAGCGCATTTTCGTAACAAAGTGTTAAAGTCGTCAGTGGCTTTGACATTTTTTACAGAGCCATTCGAGCACGCAGTTAAACTGAACCGTTAGTGCAGCCTTCGCTCATGGTGAGCCTGTTGGGTAGCTGTTGCGTTTGCGGTCGCAGGATTTCCGTTCTCGCACATCCACCGTCCAGCTCTGTCATTCACAGATTGCCCGGACAGCCACTACAGGACCCCCATGACCCAAGCTACTGTGCCTCAGTTTGCCGAGTTTCCCCTGTCCGAACCTATTCTCCGGGCGATCGCTGATGTGGGCTACGAGTCCCCGTCCCCCATCCAAGCGCAAACCCTACCTCCTTTATTAGAAGGCCGTGACCTAGTTGGTCAGGCTCAAACCGGTACTGGAAAAACTGCCGCATTTTCGCTACCGCTGCTCAGCAATCTCGACCTATCCCGCCGCGAACCTCAAATTCTGGTACTGGCCCCTACTCGCGAGCTGGCAATTCAGGTGGCAGACTCAATGCAATCGTACGGACGTCACCTGTCCGGCTTCAAAATAACCACTCTGTATGGTGGCATGAGCATTGGCCAGCAGATTCGCGATCTGCGCCACGGGGTCCACGTTGTTGTGGGTACCCCCGGACGCCTGCTCGATCACTTACGGCGCGGCACCCTAAAGTTGGACGGCCTATCCTCTGTGGTTCTTGACGAAGCTGATGAGATGCTACGCATGGGCTTTATTGACGATGTGGAAACTATCCTCAGCCAAGCCCCCGAAACCCGCCAGGTGGTATTGTTCTCGGCCACCATGCCCCTCGAAATTCGCAAGGTAGCCCGCAAGCACCTCACCGATCCAGTCGAAATCAAAATTGCCACCGAGACGGCGACAGTTTCCAGCATTGCCCAGCGTTTTTGGATGGTACAGGGGATGCGCAAGCAGGATGCACTAATTCGCATTCTGGAAGCCGAAGAATTTGATGCTGCGATCATCTTTGCCCGCACGAAAACCATGACAGCGGAGGTCGCAGAGTTATTAGAGAATAGCGGTTACTCTAGCGCTGTCCTGAATGGCGATGTTAGCCAAGCGTTGCGAGAAAAGACGGTCGATCGCCTCAAGCGAGGCTCTATTGACATTGTTGTGGCCACCGATGTTGCTGCTCGCGGATTGGATGTCGAGCGCATTAGCCACGTCATTAATTACGACATTCCTCTCGATACCGAAACATACGTTCACCGCATTGGTCGTACCGGTCGAGCGGGACGCAAGGGTGACGCGATCTTATTTGTTCATCGTCGCGAGCGTCGCTTGTTGCGCAACATCGAACGAGCGACTCGCCAGCAGATCGAGCCCATGCAGTTACCCAGCAATGTAGACATTGCCGGACGTCGTATTGCTCAGTTTAAAGAGAAAGTTGCCGAAACAATCTCCAACCAAGAGGACATGGAGTTCTTTGAGGATTTGGTGAACAACCTGCAGGAAGAAAAGGAGTACACTCCCCTACAAATTGCTGCTGCACTAACCTACTTGGTACAAAAGGAGCGTCCCTTACGTCTTCCCAAAGAGCCCGAACCCAGATTCCGCGACGACCGTGAGTCCCGCGAACGTCCCCAACGACGCGATCGCAATAATCGCAGCAATCGTTCGGAAGAGGGCATGGTCAGCTACCGGATTGAAGTGGGTCGCAATCATGGCGTCACCCCAAAGCACATCGTGGGCGCGATCGCTAACGAAGGAGGCATCAACAGCCGTCATATCGGTCGTATTCGCTTATTCAACACCTTTAGCGTGGTTGACCTCCCAGATGGGATGCCGCCTGAAACCTTCGAGCACCTGAAGCAAGTCCAGATATGCGGGGAAGCCACCAACATCTCGATCGATGCAGGCCCCCGCAATGGTGGTGGTCCACGTCGCAATAGCTTCAGAGGGAACCCTCGCCCTCGTCGCGACAACCAGTTCTAATTTCGATGGGATTGGTTTTGCGTCGGGATTGATTTTCGTCGGGATTGGTTCTAACGACAGCCTTTTATCCGCAGTGGAGTAACATCTGCTGCGGATTGATTGTACGTGCAAAATTCTATGCACATGCCAGTGTGCGCACGGGCCTTGCGATCGCACCCCCAAGAGAGAGAGCGATCCCGCTGGCTATCTGAGCGCGAGCCAGATTGATATTGGCGAATGACTTAGCCTCTTCAAACCAGCAATAGACATCAAACTGTAACGAATTCGAGGGACTTCCGTTTGCTTTTTATTGCTAATTCCTAAGAATCCCTTGCATCACTTTTATACTAGTCAATAGATAAAAGCGCGAAGGAGGGCATTATTTTGACGCGCTTTCTTGCCGATTTCTACTAAAGGCTAATCGACCAAAGGTGTGAGTTATACGAGATGTCTGCTTGCAACACCTGTTTAGACAATCGCAAGCCATAAGGTTGTGAGAGGGAGAACGCGCAGTTCTTCAAAGCATTATGAATATTCACCGAACAGTTATCCCTCCAGACAGGGGGGGGACAGTTTATCCAGGCCGAACATTGCCGTCATTACTGGATGAAGCCTGCGAATTGCGGCCCAATCAACATGCTTTGAATCAGTATATTGATCGGCAATGGCAGGGGATTTCCCTTCAAGAATTGCGCGTGTCTGCCGATGGATTTGCCCTAGGACTGTTGAGCTTGGGACTCAAGAAAGGCGATCGCGTTGCACTATTTATGACTAGCGATAGTCAGTTTGCGATCGCCGATATGGGATGTGTATCTGCCGGCTTGGTGGACGTCCCCATCGAGCTGTCTGAAGCTCCGTCTGCGATCGCCTATATCCTCAATCATTCACAAGCCAAAGCACTGATTGTTTCGACGTGGGACTTGCTGCAACAGATCGCAGAACAAATCTCCACCAGCAGCGATCTGACTGCGATTGTGGTAGCCGAGCAACAGCCTTGTCCCTCTACATTCCAATCTCCCAAGCCAGAGTTTCAGTATTTTGCGCTCTCTGAGATAACGGCACGCGGCACTGCCCGGTTTTCGGTCGGGAAGCGCATGCAACTGCGATCGCGGCTCGACCCCGATGACCTGGCCACGATTATTTACGTCATTGGCAGCACCGAACATGTCAGCGATGCACCGTTAGAAGACTGGCCCTGTTCACCCAGCACTATCCAACGCAATACCATCCAGCAACAATTGTGGGAGCGCAGTCCAAAACGAGGCCCGACATGCGACGTTCCCAGAGGGGTCGCACTGAGTCATGCCAACATCACCTCCAGCACGCTGTCGGCTCTCTCCAGTCACCCCGATCTAATTCTGGGTCAGCCGGAAGTCGCTTTATCGTTCTTACCTCTGACCCATATTTTTGCTCGGGCCTTCCTATACGGACATCTCTTTTACGGCCATACCGTCTATTTCTCTACGCCAGAGCGAGTGAACCGCCATCTCAAAGACGTACAACCCACCATTTTTCTCACCGTTCCCCGATTGTTAGAGAAAGCATACGAGCAGATTCTGAAAACGGGCACTCAGCTAAGAGGATGGCGACGATGGGCCTATAGTTGGGCACTCAAATTAGCCGATCGCTACGAAATCGGACAAGTTCCACGAGGCTGGTATGCCGTAGAACTGTGGCTGGCAAGTTTGGCAGTCTTTTCCCAATGGCGGCAGGCGTTTGGAGGGCAGGTGAAGTTTCTGGTGTGTGGTGGTGCGGCCCTGAGCGCCGATCTTGCCAATTTTTTCACGGCAGCCGGAATTCCCGTACTACAGGGCTACGGCCTGACGGAAACCAGCTCGGTGGTCTGCTATAACCGCGATCGCTGGAACCGTGCCGGAACAGTGGGATTGCCAATTCCAGGGGTGGAGTTGGCGATCGCCGATGACGGCGAAATTCTGGTGCGCGCCCCTTACGTCATGCAGGGGTACTACAAAGACGAAGCAGCCACGCAAGCCGTTATCGATACCGACGGTTGGTTCCACACGGGGGATATGGGGGAACTAACGGGTGATGGCTTCCTCCAGATTGTTGGCTACAAGAAAAATCTGTTCAAGCTCTCCACTGGAAAGTACGTCTCTCCTCAACCGCTGGAACGCTATCTGATGCATTCTCGCTTGGTGGAACGGGCGATCGCGATTGGGGCCCGCCGCAAGTTCTGCTCGTTGGCAATTTTTCCCAATGCCGAAGCACTGCGAGAGTGGGCCGACCGGGAGGGACTGGACGAACCACTGGAAGACTTGCTGACTCATCCACACGTGTTGAAGCTTTATCAATCACTGGTGGATGAAGCCAATGAGTGCATGCCCTATTGGTCCCGGGCCAAGCGGTTCCAACTGATCGATCCGGAACTGGCCCTGCATTGCGACATCACTCGGGTTGAGCGCCGGGTGGAGTGTTCGGAAAACGTCGAAGGGCTGAACGTCGAAGGGTTTAGCGCTGCGATTGAGGCCATGTATTCCAGGCCACTGCGCAACGGGATGCTGGCGATCGCGGGGCCGCTGACGGCTTTAGCCTATCGGGCTGGTCAGCTCTACGCCAGCTTGCCGATTCACACTTAAGCTCTCAAGTTTTAGAGCTGTCAACGTCCAGAGTTTTCCGGTTGCAACGTTTCCCAGTTCCAGAGTTTCTAACTTCAGGCGTATTCAGTACATAAGTTTTTCCAGTCACAATCCGGGAGGGTACCGACATGATGCGAGCATTCCGAACAGCTGCCGTCTTGGGTGCAGGAGTGATGGGCACTCAGATCGCCGCCCACCTAGCCAATGCCGGACTGACCGTTTACCTACTGGATTTGCCTGCCAAGAACGGCTCTAAAAATTCGCTGGTGAATGCAGCGCTGAAGAAAGCATCCCGACACAAGCCATCCGTGTTCTTCACGGAAGGAACCGTGCGACGGATTGTGGCTGGGAATTTTGACGATGATTGGCATCGGCTAGACAACGTGGACTGGGTAATTGAAGCCGTTGTGGAAGATTTGGCCATCAAGCAGCAGCTGATGGAGAAGCTTGAAGCCGTGGTGGGCGATCGCACGATCGTTTCCACCAACACGAGTGGTTTACCCATTCACACCATTACGGAAGGGCGCTCTCTTGATTTCCGCCGTCGGTTCTTGGGCACGCATTTCTTCAATCCCCCCCGCTATCTCAAACTATTGGAACTGATTCCCACCGACGACACCGATCCGGCCGTGCTCGATCGCATGAAGTGGTTTGGTCGGATGCACTTGGGTAAAGGGGTGGTAGTGGCCAAAGATACCCCGAACTTTATCGCCAACCGCGTGGGCATGTTTGCCACCCTATTGGGCCTGAGATGGTGGTTGGAGGAAGGCTACACCATCGAAGAAATCGATCGCCTCACCGGTACGCTGGTGGGCCGGCCCAAATCTGCCACTTTCCGGACCGCCGACCTGGTGGGATTGGATACGCTGCTGTACGTGATCGAGCATCTATACGACGCCATTCCCCATGACGAGAACCGGGAGGTGTTCCAGGCTCCGGATATTCTGCAGGAGCTGGTGAGCACGGGGACGCTGGGGGCCAAAACCAATCAAGGCTTCTATAAGAAAGCGGACGGGACAATTTTGTCCCTCAACCCCGAGACCTGGACCTACGAACTGCCCCAACCGATGAATTTGGGCTACTTGGAGGATATGGGTGGAATGCGACTGGGCGATCGTCTGCGAGCTCTCTATCGCGAACCCGGACGGGCTGGGGACTTTTTCCGCCAAACCACCCTAGAGATCCTTGCCTATGCTGCCAACCGCATTCCCGAGATCGCCGAACTTCCGGTAGCGATCGATCGGGCCTTGCAATGGGGATTTGGCTGGCAGATGGGGCCGTTTCAAATCTGGGACGAACTGGGATTCGAAGCCGTGCTGGAGGATATGCAGGCGGCCGGGCTGACAGTACCCGAATGGATCGAGCAAATGTACGAGGAGGGCTACCAGCACTTCTATACCCATCGCGAGGGCGAGGACGTTGAATCGCGATTGCTGCAGGGATACGACCCCAGCATGGGTGGATGCGGATATACCGATGTGGAGCCGCATGCCGACGAGATCGAACTGGACGATCTGAAGCACGACCCTCAGCGGACGGTGTGGCACAACCCAGAAGCCGCCCTACTGGACTTGGGGGATGGTGTGTTGCTGTACGAGTTTCGCTCGAAAGGCAATACCCTCAGCAACGACGTGCTAGCGGGATTGGAGGCCAGCCTCGATTTACTGGAAACCAAAGATTATCTCGGCTTGGTGATTGGCAATGGCGGGCAAAACTTCTCTGCTGGAGCCAATCTCAAAGAAATGGCCTATGCCGCGCAGGAGGGAGGAGCGGCAGCGATCTCAGGACTGATTCGGCAGTTTCAAGCTCTGATGCAGCGGATTCATTATTTCCCCAAACCGATTGTGGCTGCCGTGCAGGGTCGAGCATTGGGAGGGGGATGTGAATTGGTGCTGGCGTGCCCTCACGCGGTAGCAGCGGCTGAAACCTATATCGGTTTGGTGGAGTTGAGTGTTGGCTTGGTTCCGGCTGGCGGTGGCCTATTGCGAATGGTATCCCGCGCCGTCGATCGCGCTCCGTCCGCAACCCCCAGTCACATTCAACCTTGGCTACAAAAAGCCTTTGAAACCATCGCCACAGCGACTGTTTCCAATAGCGCAACAGAGGCGATTGAACTGGGCTTTTTGCCCGCCGACACGGTGGCGGTGATGAATGGAGATCGCCGTCTCTACGTGGCCAAACAAGAGGTAATTCGCCTGGCCAACGAAGGTTACAGCCCTCCCCCAGACAACCACAACCTCTGGCTGATGGGCAGCTCCGCCCGCGCCCTCATGGAACACGCGGCATTCACCATGCATGAGGCCGGTTTCGCCTCTGACTACGATCGCCATTTAGCCGGCCAGTTGGCCTACGCCATGACCGGCGGCGAGCTGAACGCCCCCACTCTGGTGGAGGAACAGTACCTGCTGGATCTGGAGCGGGAGGCATTTGTTCCGTTGCTGGCAGAACCCAAAACGCAGGAACGGATGGCGTATTTGTTGAAGCACAAGAAACCGTTGAGGAATTGAGATTCGTCATTGGTCCTTGGTCATTTGTCCTTAGTGAAGAGTGGCCCAACCAATAGACTAATGACCAATGACTAATGACCAGTGACTCCTACCCCGTAAGCCATACCCCTCCTCACCCATTCACTTTCGGAGGCCCACCATGAATACCGTCTACATCGTTAGCTCTGTTCGTACTGCCGTCGGTAAAGCACCTCGCGGCTCCCTGCGCTCGATGCGACCGGATGAGATGGGGGGCGCAGTGGTGAAGGACGCGATCGATCGCGTTCCGGGGTTGGAGCCTGAGGATATTGAAGATTCCATCTTTGGCTGTGCCTTTCCGGAAGGAGAGCAGGGGATGAATTTGGGGCACGTGGTGGCTCACGTGGCTGGGCTGCCGGATTCCGTTCCGGGCTATACGGTCAGTCGCTGTTGTGCATCTGGATTACAGGCGATCGCGCTAGCGTCTCAAACGATTGAGGTGGGGCAGGCGGATGCGATTGTGGCAGGGGGAGCAGAGTCTATGAGCCTGATGCCTCCGGGTGGGAACTACGTGGCACCGAACCCCGGTCTGATGGGGGATTGGCCGCAAGCATACATGACGATGGGGTTGACGGCGGAGCGATTGGCGCAGGAGTTTCGCATCTCTCGGGAGGAGCAGGATGAATTTGCTCTGCGATCGCACCATCGCGCGTTGGCTGCGATCCGAGCCGGTCGCTTCACACCGGAGATCGCGCCCCTGTCGATTTACACCACGACTTACCGAGACGGTCATCTCCATTCGCTAGCCTCCCGCTTCGATACCGATGAAGGCCCGCGTCCCGACACCACGTTGCCAGCACTGGCCAAGCTGAAGCCCGTGTTTAGTGCCAAAGGGACGGTGACAGCTGGAAATTCGTCGCAAACGTCGGATGGTGCAGCTGCATCTGTGGTGATGAGCAAGGGAATGTGCGATCGCCTCGGCATTCAGCCGATGGCTCGGTTGCTGGGCTATGCCGTTGCTGGGGTACCGCCAGAGATGATGGGGATTGGCCCGATTGAAGCGGTTCCCAAAGTGTTGCAGCAGGTGGGATTGCGAATGCGGGACATTGGGCTGATCGAACTGAACGAAGCGTTTGCCGTTCAGGCGTTAGCCGTAATTCGCAAACTGGGTTTGGATGCTGGCATTGTCAATGTCAACGGCGGGGCGATCGCCCTCGGCCACCCGCTAGGCTGCACCGGAGCAAAGCTGACAGCAACGTTGCTGCACGAGATGAAGCGGCGCGGGATTCACTACGGTCTCTGCACGATGTGCATTGGCGGCGGCATGGGAGCTGCAGGGGTGTTTGAGAATTTGATGCGTTGAAGCTTGATGGTTTGAAGCTAGCAGGTTGCTGGCAGATTTCGGAGGTCGTGATGATGGTGTTTCTTCAATCCCCTATTGTCGTTGTTCCCATTGGGTTGCTGCTGTTGCTTTTGCTGGGTTACTGGGCAGCACCCATGTGGGCTTGGTTTGGTTTGGTTGCAATTGGACTGTTAGCCATTCAAAGTCCGGTTTGGATTTGGGCAATCTTTGCCGCCATTGCTCTGGTCTTCAATATCCCAAAATTTCGAAGAGCCGCGATTACATCAGCCATTGTCAAAGGAATTACGGCGCTGAAGTTGCTGCCATCGATTTCGGAGACGGAGCGAGCGGCGATCGAGGCCGGCAACGTGTGGGTGGAAGGGGAGTTCTTCACGGGTAAGCCCGACCTGAAGCAAGCGATGGACGAGCCCCATCCGGAATTGACCGAGGCTGAGCAAGCGTTTCTGGATAACCAAGTGGAAACCGCTTGCTCGATGACTAGCGACTGGGAAATTTACCAGCTCCAGGATTTGCCCGCTGATGTGTGGGCGTTTCTGAAGCAAGAGCGCTTCTTGGGCATGATGATTCCTCAGGAATATGGCGGATTGGGGTTTTCCAATGCGGCCTACAGTGCGGTGATGACCAAACTGGCATCAAGATCGTTCACCTACGTGGCAACGGTGGGGGTGGCCAATTCCTTAGGGCCTGCAAAACTACTGCTCCATTACGGAACCCCAGAACAGAAGCAGCATTACCTACCGCGATTGGCGCGAGGAGAGGAGATTCCCTGCTTTGCTCTCACGGAGCCCACTGCCGGTTCCGATGCTGCCAGCATGACCTCTAACGGGGTGGTGTTTGAGGGAGACGATGGGGAGCTGTACGTTCGCCTCAATTGGAAGAAGCGCTACATCACGCTGGGGGCGATCGCCACACTCTTGGGTCTGGCCTTCCAGCTTGAAGATCCGTATAACCTGCTGGGCAAAGGTACCCGTGTCGGCATTACCTGCGCTCTGATTCCCACCGATAATCCTGGTGTGACCGTCAACCAACGGCACGATCCGATGGGAGTACCGTTTTACAACTCCCCCACCGAAGGCCATGACGTTGTCGTGCCCGTATCCCAAATCATTGGTGGCGTGGAGCAGGCGGGTCAGGGGTGGAAGATGCTGATGCAGTCGCTGGCGGCAGGGCGCGGGATTAGCTTCCCGGCTACCTGTTCTGGCGTCGCCAAGTTGGTGTCGCGGGTGACGGGAGCTTATGCCACAGTGCGCAAGCAGTTTGGGTTGTCTATCGGCAGGTTTGAGGGGATTGAAGAACCGCTGGCTCGCATTGCCGGACTGACCTACATCGTGGATGCAACGCGCCTGTATACCTGTGGAGCGGTCGATCGCGGCGAGCAACCGGCAGTAGTGTCGGCCATTGCTAAATACGCAACGACCGAGCTGTCCCGCCAAATCATTAACGATGGCATGGATGTGATGGGCGGGGCGGGCATCTGTCGCGGGCCGCGCAATTTGCTGGCCAACATCTACACGGCGACACCGATTTCCATCACGGTGGAGGGGGCAAATATCCTGACGAGATCGATGATGATTTTCGGTCAGGGGGCGATTCGCAGCCATCCTTACGTATTAAAAGAAATTGAGGCACTAGAAAACTCCGACCTGGCTGGTTTCGATCGCCTGTTGTGGGCGCATATGGGGTCGGCGACCAGTAACTCTATTCGCGCTATCTGGCTGCATCTCACCCGAGCCCGATTGCTGCGCAGTCCCGTACAAGGGCCGACTGCTCGGTACTATCAAAAACTGGCTTGGGCGTCAGCTGCGTTTGCTTCTATGACCGATCTGGTGTTGGTCAACTTGGGGGGCAGCTTGAAGCGACGGGAGAAGCTGGCCGGTCGGTTTGCGGATGTGTTGACCTGGATGTATTTGGCCACCGCTACGCTGCGTCGGTACGAAGCTGAAGGACGACAAGCGGAGGATCTGCCGCTCGTGCAGTGGGCGTTGGATTACGCATTCGCTCGCATTCAGGCGGCATTTGAAGGGATTGCCAGTAACTTATCGGATGCTGGGATGGGATTGCTGGGTGGATGGCAGTTGAGCTGGTGGCGGTTGAGTCCGATTGGAACCATGCCTAGCGATCGCCTCGGTCACGCTGTGGCTCGGTTGCTGCAAACTCCGGGTAGTCACCGCGATCGGTTGACGGACGGTATTTATCTGCCTGCTGATGTGAAGGAATCGTTGGGTCGTTTGGAACGAGCGTTTGCATTGGCAGTGCAAGCGGAGCCTGTCTTGAAACGTATCAAGCAGGCCAGTCGTGCCGGTCAGTTACCCAAAGGGCGTCCAGCCCAGTTGATTGCGGAAGCGGCAGTGCGCGGCATTATTTCTGCGGACGAGGCAGAATTGCTCACTGCAGCAGAAAAAGCTCGGTATGACGCGGTGCAGGTGGATGCATTCGATTTGGAGGAGTATCGATCGCTGGCTGGATATCGCTCGTTAGAGGGAAAAGCATCTCAGCCGATCGCCGGTGCGTCTCCTGTGAGCGTGGGGGGCTAATGATGTCGCAAGCAGTTGTGGAACGGGAGGGATTTTTTACGGGAGCGGATGGGTTTCAGTTGTTCACTCGCACCTGGTTACCCAAGTCCGACCCCAGGGCAGTCTTGCTGTTAGTGCATGGGTTGGGTAGTCATAGCGGCTCGTTTTCTTATTTGGCCGAGATGTTGGTGGGCTATGGCTATGCTCTGTATGGTTTGGATTTGCGGGGGCACGGGCGATCGCAGGGGCAGCGGGGATTTATCCGCACCTGGGAAGATTACCGCTCGGATTTGCGATCGTTTCAGGAATGGGTCGATCGCCAGGCGGCCAACTGCACGCGATTTCTAGTCGGGCACAGTTTGGGGGCGGTGGTGGTGTTGGATTTTGTCATGCGGATGCAGCCGTCGTTGGCGGGGGCGATCGCGATGGCTCCGGCGTTAGGGACTGCAGGGGTGCCGCCGGTGAAGTTGGCAGTGGGGCAGTTGCTATCTAGTATTTGGCCTCGATTTGCTCTCGATACTGGGATTGACCCGTTCAAGGGGGCCCGCGATCCGCAGTTGTTGGAGGAGTTTTTAAACGATCCGTTGCGGCATTCGAAAGGAACGGCTCGGTTGGCAACGGAGTTTTTTGACACGGTGGACTGGATTCAAGCGAATCCCGATCGCCTGCAGGTGCCGTTGTTAATTTTGCATGGGGAATCGGATGCGATCGCGTTGCCGGAGAGTAGTGCGGAGTTTATCGAACAGCTTCAGCATCCGGATACCAGTCGGTTGGCCTATCCCCAGTGCTATCACGACATTCACCGGGATTTGAGTTGCGATTCGGTGGTGGAGGATTTGGTGGATTGGTTGGATTGGCATTCGGAAGATGATTGCTGTCAGTTGGGCCTGCCTCCGGTTCAGGAAATTGCGGCATAGGTTGGTTGGCTAAAATGCGGCGGGTAGGTGCAAAAAAATCGAGGCGCTACGCGCCAAAGCCAGTGAAAAAGAGGTGAGAGCAAAGGGCAAAAAGGCAAAAGAGCAAAGGGAAGAAGAATTCACGCGGGGGAACAGGCGACACGGAACCCGTAGAAGCGGTACCGATAGCCGGGAAAGTCCCAGCTGCGGCAGGCAGACCGGCAGTCCTGCGGGCCGTAGTCCCACGAACCACCACGCAACACCCTATAGTTTTTATCTCCTCCTTTTATCCAGGGGGTTCCCCCTGGGGGCGCGCCCTCGTAATTTGCATGCCAGTGGTCGGCACACCACTCCCAGACATTGCCGTGCATGCCATACAGCCCAAAGGCATTGGCTTTAAAGGTGCCAACAGGTGTTGTTTGTTCGCGATACTCCCCTTTCGACCCCTTCCCGTAAATGTAGTTGCCGTTGTAATTGGCCAAATCTGTAGAAATCGTCGGTCCAAACGAAAAGGGGGTGACTGTTCTTGCTCGGCAAGCATATTCCCATTCCGCTTCGCTGGGCAATCGATAATCTTTACCAGTCTGTTGCGACAGGCGATCGCAAAATTCAACCGCTTCGAACCAAGAAATTTGTTCCACTGGGCGATCTAGACCGAAAAAATGCGAAGGCTGTGGTGTAAGTTCCTCCTTCACTTTCGGGAGAGCTGCTACCTCCATCCACTGCGCTTGAGTGACCGGATATTTGCCCATCCAAAAGGGTTGAAGATTGACTCGATGCTGAGGACCTTCTACATCAACGAGTGATTCATCGAACTCCTCATACCAATCTCGGCCTTCTTCACGCTCGGGCGATCCCATCCAAAATCCGCCTCCTGGAATTGCGATCATCTCCAGCGCTACGCCGTTTCCCAGGGGCTCTGAGAAATTCTCAAGACCGCTTGACTTCGGAGGTGAAGCGTTACTTTTGCTAGGGGGAGTTTGAAGAGGTGGCGGTGCAGAGGATGGCTGTTCGAGCAGATCTTCGACAGTATTGGTTAACTGAACCCAGATTTTATCTTGCTCAAAAGTGGGCAACCCCAACAAAGGTTGGGAGGGAGAATTCACCGCTTGGAATTTTTTTAACGGACTTCTTTTGAACCGACAATGTCCCAAAATGACCGGCAATACGTCCAAACCTTCACGAGCTTGAGCCAGCAATATTGGCGGTAATTCGTCGTCATGAATAAAATCAGATGCCAAAAAGTCAGCACTCACCAATAAGATGGCTACCCGCGCTTCATCCAAAGCCCGATCGATCTCCGCTTTCCAGTCCTGACCGGCCCGTATTTTGGTGTCATCCCAGCGTTCTACAATTCCATCACGCTCCAGTGGCTTCAAATGAACCTGTAATCGTTCGAGTGCTGAGGAATCACGATGGCTGTAGCTGATAAATACTTTGGTGCGTTTGGTATTGCTTGCCATTCGTACCGCTGCAAATCGTTCGAGACACAGTGGCCTCAGAATACGCGGAAATCTTTGGGTAGCACAACACTTTTATACGACTTTCGGTGAGCTGCAGTCTTTAGGAGTAGGGGCGCTCGGACCTACCCTCAAATCGAGGCTCGCACCTGTCAACCCAATGCCCTTGGTGTGCCTTCTGGATATTCTCATCGTGCCAATCGGTCTAGTTAACCTACTTATTGGTCTATTCTGTCAACGACTGTTGCGATTGACCCAATCCCTATGAAGCCCTTGAATAGCCAAACTTGGGGGAACTCATTTGGCCTCTGTCTCACAGTGTTTTTGCTGTCGTACACAGTGGGGGTGGTGCCACCGATGATGCCGCCCATGGTGCGAGAGTTTGACTCCAGCATGGGGTTTATACAGTCGGCTCTGGTGCTGATGTCGCTAATCACAGCCTCCTTTATCCCCACTGCAGAAAATCTAAGTCGCCGTTTGGGGCGTAAAGCTGTTTTTGCTGCCGCCCTCTCGATCTATGCCATCGGCTTGGTGCTGATAATCATCAGTCCCACCATTGCTGGGTTCATGTTGGGGCTATCCGGCGCGATTGGGCTGTCGGCGGCGGCCTTGATCGGTACGCCCTTCACCTTGATGTTGATGTCTCCCGAAAGTAAATCTCGGCAATTGAACCTGCTAGCCCTCAGTCTCTCTAGCATCGTTGGCACATTGGTGGGCTCGGTGTTGGGAGGGCTTTTTGCGGCCCAGCTGAGTTGGCGATGGGCGTTTGGTGTCGAGCTTTTGCTGGTACCGGCGATTTTGATGTTGGTGCGCCAGTTTCCGGTGGGCGAGACGCGGGATACCAACGTGCCGATTGATTGGGTGGGTGGCTTGCTGTCGGTATGTGGGTTTGGATTTACCCTAGTTGGAATTAGCCTGGCGGGAGTCTATGGATGGTGGGAACCGATCGCGACTCCTCCCATCTTTAAGGATCTCCTGACCCCGTTTGGCATATCAATTGTGCCGGTGTGCATTCTGTCGGGGGCGATTTGCTTGGGGTTATTGGTGTACTGGCAGCGGCAACTGGTTCGAGCCGGCCAGCCATCTCTATTGCGAATGGGGGTGTTTGCCAGACGAGGATATGTTGTCGGTCTGGCGATTGGTACCCTGCACACGGCGATTTCATCAGGGTTGCGGTTTAACTTATTTCAGTTCTTACCGGTGGTAGTGGGCCTCAATACGCTGCAGACTGCACTGACGGTGATGTCATCCACTGTGGCTCAATTAGTGGTGTTAATTGGGTTGCTGAAGTACAGGAATAAATTTCGTCCCCGAACAATTTTGCAAATGGGCTTAGTGCTTGAATGTGTAGGGCTGATGCTGTTATTTCCTGCTTTTGGCTCGTCATCAGGGTCGACGGTTAGTGTGCTGCTGCCACTCGTTTTGTTTGGCATGGGCATGGGATTGTTTGTGTTGTTTATTACATCGCTGACATTTTCTGCCACTGCCGTTGAGGAGAAAGCAGAAGCCAGGGGCATTTATCGACCATTTCAACAATTAGGAGCATCTCTGGGACGCGGCGTTTTAGGGACTATTTTGGTTGGCTTTGCCTCTACAAAGATTGTTGATGGGTTGATTGCGAATTGGGATCGCTCCTTTTCGGATAGTGCGCGATCGCAAGTTATATCCCTGGTGCGGCGGGCCATTCAAACATTTACAAAAGATGAGAGATCTGCCTTAGTTTCAGAATTACCAGACTCTGTCCGCGATAACTTTGGCAGCATTGTAAATCTAGCAGCAACTGAGGCCATGCAGATTACGTTGGGAATTATCTTGGCACTGAGTCTTCTCTGCTTAATGGCTTCATTTCTCTTGCCCAAAAACATTACGCAATTTGAGGTTCCCATTGAATAGTTTTATGACTATTCAGTTAGTAACAAAACAGCCAATCTCTGATATAGAGATCGGCAATCTGCCATGAAGACTTCCCTGACTACTTTTCCTTGAAAATAAATATTTTCGCCATCTCAATCCTTCAGGCCTTACAGCGGATTGCTATAGATGTATTTCTCACACCTCTGCCACCAAATTTTAAGCTAGACATTGTTATATATCCAACCAAAAAGATACTGAGAAGTGCCATTAAAATCATTCAATCTCTTCAGCCCACCGGCACAAGCCCTACCCTGATAAATCGTGGCTCACAAACCGAGCAGTATTTTTTGCCGCTTCCAGAATAGTCATCAAGCCACTACCCGGATGAACCGCTCCACCAACCCAATAAAGTCTCTCTGTGAATTCCGATCGAATGGGAGGACGCAAGGGGCCAAGTTGTTTCCACGTATGACTCAGATTAAAAACCGCCCCCAAGTAAACGGAATAATCATCCTGCCAGGTATTTGCGGTGTAACAGGTTTCCGTGACAATGTGTTGCTCCACATCTTCATATCCCAAAAGGGGTAATCGTTGGATAATCATGTCGCGATAGCTTTGTTTTTTTTCCTGCCAATTCACCTGATTCCCGGTGTGGGGAATAGGCACTAAAACATAAAGTGTTGAATGATTTTCCGGTGCATTGCTTGTATCCACCGGAGTCGGGTTGCACACGTAAAAGGGCGGATTAATTTCATCGAGAGCCGAATCATCAATGAACGGGCGCTCTTGCTTGAGAATATGCTCTGACAGATACAGTTGGTGGTGGGGCAAGCCGTCATAACGCCGATTGAGACCCAGATAAAGCATAAAGGTGGAACAAGAAAACTGCTTTTTAGCAAAGTAGCGAGCAGTGTATTTTCCTCGCGCCGATGGCGGCAGTAGTGTCTGTACGGCTTGGGCAAAGTCAGCATTTACGACGACAGCATCTGCTGCCACCCGCTCACCGGTTGTGAGTATTACCCCGCGGGCCTTTCCTTGTTCGAGCCACACCTGCTTGACAGTAGCCGATAACCGGATGTTTCCCCCTAAGTCTTGAATGGCCCGAGCGATCGCTTGGGCTAGGGCGCGAAACCCGCCTTGAGGATGCCAAACGCCAAACGCCATTTCCAGATATGGAATCAGACTAAAGACGCTGGCGCTCAATGTGGGGTGCATCCCCAAGTACTTAGCTGGATAGCTGAGAGCATAGACTAATCGTTCGTCGCGAAAAGCATTCCAGAAATGCTGATACAGCGTTTCCCAAGGCCGGAAGCTGAGTGCAGTCGTCATGACCTGAGGGCGCATGTATCCCAATAGCGATCGCGACGGTTCACTCAGGAAAGGTCCGTACCCTTTTTCAAATCTGTATTGGTAGTCTGCGTACCAGCGGTCCAATGCCTCAGGTAAATCGCTGCGCCAAATGGCAAGTTGCTGCTTTAATTTGTCGAGGTCGGTGGTCAGATCGAGTTGAGTATCGTCCCAGAACCGCAGACGAGTGTAAGGTTCAAGAGGAGTAAAGGTGATATAGTCCGCACGATTCAAGCCCGCACTGGCAAAGAGCGCGTCGTAGAGTTGGGGCATTTGGAGAATGGTGGGGCCGGTGTCGAAAGCGTAGTCGCCCACTTTCAACCCTCGCATCCGCCCGCCGACGCAGTTAGCAGCTTCCAACAGTTCAACGCTGTAACCTTGCCCAAGCAATCGTAGGGCAGTCGCCAACCCCCCTGGCCCTCCTCCCACAACAATCACATGCTGGCGAGTCATATTTTTCCCTTCAAAAGTTGAAGGTAGCCTAACAAATCAATTTGAGTCTTGACTTCATGGTTCTTGCAAGACTCCACCCCAGGACTTGGTTCAAACTCCTAGGCGACAGGGTCACACCCTAAACAAGGGTCGATTCGCATCAAGACTGAGTTGGTATGGATTTAAGGAGTTGATGAGCAACCAAAAGTGTTGCCCTTCCTTGAACTAGAACAGATTTCAACTCATCTCGTGACTAACCTTGGTAAATCCTGAGGAGTCAATAGAGTTTTTGGGAGACGTCGTAGATTTAAGAAGAAGAGTAGCAGCGAGACTTTCTTCCCAAAAGAGTACATCTTGGAAGTTTTAGGAGTACAGATAAACATCAAAATCTATAGTGGGTAAACTCGAATACAGAGCTGGTCGGGGACTCAGCAAATGCAAAATCTTCCAGTCATATAGGGAGACTATCGGCTTAACGAAAGAACTCGCCTCAGAGATTGAGTTTACCCATCAGCCAGGAGTGATTGACGGGGTTGTTGGTTTAACAAAAGATATAGCAAAATTGCCAGAAAGTACTGTCAGTCAGAGTATTGAGATATTGACGAAAAGGAACCGAGCTGTTCATCGCCTGAGATGACATTCGTGCCAAGTCGAATTTATCTATTCCATCTTTAAGATAGCTTTCTGACAATCAGGATAGGGGCAGAACTTTCGCTGCTCTATCACTTGTTCACGACACTTCTACATCATTTGTGATGCATCTTCCTGCTGACGACGAAAATCTAAAACATACTTATACCTTGACCAAGAATAAGAAAGTACGGCCACGGCAAATGCCAATTCACCAATTTCAGAGAATCGCCCAGCAAAAAAAAGAGCTTCCCTGGCGAGCTCAATCGGAATTTCTCCAAACTGCTGTCTAGCATATTCCCATACAAAGCAAGTCAGCAATACTGTAAGCAACAAGTATCTTAAATTACTATCTGGCTTTATCATCTTAAACCAATCGAAGCGAATATAGGTGGCTATAAGTCCGAGTAGAGGAACAGAACCTAAATACCAGTGCCGATATCTCTGAATAAAATCTAAGTTGTGAATATTAATTTCATCTTGTGCATTGATATCTTGCCAATATTCAGGAGTTTCAATGTTAAACACTCTCTGCCCCCAACTAATTTCCTCTCCCGCCAAAAAGAAGGAACATAGTGTTGCAAATATAAGAAAATAACGCCAAGGACGTTTTTCTATATATGCTGCCAATGCGAAAATGAAACTAGAAGCAAACAAGAAAATAAATTGCCAAGTCTGTACAATTCTCCCTTCACCGGTAATGAATCCGGCATATCTACTATCAAGCCCCCATAAAATCAACCAATAAATCATGATAAACGTTATGCCCCAAGTCAAAATCCAGTGATAAAAAAATTTTATTCTAAGCTTATCTCTCAATGATTTCATGATTTCTCTTAGGCTCAAAATAATTGTTTGATTACATAATTCTAGACTAGATTCTGTTGAACTCACATCTTGCACCCGGTAGGACGATCGCTTAGAAAAGAGAACGTCATTTAAAGAGCGTTTGAAAGCGATATCCACCGGAGAGGAACGAGCAGTGCCGTTCCAAATAACAAGCTACTAATCATCCTTGGAGATTAGAAGGGACCTACATCCGAGTCGGAAGGGTTAGCAAAACCTTATATCGGGCGATGGATTCAGCCGGAAAGACTCTGGATTGTTTGCGGACAGCCAGACGTGATGTCAAAGTGGCCAAACAGTCTCTGTGTAAGGTTTTGCAACGGGAGAACATCCACAGTCCAAGAATCATCAATTCTGATAAGAACGGTTGCTACGCCAAGGCGATCTCCAAATTGAAGCAATCGGTCGAGTTACCAGAAAGCTGCAGGCAGCGTCCAGGAAAGGACCTCAGCAATATAGTGGATCGGGATCGCCAATTTGTTTGAGGGAAAGACCAAGCGAGTCGGCATTGCAAGAACCGCTTGAGTGCTCAACGAACTCTCAGAGGAACGAAACTAGAAACATGATTTGCAAAGGGCAGCCTGATGATATTGCTTGGGGAGACGTCATTCCTCAGATAAGCTTCTTCCAGCAGTTCTTTGGTATTGCTGTCAAAAAACTTAGGGGCGGCGATAAGCTCTTGCCACTAATCTCTTTGTTGCAACACAACCGTTCTGACTCATAGCCACAACATCAACATATAGATAAACCGCCTGCGCATCGCGAGGCGGTCAGATTGTGGGTTACGACTCGTGCAGAAGAAATGCAAGCGAGTTAGGAGCAAGCGTGGTTGACGAAGACATTAACCGTGCGGGAGTTGTTGGAAGGATTAGAATCTCCGTCTGGGGTGACCGTAGCGTTGAGGTCATAGCTGAATACTTCGGGGAAATCGACATTCGTAAATTCCACCCAAGTATGGTTCCCAGCAGCGATCGCATTGAACGGCAAAGTATAGGTTGCATCCGCCGTTGGGGCATTGAAATAGTCGGAATCGTCAATCGGTTCGGGAACCGTGAGGGTGACGGTACCGCTGGGACCAACCGCGTCACCAATGTTGCTAACCAACACTCGAACCACATTGTGGCAACTGCCATGCTTCCAGATTCCTTGCGGGCCGCTGGTAGGAGCACTAGGGGCAAACGCTTGATAGTCGTAGCTGCCTGGGTTGTTGAGGGGCTGAACGTTATTGCTTTGTTGGGGCTGGCGCAATCGGTAGTCTCGTTGAATCTGTAATTGAGGGAGTTGTTGACGGCGTTGCGCAGAGAGCAAGGGACGGGCTTGAGCAATCGGAGCAATGACAAGACCCAAACCAACCAGGGCGAAAATCTTGGAAGCAGAAGATTGGAAGCTCATGTGTAAATCTCTGGGTAGCTGCATGAGTTCACAATATTTTGTCTCGAAAGAATGTCTTGCGATCGCGATCGTAAAGAGCCTGTGATCTAGATCGCAAGCAGACAAAATCGAATAATTTTGATTAAAAATAGACGAATCAAAAAAGCGACCCGATCGCACATCAAAGCCTATACATATAAGGGGTTTCAGAGTTACCCGATCTAAAAGAAACACAAGAATTCTTCGTCTATTTTTCCATTTTGTGCAATTACAATCAGGCTCATGTGAATCAAAAGTCACCGTTATCTGTAGTCGATTTAGACAGTTATAGAAAGGGAGAGAACGTCGAGAAAAGTTCCCATGCAGACGGGATGAGTAGAGGGAGCTTCGACCGTGATGAGGGGGCAATACTTGTCCACTGAAGTGTACTTGTGGTTCATTAGCTTCCTGCTCTGTATCGACATCGGGGCGGATTTCCGCTTGGCAAGGTTTTCTTGCCGCAGTTCTCTATAAATCTGCTGACGATCCACCGCAATGCTCTCACGCCCGAAGGCATAGTAAGAACGCCACCCACCCCCGACAAATTGCATGCCTTTTTCTAAGGCAAAAGAGATGAGCGAACTCTTGCGCAAGTGCACGCTAGAGAAGTCGCCATCGATTCAGATGCAAGTCAACAGCGACCAAAACGTTTAGGGGCAACAAGCTTCTCTTCCTTGATGGAATCTGGCTTTCCACACACTTGTCACACAACTTTTGCCGGCTGCAAAAGTGATGCGCAGTCACGCGCATACTGCGCAAATCGTCTCGGATCGTGTCCGGTTACATGCTTGATGTCGTTTGTGATGCGGTTTGCCCGATCCTCGCGATAGTAACGTTCGAGGTCGAGCATCCGATCCGCGATCGCCTCCGGCATGCCTTCTGCAAGCAGACCGTGCTTCAAGTCCGAGGGGGAAAGGTTGATATGGCTGATTTTACGCCCAAGCACTTTCGACAGCTCGTCCGCGAGTTCGTCGTAGGTTATGGCCTCGGGTCCGGTCAACGTATAGACCTGTCCCGCATGGGTGGGTTCGGTTAGCGCTTTCACGGCCACCGCAGCGATGTCACTCACATCGACATGGGCAATCTTTGCTGTGCCGCTGGCGCTGTAAAACGCTGATTCAGCCGCGATCATCTCGCTCATGAACGTTACGACATTCTGCATAAAACTGTTAGGGCGGAGAAACGTCCATGCCATGCCGCTCGATTCAATCGCCTTCTCGACAGGTCGATGAACCAGAGCAAGACTGAATGCCTCGTCTTCGGCTCCCATCACGGATTGCTTCACGATGTACTGCACGCCAACTTCTTTCGCCGCTTCGACGGCGTTGAGTTCGAGCTGCGTCTGGTTATGTGCGTTTGGCCCTAGGAGGAATAACTTATCGCATCCCTGAAACGCAGCACGAAGGGTCTCTGGGTGGTTATAGTCGATGATGACGGCCTCCATCCCTGTCGCCAGTGCGGCCTCCATCTTCTTTTTCGAGAAGTAAGCAACGCGAAACGGCACCTTTGCGAATTCAAGCTGTTTGACAACTTCGCGACCGACAGTTCCACCAGCTCCAGTAATGCAAATCATCGTTTGTTTCCCTCCTTTGAGGCTTAAGGTATTGATTGATTAATGGCTACATGTATGGTGTTTGCCATATTGGTATGGCCACTGCTATAGCAGCCAAAATAGGCATTCTTCAAAGTCTGAAGAGAAGAATCATCAACAAAACAGATGCCAAGCCAGCAAAAGGCGTTCTGATTAAATTCCATCGATTCCAACCGGGCTCGAAGTCCATCCGAGCAGTCTTCAGAGCCTCTTCATCCATGGCATCAACATTCAGCGCTTGGAGTTGATTGTTCAGCGGGACATTAATCGTGAAAGTGGACAATTGGACACCCAGGATGTAGACAATCGGAGCGGAGATCAACAGCAGACGTTGAGCACCATCCAGTGCTCTGAAGCCCAGCCCAGCTGCCATCACCAACGCCACAACAGACCCCATCCACACGACCACAAATAGCGGCTGGTTATTTTGGATGACACCGTCAATCACCTGAAAGGCCCGGATAAATTCGCGGTCGTTCAACGTTTTGATACCGGGCATCACGACTGTGGAAAAGGCAAACAAGAAGCCTGCCACGAGGGAACAAAGTAAGGTCGCCAAAATCAGAACAATTTGAAACGTTGATTCGATGGACATGGTTCAAGTTCCTTAGCTTGAAACGCCAGCGGTAGAAGTGATGTGAATGAATCCCTTTACGACAACATCCTCAGCTTACGGAGAGTGACCCGGTACTGCTTGTCATTTCTTGCGGGGTTGTCACTTTCTTGCGGTGACTTGTGGAACCGGTGAGTTGTTAAGAGCAAAATCGCCAATCTCTGATATCTCAATCCGCTGTAAGGTCTAGAGTCGGGAAACAGCTCAAAGCCTTAACCCACACGGAGAAATGAGTGGAGAACTCTCCATGGCGGATGGCCTGGCACTATAGCGAAGGGCCATACTATTTGAACATTGAGAAAGTTACAGTAGCTGATTGTCTGTGGCCATGCGACACCTATTCCCTCTGCTTTCCAGCGCAGCGATCGCTGGAGCTATCACGCTTCTATCCCCCACTGCATTGGCCGATAACCCGCAACCATTGACCTCACAACCATTAACAGAAGCAACTGTCGATCGCCTACAGAACACCGTCACCGTAGAACTTCAGCAAGAACCTATCCGATATGCCCGCGTGGATGACTTGCTTGTGCCCGACGACAAATTGAGCACAGGAGCGCGGTCGTTGGCCCAAATGCTCTTTAACGACGCATCCTTGCTGCGTGTCGGGCAAAACTCGCTATTTCAGTTCGTACCCAGCGAGCGGCAAATCCTACTAGATCGAGGGTTGATGATGATAGTCACACCACCTGGAGCCGGGGGGGCTGAAGTTATTACGCCGACAGCGATCGCCGGACTGCAGGGGAGTTTGGCGACCTTTGTGAGCGAAGAACAAGGGGGAGATGAAATATTGGAAGCCGCCACATTTACGAGCGAATTGATTTTGTACAACCGCTCGCGAGTGGAGATTGGACGCTTGCAACCGGGGGAACTCGGTATCGTTCGCAATGGAGTGCTGGAGTCGGTACAGCAGTTCGATCGCTGCAATGCTCTTCAGGAGAACTTGCTATTAGCTGGCCTCCATCCCGAAGACAATTCTATCGACGATGAATCCGAGGCAACAGCGGCAACACTACAACAGGAACGTAACCTGCTAGAAGACCAGGGGGCTTGCGATCCCGACCGCGAGATTGTTGCCAATCCCGAGCCACCCATTCCCCTCAGCCCCATCTGCCAGCAAATTGTGGATTTGTACACAAACAATGTCCGCAGCTATGGGAGTGGCAGTTGGCAACCTCGCGGCTCCGAAGTCCCTCCCGGATCGGGCCGATTTCGCACGGAGTTGGTATACAACCTGAGACGAGGGGGCACGGTAGATAATGTCCGGGTGGTGCAAAGTAGCGGTCATGAGCCGTTGGATCGCTCGGCGATCTCGCATGTCCAATCGTTGAGCGGCTTTCCAGAATTTCCCAGTTGCTATCCCGGCGACACGCTGGAAGTCGATCACGGCTTCACGTTATTGGTAGGGCCGTAATGATTGGTGGGGTCATCATTCCAGAGCAAGCTCACACTTCAATCAAAAAGCTAATTCGTTCAAACGATAGAAACTAGGGCTGAATGCATGTATTGCCAACACAACTAGTCCGGCAACTTGTTCTGGCCTTGCTCAATTGTGTGGCCTAATTCACAGAACCAAGCTGACCACTTAAGTAGAACAACAAGTTTGTAAGGATAGACCAGAACATGATTGAGTCGGTGCGCGAACAGCCCAGGGTTTCGGTGATTATCCCCACCTACAATGTCGAAGAATATATCGGACGGGCCATTGAATCTGCACTGAATCAAAGCATCGCGGACATTGAGGTGATTGTGGTTGATGATGCGTCAACCGATGGCACGCTTTCGATTGTGAAAGGCTTTGCCGAACGAGACCCCCGAGTAATAGCAATTGCCTGCAGCGAAAATGCTGGTGCTGCTGCTGCTCGCAATCTGGGGTTTGATGCCGCGAATGGAGAGTGGATTTGTCCGTTAGATGCCGATGATTGGTTTTCTCCCAATCGGTTATCAACTCTTTTGGAAAGCGTGCCAGATTCAGCAGTTGACATGATTGCTGATGATTTCTATTTCGTGGATTACGAAAGTCTGGAGCCACAGACAACATTTTCTAAAAAAAAATGGAGATAGCTTCGATAAACCATTTCAAATTACGCCGTCCTTTTATGTCGAACAATCGAATAAAGCATTAGGACATGGCAGTAGTCCTGGATTTCTGAAACCTCTGGTTAAGCGATCGTTCCTCATCGATCGCGGCATTCGCCACCAAGAAAGCATACGGGTAATGTACGACTTTTTCTTTACCCTCGACATCCTAATCGCTGGTGCTCGCTTCCACTTTCTTCCCGACCCTCATTATTTTTATCTGGTGCGACCTGGATCGCTATGTCGACTTAACGACGACAGACAAGCTGAGAGAACTCGGATATTTATTGAAAAATTGCAGCAGAGATTGAACGATGCGCGGGTGAGTGCAGATCCAGAGTTAAACGCAGCTCTTTTACATAAGCTCGGTATTTGCCAAAAAAGGCTGGCATATCAGACTATAGTTGCATTTGTTTATCGCAAGCATTACTGGCAGGCATTCACCCAAACATTGAAACATCCGATAGCTGTCGTACATTTTGTTGAAAAATCCTTCCAAAAATTTCGCAGGGCTTTCAACTAATTCTGCCAGTTGTCTGATTGCTCCCGCCGTCTCTGCAAAATTGCGGCCCAAGTCCTGAATCGACGGGGATTTGGGGGCAATGCTCCTGTCATTTGCCTACTATCAAGGCAGCTCAGACTCTCAACTTATTAAGGAGTATGTGGTGCCGGGTGACGATCGCCAGCGGGAACATCAAGCGAACGAACGGACGTTTTTGGCTTGGGTACGCACGTCTCTGTCGTTTATCGGTATCGGTCTGGCACTGACGCGGTTTTCGCTGTTCGTTCGCCAAGTCAATCGCTTGGGTTCAACAACCAATGGCTCGGTTTCCAGCGACATCACCACGTTTTTGGGCGTGGCCATGATCGCGATTGGGATTACCACCATTGTTTTGGGTCTGTGGGAATACAATCGGGCTTACCGACAAATCGAAGCTCGTTCGTACCAACCCAATCGGGTGTTGGTGTGGGTGGTGGCGATCGCTATCTTGCTGTTGGGGGTTGTCAGTATGCCGCTGGCGTTGTGGAGGGCTGCAGCGAGCAAACCCAAACCGCTAGAACCTCCGGCCTTGTTGGCGCCTGAAGAGAATTGATGTTTGGATATTCCTTTATGGTGGCCACCTCCACAATTGCAGTGAGGTAGCCGTAGAATCATATGCAACGGCTGCGGACGAGTTTGCATGAGAAATGATGCCAAGTTTGATGTGTTCCTTTGCCATAACAGCGAGGACAAGGATGCTGTTATTGAAATTGCTGAACAGCTGGAAGCCGGGGGCTTGCGGCCTTGGTTGGATGAGTGGGAATTGCGACCGGGGTTGTCTTGGCAGCTTGCGTTAGAGCAGCAGATTGAGCAGATTGCTTCAGCAGCGGTTTTTGTTGGTGCAAGTGGGCTTGGACCTTGGCAGCAGCAGGAAATTTATGCATTTTTAAACGAGTTTGTTAGCAGAAAATGCCCGGTAATTCCGGTGATTTTGGCAAATGCTCCGCAGAGGCCTGATTTACCCATTTTTTTGAAAAATAATACATGGGTGGACTTTCGTAGGCAGCGACCCGATCCTTTTGATCGATTGCTTTGGGGGGTGACGGGGAAAAAACCTACTCGAATTCACACACACATTTCTCCAAAACATCAATTAGATCGGAGTACTCAATCACTACTGGCAAATCTTGATTCTCTAAATTCTTTGGGATTGGGACGACCATTCGTTCCGAAGACATCAGAATGTGTAAAGTTGATTTCTTCGGTGGGAATGGACTATAGCATATTGAGAGACTTGCTAGCGGAGGGCAAATGGAAAGAAGCAGATCGTGAGACGGTGAGAGTCTTCTTGGCAGCTGCTAACCCTACCACCCCTGAATCTCCATATCTAGCTCAAGACTCGATTGGGAATTTTCCATGTCAAGATTTAGAAATAATTAATCGGCTTTGGGTGGAATATTCCAATGAGAAATTTGGATTCAGCATTCAAAAAAGAATATGGGATAAAATTGTCGGAAAAGGTACTAGTGGTATTGGGATAGGACCGCTTTTTGCGGATGATTTTTTTAACCGTATTCAATGGAAGAAAGGGAAGAGCTGGTTGCCTTATTCAAATTTGATCTTTAAAAAAAATGCCCCAGTTGGCCATCTGCCAACTCTTGAGAGACAAATGGATCCGAATGGCTTGCAGTTTATCTGGGAGGTTATGGGAAGAAGTAATGAGTGGGCATGGCTATTCCAAAGACTAGAGACTTGTAAAATAACGTAAGCTATCCATATTTCTACGATTTCTTCAATGCCTAGCATTGGTTCGAGCTACACCTAAGCTTGAATATTGCCTTGACAAGGCTTGGCTTTCAGCCTCAGGAGTTTTAGTAATATGCTTTCAAAAACAATATATTTTTTATGAACACTATCTTTCTTTGTGTTGGCAGCAGTATTCCAAATATCCTCCAGGAATGAAGAACTTAAGGAAAATATCTCCCACTTATGAAGGATCTTAGGAGTCATCAAACCCTTCCCACTAGCCACCAACCACTCACCCACGCCACAATAAACCCAGCCAATTCCGTTCCTATCCCATGCCCATCCGCCTCAGCACCCCCCTAGAATGGGCCATCCGTGGCTACAAAGTCGGCATTTCCCCCCTCCTCCCGGACAGTTGCCGCTACTATCCCACCTGCTCGCAATACGCCCTAGACTCCCTGCAAAAATTCGGCCTACTCCGCGGCTCCTGTCTTGCCGCCTGCCGCATCTGCCGCTGTCACCCCTGGAACCCCGGCGGCTTCGATCCCGTCCCCGACACCTGGGCCGAAGCAATGGGCAAAACAAAAGCTGTAGACAACGATTCCACCTCAGAACCTGCAGAAAACACCGACCAACCGTAAACTAGCGAAAGCCCTTCACTAGCTGCATCTGCAGGCAAGCTCCGACCGGAATGAGCAAGACCGTTGTCGTCAAAATTGGCACCTCTAGCCTGACCAATAATCAGTCAGGAGACTTGCGGCTATCGGCTATTGGCCCGCTCGTAGAAACCCTGACCCACCTACGCCGCGACGGTTGGCGAGTCGTCCTGGTATCTTCCGGAGCCGTTGGAGTGGGCAGCGCTCGCCTGAAACTGAAACAGCGCCCCACCACGATCGCCGAAAAACAAGCCGTAGCAGCCGTCGGCCAAGGACGTCTCATGCGGCTATACGACGATCTGTTCTCCTCCCTCAACCAACCCATTGCCCAAGTGCTGCTCACACGCGGAGACTTGGTCAACCGCGATCGCTACCTCAACGCCCAACGCACCTTCAACCAACTACTGGACATGCACGTCATCCCAGTAGTCAACGAAAACGACACCGTATCGGTGGACGAGCTGCAATTTGGCGATAACGATACCCTTTCAGCGTTAGTGGCAGGCATCGTCGAAGCCAACTGGCTCATCCTTTTAACCGACGTCGATCGCCTCTATTCCGCCGACCCTCGACTCGACCCCAACGCTCAACCCATCACCCGCGTCGAAAAAGGCAAACCCCTACTCGTCCAAGCAGGTTCCACCGGAGCCAGCGGTTGGGGCACCGGCGGTATGGCCACCAAACTATCCGCCGCTCAAATCGCCACATCAATGGGAGTGACAATGGCGATCGCCAACGGCAAATCCCCCCACCTCATCCCTGGCATTCTGGCCGGAGATGACATCGGCACCCGCTTCGAGCCCGACCCCCAACCCTCCAATGCCCGCAAGCGCTGGATTGCCTTTGTACTGCAACCCAAAGGCTCCCTTGTGCTCGATCCGGGAGCAGTGAAAGCAGTGTACGACCAGGGGCGATCGCTTCTGCCCGCTGGAATCGCCAGCGTTAATGGCAACTTTGAAGCAGGGGCAGCAGTGAGTTTACGGGATGAGAGCGATCGCGAGATTGCTCGGGGACTCAGTAACTACAGCTCTGTCGAATTAGATCGAATTCGGGGCAAGAACTCTCGCGACATCGAGAAGACGTTGGGCTACAGCGGCGAAGATACCGTGGTTCACCGCGACAATCTAATGCTCCTAGAGCTGGAGCCATTCGCTGGTTGAAGCCCCGTTAATGAAGCAGCCATCTCCTGACTCATGAACGACCATCCATACTCGTATATTCCCGCAATACCTTTCGAATAGCTGGTGGCACAAGGGTATGCTGCGATTCGGGTTGCAAAACCCATCGATTGATGAAAGATGAACAGGCACATATCCGCTCCGCAAGATGTCTCGAAAGGGTTTGCTTAGTCTCAGCAGTTGTTCTGCTTTACAGCAGCACCCATGGCATGAACACTCAACTGAAAGGATTACACCAGCATGCTTCCCAAACGGCCACGGGGAGCCGCCTATCTTAAAATCGGTCAGCGCAAGTTTAAAGGAGCTAACAAACACCGTTTAAGTAGGTCGTTCTAATTAAACAGAAAACGTTCGAGAGAGCGTCCATGCCTATGTGCCCGAGCCTCAATGCCAGCAATGATGGCATCAACTAAGTCAAGCTCATCATCAAACTGACGTCCAGCTAGCTCGTGTGTTTTGAACTGATGCCATTCGGTTTCGATGCTGTTGAGCTGCGGACAATATGGAGGCAAA
>JBFRWD010000075.1:0-78068 GCA_051439425.1 Synechococcus sp.
GGGACGCGGCGGCTGTAGGTCTTCCAAAGACGGTCCCACAGTTGCAGGGCGATCTGAACTTGGCTCATGAGAGATCCGTAATTGCTTCAGCTAGTAATTTCAGGGCCATCTCGATCCGATCGCTTTCAATAGTCAGAGGGGGACAGAATCGAATGGCAGCCTTGCCGCAACCGAGCAATAACAGGCCTCGATGGAAGGCTCGCTCGATAATGCGATCGCGCAGCTCTGCATCGAGATTGCCATCCCGATCCAACACATCCACCGCTACCATCAATCCCTTGCCTCGCGGTAACGAAATGCAATCAAACCGATCGGCCAGTCGGGCCAACCCAGTCTGTAAATGCTCGCCCATATGCCGAGCATTCTCCATCAAGCGCGCTTCCAGCAATCTCAGTGTGACAGTCGCCGCCGCACAGGCAATCGGATTCCCCCCAAACGTGGTGGCGTGAGATCCCGCCGGCCAGGTCATCAACTGCGGCCGCGACAAAATCGCCCCCAACGGCAACCCGCTAGCAATCCCTTTCGCCAGCGTGACGACATCCGGTTGCACCCCCCAATGTTCGATCGCAAACAGCCGTCCCGTGCGTCCCATCCCCGCCTGAATTTCATCCACCACCATCAAAATGCCGTAGAGATCGCAGATATCGCGAATCCGCTGCAAAAATCCGTCTTCCGGGACGATATAGCCCCCTTCCCCTTGAATGGGTTCCACCACAATCGCCGCAATCTCATTCGGCGGTAATAGGGCGGGAAACAGATCCTGTTCTAGGCGATCGAGGCTGGCAAGGGTGCCGTAGGGAATATGGCTAACATCGGGAAGTAAGGGACCGAATCCCTGGCGCTGCACCGCTTTCGAGGCCGTCAGAGACATCGAACCGTACGTTCGGCCGTGGAATCCCCCCTCGAAGGCAAGAATTCGCGATCGCTTCGTATAGTAGCGGGCTAGCTTGATCGCCCCCTCGATCGCCTCGGTCCCGGAGTTGGTGAAAAATACCCGTGCCCTGGCTCCCCTCTGGGGTACTGGGAAGGGAGCCCGCGCAGCCAGTGCCTCCGCTAACTCCACCATAGGTTCGTAGTAAAAATCCGTTCCCGACATGTGCAGGAAGCGCGCGGCCTGCTGTTGAATAGCCCCTACCACTTGGGGGTGGGCATGCCCCGTTGCTGTCACCGCAATTCCGGCCGTCATGTCTAAGAAGACATTGCCATCCACATCCTCAACAGAGCAGTCTTGGGCGCGAGCGATGACGAGTGGATAGGCCCGGGTATAGGAGGGAGAGGACACAGCGCGATCGCGCGCGATCGTCTCCCGAGCCCGTGGCCCAGGCAATGGCGTTACCAAGCGCGGCATGCGTGGCAGGGTGGAGTTCGGCATGACATCCAACATGACAATCCTCAACGGTTATCGATTTGCGCCCGTTGCAATTGACCGGAATAGTCCACGTACACGGTCTTCCAGTCCGAAAACACATCCAGGGCGGTACTTCCGGCTTCCCGGTGACCGTTGCCGGTCTGCTTCACCCCTCCAAACGGCAGGTGGACTTCCGCGCCGATAGTGGGGCCATTGATGTAGGTGATACCGGCTTCGATATCTCGGATGGCCTGAAAGGCACGGCTGACATCGCGGGTGTAAATCGAGGAGGAGAGACCGTAGGGAGTACGGTTAAGTACTGCGATCGCTTCTTCTAACGAATTCACTTCTAGGACAGCTAAAACCGGCCCGAAAATTTCTTCTTGGGCTACTCTCATGTCGGGCGTCACCCCATCCAAAATCGTGGGCTGGAAAAAGAAGCCGTGCTGTAATTCCCCTTCCACTGCTATGGCGCCACCAATCGCGACCCGTGCCCCCTCCTGTCGGGCAATGTCGAGCTACCGGACGACGCGATCTCGCTGAGTTGCGTTTATCAGGGGGCCAATATCCGTATTGGAGTCGAGGCCGGAGCCCAGCCGCAGCGATCGAACCTGGTCGATCAGCTTGCTCAGAAACTCAGCCTTAACGTCGCGATGCAGAATCAAGCGACTGGTGGCCGTGCAGCGTTGCCCCGTCGTTCCAAACGCCCCCCATAAAGCCCCATCCAGAGCCACGTCAATATCTGCATCCTCCATCACGATCTGGGCATTTTTTCCGCCCATTTCCAGACACAGCCGCTTATGGGTGCGGCCACAGATAGCCCCCACGTCCGCCCCCGTTTGCGACGATCCGGTGAACGACACCAGGTCTACATCGGGATGCTCTGTCAGAGCCCGTCCGACTTCCTCGCCGCTACCGTGAACCAAATTGACAACCCCAGCCGGTAGCCCTGCCGCCTCAAAAATCTGCGTCAGCATGGTGGCGCAGGCAGGAGTATCGGTGGCCGGTTTGAAGACAATAGTATTACCGCATACCAGCGCGGGTAATGACTTCCAGCAGGGAATGGCAATGGGGAAATTCCAAGGGGTAATGAGGGCGCAGACCCCAACCGGCACCCGCACCGTCATGGCAAACTTATTGCCCAATTCCGATGGGGTCGTTTGACCGAACAACCGCCGTCCTTCTCCGGCGTAGTAAAAGGCACAATCAATGCCCTCTTGCACATCCCCTCTCGTTTCTTCCAGCGGCTTGCCCATCTCCCGCGTCATCATATGGGCCAGTTCCTCTTTGCGCTCTCGCAGCAATTCCCCCACGCGCAGGACGTATTCCGCCCTCTCCGGAGCGGGAACCAGTCGCCAGTGACGATAGGCCTGGCGGGCAACTGCCACAGCAGCATCCACATCAGCACTTCCGGAGCGAGGGGCGGTAGCCACCACCTCCCTCCAGTCAGCCGGGTTGCGACAGTCCGAAGTCGCTTCCGAAACGGCCGCAACCCAGCGACCGTCTATGAAATTGAGGCACTGCATTACAGCCGATGGTATTGCAGCCGTTGGTATTGCAGGCATAGTTGGGCCGGCCTCCAAACAACAAAACACCACCCTTTGTGAGTCCGCTCCACTAGCGCATCCGGGCAGAATGCAACCCAGTCAGACGCGGACTCCCAAAAACCGCGTATTCGGAAAAGCAACACCGGGGAGCTGTGCCACTAGTACTCTGTCAGCAGAGATGTGACAGGCAAGGACTCTCCCTCAGGCTTGCGGCAAAGTATTCGTGCCTCGCTCGCACCTCCTATAGCGAGCCTGACAAACGACTAGAGCCTCGCTCTCCGACGCCGTTACGCAGGTTTATCGAGAGTGGGGAAACGCAACTCATACGAGCGCAATAATAATTGCACCCAAAATCACGAAGCCAACAATTGCTCCAAGAACTTCGACTGCTTCTATTCGGGTATCGTTCATGACGGGTCTCCTTCTTCCATATCTTCTCTACTTAAATTGTGGCTTATTCGTTCGCCATTCATCGATTTTGTTATACAAATATCTACACACAAATCTGACATTATCTAAAAGAAATACTAGAATAGATGCTAAGGAATTCTGATAAAACCCCTATTCTAAAGGGGGAATTGTTTCTCTATAGCCTTGCTCTCCGATGGCAGGCGAAAATTTTTGGCATGCCTCTCCCAAGCGGCCATACGTCTTTTCTATAAGTCTTTATGAAGAGGCAGATGGTAATTCCTGTCGATATGTCAGTGAATTTTTATTGCACTTTCGATGCTTTGATTCTGGATTGAATGGTTCGTACAGATTTCAATCAAAGACAAGTTTTCGGCTGAAAACTCATGCAAAACGATCGATAAAGTGGGATAGGAGTGGTGCGTAGCAGAACAACGATTTTAGTGACGGGAGCCAAGGGACAGATCGGGAGCGATCTGACTCTTGCCTTGCGCGATCGCTACGGGACTGGGCGGGTAATTGAAAGCAGCCTCAGACCCTCCAAGACCAACACCCATCTGCGCCCATACGAAGTGTTAGACGTTACGGATAGAGGTCGCCTACAAGAACTGGTGAAGCAGTACCACGTCGGTACCATCTACCACTTGGCAGGAATCCTGTCCGCCAAAGGAGAAGAGCGCCCCGATCGCTGTTGGTCGGTGAATATTGACGGCCTCAGAAATGTGTTGGATGTGGCTAAATCCCAGCACATTAAAGTCTTCTGGCCCAGTTCTATTGCCGTCTTCGGTCCCCAAACCCTCAAGATCGACACCCCACAGGTTGCAGTGGAAGATCCATCGACGATGTACGGCATTACAAAAGCCGCCGGAGAGATGCTCTGCCAGTACTATGTCGATCGCTATGGGGTGGATGTTCGCAGTTTGCGTTTGCCCGGAATCATCAGTCACACCACATTGCCGGGGGGCGGAACCACAGATTTTGCTGTTGAAATGTTTTACGACGCTCTCAAATACCGCGCGTATACCTGTTTTGTGCGGCCGCATACCCGGCTACCCATGATGTACATGCCGGACACGATTGCCGCTATGCTCGCCCTCATGCATGCAGACCCCGACTGCATTACCGTACGCTCCAGCTACAACATTGCCGCTGTCAGTTTCTCCGCTGCCGAACTGGCTGCCGAAATTCAGCAATACCTGCCCGACTTTACCTGCCGCTACGCCCCAGATTTTCGTCAAGCGATCGCCGATTCGTGGCCGTCTGTCATTGACGATTCGCAGGCACGTCAGGATTGGGGCTGGCATCACTGCTACGACTTACCGGCGATCGTGGCTGACATGCTTGTACGACTGTCGGAACAGCTTGGCTGGGACGGGATTTCATCTCGATCCGAACGGCAACCGGTGTCAGGCCGGGTATCGATCTAGGCTTCGAATCGATAGCAATCCAAGGAGAAATCCCGATGGCTAAAACTGCAACCCCCATCTTTCAGGCCATCTTGGACGAGATTCAGCAGTCCGGCTTGCGTAAAGGAGAACGTCTTCTGGCGACACCGCAGGGGGCAGAGATTGCCGTAGCGGGGGGCCGGGAGGCGATTAACTTTTGTGCCAACAACTATCTGGGGTTATCTAATAATCCTGAGTTGATAGCTGCTGCCCGAGAAGGATTGACTCAATACGGTTTCGGACTGTCATCGGTGCGCTTTATCTGCGGCACCCAAACTATTCACAAAGAGTTGGAAGCCAAACTGTCGCAGTTTCTCGGTACGGAAGACACGATCCTCTACAGTTCTTGCTTCGACGCCAATGGTGGATTGTTCGAAACCCTCTTGGATGAGAATTGTGCTGTCTTTAGCGATGCCCTCAACCACGCCAGCATTATCGACGGCATTCGGCTGTGCAAAGCCAAGCGCTACCGCTTCGCCCACAGCGATATGGAGGAATTGGAACGAGCGTTGCAGGAGGCGCAGTCTGCCAAAATCCGTCTGATTGCCACCGATGGTGTGTTCAGTATGGATGGCGATATCGCTCGGTTGGAGAAAATCTGCGATTTGGCCGATCGCTACGATGCGTTGGTGATGGTGGATGACAGTCACGCTACCGGATTTTTCGGCCCAACGGGGCGCGGTTCCATCGAACATTGCGGAGTTATGGGTCGGGTGGACATTGTCACCAGCACTCTCGGCAAAGCCTTGGGAGGGGCGTCGGGAGGTTTCACTTCAGGTCGCAAAGTCATTATTGACCTCCTACGCCAGCGATCACGCCCTTACCTGTTCTCCAATAGTCTCGCCCCCGTCATTGTCTACACCAGTCTGAAGGTGTTGGAGATGCTGGATCGGAGTACCGAGCTGCGCGATCGGCTAATGAACAACACTCGCTACTTCCGCCAACGCCTAACGGCTCTTGGTTTCGACATCAAACCCGGCATTCATCCGATCGTGCCGATAATGCTCTACGAGGCACAGCTAGCCCAGTACATCTCTCGCGACCTCCTGGAAGAGGGGATTTACGCCATCGGGTTTAGTTATCCGGTGGTACCCAAAGGTCAGGCTCGCATTCGCGTGCAAATCTCTGCCGCCCACAGTCGCGAGCATCTCGATCGCTGCATCGACGCACTGTCTCGCATTGGCCAGAAGTACGACGTTATCGCCAAGGCAAGTCAGGTCACCTCGATCTCTACTGGCTAAGGAGGCGAACAATGGCCGTCAGCCTACAGGACATTCGTACTGCTGCCGAGATCGTGTGCGATCGCATCTGCAATACCCCCTGTCGCCAGTCGAGATCGCTGTCGGGCACCATTGGGGCCAATATTGTCCTCAAGTTTGAAAACCTACAATTCACTGGCTCGTTCAAAGAGCGCGGCGCTCTAGTCAAGCTGCTCTCTCTGACTCCTGCCCAGCGAGAACAAGGCATTATTGCCATGTCGGCGGGCAATCACGCTCAAGCGGTGGCCTATCAGGCTCAGCAGTTGGGCATTCCAGCCACCATCGTCATGCCGCAGTTCACTCCCAACATCAAAGTGGAGCGCACCCGCGCCTTTGGGGCCGAGGTGATTTTCCACGGGGAGACGCTGGACGACTCAATTGCCTTGGGGCAAGAATTGGCCCGCGAACGCGGTCTGCAGACGGTCCATCCCTACGATGACAAGGGCATCATTGCCGGACAGGGAACCATCGCCTTGGAAATGTTGGCTGCCTACCCCGATTTGGATGCGATCGTAGTGCCGGTGGGCGGGGGCGGCTTGATTGCGGGGAACGCGATCGCTGCCAAGAGTCTGCGCCCCAACATTGAGATCGTTGGCGTCCAAACGAAGCGCTTTCCCTCCACGTTTCAGGCACTGCAGGGAGAGCCTGACAACTGCGGCAGCTCGACGATTGCGGAGGGGATTGCTGTCAAGTCTCCCGGTCAACTGACGTTGCCAATTGTGCGGGAGTGGGTGGACGAGATTCTACTGGTGGATGAAGGTGAGATTGAGGCAGCCGTCGGGCTGTTGTTGGAGCGGGAAAAAACGGTGGTGGAGGGCGCGGGGGCGGTTGGCGTGGCAGCCGTGATGAACTACCGCGAACGCTTTGCCGGTCGGTCGGTCGGTGTCATTCTCAGTGGTGGCAACATTGACTTGCCTATCCTCTCCAGAATTGTGCAGCGAGGATTGGTGCGTTCCGGTCGGCTGATTCGGTTGGATGTCGATGTTAGAGATCTGCCCGGTGGGCTGGCCGACGCAGCCCGCTGTATTGGGGATGCTGGAGCCAATATTGTCGAAGTGCAGCACCAACGAGCATTCACTAGCTTGCCGTTACAGTCAGTCAGCATTCAGTTTATTCTGCAAACGCGGGGACTGGAACACGTGGATAGCATTGTGGTAGCGCTGACCGAGAAGGGGTACGCGATACACATTCCCCAACAAGCTGACTTGCAACGGTTCGAGACCGCTAGTTTGCATCCCCACGTCCTATCCGGTTTGCCATACATCAGTAGATCGAAAACTTAGGGTGTGGCAAGCAAACAAATCGACGAACAAAGCGGAAAGGGCATCGTCAACCATGTGGCTCTGTCAAACGGATGTAGAACAGCGTCCCCAAGCTCCTTACTCTTTAGTTGGAAGATAGGATGAGAAAAGCATTATTCGATACGTTATGACTGACACGCCATTCCTGCGGACGATAGCAGTGGTGAAATCGGCAACCTTCGCAGCTTTCTCCCTTTGGCGAACGGTAAAACCGGTGAGATTTGGCTTGGCAGCGACACTGCTTATCACAGCCTGTAGTAGCCCTAATTCTGGAGAGGCACGTACCCCCGGATCGGAGTCTTCCAACAATTCCAGCTCATCCGAACCCCTTACGCTTGAAACACCTCCAGAGCCCTCTGATTCTGATGAGCTCGAACCGGCCGCTCCTGAAACCAGTAGTTCTGACATAGAGGACTCATTCGCAAGTGATAGTAGCTTTGATTTGTTGCCGGGATTCTATCCCGATCCCGCAACAGACACGGGGGTTATCAGCGGCACTGTGGAAGCGAGCAGCCTAACGGGGACTGACTCCACACCTGCTGGAGGCTGCGAAGGCTTCATCAACGAGGCCCCCGATCACCAAGTGAATTTGAGGGTAGATTTTAGCTATTTGGCTTTGGAAGTTGAAAGTGCCAGCCCTGCATCCCTGGTAATCGTGGGGGAGAACGGCGATCGCTGGTGCACTGCTGGCGATCGCCCACGGATAGAACAGGAGGCTTGGTCGCAAGGACGTTACGACATTTACGTGGGCAATCCCGAGACTCCTGCCTCAGGAGATCGATACGAGCTGAGTATTTCAGAATTCAACCCGAATCAGTCCAGTCAATTTGGTTCCGCCCCATCCCAGGAAGGACCTCTCGAACAGGCCCCCCCTGGCAGCGCGTTTGCAGGGGAGGACTATCAGCCCATTAGTGTTGCACCTGGATTCGAACCCGATCCAGCGATTGGGACGGGAGAAGTAGGCGGTCCATTACTGGCCACCGATGTCACAGGGGTGGCAGACACTGAAACGGGGGAATGCAAAGGATATATCGATACCACCGCCGATCATTTCCTGACCCTAGAACAACCGTTCCGCTACTTAAAAGTACAAGCCGAATCCACCAGCCCAACATCGCTCGTTATTGTGGGACCACAAGGAGAAGCATGGTGCTACACGGGGAATAATCCATACATTGAAGGGGTGTGGGATGCAGGAGAATACGAGGTTTATTTGGCGAATCTAGATGAAGCCGGTGTTGGCGATCGCTACGAATTATTGGTGACCGAACTTGAATAAGTTTGTCTTCTCATTTGCCCGAACAGCTGCTATCATAAACTCATACCGACTACGGGTTGGCTCCTCGCCCCAGCCATTTGACGTAACAAGTCGTTATTTCACGTGACGGTTTACTCGTTAGGTTTGATGGGGTAAAGAGTGGTTATGCAGTAATGACAACGCTGTCCTTACTTGAATTAGATACCAATTGCGATATGGAGGCTGGTTTAGCCATGGTGACAGCAACATCCGCGCACATGTATTCATCAAGCATTGATATCCCGGCAGACAGCCGGGCCAACTTGGTCGCTCTGCTTAACCAAACACTGGCAGACACCTTGGACCTCAAAACTCAAGTCAAGCAAGCCCATTGGAATGTTAAGGGAATGCAATTCATTGCGCTGCACGAAATGTTTGATGGCTTCTCTACCATTTTGGAGGGATACATCGATATGGTGGCCGAGCGCGTTACCGCACTAGGGGGCGTGGCAATGGGAACCGCTCGCACCGCTGCCCGCGAGTCTAACTTATCCGAATACGACCTTGATGCTGTATCTGGCGAGGCTCACGTCCGAGCGCTGGCTCACCAGTATGGGGCCTATGCCTCTGCGGTGCGGGCTGCGATCTCCACAGCGGAAGCTAACGACGATGCCGATACCGCAGATCTCTACACCGAAATCTCTCGCCAAATTGATAAGGATCTATGGTTCTTAGAGGCTCACTTACAAGGCTAGTGCTCGGACAGGCCAAAGAATGGAGGCTATTGCCGAAAGTCCCCTTTGCAAGAGACTGCATTGTGGGCGGTGCACTGGCACCTACTAACCCCGAGAGGCTAGAACGTAACTTAGCGGGTAGCCTCTCATTTAAGCAGTTTTGCTCGCCAGCAGTTGATTTAGAGTGGGGACAGACTGCCTTCTTTGGGTCAGCGCCACGTCTATGTCTCTAGTCTCAGAATCCTTTGGCGGTTATGTCGAACGCCGTCGTGCGGAACTATCACGCACTCAGCGCCGCCGCCGCTGGGTGTTTTTGACGTGTCTTCTAGCGATCTATTTGTGGCCGTTCTACCTGTTAGGGGTTGCTGTTTTTCCCGCTCCGCTAACCAGCTTGGGAATTGCACTGTCCGGCCTAAGCCTGTATGTGGGGGGCAGCTACCTCGTATCTGACAGCAGCTCCACCGCCCAACCTCTAGCGAGCCTTGCATCCATCAGAGCAGGGGCCGTTTGGCGATTTACCAAGCAGATGGTGTCGGTGCCGCACCTGGTGATTGTTGTGTCGATTTGGCTGGGATTGGCGCTTTGGGGAGAGGTTTTAGTCCCTGTATTTAGTCGACAAGTTCCACAATTAATGGCCGGAATTGTTCTCAGCTCGGTGTTGGCGGGAGGGCATTTTTGGCGCACATTACAGCTGTGGCCGCTGGAAGGCTCGCAGCTTTGGCACGATTACTTGGCCGATTTGAGAGGGGTTTTGGGCTCTTACTACCAGCAGTTAGAAGACTCCAGGCAATCGCTGCATCGGTACACCGGTCTGAATGACGATCTGCAGCTAGAAGCAATGGAAGCTAAGCAGCTGTTACGAGAATTCACAGGACCTTTAGGGCTGGACTCCATCGCAGATACGATGACAACCTACGTGCGTAGACTGGAAGATTCTCAGCACAGCTTGTCGCAATTGCTCCACCAACTGGAGACTGGGTCCCTAGTCCTGGAGTCAGCTCTGATGCAGGTGGAGAGTTATTTAGATATTCAGTCTGAAACAGCCATTCACCTGGAATCTATCGAATGTCTGGGAGATCTGTATTTAGAACCCGTTATCCAGCTTGGTGGAGAGTTGGCGGAGGTTGCTGAAAACATTGCAGGAGTGGCTGAAGAGCTGGAGGGGTTGCAGCACTCCATCAGTCTCACCTAGTTTGCGCGATCGCGCTGGCAATCTCTGAGGATTGCGAGCCGCGACATTAGATTTTCCATACACTGCCGGTTGGGATGCCCGTGCATAGGGGATCTCTAGCGAACGATGCCGAAGGTGTGGCGGTCAATCTTGAAAATCCTGTACGTTCCATTGGATGAGCGACCCTGTAACTACGACTATCCGCAATACATTGCTCGGTTGCAGCCTCAGTTGCAGTTAGTGGTTCCTCCCCTCTCGCTATTGGGTCAGAAAAAGCAGGCGGCTGATGTCGATCGCCTCTGGCGGTGGCTGATGGATTCAGTCCAAGGTTGCGACTGCGCCATTTTGTCGCTGGAAATGTTGGTTTACGGCGGCCTATTGCCCTCGCGGTTGCACCCATTATCGCTTGATGAACTGCACGGACGTTTGCACCACATTCGTGGAATTGCCAACCTCTGGCCGAGCATCCGCCTGATGGCCAGCAATTTGATTATGAGAGCCCCGCAATACAGCAGTAGTGAAGAAGAACCCGATTACTACCAGACCTATGGGGAACAGCTGTTTCAGTGGGGATGGTTACACGATCGATCGCAGAGATTGGAGCGTTCGCTAGAAGAACGTTCGGCAAAAGACCAACTGCAGCTGGAGTCGCTCTCTGCCACAATCCCTCCGCAGCATTTACAGGACTATCGGGAACGTCGTCGCAAAAATTTAGAGGTCAATCTGGCCGCAATTGACTTGGTGGCCGACGGTGTCTTGGAGTTTTTGGCAATCCCTCAGGACGATTGTGCAGAGTTTGGGTTTACGGCCAGCGATCGCCGACAAATTTACGACTGCATTGAAGCGCGGGGCCTACACGATCGCATTCACGTCTATCCCGGTGCCGATGAAGCGGGATGTTCGCTGCTTGCGAGGGCGTACACCCAGCAATTGGATCGAAGCACCAAGATTTATCCCCTTTACAGTTCGCATCGCGGATCCCAGGTCATTCCACTCTACGAAGATCGTCCGATTGCCGAAACGACTCAATTGCATATTCGCGCCGCAGGAGCAGACGTCACGGACTCACTTTCAGACGCCGATCTCGTTTTAGCGGTTCGTGTTCCCGATCGATATTCTCTAGAAGCTAAAGACCAAGTCTTAGAAGAGAACACTCAACTTTTGCCACCCGAATTTATCGGACAAATCCAACAGCTATTAGCGAAGGGGAATCCCTTGGCCGTTGCTGACGTGGCGTTCGTGAATGGAGGAGATACTGCCCTGATCGAACAACTCGATGCCAGCGATTGTTGGGATGCCGTGCTGGCCTACGGAGGCTGGAACACTTGCGGTAATAGTTTGGGCAGCACGATTTCTACTGCCATTGTGGGATTGGAGTGTGAGGCACCAGAGGCGATCGCCTTCAATACTATCTATCATTTGCTGGAAGGCTGGGGCTATCAGGCAATTGTCCGGTGGGAGTTGATGGGCTCTTGGATTGAAGATTTAGGGGCAACCTACTTCGACCTCGATGGCCACAGTGAAGCCGTGGAGGCCGAAATTGGCCGCAGGCTTGAAGCCGTCTGGGCTTCTAACCTACAGCATTCGTTCCAAAATTGGACTATTGAATCTCTAGACGTTCGGTCTCCGTGGCAGAGGATGTTTGAAATCGGTATAGCACTGCAGATTGAGCACCTCTCTTAGACTGAACACTATTGAGAATGCCAACTTGATGTTTACGCTGACCAACTCGCGCTTTCGACCCCTATCTCAGTCGTTAGCGTTCTGTAGTGGCTTTGTCTTGACTGAATACTCATTCAAAATATTGCGATATTGAAATAGTGGGATGGGCTACTGTCCAGTGCAGAGCCCCATCTCTGCTTTTGCTAGAAATTGGACTGACTACGTATGTCTTGGTGGAAGAGATTGGTAATAGACACCCGCTCAAATACCGAACCTCCAGCAACGCAGCCAATCAACACGATAACAACCCTGACTGCACCCACAACTCCCAAGCTCTACAACACATTCGAGGGAGTCTTCAAACCCACATTACTGACGATCCTCGGGGCCATCATGTATCTCAGGGTGGGCTGGGTAGTCGGCAACGCAGGCCTATTGGGGGGATTGCTCGTTGTCGGACTGGCGATCTCAATCACCTTGGCTACCGGATTGTCGATCGCCTCCATTGCGACCAACACTCGCCTCGGAGTCGGCGGCCCCTACGCCACCATTGCCAAATCGCTAGGACTTGAAGTGGGGGCTGCCGTCGGCATTCCCCTATTTTTGTCCCAATCACTAGCCGTCACCCTCTATATCTTTGGTTTTCGCGAAGGCTGGCACTACATCTATCCCAATCACCCTGCCATTCTTGTCGACCTCGGGGTTTTCGCGGCCGTCTCCGTCGTTGCCTTCATCAGCGCAGGGTTGGCGTTTCGCTTGCAATACGCGGTCATGGTGGCGATCGCCGCTTCCCTCGTCGCTATCTTTGGCAGCTACTTCACCTTCGACACCTCCATCCCCGTTTGGTGGGGCAGCTTTCCCGGAAGTCCGGAAACCGGATTTCAAGGCACCACGTTTTGGGGAATATTCGCTGTATTCTTTCCGGCAGTCACCGGCATCTTATCAGGAGTTAACTTATCGGGGGAGTTAGAAAATAGCCGTCGCAGCATACCCGTCGGCACGCTTGGGGCAATCGCCGTCAGCTCTGCAATCTACGTTGCCATGTGCTGCTGGATGGCCCAAGCCGGAAGCCCCAATCGACTGGTGGAAGACTACACCATCGCGATCGATCGCTCCCTCTGGCCTCCAGCGGTGCTGCTCGGATTGCTGGCTGCCACTTTTTCGGCGGCACTGTCATCGCTGGTGGGAGCCCCCCGCATCCTGTTGGCCCTGAGTCGAGATCGCGCTATCCCCGGTTATCGTTGGTTATCCGAAATCTCCCGCAATGGTGAACCCCGACGCTCGCTGGCGGTGGCGGGTGCAATTGCATTTCTGGCATTGCTTTTACGGGATTTAAACGCGATTGCCCCGTTTATTACGCTGTTCTTCCTGATAACCTACGCCACTGTTAATTTTGTGGTGCTGCTTGAAACCTGCTTGGGATTGATGAACTTTCGACCCACATTGCGGTTACCCGTCGTGGTGCCGCTGTTTGGGGTGGTGGGCTGCTTTGTGGCCATGCTGGCGATCGATGTGGGGCTGAGTTTAGTGGCCTTATCCGTCGCCATTGCTATCTCATTGCGGCTAGCAACCCGCACCCCCATTCGGCGGACGGGAGGGGCTCGCAGTGGTTTGTTTGAGGCGATCGCTCAATGGGCTGCTACCAAAACAATGGAGCTGGAAGTTGCCAGTTCTCGAGCCTGGAAGCCGACAATGCTAGTTCCAGTCGAAGACCGTTCGCAACTGTTGGGGGAATACCGCTTGTTGCTCGATCTCTCTCAACCTGAAGGAGGCATCAACCTTTTGGGGCTGGCGACCCAGTCTTGCGTTGATGAACTTTCGCCACGCATCGCCGATCTCAGCGCGTCCCTGCGGCGACGGGGAATTTTCACTACGTTCTCCGTCGTTGCCACCAGTACACCCGCCACGGGCATGTTGGGGGCAATGCAGTCGTTGCAAAGTGCTTTTTTCCGTCCCAACGTTTTATTCTTGCGCAGCCCGAACGAACGAACGAGGTGGGAGGAAATGTTACCGGTAGTGGCCGAGGCCCGTCGTCTCAAAATGGGAGTAGTTTTGCTGGGCTTGCATTCAGTCGCTGGACTCGGCCGAGCGGAGATCGTCAACCTGTGGATACGGCCACAATCAGAAACATTGCCACTATCAGAGCGACTTCAGAAAGGCAGTAGCAATCTTGGGATTTTGATGGCGCTACGGCTAACGCGAGCCTGGAATGCCCAGCTTAATCTGATTGCAGCGGTGTCTGACGATTGCGACCCCAAAGAAGCTAGACATTATATGGAGGAATTACGCGATTACTGCCGCGTTCCCATCCAGGCCCGCACGATTGTGATGGCGGGCAGTTTTGAGGACTGTCTATCGAAAGCTCCTCAATCGGATATGGACTTTATGGGATTGCAAACGGTGCCGGATTTCGAGTTCGTCCAAAAAGCGCTATCTCTGACAGGCTCTTCCTGCATTTTTACCAGTGATTCGGGCATAGAAAGTGCTTTAGCTTAGGGCTGGCTTTTCTCGTATTGAATTAAGAGCCCAACGGAAGATGGCGGATTGGGTATTGAGTAACTGATAAGCACACCTGCACCCGACCCGACTCTGCGTTTTAGTGATCGCGTCGAACACTACATCCGCTATCGTCTCAACGATTCTTGAGCCGTCCTCAACATCGTGCACTAAACAACCAACCTCACCCCCTCCGCGATCTCAGACATCGGCTTCAGCACTTACTTCTGCTTCGGCACCTACTTCTACTGCTAAGGCTCTACAGCGTGAAGGTTTTTGCAGTCTCGCGCCAGACGATCGCGCACACCGGTAAGATACTGCAGGTATTACAAGACCCAGACTTTAAAGATCCATACAGTAATGAGCCAGACCTACTACTACCTTGCAGCTAGCAAAGCCTTCTTCGATTCGGAACCTTTTGATGAGGTACTGGCCGAGCGTCGACGCAACTATGCCGAGCGCAACAAGCCGATTGACTTTGAATACATCGAAAATCCAGCCTTCCTGCAGGCCCCTGAGTTCGCCGATCTACGTGGCAAACTCGATGCTCCTGCCGCTGCATTGGTGTCGACCGATCCGAAGCTCGTGCGCTGGTTGAAATTGCGGTTAGAATTCGTCGAAATGGGTGAGTTTGCTGCCCCCAGCGACACCATCCCCGATGCTATGGCTGCCCAGCCGGAGTAGATGCTTTGGGCTATACCTGCCCCCGCTGCCACGATACGTTTCTGTTCCAACCCGACCAATGCCCCACCTGCGCTGCTGACAGTTCTCGCAAGCAGCGTAGCAGTCGTGCGCGCGAGCGACGAGCCAGTTACGACACGCAGGGCAAGATTTCTGAATCGGAGTTCTGGCAACTGTTAAGGCTATATCCTTGCTGTCCGAGTTGTGGGGAACCGTGGGAGCGGACAGAGGGGGCAATCGCCCGCGACCACATTATTCCCATTAGCCGAGGGGGCCCCAATACGTCTGCCAATATTCAACCGTTGTGCCAGACTTGCAACTTATGGAAGTCCGATCGTCTGATTTACTTCGATCGCGCTCTTCCCGGTCGCGTGACTGCCTTACCTGCTGTGCTGCGGCCAATTTTTGCAGCGATTGACGACTATCAGCCGCAAACCAACCAACAGCAGCTTTCGTTTATCTCTCAGTCGGATGAAGTGGCCTATCCTAATGCCACACCGGAAGCATTAGAGCGGCAGACTATTTCACAAACTTGGCAGGCGATCGAAGCTGAGAGGCCAACGACATACCGCCTTTAATGGGTGTTTCAACAGCTTGTAGACAAATTCTAAGTAACGTAGCGAAATATCAAAATCAGACAGTCATGCCCTAGGGGGGCATGTCCGCAGCCTGGATCTTGTGTCACTATCGCCTGTAACTCTTGCCCAATAACTGTTCTGGATGATTTAGAGGAATTAAGAGACAAGGGGGATTATGACGAGAAGGTGGCTGGTGAACATTTGCCATTGGACATACAACTCGCTGTGCGGACTGAGTTTGGGGGTCGGGATATTTGCCATATCCCCAGCTTCATGGGCTCATGGTGTTAACGTCACTCACGATGCCGGTGAAGCCGTGAGAGTGCAGGCGTCGTATGACTCCGGCGAGCCGATGGCTGCGGCGCAGGTATCGGTATTTGCTCCGGGCAATGTGGAGACGCCGTGGATAACCGGCACCACCGATCCGACTGGAAATTTCGCCTTCGTGCCCGATTTCACACAAACGGGTCGCTGGGAAGTGCAAGTGCGCTTGGCCGGTCACGGGGATATCGTGTACGTGCCAGTCGAAGACGTCTCCACTGCCGCAGAACTATCGAGCAATGCATCTCAGAACACAGAAGAATCAGAATCATTAGCGCCTCCAGCGACTCGATCTCCGTCGCGAGCCGTTGCATCCCCTCCGCGATCGCCTGTAGGTCTATCCATTGGTCAAAAGCTTGTGATGGGAGCCGTGTTTTCCTGGGGATGTGTGGGCACCGCACTGTATGTCAAGCGGAAGACTATCAAGCCGAGTAACCCTGCCAAACAAGGGGGCCTTCTCTAATGCATATCCCCGATGGTTTCTTGCCGACGCCACTGTGGTTGGGAGGCTACGCCATTTCAGGGACCGCTCTGTGGTTTTCCCTGCGTCAGATCGATCGCCTACCCAATCCGCAAGCAGGCGTGCCGAAAGCTTCTCTACTAACCGCAGCCTTTTTTGTAGCCTCCTGGATTCATATCCCGGTTCCGGTTCCAGGCGCTAGCGTCCATCTAATGCTGAATGGATTGTTGGGGGTATTGTTGGGGCCATTTGCCTTTCCGGCTATTGCCATCGGATTGTTTTTTCAAGCGGTTCTGTTTCAACACGGTGGACTCTCCACGTTAGGGGTTAATGCTGCAGTGTTGGGAATTCCGGCCATGCTGGCATCGCAGCTCTATCGATTGAGATGGCGGTTGTCTTCAACTCATAATTCTTCAACTCATAATTCTTCAACGCATAAATCTTTAACGCATAAGTCTTCAACACATCTGGATTCAAATAAATGGATGTCGGAGCGGTGGGTGACCGGTGCCTTTGCTGCAGTGGCTGGCGCGGGAGGTTTGTTGCTATCGGCAGTCGTGTTTTGCGCGCTGTTAATCGCTGTCATTCCAGCCTCGTTTGACGTACAGGCCGAGCGAATAGCGATCGCCTCCTTGACTGTGGCTCACCTGCCGCTAGCCCTGCTGGAAGGCGCCATGACGGCAGCTGTTGTGCTGTTTTTGGAGCGGGTCAAGCCTACTTTGCTGCAACAGCTATGAGCCGGGTTTAACTAGACTGGCACTAACAGGGGTCTGGAATGAAATCAATTGCGATCGATACCTACAGTCATTTGGACTCCCCCCTGCACCGGTGGGATGCGCGCGCCAAGTTGATTGGGTTGTTTGCCATCATGCTGGCCTTTGCCAGTATTCAGCAGTTGGTGTTGTTGCCGCTGCTGATGCTGCTCAGCGGTTTGGCGTATTGGCTGTCAAAGTTGCCCTATCACTTCTGGCGCGATCGCTTGCGCTGGCCGGGTCGCTTGCTATTTATGCTGGCGCTGGTGTTGCCATTTGCAGGGGGACAGGTGGAGTGGCTGCGATTGGGGCCGATTGCTATTTACCAAGATGGGGTAATGACCTTATTGCAGGTAACGACTCGCGCCATCTCGATTCTGACAGTAGGGTTAGTGTTGTTCGGAACCACTCCATTCCCCACTCTGATCTCTGCGACGCGATCGTTGGGGCTTCCCGCCATCTTGGCTGACATGGGGTTGCTCACCTACCGCTACCTCTACGACTTGGGCAGCACCCTCGACACCATGCAAACCGCCCTCCGTTTGAGAGGACTGCGGATAACTCGACTGCAGCGGTCTCAGGTTCCAGTGGTGGCATCGCTAATCGGGTCTTTATTAGTGCGCAGTTACGACCAATCCGAGCGCATTTACTGTGCAATGCGGCTGCGGGGGTATGGCGATATTCCTCAACCCCAAACTCGCCTCTGGCCCTCACGCCGTCACCTATGGGGAACGGGAATAGCGCTAGCGATCGCGCTCGGCTTGCTATCCGCTGAGGGGGGGTGGAGCCTGCTGCCGCTGACGTGACAGCCGTGCATTTTTCAGGCTGGCCGAACTCGCTCAACGAACCCCTTCCTTATCCGCGTGCCCTCTCTTCTCCATCCTCTGTCCTTTGCCTTTGCTTGCCATGACCGCCCTTTCTCCTCGTCCCCAATCCGATCTCGCCCAGTCTGCCCATGACATTACTTTGTCTGAGGTTGTTGCCGGCCTGGATAGTCGAGGGGCTCGCCCGATCGCCCTTTCGGTGCGGGATGTGTGTTTTGACTATGACGCAGGTGCGGGGATTAATAAAACTCCTGTTCTTCAGCATTTAGATTTGACGGTATATGCTGGCGATCGCGTCGGCGTCATTGGCTGCAATGGAGTGGGCAAGACGACGCTATTTCACTCTATTTGCGGAGTGCTGACACCTGCATCCGGAGACATTGAGTTATTCGAGCGGCTCGTGCAGCCCGGTCATTTTTTGCCAGATGTGGGGCTAGTGTTTCAAGATCCGAACGATCAGCTTTTTTCCTCGCGAGTGTGGGATGACATTGCCTTTGGGCCGCAAAATATGGGGCTGACTGATGATGACGTTCATCGCAGGGTAGAGCAGGCAATGCAGGTGACGGGGACGCAGTCGCTGGCCGATCGCCCTCCCCACCAACTGTCGGGGGGGCAGAAGCGAATGGTGGCGATCGCGAGCATTTTGGCCATGCAGCCCAAGTTGACCATTTTTGATGAACCCAGCGCTAACTTAGACTGCCGCTCTCGTCGCCGCTTGATTCATTTCTTACAAGAGATGTCTCACACGATTCTGTTGGCGTCTCACGACCTCGAATTAGTGCTGGAGGTATGCGATCGGGTGGTGATTTTGGATGGCGGACAGGTGGTGGCTGATGGTCCTGTTCGGCAGGTGATGGCCAATCGCGACATCATGGAGTATCACGGCCTGGAATGCCCGCACTCGTTGACCCACACCCACACATATCCTGCGCAGAACGCTTCGCAAAATGCCGTACACTGAATTCGTCTGACGCATCGGTTTAATACATCTATGGATATCGTTACCCTCGGCTGGGCTGCCGTTCTAGCATTTTTTGTGTTCTCCATTTCCTTCGTTGTGTGGGGGCGCGGCGGCATGTAATGCCCCCTGCTTGTCGTTGCCCGATTGAGTTGCGGTCTACATCAGTGCTTGCAGTACTGGCGGCACTCCGAGCCACCTGACTCGGGCACATCTTAATTGGGGCTAGATGCCACGTTTGGCATGACCAACATGACCAGCGTCATGAATCCGCGATCGCTTAATCCCCAGATTGCAATTATCTAATCCCAGATTTCAATCTTCTATTTCTGAAGTTGAGGATCGGTCCTGGTGACGATCGAGCCCCACTGTTGAGGACGAGCACATGTTTCTTGAATCCACCTCTGCGCTGGTACAGCAGTTTGCCTTTGGCCTACTGATTTTATTGTTGGGTGGAGTGACGCTGGGTGTGGGATACCTGACAGTATCTGACTGGCGCGATCGCAAGCGCCGTAAACAGTCGTCCCCTTCGCGGAAGTAAAGGTTTGCGGACATAAGGTTTGTTGTTCCCCGATTCGCGTCCCCCATTTGGTGGGAAATGCTGAGTCCATTGGCTTAAATGTTTTACTCGGATTTGTGTCGATTTCAGTTTGAGAGTTGCGTTCGAGCGGCTGTAGTTTAGGCAGGGGAAAGGCTTGGAGCTCTGTCGATACCTTGGCTGCAAAATGTCACTCTCTGATACGATCTGGGTGATGCTGTTTTAAGTTATGCAAACAGTCAAACGCTGCGAGGTATAGCGGGTGCGCATTGCCGTTGACGCCATGGGAGGCGATTACGCCCCTGCCGAAATTGTGAAAGGAGCCCTGCTGGCTCGCGACGAATACGCTATTGAAATATTGTTGGTGGGTCGCCCTGACGCTATCCGCCCTCACCTGCCGCAGTCGCTACCGCGTGGTATCGAGATTGTTGAGGCGGAAGACGAGATTGGCATGAGCGAAGAGCCAGCTGTGGCGATTCGCCGCAAACGGAAGGCCTCGATTCGCATCACTATGGATATGGTGCGCAAGGGTCGGGCAGATGCCGCTGTGGCCGCTGGTAATACCGGGGCTGCGATGGCAGCGGCTCTACTACGGTTGGGTCGCATTCCTGGAATTGACCGTCCGGCGATCGCTGCGTTAATGCCCACATTGCTACAAAAGCCAGTCATGTTGCTGGATGTGGGCGCCAATGTTGATGCCAAGCCGAAGTACTTAGAACATTTCGCGATTATGGGCTCCATCTACAGCCAGTACGTGCTGGGTGTGAGGGAGCCGCGAGTCGGATTGCTCAATATTGGTGAAGAATCCAGCAAGGGTAACGATCAGGTGATTACTGCTTACCAGCATTTGTCGAGTGTGAGCCACATTAACTTTGCTGGCAACGCTGAAGGTCGTGACGTGCTGACTGGCGATTTTGACGTTGTTGTGTGCGATGGATTTGTTGGCAACATCCTGCTGAAATTTGCTGAAAGTGTGGGCATGGTGGCCACCCAAATTTTGCGAGAAGAACTGCCGAGAGGCTGGCACGGAAAGTTGGGGGCGACGATTTTGAAGCCCAACCTCAAGAGTGTGAAGCGACGGATGGATTACGCCGAGTATGGTGGCGGATTGTTGTTGGGGGTGAATGGGGTTTGCATTATTACCCACGGCAGCTCGAAGGCTCCGATGGTGTCGAATGCCATTCGCTTGGCCAAAGAAGCGGTAGAAGCGGATGTGATCGAGCGCGTCCATACTGAGGTAATTGCTGCGCAAGAGGATATTGATCGCAGCGAGGAGAAAAAAAAATTGACCCCCCTAGAGCCGGTCGCGTCTGCGAAAGCTTCTGATGCTTCTAGATGATGCCTTCGCAAGACTGTCCTCGTAACCCTTGCATCGAAGACCCGCTTGCCTTTTGCCCGTGCTGCTTATCTGTAACTGCGAACCACTGTGACTGTCGATTCTCCTGCCTCCAATTCTCTCAACTCGGTACAACTAGTTAGTGTGGCGACGGCTGTTCCTGAGACAGTTTTGACGAATGACGAGCTGGGACAGATTGTCGATACCTCCGACGAATGGATTCGCCCCCGCACCGGAATTCGCGAACGTCGCATCTTAGAGCCGAGTCGCACTTTGGTCGATCTTGGTGCGGAAGCCGGTCGGTTGGCGATCGCGCAGGCTGGCCTTGAGCCGATGGACATTGACCTAATTGTGTTGGCGACATCTACCAGTAGCGAACGATTTGGGGCGGCTGGTGCCATTCAAGGACAGTTGGGAGCCAAGCGAGCGGTGGCGTTTGACCTAACGGCGGCTTGCACTGGGTTTGTGTATGCGGTGGCGACGGCGGCGCAGTTTTTGCAGACGGGGGTGTATCGGCGGGCATTGATTGTGGCGGCAGATGTGTTGTCGCGCACAGTGGATTGGAGCGATCGCCGTACCTGCGTTCTATTTGGTGATGGTGCCGGAGCGGTTGTATTGGAAACTGGTTCGACTCAGGGATTGCTGGGGATGGAGTTGCGTACGGATGGTACGGGCAGCGATTTGCTGACGTTAGAGAATAAGTCGGAATCGGTGGAGCTGACTGACTCCATTTCTGTAGGGCAGTATCGCAATCAGTTCATTGCCATGAATGGGCGCGAGGTTTACAAGTTTGCGGTGCGAGAAGTGCCGGAGGTCGTGGAGAAGACGCTGTTTCGGGCGGGTCTGGATGCGGCGGATGTGGATGGATATTTCATGCATCAGGCGAATCAGCGGATTTTGGATGCGATCGCCAAACGCCTGAAAGTAGACAATGACCGGTTTGCGAGCGTTCTCGATCGCTACGGCAATACCTCAGCGGCGTCGATTCCGTTGGCGCTGGCGGATTGGGTGGAGTCGGGCAAGTTGAAGACCGGACAGACGGCGCTGGCGGCAGGGTTTGGTGCAGGACTGACTTGGGGGGCGATCGCTTTTAAGTGGGGGCGATTGGACGGTTAGTCGCTCTTCTGATTTTCTTGGATGTTTTCGGAGAGAGCTTTTTGGCGATCGTGAATGCGTTTAGCTATGTCTTGAGCAACCTCGGTGATCTCTTGCGCTTGGCGTGGGTTTTCTCCTTGAAAGAGTTTGATTCCTATAATTAGGGGCTCTAGTTTGGACGCTATTGGGCAGTTGGTGAGAACTCGTACCGTTTCTAGGGTGTTACCTCGGACAACAGCTTCGACGAAGAAACTCGTAATTGGTCCAATGAAATTAGATGCGTTTTTGAGAGTCAATAGTTTTGCAAAGGCTGTAAACGCCTCGTCGTAGAGCTCCAAATGCTCGTGCAGTAACTGTCCTAGTCTTACCCAAAGCTCTGCGTTATCTGGTTTGAGCTCGATAGCTTTGCGATAAGCTTCCTTTGCCTCACCATAGTTCTTCAAACATTCATGCAATAACTTTCCTCGAAATAGCCATAGTATCCATTCATAATTTGGAGGAACGAGTTCGATGGCTTTGCGGTAGGCTTCTTCAGCCTCGTCGTAGCGTTCCAAACGCACGTGTAGTAGTTTCCCAAAGTGAGCCCAAAAGTTCCATGCTTGACTGGACTTGATAGAGATTCCTTTACAATAAGCTGCTTCAGCTTCGTCGAACCGCTCCAAATGCTCGTACAGTAACCCTAGTTGTCCCCAAGCCCATTCGTAATCGGGTTCGAGCTCGATAGTCTTGCGATAAGTCTGTTCAGCCTCGTCGTAACGCTCCAAACACTCGTGCAGTAACTGTCCAAGTTGTCCCAAAGCCCATGCGTCATCGGGTTTGAGCTCGATGGCCTTGCGATAAGTCTGCTCAGCCTCGTCGTAACGCTCCAAGCGCTCGTGCAGTAATTGTCCGAGTTGTGCCCAATCCCATGCGTCATCGGGTTCGAGCTCGATGGCTTTGCGATAAGCCTGCTCAGCCTCATCGTAACGCTCCAAACGCTCGTGTAGTAATTGTCCTAGTTTTGCCCAATCCCATGCGTCATCGGGTTTGAGCTCGATGGCTTTGCGATAAGCCTGCTCAGCTTCGTTGTAACGCTCCAAACGCTCGTGCAGTAATTGCCCTAGTTTTGCCCAATCCCATGCGTCATCGGGTTTGAGCTCGGTAGCCTTGCGATAAGCCTGCTCAGCCTCGTCGTAACGCTCCAAACGCTCGTGCAGTAACTGTCCTAGTTTTGCCCAAGCCCATTCGTAATCGGATTTGAGCTCTATGGCCTTGCGATAAGCTTCCTCAGCCTCGTCGTAGCGCTCCAAATGCTCGTGCAGTAATTGCCCTAGTTGTGTCCATGCTTTATGGTCATGTGGATTTATCTCGATGCGCTTGCGAAGCTCTTTTTCAGACTCTATCGGCGATAACGAGACAGCAGATTCTGAGGTGTCTGTAAGTGCGTTTGAAAGCTGTTTCAACTCTTCAGGAAGATCGAAAGCGGTAAAAAAGTCTTCTGGAGTTGCCTTTAATATTTCCGTCTTGAGTGATTTGGTGATTCCTTTATGATTGACAATTTCGCCATATGCACAATACAAATCTTGCCGGAAATCTTGATTGATCCCACCAATTTCCTTCGCCAATTTTGTAGTTGCAAGTACAAGATCTTGCTCTTGATAATATTGCACCATAAAATCGACAGCCGCTCTTACCCGACTGGCGGCTGTGCTGCGGCGTCGCATCAAATAGTAAATGTTGTAAAGCCTTTCAGTTGCCTGATAGTACTTCCTACGTCCTTCTTTTTCAACAACTTCTACTGCCCCTCGATTTACCAAACGATTCAATACAGAGCTCGCTTTGTTAATGTCTAACCGTGCTTTTTGTGAAACTTCTTTTGCTGTCGCAGGATCCCAGATCTCCAGCAATGCAACAAAAATCTTCCGTTCCTGGGCTGGCAGACTTTCAAGTTGGCCTTTAAAATAATCCGTGTGCTCATCAATTAATCGAGTCAGATTAGTCATTAAGTCTTGAAATGACAATTGCGCAGCAAACTCCGCCAAAATTCTAACGAGCCGAGGATTTCCTCCAGTCAATATTCTGACGGGATGTAATTGCTGTTCTGAAATTTCTTGTCCTGTGATTTTGTTCCAAAGCGGTTGACAATCTGCTGTACTTAAAGGTTTTAATTCAATCTGCTCAAATAGCTCGAACCAAGCTTTATCGATGTTTGAAATCTCATCAAAACTGGCTGTTGCCGTTCCCAATAGCATTGCACGCGGCTCGTTCATTAACGTATGGCGCAACGTCCAATCATCATCGCTACCAAGCTGTTCCTCCAACAACATGTTCAGATTTTCAACAACCAGTAGTAGCTTCCCCCCCCGTTCATCCACAAAATCCATTAGCTGCGCTAACGCCCTTGCCGCCAGCCGCTGGTCGTCCATCTCCGATTCCAGCTCGTCGTATACCAATTGCCACCGACCGTCTTTCGTTTGTTCCCCTAAATAAAACAACGCTTCCCGCCAAAATTCCCCCGGACTTGTAACCGAATAGACCTCTTCACCAAACACCAGCGGATACCAATCCGCATCCAACTCTTTGCTCCGACGAATCTCCGCAGCTACTCGTCGCACCAGCGTTGTCTTTCCAGTCCCTCGCGCCCCAATCAACAACACGTGCTGGTTGCTTTCCGCCTCCACGTTGTCCCGGATCCGTTCTATCGTCAGGTCGAGATACTCATTGCGCACCACAAACTGTTTGATGACCTCGTCATCGCTGCTAAACCCCGGATTGTATTTGGGAGCTGACAGAACCACCATCACCCATCCCCCCGATCGCTAGCAGACACGTAGCTAAAACCGTAATGGTTTTTCCACCAATCCCTCAATAAATTCGATTCAAATTCATAACAGGCATCCCGTTGAATCAAATACCCGTCGTGCTTCAAGATCCCCAAAATCTCTATCAGCGAACTGTCTTCTCCAACCTCTCCGTAGTCTTGGCAAATCATCTGTGCTGCTGCTGGAGTTAACTGCCCAACAACTGCCGCTTCAGTCAATAGCTCTAACGTCAGTGGATGTTGTTTCACACTCAACACCATCTTGATGCGCTCTTCTAAGTGACTCAGATCGGCATGTCCCCTTACTCCCAACATGTCTTGCTGGTAAATACGCTCGGCTAGATCGAGAGAAATCGTTTCAAGGCTATTCTTCCTGCAATGTTGGTAGAGGTGGCTAAAGAACATCTGGACGTGGTACGGAATGCAAACCCCTAGTAACGCCGCCATCCGCTGCTGCACATCATCTTCAAACGTGAGCTGAACCTCATTTGCTAAGGCATCCCAACAGGCACAAGCAACGTTTACCGACCATGCCTTCAAATCAAATGGTGTCAGATGATTGATCGTGGCACTTAACCCCGCCTTTCGTAACAGCGGCTCTAACCCAATCGACCCCGTTACCACAAACCTCAACGTCCCCTGGTGTTGCAAGCAATTCCTTCTCAGCCAAGACATCCATAGCTCGGCTTCCTCCTTACGCTCATTGGTCATGCTGTAGTCCGAGCCTTTCAGCATCCGACTCACTAGAATCGGCACTTCATCGCAGAAAATCGCCACTGGTTGTTCCGAACTGGCCAATATATCCAAGAGACGATTGCCCTTACTCTGCCAATCACCTGGTGAGAGTCCCCCACGTAGTTTGATCTTCAACTCGCTGACTTGGATACTCCCTACACTTTGAGCTAGGCCATCCAATGTATTGGCAAACAAGTCCTGAGTTTTGATCCACAAGGGTTTATGCTCGCGTGTTGCTACGCTCAACTCGGCGATCGCGTCTGCAGCGTCCTTTGCATCTTGCAAGTCGATATGCAAACAGATGTATCGATCGGAAATCCGCCGCGACACCTCGTGCATCAAACTTGTTTTTCCCATCCGCCGCTGTGCCACCAACAGCAGATGGTCGCCGCTATCCAACGACTCTTCAAATAGCTCTAGCTCTGCTTCTCGCCCAAAGAACCGATTGCCCGTTACGTAGTTGCCGACCGTACGCTTGAGCTTGTCCACAGCCAAATGCCTCTTTTCAACAATTCCATTGCCAACAAATTTGTTGGCAAGGTTAATATATCCAACAATTCTGTTGCCAACAAATCCGTTGGGGATATTCAGAAAGAGAAAAGCCCCCATTGAGAACTGCTCAATAGAGGCCAAGGTTATTGAATTACCTCTGTCTTCAGGGATCTGAAGGTGTCTATCCCTTCACGCACACCACCTGTTTGAGGGTGGCGACAACTTCTACCAAGTCGGTTTGGCTGGCCATCACCTCCTCAATTGGTTTGTAAGCACCGGGAATTTCATCCAGAATCCCTTTGTCTTTGCGGCATTCGACACCGGCGGTTTGCTCGATTAGGTCATCGAGTGTGTAGGCTTTCTTTGCTTTGGTGCGGGACATGCGGCGTCCGGCTCCGTGGCTGCAAGAACAGTAACTGGCGTGGTTACCTTTGCCTTTAACGATGTAGGACTTGGCGCCCATCGAGCCGGGGATGATGCCGTAGTCGGTGGTGCGGGCGCGGACGGCTCCCTTGCGGGTGACGTATACGTCTTCGCCGAAGTGGTTTTCTTGCTCGGCGTAGTTGTGGTGGCAGTTGACGGCCAGCAGGGGCTTGGTGGGTTTGCCTCCGGCAAGATGCTTCTCAACGATGTGCTTGAAGCGGGCCATCATGACGTCGCGGTTGAAGCGGGCGTAGTCTTGCGCCCATTGCAGGTCGTGCCAGTAGGCAGCGAACTCGGGGGTGCCTTTGACGAAGTGGGCCAGGTCGGGATCGGGTAGGGTTTCGTCAGCTAGTTGAGCGAGCCCTTTTGCCGTTTTGATGTGGTTTTGGGCCAGTTTGTTGCCGATGTTGCGGGAGCCAGAGTGCAGCATCAGCCAGACGGTGTTGTCGGTGTCGAGGCAGAGCTCGATGAAGTGGTTGCCGCCGCCAAGGGAGCCCATTTGGTGGAGAGATTTGGATTCTAGTTTTTGGACACCTTTGTGCAGGTTTTTGAACGAGCGCCAGCCGTTCCAGTTGTAGGCGTCTTTTTCGACGTCCTTGTTTTGGTTGAATCCGGTGGGGATAGCGGCTTCGATGTCTAGGCGAATTTTCTTGAGTTTGCCCTCTAGCATGTCGCCCGTAAATGGGGTTTTGATGGCGCACATCCCGCAGCCAATATCCACGCCGACAGCAGCGGGGATGATGGAATCTTTGGTGGCGATGACGGAACCGACTAGGGCTCCTTTGCCCAGGTGGACGTCGGGCATGAGGGCGACGTGTTTGTAGACGAAGGGGAGGTTGGCGACGTTTTTGGCCATCCGGTATTCGTCGGAGCTAAGCTCGTGGTTTGCCCAAGAGTAAACGGGCTTATCGGTAGGTAGATTTAGATCTTTCTGTGACATGGTTATTTCTCTCTTTCTTCTTCTTGGTCGGTGTTTTGGGTCGAATTTGTAGCGAGCAGCTACGACAATTGATGGAATTTGTTGCTGGTGGCAGGCAAGTAAGAATTGCTTTTTGGCAAAAGTGTAGATAAGCCTCATGCTCACATAGCAGAGGAGGCTTGAGGAGCATTCCTACAAATCTCCGTTGGCAATCATCTGAATGGCCCGAGGGGCACCGGGGTCAAACCCAGCGAAATCCCACGACAACGGATCTTGAGGATCGACCAAAGAGATGCGGTACGGAGCCAGCGAAACGTAAACCGCTTTCGCATCGGGATTCACCTTACGGCGATACTCTGCCAACGCCTGTGCGGGATGTCGCTTGCCTGCCCACGACTCGCAATCTGTCCAGAAGCAAAACACATCCGTCCAGACCCGCTTGGCGATCGCCCAGTCATACGCCACCGACGCATCCGTCCCCCCAAACGTTTGTCGCGTCGTCTTCTGCAACGCAGACGAGAAACAATCCCGAGCCGTAATCCCCAAGTCTTTGAAGGTAGTCGAGAATCCGCGAATAACATAGTTTTTCTCGGCTTTCGCCGTTACCAACGCCATCGTTGTCGCAATCTCGCTACAAGACAGATTCATAGACCCGCCAGAGTAACAAGACATAGACCCCGAAACATCGACCGCATGCAAGAACGTCTTGCCCGTAGGCTTCACGGTCTCAAACGAACGCTCCAGAGCTTTCTCTAAAATGTCGCAAATGCGAGGAATCGGTTCCCACGTCTTCTTGCTGCGACCGGATCGACCCCCAGATCGATAAGTCTTCAGCGCCTTCAACACGTCAATCGGATGAATCCGTCCCTTGCGCAAGCGATCGCGACTGGTCAACACCTTCGCCACCCGCCTCAAGTTCTTAGACTTGTGAACTTGCAACACCCCAATTTCAGTCAAAGACCCCAAGTTGCGCAACAGCGCCCCAATCGGCATGTCTTCAAACAGTAACTGCCAAGCGTTGGCATCCATCTTGGCGATCGGAGCCACCATCTCGTGGGTCAATCGCCCCTCGGAGATCGCCATGCAGGTACTGTCAGGATTGCGCTTCAACCACTCGTACCACCACACCTGAGCAATCGGTCCATTGGGCACCCGATCGGGCAATGTCTCCCACCCATTTACCACCCAGTCGTAGAGAGCCTGGTGCCCTTCTGTCTCAGGCTTAACGTGGAATAAACGCAAGGCATCGCGATTGCTAAACCCATGCCGTTGTCGGTACTTCAACAACTGATAAGTCAACCACTTCACATCAGGATTCGACAACCACCCCTTACCGCATTCCCGCACCACCTTACCCAAACCACGCACGGACTTGGTGTAGTTCAACCACTCGTAAAAATGACTGCCGGTGCGCACCACCTTAGGGAAAATCTCCATAAATGCCTGTTTTGCAGCATGGGAATCCCCCATAGACAGCAACACCAAGGCGTAGATGGGGGCGCTGTTGTTGATGGAACGACCGTCGCTAGCCGAGACAATCTCGCTCGCGGTGCGGGCTGGGTCTTTGTCCACACAAGCCAAGACCGTATCGGTAAAGTCACCGGTTAAATCGTGTTTGTCGGCGTAATAGGTGCTTTGCGCCGTGCCGATCAGCAAGCAGCGGGTCAGCATGGTCCAGGGGCCGGGGTCAAACATGTAACCGCCAGACCGACCACGTACCATCTCCTGTTCACGTCCGGGAATCGGTTGATGTTGAGGAGTTTTAGTAGTCGAGGTGAAAAATTTATATGACATCTTTTCTTCTCCGTCCCTGATGGGATAAACGAACGGTGTCCCCAAATGGGGAAGGGAGACGGACGGGAATCGAACCCGTATCTCGGCGGACAAAAGGGGGGATCGTTAACAGCGATAACCTTGAGTCCTTCAGCCCTTGCGGGCAATCAGTGCGCTCTACCGTTTGAGCTACCGACTCCATATAGGTTTTGGGAAAAACATTGGTGGACGGGAAGAGATTCGAACTCCTGACCGATAACCCTCGCTCGACGACCTATGAGGTAAAGAGTGAACGAGGGGTTGCTCTACCATTTGAGCTACCCGCCCATATTGAGTTTTGAGAATGAGAGGGGATTTGTTCGCGAAGCGTCTCCGTCAGGAGATACCCCGCCTTCCAGCTACCGATAACCTTCATCCGGCGTCCCTTTCGGGTCAGTGGTGAATAAAGAGGAAGACTCGCCCGTATTGAGGTTGTAGTGGAGGAGGACTCGAACCTCCAGATGACGCAGTTCCCTACGATAACCCTCACTCTTCGACCCAATGGGTAAGAAATTGAATAAGGTAACTCGACTGCCGCCTTTACCAATTTGGCCACCCACTACAGGTGTTTGACTTGATAGTGGTGCGATGAAGTGTGTTTGGCTTGCGCCGCCCGTCCCTCATCGACATCCCAAGACTAAGAGCCACTTGCCCCCCTATTCGAATGCAGCTCAAAACCCGGCCAACGCAGACTGGATAAGAGATGGGAGTTAGGGGGGAGGTGTGAAGTTGGGGGGCCCCCCTAACTTTGTTAGTGGAATTGCTGTTGGGATATTGGAGACTGAGCGACTCGATCTTGCGGGCGGGCAAATCGGTGCTTGGTGCGATCGTAGATTTCGTAGCGATTGCGGCCGCCTGTTTTTGCTGCGTACATGGCGGCATCTGCGTCGCGCAAAATCTCGGCTGGCGAGTTATACCTCGGATTACCGAGCGCTATGCCAATGCTGGTGCTGGTGGAAAGTTGGCGATCGCCAATCACGACGGGTTGCATCACTGCCGTGAGAATGCGCTCGGCGGTTTGCTGGATGCCGACAGTACTCTCCAAGTCATCCAGCAAAATTGTAAACTCGTCTCCCCCCAACCGAGAGACTGTATCCCCCGTGCGTACGCACTGCTGCAAGCGCTGAGCAATGGTGCGCAACAGCCGGTCTCCTGCGGCGTGACCGAGGGTATCGTTCACCGATTTAAATCGATCCAGGTCGAGGAACAGAACGGCGTATTGTTCGCTGAGACGGCGTTTGCTCCGTTCGATCGCCTGTCCCAGCCGATCGTTAAAGAGCGATCGATTGGGCAATCCGGTTAAGGGATCGTGGAAGGCGTGGAACCGTAGCTCTTGCTCCATCACCTTGCGAGTTGTGATGTCTTCCACCGTGCCGACATAGTACAAAAGCTGACCGGAACTATCCTGCACAGCCCGCCAATTTTCACTCACCCAAAATGTGTTGCCGTCGCGGTGGCGCACCTCAGATTCGTAAGCTTCCACTGCAAAATCTGTTGCCAATTGCTGCAGCAATTGCTGGCGCTGTTGAGAGTCAACGTAGAGCAGCTGGTGAACGTTTGCCACCGATGCCATCATTTGGGCTGGACTTTCGTAGCCGTACATGGCGGCCAGTGCAGGATTTGCCCCGATCAACTGCCCGTCTGGGGCGACTTGGAAGATTCCCTCTAGTGCTTGCTCGAAAATGCTGCGATATTTGGCTTCTGCTTGTTGCAGGGCGTCCTGGGCCTGCTGTCGCTCGGTGATGTCGTTGCCCACGTACAGTACGCACAACTCACCGGACAATTCAATCAAATTCGCTGACAGCAATAGAGTGCGGGTATTGCCAGAATGTTGCTTGAACTCCACCTCCAGATTGCGGACAACACCATCTGTTTTCAGCCGTCTAAAAATCTCCCTTCGGGTCAGATCGCGGTGCCACAAGCCCAATTCTTTAGCGGTGCGCCCGATCGCCGCCTCCCGCTCTAATTTGCAGATGCTGAGGAAGCTGTCGTTAACCTCCAACAATTTGCCGGAGCGTACTGCCACAATGGCCACCGGACTGGAGCTGGATTTAAAGGCGGCGGCGAACTTTTCTTCCGATTGTCGTAGGGCTATTTCCGCATGCTTGCGCTCGGTGGTATCGCGAGCGACTAACAGGGCTGTGGTGGCTCCAGCAGGTGAAATTCGTCCGGAAAAGCATCTCTTTTGCCCGTTAATCTCCAACTGGTATTCCAGATCGGTGGTTTCGTTGCGATCGATCGCGGCTTGAATCGCCGTCAAACAGCGATTGCTATCATCGTCACTAATCAGATGTTGGAGGTGAATGCGCAATAGCTCTTCGGAAGGGGAGATGGGAGAGGAGGGATCGCTGGAGGTGATGTGGGTGTAGCGACCGACGCGATCGAACATCAGAATCACTTCGGTCATGGCGGAGAACACCACCCGCATGTGTCGTTCGGCGGCTTCCAGAGTAGCGGTGCGCTGCTGTACCCGATGCTCTAGTTCTACGTTGGTGGTGGCGAGGCGATCGATCGTGCCGCGCAATTGTGTGGCCAGTCCTTTGACAGAGGTGGAGAGAATTTCAAGCTCCGAGATCGTGCTGTGGGGAACAGCTAAGTCCAAAGCATTTGGGCCACCGGCCGCCATTTTTCGCGCCACCGAGCTGAGTTCGTGGATGGAGCGAGCCATCCACCGGGCCGTCGCATTGCCGAACACGATGGCTAGTAACAGGGCGACTAAATACAGTGCTAGGGTGTCCCGCATGCTGCGACTGAGAGTACCGATTAGATCGGAGCTGGGGATGGCCACGATCATGAGCCAATCCAATCCCAGATCTCCTTTCATGGAGTCAACCTGAACGTAATAGGTTTCTCCGGCTGGGTCGCGAACCAATCCTTGAAAGGCGTCAACGGCTGCGTAGCTGCCAAATTCGTTGAGGAGGTGTTGCTCCACCGCTTGCATGTAGCTGTTGCTGCTGTCCGATACTGTGAACGGAGTTGGGGTTTCGCCCTCCGCGATCTGAGGAAACGTGTCTGCTTGGGAGCTGGCGACCACCGAGCCGCTGCGCTCTAGGATGATGGCCTCGCCCCGCTCGCCAATTTGCAATTCAGTTAGGAAGTCATCCAGTTGCGACAGAGTGATGTCCACCGCCAGGACCCCATCAAGTTGATTGTTGCTGTCGCGGATGGGGATAGTGGGGGTAACGCCTCGCACCGGCTGGGCCGCAAAGTAGTAGATCGGAGACCAGGTGGGGCCGTTACTTTCCCTGGCAGACTCGTACCATGGCCGGATTCGCGGATCGTAACTATCCGTTCTCAGAAGAGTTTCTGGCTCGCCGTTGCTATCTAACTGATAAATTTCGCGGGTGGGGGCGATGTCGGATGTGACGCGGTAGGAGAGGGGCTCGTCTTCACTTTGAGTGACGAGTATAAACTGGCCGGATTCATCACCGTAGTACATCGTACGGACAGATTCTTCTAACCGTACGACTTGATAGAAGTAGCGTTGTAGGTCCTCGAAATTACTGGGATCGATTTGGCCGGTGGAGATGGCCGCTTGCGTGATTTGCAAAAAGGTGTGGGGCTGCTTGGCAAAATCAATCAGGTGATGTTCGATATGTTCGGTTGCTTCGGAACTCAGCTCGAAGGCGAGCGATCGCACGGCTCGCTGGCCGTTATAGAACGATAGGGCACCGGTAAAACCAGTGACCAGGACGATTTGTAGCAGGAAGGGTGCTACCAGCGCTTGCTGGAGAGAGAGCCTGGACAACCTACGTTTGATGGGATGGTCGTTCGCCATCATGGAGTTCGAATGGTGAGGTAGAGACAGTTAATCCCCTTGGGGAAAATCGGAAGGTTCAACGAATGAGACTGATAATCATTTGCAAATGCACCTGCGTCCACATGTAATCGGTGAAATCGAGTCAACCGAGCCCAATAGTAGAAGTCTAATGACTAGCCAGCGCACCAGACCTGCTGGAAACATCTGTTCCGTGTTGGCCTTGGTTTATCACCTGTCGCGATACGACCTGGAAAACCTCCGGATGGATAACTAACCTGCAAGTCAGCGATCGAGAAAAAGACGCCAAGAACACGTATCTGACTGAAGACCGAAGCCCATCCCTACTCCTCATACTAAATACGGCAACATAAAATCCAATGTCTGTTGCTTGAGGTAGTGATGGGCTACAGCCAGTTCACCAAACCGGATGGAGCAAATTCGTTGAGTCGATAAAACCCTAGAGATCTGCTCTTCTGTGAGCAACTTGGCTGCTTTGAAATACTGACCAATTGGTTGACGTTCGACTTCTGCGGCGATTTGATACAGAGTTTCTGCAAAAAAGTCAGCTGTGCCCTGGTCGATCCAACCTCTTAAGGCCAGGATTTCACCGAATTTGAGATCGGTGCGATCCCGAGCATCCCTCAAGGCTACTTCCACATGGTGAGCGTTAATCAACCCCGCACGAACCAAGCTTTCTCCTAGTAATAACTTATCCGGTTGCAGTTGCGCGCGCGCTGATGCAGAGGCCGGTTGGGGGGCAATGTAAACGGGGAGGGTATCCGACTGGTCAGAATTTGACTGCAACCTGCGGGTCATATGGGAACCTCGTTCGCTTGCATGAGAGCAAGATTGAGTCCGAAGATCACTAGATGCCTGCAAAGAAGCATCCCACTGCTTGAGTACGGTTTTAGCAATGAAGGGGCTGATACCCTCCACTTTGTTTAGGCGTCGTTTGGCAACCTTATATCTGATGGTGTGGGGAATGTCCGTTCGCGTTTTGTAGAAGGTTTCAATTTCGCCGAGGGGATCTCTGATTGTCTCACACCAATCAGAACGCCTCGATGATAGGAACCAGGAGAAGAGTGACAACATGTTCCTTCAGCTCGAAAAGCCTTCAGGCGACACCTCACACACACTTACACCATATGAAATTTATTTTTTGGATGCCTGTTAATATTCATTGAGTTACCGCTATTCGTTGTCATGAATGACGGTCGCGATTGTGGTTCTCCGTCCAAGATCGACGAGAATGCCGATGAAATTGTTTGATAAGACACTGGCTTTGAAACAGGCTTATATTGTTCTGTTGTAGTCAAGTCTTCAAAAAATAGGTATTCACCTGCAATTCTTGCGAGTGGAGATGAGAACTAGCTGACCAAATATGCGTGCAAGCCGTGCTGTTGCTGGCGTAACTTTTTGAGGGCTGCCCGTTCGATCTGGCGGACGCGTTCGGGGCTGAGGTCGAGGATGGCGGCGATTTTTCTTAGGGTGAGGCCTTTGCTGCCGCTATCGAGGCCGTAGCGCAAGGAGAGAACCGTTTGCTCGTTGGGGTTGAGCTTGTCCATCAGGGCGGTGATGTCGGCTTTGAGGCTGCGCTGCAGCACGTAGTCTTCGGCGGAAGTACGGGTGTCTTCTAGCAGGTCGCCGAGTTCGGTGTCGCCGCTGTCGCCAACGCGCACATCTAAGGAAATGGGCAGGCGGGAGTAACGTAGGTAGCTACGGACGTCTTCGGGCTTGAGTTTGGTCTCGGCTGCTAGTTCTTCGACATTGGCGGCGCGGCCCAGCTTCTGGCCCAGTGTACGCTGGGCTTTTTTGAGCTTGTTGAGCTTCTCGACGATGTGGACGGGGAGGCGGATGGTGCGGCTGGTTTGGGAAATGGAGCGGGTAATGGCTTGGCGAATCCACCAGTAGGCGTAGGTGGAGAAACGGTAGCCTTTGCCGGGATCGAATTTTTCGACACCCCGTTGCAGGCCGATATTGCCTTCTTGGATCAGGTCGAGGAAATCGACACCGCGATTCAGATATTTTTTCGCGACAGAGACCACCAGGCGCAGGTTGGCTTCTACCATGCGGTTTTTGGCGCGATCGCCCCGCTTAAGTGTTTGCTTGAGCTCGAGAACTTCCATACCCGCTTTAGTAGCCCACTCTGAATGGGTGGGTTGGCGATCGAGGGTGTCTGCTAGCTCAGCTTTTAGTGCTTCCAACTGCATGAGCTGCTGGACTTGATTGCCGTATTGGATTTCTTGTTCGTGGGTCAGCATGGGGATGCGGCCCATGGCTTGGAGGTAGTCTCTGACGGTATCTGCTTTGAGGGGTTTCATGTGAAGACTTGAAAAGAGGGTTGAGGGAGCAGCGAAACCGAAATCGCAATGTTAATGAAAGGGTATTATGTGATGCCGATGTTACCGAATGTTGGGAGTGCTTGTTGTATCGGTTGTGGCGGGTTTGTAGTAACTAATACCCAAGAATGTGTTTGAGGACCTCCTTCAAACGAGAGGCTCTAGGGTGGCGGCGATGACTTGGTGGTCGGGATCTTTGCGCAGGGTGGCGAGGGAGGCTTTGGCGGCTGGGGTATCGAAGTGGGCTAGGGAACGGGCAGCGTTGGCGCGGGTTTCGGCATCCTTCGATTCTGCTGCTTGGAGAAGGATAGTTTGGGCGCTTTCCTCGTATTGTGTGCCGCTGAGGCGTTTGAGGGATTGGTAGGCAATTTGTCGAACGACGGGGTCGGGGTCTTGGGTGCCGGTGCGGCAGAGTCTGGAGAGAACGTCTAGGTTATCGAAGTCTTCGAGGGCGGCGAAGATGCTTTGGCGGACGAGCCAGTGGGGATGTTGATTAAAGATGATTTCGAGGTGGGGGAGGGATCGCTCTCCGAATTTGGCGAGGGCGTTGGCGGCTTCGGCGATGACGTTGCTGTCGGTTTCGCGGGCAACGATTTCTAGGAGGGCTTCGTAGCCTTCTTCGGGTTGCGTGTGGCCGAGGCCCATGGCGACGCAGGAGCGGATGAGGAATTCTTTGTCGTACATCCGTTTGACGAGCAGGGGGACGGCGTCTTCGGGCTCGTGGTGGCGCAGTTCGGTGATGCCTTTCATGCGCTGCTGGGGATCGGAGCTGTCGAGGAGGGTGGCGATTTGCTGCAAGTACATGAGGAGTGATGGCTAGTTCACTCATTTATTTTACATAAGTTTACATAAATAGGCCAATCAGTAATTTTGATGGATGTATTGCTGGGGTTGGGGAATTGCTGTTGGCGATGAGTCTTGAGGGGGAGTTTATGAGCTGTGATCTATTGCTCCGAGGGATAGTAGGTTATCTCGTTGGGCGTCGGTGAGACCTTTTACTGCGGTTATGTTGGCTCCAGCGCAGGGGCGATGGTCAATTGTCGAGACGCAGGCTCCAGTACGCAAATCCCAAAGCTTTACAGTCTCATCGAGACTGCAACTCGCTAGGATGCCGCTAGAGGCATCGAAACAGAGTTCACGAACGCCGCCTGAATGCCCTGTCAACGAATCAATATGCCTTCCGTCGACTATGTTCCATAGCTTTATGGTCTTGTCATTGCTGGCAGTCGCTATTACGTTGTTGCCAACAAAACAAATCGAATTTACATAGCTACTATGGCCGTGAATGTGTCTTTCAAAAAGAATGTGCTGGTCAGGATTTGGCCTGATGCTCCATATTTTTATTGAGTTGTCTTCGCTGCCTGTTGCGATCAAACCTCCCTCTCTAGAGAAAGCTAGACAAGAAACTCTTTGATCGTGAATGTCAGAAACAATTAAAGGCTTTAATTCTGTTCTCAAAAACCTCAACACCAATTTCTTGTCTTCCCCTACGCTGGCTAATATTCGGCTGCAAGGACTAAATACAACTGCTCTAACTGTTTTGTCATGCTCTTTAAATGTTTCAACGCATTTCCAAGTGTCTATATCCCAGAGTTTGACTGACTTGTCGTTGCTTCCACTTGCTAGATAGTTTCCATCTGAACTGAAAGCAACGCTTCTAATCCAGTTGGAATGCTCATCTAAAGATATTTCTTTTTTACCCGTTTCTACATTCCAGATGGTGATGTCTCCTCCATCACATCCGCTGGCTAATAACACTGAATTTGGATGAAAATCAGTGGTTCTCACCGATCCTTGATGGCCGGTAAAAGACTTAATGCATTGGCCAGTATTTATATCCCAATATCTAATTACTTTGTCTTCTGTCGCACTTACAAATCTATTTTTCCTAAAGGCAATCGACCATACCCAGCTTGTGTGTCCCTGGAGAGTAGTGTGACAGGTCAAAGAATTCAAATCACATACCTTGACGGATTTATCTTCACTGCCACTAGCAAGAAGAGAGTTGCTCGGATTGAGAGCAACAGACCTTACCCAGTTATTGTGTTTGAGAAGAGTTTGCTCGCACCTATTCAGCTCTACATCCCACTTTCTAACCGTTCTGTCTTCACTCCCACTTATAATGTATTTCCCATCTGAACTAATTGTAATTGACCAAATAGGCATGGAGTGTCCAATGAGCAGTGAAGTGCATTCCCAATTATCGATATTCCATACTCTTATTGATGTATCTTCGCCTCCACTGGCGAGAATTCTTCTTCTTGGCGAGTATGCAAGTGCTAGGATTGAACCCGAATGCTCTCTTAAGGTTTTCTTGCATTCACAACGGCTTAAATCCCAGATTTTAATTGTTCCATCTTGACTTCCACTAGCCAAATACTGACCATCTGCGATAAATGCAACCGATCTAACAGGATGTTCATGTCCATTTAGAAGAGTTATGTTGTCCCAGTTGCTAACGTCCCACAAACGAATTCTCCCATCATCTCCACTGCTTGCTAATTGTTGTCCGTCTGGACTAAATGAGAGCGCCCTAATTGTTCCCTGATGTCTACTTAATTTCTTTAAACATTCCCCAGTATAGGCATCCCATATTCTTATGTCGTGGTCGTAGCTACCGCTTGCCAGCAACTGCTGTTTTTCTGGGGAGAATGCAATTGTTCGAACCCAGTCTTCATGGCCTTTTAGCACTGTTTCTTGCACTATGCCAGATATATCTGTTTCTTCTTCGATTTTCCACAGACAGATCTCGTCCCCTTCTGCAGTTGCGAGTAGGCTACCATCACAATTAAATTCAACTTTGATCACTGGAGCAGAAAATTTTCCGACGTTACAGTCCTGAATCGTGGCACCGTGAAAGTTCACATCACGTAAGCTTGCATCTGTAAAATCTGCTTTCACGATAAGGCAGTTACTTAAATTCTTTCCCTCAAGTACATAAGGATCTAACTTGACTAAAAGATTGACCGCATTACCTCCTGAATATTGACCTATATTCGGTTTCTCAACCTTGGTTTCATTCAAGATGGATAGCAACTTAGATTTGATATTCTTGTCAGAAGTTACCATTGGGATAACTAAATCAAAGACTGCTTGAGTTAAAGGAATTGTGCCTAGAGACCTGTGGAGTAACTCCATATTCTCTAGGATGAATGTTTTCAATGGAGGGATTGATAAAACTTTACTTTCAGAATCCACTTGTCTCTGGAAGTAAGCAGACCACCTGTAATCAATTTCTTTCAAATTTTTGTTTATGTATGACTGTGATTTAGAGATATCCAACAAATCACCATTCAGTGCACCGAGTAAAGCCGCCAATCTATATGCAACAAAAAACTCAAGAAGAGATCGGTGGCCAGGCATATAGTCACCGGATGCGTTCCGAATTAGCATTGAATTTCCGGCCATATCATAACGCCAGTAATCTAGTTCCTTTGGTTTCACCAATATTGGGCCAAATAGGTTTAGTAGTCGTTCTGGAAACTCCCTGTAGTTCAAGCTCAAACGATTTGTGGAAAGCATTTCCCAAGCTACTTCACACAAGAAAAATAACTTATCAGGCAAGGAAGTGAAGGTTCTTTTTGTGGCAATATCTCGTTCCATTTTCCGTCGTGTTGCATACAAGTAAACACGAGTAATATCAACAATCTTTCCTGCCTCAATTTCTGGCAATGCTTCTAGCACTAATTCCACCATTACCGGCCTTCGTAACAAGTCCAGCAGTTGTTCATTTCTCATTATCTCGCTGATGTATTGTGATTTAGTTCGTTTGTCCAATACATTTCTGATCTGATCATCATCAAATTTTAATAGTTCCAGTACCTCGAAATATGGTGGATCTTGGCGATCCATCTCAAATGAAGGATCTACTTTCCCTGACAAGACCTCATTTGCAGTTTCTGCATCACGAAAGAGTTCTGGCCTACAGGTCAGCACTGCTTTTGCTCCAGGAACGACTACTTTGGCTATCTCCCAAAAATTATCGACTATCTCTTGATAGTCGACTTTCATAGCCATCTCATCAAAGCCATCAAAGACCAAAAGCAGCTTGCCCATTACATTGAGCTTGTAGAATGCTTGACTATTGAGGCGGATGTTGTGTTTTGTGAAGAAGAAATTTGCTAATACACTTTCTACATTGAGTGACTTTGTATATTCCCTTAATTGAATCACTAACGGAAGTCTAGGCCTTGCTACACCTCTATTTTTTGCATCTAAATACTGCTTCATCTTTGTCCATGCGTAGTGCAGTACCAGCCAAGTTTTACCACTCCCAAACTCTCCCATTATCGAGATGTGCCCCTTGGATGGATCGCTCAACCAGGTGTCTAGATATCTCTCTGTATTGGTGTACTCACTTACAGCTAATATCCGATGAGTTTTCTGCTCTACCTCTTCTTTTTTGCAACCCAATGGAACATATAATTTTTCTAATTTCTTGCTGCGAATCTCTGTTTCTAGCCACTCCATATACGGTGTAAAATCCGCCGTTTCGTCTATAAATTCATCAAATGTGTAACAAAGTAGCGTTTCGCCCGCCTCTCCCAACGTCTCCGCCTCTGCCCGGGCTGCTCGACTTACCCGCCGCACAGCAATTAGCCATCCCTCATCCGCCCGCCATTCCTTTACCCCATCCCGCAACCGGCTCAAATCCTTCAACTCCGCTTCTCCATACACCCCTCGCACCAAAACTCGACTAAACCCGCGCCGCTCTCTCACCCGCAATACAAACTCAAACCACCGCTCGGTTTGCTCTAAACGCCGTTCTACTTCGTAACTCAACGTCTCGAACCACCCTTCCAATTGCACCTCAAACGGATCAATCCCCAGTTCTCCGGATTCTGTAGTCGGTACCTCGGGCTCGGCCTGAGCAATTTTGATCGCGATCGCCTTAAACCCTTTCTTCGTAACCCGTCGCCCTAATACCTCTGACAACGCTGACCACAACTTGGCCCCCTCATCCTTTATGTGCCCGAGGGAATACCCAGTCTCATCCGCGATTGCCTGATACGACAGCCCAGATAAACTGCTGAGAGCGATCGTCGCTTGCAATTCTGTTAATTCCGACTGCCCGGCTTCAAGCAACAGTCGGTTTACCCAGTCCAGATCGGTGTGCAATGACATAGTGGAGACAGTTTGGCTGCAGACTACCCCCCCCTTTTACTCCGAGTATATCCAGTCAGACAGCCACGATCTGACTTAAAATCCGACTTTTCCGACTTTCTGTTACTTCGATAGTAAATCTTTCCGACTGAAATTTTTCAGGCAAACGGGTCAAGCTGAACTTGGAAAAGTCTACTCAACCAAAAGGTCGGTATGGCATTTGCCCCTGTCTCCAACAATCGGCTAACGAAGTCCGACATGAAACAGGCGCTTGCCCGCGATACGACCGGCGAGCTGGAAACATTGCTTGCCCGATTGGTTGTGCTTATGGGTGAAGCAGAGTCTCGAGCTTGGTTAGTTACTCCCAACGTTCATTTAGACGACGAAACTCCTTGGTCGTTCATCGCCAAAGGTGATTTGAATGTTTTAGGATTCTTTGTCGAGGCGATTGAATCCGGTCAGCCTGGATAGGGTGTGTTTGGGGACTGTTCTAGCTAAGTGGCAAAAATTTAAGAGCGGCCTTGCAGGGACTGTCTCCCTCGTTTGAAACTGGTTACGCGTTTCGCATCTCTAGCATCAAATATCTGAAAACACCTCTGTCTGCAATCGGCTCTTTACGGGGAGGAGGACGCTACAACATTGGCAAACGCGAATCTTGCTCGGACTTTCAGTCAAAAGCCTTCGCCGCATTGTATCTGTGTGACAATCCCGTCACAGGCTTTTTGGAAGTTCAGTGTTTGACCAATGCAAGAGGGCGACTGATGGCTCATCTGGCCGTGCCCCAAGTGTCATTCACCATCGAATACAAACTTAAATCCGTTCTAGACATTACGGACGACTCTGTGATGGCCACCTTAGAGACCAGCTTCATGGAACTCACCGGGAAGTGGACGCGCTATCTGGCAGACTCTAGCGGCATTGCACCAACCCAGGAACTGGCGTGTTATGCCTATCACGACACCCCCATCCAAGCGCTCAAAGTACCGACTCAGTACGTTTCCGAGACATCAAAACACAACTGGGTCATTTTTCCAGACAAAGTACAGGCAGATTCGGATTGCTCGCTTAACGTTGTGTTCCCCAATGACTGTTTGGACGCTATTGACGGGCTCAAATCGGGAGATATTGACCTTCAGCTCTCGTAGTCAAATAGCCATTTCAAAAAGCATCTTTGTTTCTAGAGAATGAAACAAATCTAGCTCTAGTCTTTTAGCTCTAATCTTTTAGCTCTAATCTTTTCAAGGCGATCGTTGTCAGACTTGTCAGCCCGACTTTGCGGCAGACCTTTCATACGCTGCTGTCGGTCTTGAGCCTCCGACTTGTTTCCCGAGCTTTCTGGCTGTATCTGCGATAGAACTTTCCGAGGATTGAGTCAAGTTAATCCAAGGACATATTGCAGTGAAACTCAATCGTCGAACTCTTCAGAAATGGGTGTTGATTTTCTCTCTACTTGCCAATACCTCGACTGCAGCCTTCAACGGAATTCGAATGTATGACTACTTCCACAGTGCCGATGAAATCGAGGTTTGTTGCGAGCAGTACGAGGTTTAAGTTCGCTTCGGACAACTATGCTGTGTCAGCAACTTGTCACGAGATTTTTCCTGTCTATCTTGTGAGTTTCTGACAACTTTATACAGCTATGCTGCGCTACTACTCATTGCCCAATTCCCACACCAACACAGCATGTATACCTCGACCCGATTCCATCATTTCCCCTGAAAATAACTGAACTTTTTCTAAGTCGTTCTCGCAATACTGAGCCTATCCACGCAAGGGTTCATTCCTTGCAAACAGCTACTTAACTAGAGAGCGACACTATGATGACTCAACTGACCTATCGCGGATTACCCATTAACTTCTCTGCCCATACCAGAGTCGAAACCCCCGAGTCCGCGCGCTTCTTTGGCCGCACCGCCCCCCTCGACCGCTCCGTCCAGCCCACATCTCTACCCGCCGACCTGCAGTTCTTCGGTCGTAAAACCACCGCATCTTAGTGGGGTGCCAGGCTTACTTGGAGAGATACCATTCCTCGGCCAACACATTGCAGTAAGCCTGGCCCCAGAGAAATGCCCCGATCGTTACATCACCCAAACTACGTTCAGGGCATCGAATTTTCTAACAAAAGAGCATCACTTGTAAAAATGATGCACCGTTAAGCGACATCATGAACGTTCCTACCAATAATCAGTCCTCTCGCCAACCTTCAGCCGTCAAAATCCAGCTACTGGAATTAGAGACCATACAATTTGGCGATCGCGGAGAAGACATCGGAGAAAGATGCGTCCCCTACGGGCTCGCACATGCTAGAGCCAACTGGTCCTCACAATAGCTGCGCCGCCCTTTCCGCCAACTCCGATCGCTCCCCTTTCTTCAGCAAAATATGTCCTGCCAGCGGCTCATCCCGAAACTTCTCGATCACGTAAGTCAAGCCATTACTGGCCGCATCCACATAGGGGTTGTCGATCTGCTCCAAATCTCCGGTCAGAACGATCTTGGTGCCCTCTCCAGCCCGCGTCAAAATCGTCTTCACCTCGTGTGGCGTTAAATTCTGCGCCTCATCCACGATTAAATACTGCTTCGGAATTGTCCGTCCGCGAATGTAGGTCAGCGGCTCGATTTGCAACAGCCCCCGCTCCATCAATTCCTCGTGACCGTGCTTCCAATGTTCGGGGCGATCGATGATATCCTGCGTGCCAAAAATTAAATCGAAATTGTCATACAGCGGCTGCATCCACGGAGCTAGCTTCTCCGTCACATCTCCAGGCAAATAACCAATATCGTTTCCCATCGGCACCACCGGGCGGGAAATCAATAACCGATTGTACACGTTCGTATCGGCCACCTGGTGCAATCCGGCGGCGATCGCCAGCAACGTTTTTCCCGTCCCAGCTTTACCCACCAACGTCACCAGCTGGATGGCAGGTCGCAACAGTAACTCAAACGCCAATTTTTGCTCGCGATTGCGGGGGCGAATACGAGAGACCGACGTGCCCAACACCTCCAGACGGGTGGCGCTGCTGTTGCCTGTAGCAATGGCCAGCGCCGTATGGGAGGGGTTGCTGTTGTCCACCAGCGTCAGCGCTTGGTTGGCTGGATAGTGGTTGGGTAATGCGGTCTTACCTTCTGCATACAAAACGTTAATGGTGGCAGCATCCACCGTTACTTCGTTTGTCCCCGCATACAGCTCGTCTACGTCTACCTTGTCGGTTTCGTAATCCTCTGCATCCAGCCCCAACGCATCTGCTTTAATGCGCAGGTTGGTGTCTTTGCTGACTAACACTACCGGACATTGGCAATTTCCCTTTAGATCCAGCGCCACTGCCAAAATTGCGTTGTCGTTTTTGTCCCCTTCCAACTCGGGAGGCAGCGACTTGAGAATCTCAGCATTCGACAGCTCCACCCGCAACTGTCCCCCTTTGCCCAGATCGATGCCCTCGAACAAATGTCCTTTGGCACGCATTTCATCCAAAATCCTGGACACCATTCGGGCATTGCGGCCAATATTCGACGCCTGTTTCTTGAACCGATCCAACTCCTCAATGATGGTGATGGGCAGAACGATGTCGTTCTCCTGAAATTGATGGATGGACATCGGATCGTGCAGCAGCACGTTGGTATCAAGAACGTAGGCTTTTTTCATTCAAGTCCTTCTTCATTCAATGAGGGGAGCCAGAGGGTGTGGCAAACGTTGTAAGGTCGAACGGGATATGCCAAGCCTGGAAAAGTAGCAGTGGCCATACCAATGCGGACATTTCAGCTCCGTTCAACCCTGACTGCGATCGGAACCTGTGTCCTAACTGAAATGGCAAACGCTATATCTAGGCGCTGATGGAGTGTAACCGTGATGGTAACGGGCGGCATGCAATCTTTCCCTGCATTCTAAGGAAAATACAATCTTCCCAGCAGGCGATCGCCTTCTGTGCGAACAAGGGGCACGGCTACTCGCGCAATGACGGATGTCCCCACAGCACTTCTGGCCCGGAATAATAAAGTGCAAGCTCCCGATCGTTGTCTGTTCATCCGCCCTCTAATGCCTAAACTGCCCCCCAAAGACTACATACAAGCTGTCGAATTCCCCACCTCTGTTAGCCTGACCCCCATCGGCAGAGTGCGATCGCCCTACACCGAACGCCACGGTACTCCTCGCCAGTCCCAACTGCATAACCAGCCCCAGAACTACCAGCCTGCTAGCGCTACTATCGAACTGTTTGAGGAGGTCGTTCCGGCGATCGCCCTCAAAGATCTGGAGGGATTCGACTGGATTTGGGTGATTGCCTGGTTGCACCTCAATCACCATTGGAACCCGACGGTCGTCCCTCCCCGTGGCCCGCGCGTGCGCCGAGGAACTTTAGCCACCCGTGCCCCCCACCGTCCCAATCCCATTGGTCTCAGTGCAGTTAGGTTGTTGAAGATAGAAGGCCCCATTCTGCACGTGGAAGGCATCGACTTGCTCGATCGCACCCCCATCCTCGATATCAAACCCTATGTCAGTTACTGCGACGCTTTCCCCGACGCATATTGTGGATACGTCAGCGAGATGGAGCAGCAGGGGGAGCGTGAAACCGATATTTTTGGCGATCGGGGGCACCCACTGCGAGCTCGCCCCGCTGCCCACAGCAGAGATTCAAACACAGGCATCCGCGATACATAACTCAGCCACTGAGGCCCTATCAATTGCCGAGTCCCTGAACAGTTAGCCAATTAGTAGTAGGTGCTTGCCACATTTTGAGAAGGGCTGGAGCCATTCAACACCGTTAGAGGGTTGATGGCATAACCATTCTGGCGCACTTCGAAATGGAGGTGAGGACCGGTAGAACGTCCAGTATTTCCCATTGCCATGATGGGTTGCCCCTGCTTCACTTGTTCCCCAACAGAAACGTACAGGCGACTGGCATGGGCGTAGCGGGTTACGGTGCCATTGGCATGCTCGATATCCACCATGTACCCATAGGCGTAATACCAGCCAGAGTAGATCACCCGCCCCGACAGAGCGGCTACCACTGGTGTTCCCTCTGGCCCCGCAATATCGATACCTGCGTGGATGCGACCCCACCGCCATCCGTACCTCGACGTTATGAGACCATTTGTCGGCCAAATCATGACATCTTCCACCGGGATCGTATCCAAGCGGGCAAGTTGAAAGGCTTCGTGATTGGCAGTTGAAAAGTCCTCGTGGCCCAATACGGTGGGCACCCAGGGGAGTTGAATAATATCTCCCTCGCTCATCTCAGTGAGGGACTCTGCTTCATTGGCCGCCAAAATCGATTGCTCAGATAGCGCAAACCGATTAGCCAGACTATCCACGGACTCGCCGGTTTTGAGTCTGTACGGTACGGTGCGGGTCCGATCGGAGGTTGATTCGGGTGCAAGTTCGAGGTTGTCTGCAGTTGTTTCAGGCTCGGTTGCAGTGCCTAAGTTAGTTTGAGGACTGGGGTTGGCTGGGGGGCTAGAACCGGTTTGAGGAATGGTGTCAGTTGAGGAAATGTCCTCAGTCGGTCCTCCGATAGATTCATCGAGTCCATAAGGTAGCCTAAAACTCGATACTGGCTGGTGAAGATCGTGCGATCCGTTTAAAAGCTGGGGGGACAGCAGAGGAGTCCCAGGAGCGGGTTCTAGGTTCGTGAGGTCCAGTAATTCATCGGGTAAAGACTTGTCCGAGCTTGACAAAGAGCTACTAAGTTCGGGCTTCTCCAGCTCATTCAACGGCTTAGTTGTGGTCGTCGATGGACCGTATGCCATCTCGAAAAAGGACGATGCTGCCCCCGCCGATCCCTGAATGGTTAAGCCGCCGATCGCCACCAGCCCAGCAGATATCAGCAATGTTGTAGCGCTAATGCACAGTCTCAACTGTCGAACCTCTCACACCTTGCGAGTACTTTTACTTAGAAAGGTTCTCCTGGCAAGCGCTGCAGGCTAGCGTCAATCCGGACAACTGGTTTAACTATTTATGTTTAAAAATCGCTAGACCGGCCTGGTTGTAACCGATGTGGCGCAGTGGGTGTTGCTAAATTTCTAGGTGACACACATGTAGAGGTGTGCGCTGGCTAGCAAAATATTGCGAATTCGCGTAGGTTGGCAGGACAGTATGCGTACCTCGAACGAACAGTTTGTTTGCATGTCATTGCGTGGTTTGGGATGCGTTTTTTGCTCCTGAACTCCTGGTGAAGTAGTGTCCGGACTGACGTCATCCGGTGGACGCGATTCCCATGACGAGAGCCCCATCGCGCAATTCCCAGATCCCCATCACCGGATTGCTGACAACTTGCTTCCGATCGCCGCAACGAGCTTTATCCTCGTCTATGGAATTTATGCCCTATGGGCTGACAAACTTTAGTAGCGTCAATATGCACCAACAAACACTCGCGTTACCATCAACTCAGCGACCCATCACGAAAGCAAACCATGTCCACCACCGTTGCACAACCAAACTGGTCTGTAGTGATTCGCGAATTCGAGCAAGCGGTCGGTCAACGTCAGGTGGTGAAACATCGAGAAGAATTGCTGGTTTATGAATGCGATGGGTTGACTAGCTATCGTCAACCGCCAGAAGCCGTGGTGTTCCCACGGACAACTGAAGAAGTGGCGGCTGTTGTTCGGATTTGCGATCGCCACGGCATCCCCTTCATTGCTCGGGGGTCCGGCACAGGCTTGTCAGGTGGGGCCCTTCCCACAGAAGGGAGTGTATTGATTTCCACTGCCCGCATGCGGCAGATTCTCGATATTGACTTAGCAAACCACCGAATCGTGGTTCAACCGGGAGCGATTAACAATTGGGTCACCCAAGCGGTCAGCGGCGATGGATTCTACTACGCCCCCGATCCCTCCAGTCAGATCATTTGTTCTATCGGCGGAAACGTGGCCGAGAATTCCGGAGGAGTTCACTGCTTAAAATACGGCGTTACGACCAACCATGTCCTCGGTCTCAAGCTGGTACTGCCAACCGGAGACATCGTAGAAACCGGAGGAGCAGTTGCGGAAAGCCCTGGCTACGACTTGACTGGAGTGTTTGTCGGTTCGGAAGGGACCTTGGGCATTGCCACCGAGATTACCCTGCGCATTCTCAAACGACCGGAATCCATTCGGGTATTGCTCGCCGACTTTTCTAGTGTGGAAGCCGCGGGGGGGGCCGTTTCGGACATTATTGGTGCGGGGATTGTTCCTGGCGGCATGGAAATGATGGATAACTTCAGCATCAATGCGGTTGAAGATGTTGTTAAAACCGATTGCTATCCCCGAGATGCCGCTGCCATTTTATTGGTGGAACTGGATGGTTTGGAGGTTGAGGTGGATGTTAACAGCGATCGCGTTGCTGACATTTGTCGCCAGAACGGAGCCCGCAATGTGACCTCAGCCACCGATCCAGAAGAGCGCTTGCGCTTATGGAAAGGTCGGAAGGCTGCCTTTGCGGCAATGGGAAAATTAAGCCCGGACTACTACGTTCAGGATGGAGTGATTCCTCGGACAAAACTTCCCTACGTTCTCAAAGAAATTGAAGCCCTGAGCCAAAAGCACGGCTATCCGGTCGCCAATGTTTTTCATGCGGGAGACGGCAACCTCCACCCCCTAATTCTCTACAACAACTCCGAACCCGGAGCCCTAGAGGCGGTTGAGACCTTGGGGGGCGAAATCCTCAAGCTGTGCGTCTCGGTCGGCGGCAGCATTTCTGGTGAACATGGCATTGGGGCAGACAAGCGATGCTACATGCCCGAAATGTTCTCCCCTGCAGATCTAGACACCATGCAATGGATTCGAAGTGCATTTAACCCGAAGGGTCTCTCGAACCCCGAGAAAATCTTTCCCACCCCCCGCACCTGTGGGGAGAGTGCTCGCATGCATAACGTCGAATCCCTGAAAGGGGCAGAGGTCTTTTAGCCTGCGGGACAGGAAGACACGATTAGCGATCTAAGTGATTTGCCATTTTCTCGATACCAGCAAGCAACAGACACATGGCAAACTCAAAGCCTCTGTACGACAAGATTTACGCTACGGTTCGCCGAATTCCATATGGCAAAGTGGCCACCTACGGCCAGGTGGCCCGATGGTCTGGCTATCCGGGATATGCTCGCCAGGTCGGGTATGCATTATTCCGGCTGGACAAAGATACTGACGTCCCTTGGCAGCGAGTGATCAATGCCAAGGGGGAAATCTCTTCGTCCCCAATGCGGTATGGCAGTGATGACTTGCAACAACAAATCCTGATGGATGAGGGGGTGACTTTCAAACGCAACAAAATAGACCTGGTTACCTTCGGTTGGGAAGGAGAACCAGATCGGTAAAATAGCGTTTGCTTGAATGCTCTAGCCGTAAACCAGTGAGACAAACACTAGAAAATTAGGTGGCAGAAGCTGCTGCTGTGGCAGTTTCTCCAGGAGTGAAGGACGTACCGCAACCACAGGTATTCACTGCGTTGGGGTTTTCGAAGCGGAAGCCGCCACCCAATAAGTCTTCGCTGAAATCAACTGTCATGCCGTCAATAATTGATAGGCTCAGCGGATCGATAACGACCTTGCAATCGCCAAACTCAAATACTTCGTCAGCATCCTTAGGCTCGGATTCGAACGCCATTGTATAGGACATGCCCGAACAACCGCTGGGCTTTACCCCCAGACGTAGGTGCATATTGGGGTCGTCATATTTCGCACGCAACCGCTTAACTTCGCGAACTGCTGAATCCGTGAGGTTGATGTTGAACATAGAGCACTATACAATCAACGATTTTGCTTAATTCCAGGCTACACCAACTTTCCTTAGAGCTCGTCTCAGAGTATCGCTGGACGTCAATATATAGAGCCACAGCCCAAAATCGTCAAAAGAGGGTTACCGCAATCGACTAGGAGGGCTGTTGTTGGCTCGGTTCAGCGGCAGGGTTTGTGGGGAAGGAGGCAGGTTGGGGGAAGTCAGCGGTCGTTCCTGGCCCGCCCCAAATCGTTCGAGCTGATAGGCAACGCGATCGCGAAACTCCGGGTCTTGATTGGCCAGGTTCATTAATTGGCTATAGAGACCAACTGTTAGCCCTTCTTGCTGCACGATATCGGCTGCGGTTTCGACAAACTGGCGTTCGATCGCCTGTTCTTCAACCGGAGACTGAGCTAACTGCAGTTCTCGACTGGCGGTTTCTAGCAGTGGTTGGATGCTCAATAGCGATCGCACCAATCCTTCCACCTGCTGCGGCGCCACCTGTTCGCTGGTTAAGGTTGCGGTTTGGGCTTGCAAGGAAGAGGTTCCTGCAACGACTGTACCTGCCAGTAAGGCTCCGATGAACCCAGGAATCCAACGAACGTTCATCTACCACAACCCATGTCTTCAGTATTTCTTTTACTCGAAAGTGACTGCCTTGGCTCCAAATCCTGTTCCGAGGTGTATGAACTATTTGCCTCCCAGTTGTTACAAGCTCGATATAGCAAGTCCACGAAAGCCTAAGCCAAAAAATTCTATCGATTGGCAGTATCGCCTACTCCGACGACGCTTGATATTTTCTATACATTCCGGCCAAAAATAAACGGCTAGTACTATACCCCTGGCCAACAAATAGTTAAATGGCTGTAATGCTGCTTTGCCAACAAAGATCCCGAAGACAAATACAGAAAAATCGTCCATTTACCCGAGGATTCTGATTAAGAGAAGCTATGTTTTCTAGCCGGTTGCTCTTTTGATTTCGTTTACAAAATGCACTGCTGCTGGAAAACAAATGAATCCCTCCAATACCAGTCTAGAAGTGGTTTGAGGCGCTGATAGCCAGGATGTTGATGGCTTTGGCAAGCCCAGCAGAATAATGTGTGATGTTCTGCAGGTGGGTATTAGCACCCAAACAATTTTCAACATCCATCACTCTTGTCTTGACAGACCTAGATGAAAGCCCTAGAAATAGGATGATAATTTTGCCTATAGGATTACGGTTGCGGTCGCCAACCAATAGTTTCGGGGACTATTCAAAATGGATGGAATTGTAGAATTTATAACCACAAAAGGTGTCAGTATCGCAGGCAATATTGCATTTGCGCTCATCATCTTAATTGCTGGCTTGTGGGGAGCAGGTATAGCCCGTAGACTCGCCAAGCGACTCATGGTCAATGCCAAAGTGGACCCGACCTTGGTTGGCTTCCTTAGCAACATGGTTTACTACGCTATTGCGGCATTCATTGTGTTGGCAGCACTGAGTCGCATTGGCATCCAGACTGCATCCTTGGTTGCCATCTTTGGTGCGGCTGGTTTGGCTGTAGGTCTAGCGTTGCAAGGGTCTCTGTCCAACTTTGCAGCAGGTGTGTTAATCCTGATCTTCCGCCCCTTCAAGCTCGGAGACTTAATTGAGGGGGGTGGAACGACGGGGTTTGTTGAAGAAATTCAATTGTTCACCACCATTCTTGTCACGCCTGACAACAAGTATGTGATCGTGCCCAACGCAAAAATTGGCGGAGACAATATCGTCAACTACTCCACCAAGCCCTATATTCGATTGGATATGGTATTTGGGATTGGATACGAAGCCGATATCGATCGCGCCAAAGCAATTGTCCAAGATATTCTGGCTGGCGATGAGCGAGTATTCAAAGATCCGGCTCCAACCGTTGCCGTTACCGAGCTAGCCGATAGTAGCGTCAACCTCGCAGTTCGCCCCAATGTCACAGTGGCCGATTACTGGGGGGTCTACTTCGATACTCACGAGCGAATCAAGAAACGTTTCGACCAAGAGGGCATCAGCATTCCCTTCCCTCAACGGGATGTTCACATGTTCAGTGCCAACTAACGCAGCACCGAATTTTTAGTCAAAGTCTACGTTTATTGTGTTGTACGGGCTCTTGCGCGGTCTCCGCTGAGAGCTTTTCTGTTGGTTACCTCAAGTTCTCTAGTCACCAGAACCGGTCGCTGGGCTTGCTGGCGATCTCACCATAGTGGATGCTAAGGCGATCGCTTCCGGATAAATCCGATGTTCTTCCACTTGGATGCGAGCTTGCAAGGTATCTTCTGTGTCGTCAGGGTGTACCGGGACGACTGCCTGATGCACAATCGGGCCGCTATCGACCTCAAGTTCTACCCAGTGGACGGTGCAACCGGAAAACTTGACGCCATAATCGATGGCCTGTCGGACTGCGTGTAGTCCTGGAAAGCTGGGCAGCAGGCTGGGGTGGATATTTAGCATTCGACGAGGGAAGGCGTCAATTAATTCTTGGGTGACGCGCCGCATCCAGCCTGCCATTACAACCAGCTCGACATTATGCCGAGTAAGTTCGGTGGCAATTTCGAGATCGACGTCTTCTCTCGACGCATACTTACGATGATCGATCAATACAGCAGGCACCCCAAATTCGCGGGCTTTATTCGCGACTCCGGCCCCTGGATTGTTATAAATCACAATCTCTACTGAAGCGTCCAATTGGCCGCGGTGAATAGCCTCCGAGATTGCCACGTAATTACTGCCCTTCCCAGACGCTAAGACCCCCAATCTTAAGGGGCTGCCTGAGAGAGACGATTGAACAATTGCCGGGTGGACAGCAGAAATAATGACAATAGGGAGTGCAAGCAGGGCGATGATACCTCATCTATTGTGGGTTCATGTCTGTCCTGACTGGTAACGCGCCTGGTGTAAAGTGACATCGCAAAATTGATGGCTCCGTATTTTCCCCGCATATATTCGCACGCCCGACATACAGAATAGGCATTATCACTTACAAGACGCCCTGTCTCGATGTGTAGGATTTCTACAATCCAATCAACGAATTGACTCTGATTGTGTCGATACGCAACATCACATCAATCCTGGTGACAGACTGAGCGTAGGACCCCAAAGGTTTCTAGATTGGAATTTGAGAACTATTCTGCTGGTTGAGGTTATCCCCCATGCACGCCCTCAAAGTTCGCCGCCGTGTTTATACTGCCGGAACTGATGCAACTCAACAGGCTGCGAGCGATCGCCGTGAGATGCAAGTAACTACTGCCGTACAAATCCTAACGATAGGTCTACTGTCGGGTCTGTGCTGCTTTACCGGTTCTCTGCTTTTTCTGCAGGTTCTGTAACGGCAGTTTCTACCAACCGAATCGATCTGAATTGTCGGGCTGGATATTCAGAATATTCGGGTGGCTTTGGCCGTACCTTCATAAACTGGCTCTGTCAGATTGGTGTTGATGGCGGCTAAAATTGGTATTCTTTACGAGCTTTTCTGCAAACACCTGAGTTCAGGTGTTGAATGGCTGCAATTATAGTCACCGACAACGATTGCAAGTCTTGTTGGCTAGAGGCAAGCAGGAGTTTGAGAGTATTAATCGTACTGGCATTTCTATCATGAGTCAGTCGGCAAATTCCTCTACTTCAGTGGTTCTGAATAGCTGTGACGCTTTGCCGTTTTGTCGGTGGCATAATAATCTCTGGACTTCGCCCAGACGTTTTGTGAATAGAGGCTACTCATGGCAGGATTTGGACCCTTTGGCAAGATTCAAGAAGCCCTTAAGAAGGCTCAGGAAGTAAAAGAAGGGGCTCAGAAGCTTCAGGTAGAGCTGGATGAGATGGAAATTGTCGGCGAAGCTGGCGATGGTCTTGTCAAAGTCACTGTTAGTGGCAACCAAGAGCCCAGAAGTGTCACGCTAGCGCCTGCTGCGATGGAAAAGTCGGCAGAAGATTTGCAGGCTCTGGTGTTTGAAGCCATGCAGAAAGCTTACGGCGAATCCACTGAAACGATGCGCACCCGCATGGAAGAGTTGACCGGTGGATTGGGCAATCTTCCTGGTTTGGGCTTCTAGCAAACCGATCGCTATCATCTGCCTACAAACTCTTCGTCTGTCTGGCGGAGAGTTTATGTATTGGTTCTCTGTTGGCCCAGATTAAGGCCGTATTAGGAAAGTGTACTGTTGACATCTAGCCGTTCGACCCTTCTGCGAATCGTTGTTCGACTGTCCTTCTTGGGTACTGTCCTTCTTGGGTACTGTCCTTCTTGGGTATTGTTCAACCCTCCCGTGTTCCAGAGCCAATTTAAGTTTTTCCCCGCTAATTGTCGCCGTTGCTCCCAAACAAATGAGATAGACTGACTTCGGCGTTATTCGCATGTGGAAGCCGTGGCAAATTTCAACCGAGGCATCATGAAGTTTCGCGGAGCCGATAGTCCGCTCGCCATTTTGCTCTCAACCATCGTCGTTGGCGGGCTAGTCGGCACCTTAATTTGGTGGGCGGTCAATTATGCTTATGCTTTTTAAAGTCAAAACCTCCTCATTGGACCTGGCCTAAGCAAATCGGGAAGAGGTCTTCTCGCTCTGAATGCACTCCCTGTTGTAGACAATGGGGCTTGGTTTTTACTGACTGCCTATTTTGCGTTTTGACTGCGTCCAACGGTGTCCTTCAGTTTTGAGCAGAGATTGCGCAGCGCAACATAAGAAGCGCAGGTGTGGATGGTTGTGATAATCCAGCTTCAACGACCGGAACATCGCACTACAAGTCCACATCTGCGCAGATAAAAACAGTACCGATGATTTGGAACTGAGACCAGTCAGGCGATCTCAGGACAAGGAACTCCAAACTCCGGCTACAGCTCGAATAAAGCGTCTTCCTGCTCGGTGTAAATGACGCAATCGGAGCTGGGGGATGCCATACAGGTGAGAACGAAGCCAGCGTCTACTTCACTGTCTTTCAGGAAGTCATGGTCTTGCTTGACAGCACCACTTTTCACTCTGGCAACGCACGAAATGCACTTTCCGGCCCGGCAAGAGTAAGGGATGTCGATGCCGGTTTCTTCAGCAATATCTAAGATGTATTCCCCTTCGGGAACCGCAATAGTTTTATCCAGCCCAGTTTCGGCATTAATCAGTCTGACGCTATAGCTCACGGAATCTCCTTTGTGGAATCAGCCAAACAATCGGTAATAAGGGTGAGTTCTTGAAAAACTCGCGATCGCTGATACGACGACTGCGCTGAGAGGGCACCTTACTTTCCGTCAGGAAGAGAGTAACGGAGTAAGGGTCAATCCTTTGCAATTCAAATGTTTCAGTGACCTTGTTTAGAATTGTAACAAATGTTTGCAATTTTGTGTAGCCATTCTATCCAATTAGTCTGGATCTTGAGTTATACAAGATACATAGTTGCCTAGACCTCCCCCAAAAGTAGTGCCTCCACCCGATCTAGAGCGTTCCCGGAGTTGGGGGCAAGCAATACAAGTACATGAAATGTGAAGCTGTCTATGTATGTTTGTTGTGTAGTTGGCCTGTATTGAGTGGTCGCGGCAAGCAGTTGTCAGGTCGGAACGTCGTTTCTTGGGGCCAACATGGCAAACCTCTTTGTTTTGGGTAATAGTTCCTAGGGGCTAATGCTGAGGAGAAGGAGGGTCTTTAGAGAAAGGATGTCGCGCCGACGTCATTCTGAGAACTCGTTACAATCTTGCAAGTTGTGACCTTGCACCGAGAACGAAGCATGCAATATCGCCGCTTTGGCCGAACCGAACTGCAAATGCCGGTCTTTAGCTGTGGTGGAATGCGCTATCAGCATAAATGGCAGGATATTCGTCCTGAGGAAGTGCCTGAAGAGGGTCAAAAGAACTTAGAAGCAACTATCCACAGGGCCTTGGAACTGGGTATTAACCATATCGAGACGGCGCGAGGATACGGATCCTCCGAAATGCAACTGGGCTATGTGCTGCCCAAGCTGCCGCGCCAAGAGCTGATCGTTCAGACTAAAGTGGGTCCGTCTGCGGATTCGAAGCAGTTCAGGCGGACATTTGAACAGTCCCTGAGTTACCTGCAGCTCGATTACGTCGATCTACTCGGTATCCACGGCATTAACACTCCCGAACACGTCGAGCAAACGTTGCGGCCCGGTGGCTGTATGGATGTGGCTCGCAAGCTGGTGAGTGAGGGGAAGGTGCGCTTCGTGGGATTCTCCACTCACGGCCCCTGCGAGGTAATTGTGAAAGCGATTAACTCGGGTCGCTTTGATTATGTCAATTTGCATTGGTATTACATTAACCAAGCCAATTGGCCGGCGATCGCCGCTGCCACCGAGCAAGACATGGGGGTATTCATTATTAGTCCCTCCGACAAGGGAGGACGGTTGTACGAGCCCCCGCAGCGTCTGATGGATCTCTGCCGTCCCCTCAGTCCGATGGTGTTTAACGACTTGTTTTGCCTTTCTTACCCACAAGTACACACCCTCAGCCTGGGGGCCGCCCGTCCTGGTGATTTTGACGAGCATATGAAAGCCCTGCCCTTGTTGGAGCAAGCCTCTGAGATTTTGCCCGACATCATCTCTCGGCTAGAGCAGCGCATGGTGGACACGTTTGGGGAGGAATGGGCGAAAACTTGGCATGTGGGGTTACCCACTCACGATCGCACCCCCGGCGGCATTAATATTCCGACGATTTTGTGGTTGCGCAATCTAGTGTTGGCCTATGACATGGTGGAGTACGGCAAGGCCCGCTACAACTTGCTCACGAATGCGGGTCACTGGTTTCCAGGAGGGAAGGCGGAACATGTATCGGCTAGCAAGCTAGCGGACTGTTTGGCCAATAGCCCCCACCGCGATCGCATTCCTGACTATCTCAAAGAAGCTCACGAGTTGTTGAAGGGGGCAGCCGTCAAGCGGCTTTCTCAAAGTTGATGGATATTGACAATACAGTATCTGGTGAAGTTTCCAATGGGTGATTGCCCAATTACCATCCAGCATCCACAGATTCGCGAGGGAAATGCTACTACAGCCTGGGCAGCAGGATTATGCCAAAGTTGTGATGGATAAATTGCCGACAAAAAAAACTAACTCCCTAGGTCATTTCTAACTTTGCCCAAACAGGACAGCTCGCACTAGGCGAATCTCTTCGAAACTAAATGATTCTCCTAATAGCTCGCGGATGGGGGTGAGGCTGGAGTAGCTACCGACATCGTAAATGGCGCGAAAGATTTGTCGCTGGCGCGCGGGAGTAACGATCGCATCAATATGCACTTCTTCTCCTGCAGCCAGCAACTGAGCCAAATGGGTCATGATGGTCTTTGGCTTGAGCTGGCGTGATTCGGCAATCTCATTCACAGATAGTCCCTGGCGATGCAAGTCTAATGTTTCTTGCTGCGTCGCACTCAGAGTAATAAATTGCGATATCGGAATCGGAGTTTCCGAGACGTCTGGAGCGGGTTTAGATTGGGCAGGTTTGGATTGAGTGGAAGCGATCGCCTTCTCCTCAACTGCCACAGCCCCAGTGGTTGTTCCGGGGTCGTAGACAGGATAAAGGGAGAAATTCTGAGGCGTTAGTAAGTTGTCTTCCTCATTTTCTGAACGTTCGTCAGAGGCGCTGTCTGCTAATGGCCTAATGTCGAACGTAGCGGTATCTTCATCGTCGACAACGGGATTAGTCTCTGCATCCAGCGGCAAATCCCCCAAATTGTTCTCCTCAACCTCTATTCCAATTTCAGGTTCCACCACCAGAGCAGCCCCAGGACTGGCCCCTAAAAAATCATCCAAAGCATTCAAAAAAATCTCGCCATACTGGTTCAGTTTCTTTTGCCCCACCCCCACCAATTGACCAAACTCCTCCAACGTTTCCGGCTGCTCCTGCGCCATCGCCTTCAGAGTGCGGTCGGAAAAAATGATGTACGGAGGCACCGACTGTTGGTCTGCCAACCGCTTGCGTAGCTTGCGTAAATGCTGAAATAACTCCTCATCGGCAGCCGATAACTCCTCCACCTCCCGACGCTGCACCACCGCCACATCTTGGCCGTTGCGCAACTGCGGTACCGACACCTCCAACTGTCGCTTCAGCACCTGAAACCCGCGATCGCCAATCGACAGAGTGCCGTACCCGTCCGTGCTCTCCTCCATAAAATCTTGATGCAGCAGTGCCTGACCCAATTCCTGCCACTGCTTAATCGTCAGTTCTCCTCCAATCCCATAGGTGGACAGCGTATCGTGACCGTTGCGTCGAATGCGATCGTCCGACTTCCCCTTCAGTACATCGATGATGTAGCGCATGCCAAACCGCTGATCGCAGCGATACACGCAGGATAAAAACTTCTGGGTCTCGATCGTGCGATCCTCCATCGGAACCGGATTGAGACAGTTATCGCAGTTGCCGCAATCTTTGGCCAACGTCTCGCCAAAATAGCCCACCAATACCCGCTGGCGACATAGGAATGATGACCCATAGTCGATGGTTTGGCGTAATTGCTGGCGGGCAATCCGCTGCTCGTCCGGGTCGGACTTTTGTTTGATTAAAAACTCAATTTTGCTGCGATCTCCGTAGCTAAACAGCAACACGCAATCGGCAGGCAATCCATCCCGACCCGCTCGCCCAGATTCTTGATAGTAGCTTTCCAAATTGCGGGGCAGATCGGCGTGAACCACCAGTCGCACATCCGGCTTATCGATGCCCATACCAAATGCGATCGTGGCCACCATCACTTGGGCATCATCTCGCACAAACGCGGTCTGGTTCTCCTCCCGCGACTCCGAACTCATGCCCGCGTGGTAAGGCAACGCCGAAATTCCGGCACTCTGCAACGCCGCCGCCAACTTGTCTACAGAAGCACGGCTTTGGCAGTAGACGATCGCCGAACCGTCTTTGAGGTCTCGCACCATCCGAACAAGTTCTAGCGGCAATTGCTTGGGTTTGGGTCGCACGGTGTAATGCAGGTTTGTGCGATGGAAGCTGGCTACGTGGGTGAATGGCTCTGACAGCTCTAGCTGGCGAGCAATATCCTCTCGCACTCGTTCCGTGGCGGTGGCTGTTAATGCCGTAACGGGAACCGATGGAAAGCGCTGGCGCAGACTGCGCAGTTGGCGATATTCCGGGCGAAAATCGTGTCCCCATTCGGAGACGCAATGGGCTTCGTCGACAGCAATTCGGGCAATGCCGACATCGTTGGCCAACTCGCTCAGAGTGGATTGAAAACTCTCGCTCAGTAACCGTTCGGGGGCGACATACAGTAACTTGTATTCGCCATCCAACAAGGAATTCTCGCGGGCTCTGGCTTCTGCCCCCGGCAAGGAACTATTGAGATAGGTAGCGGCAATGCCGTTATCCAACAGGTGAGCCACCTGATCTTGCATGAGAGCGATCAGAGGGGACACCACGATCGTGACACCAGGCGTCAGCAATGCAGGCAGTTGATAGCACAGGGATTTGCCGCCCCCAGTGGGCATTAGCACGAGTAGGTCTTCGCGGGCGATCGCACGGTCGATAATTTCCGCCTGCCCCGGTCGAAACTGGTCGTAACCAAAGTACTGTTTCAGAGCCTCTGCAGGGGAGGGGGCGATCGTCATTACAGTCCCGTAAAGACAGCGTCCGATCAGTATAGATGCTCCCTCGGACTTCATCCTTGCATCAACATGACCATCTTTATAGTGTTTGCCATTGTCGTGAGGACATGTGGCAAAGTGCCCTCAAGTAGGGGACTCGGAAGCCTCTTTACTTGACGTATTCAACAAGGTTCGAATAATCTGAGCGCTTTGCTCGGCATCGTCAAATCAATTCATCGGCGCTGTAAGCCTTTCAGTGTGAGGCTTTGAGAAATGAGCATCAGTTACAATCATCATCGCTTTCCCGCAGAGATCGTCTCGGACTGCGTCTGACTACAAGACAGTTTTTCCCAAGCTATCGAGATATCAAGACGCTGACGATCTATCGCAGCATCAGCTTGATTTAGGGCCTTCTGCAATCAGCGGTGGAGAATCCCCTCGCCAATTTTTGTAGGACTTAGGGCTTGAGCTGTCCTCGCACTCCGGATCTTTCAGCCAATTGCCACACGAAACAATCCGCCACTGGTGACTTGAGTTACGTCAGGCCTAGGAAACAAACTTCGTTACCGAAGTCAAAAGTCTAGACAGACATAAAACATACACCAATTCCCTTCTTATCAGACAACTGTTACTTTAAAACATGCGCCAAAGGGATGGTTCTCCTTGAGGCATAGAAAGAACTTACATCTGATAGTTGATAAACTCTACCAGAGGTAGAGTTTTCATCATGTATTGCCTAACTGCAGGTGTCCATACAGACGGTGGTACTCAGCTTTAGAGATTTCTTTGCTGCGAGAATCTTTTAAGGACGGTAGTTTGTTGAAAACCTTCGACTTTTGAGCAAGTAAACATAACTTGCAATTTGGTTCCATACAGCTACTTAAGCAGTGAGGATAGTCGTTCATCGTCGTAGTTTGTAACCTTTATATACCTTAACTCTCCACGGGGTTTTCTTTTTCAGGGTGACAGGTATTGTTACATAAAGTCGTCATCAAAAAAACGACGAGTCTGTTTATAGCTAAACTGCGACTTTACTCTGCTGCAGACATACGTACGATCTCTTGCTCACGTGTAAGTTGATGAGACGCCACCGTCCGATTGTTCAGGTCTTGGTGTTGTTGACACCCCACATTCGACCTCATTTCTCGATGAACTGCTCTATAGCGTCTTCGGTTATTCGTCAGACACAAATCCTGGTCCCAGGAGTAAACGTCGGACAAATCTCTTTGCAACCCACCTAGGGGGTATGCCCATCCCCATCAGCACAAACTCGCGGAACACAATATCGAGAAATAATGAGTCAGCGCTTCGAGATCTGGCAGGGTGCGATGCGCAAGAAAACAGTGTCGATTTTCGCTGATTCTCAGGTGGCTTGACGATTCCCCTTGTTAACTGCCATGGCGTTAGTTTGCCAAATGCTTGCAAAATCCGAATACGCTGCCAAGCGTAACTTTGGCAGCGTATTTTATCGTTGCCTATCGGCTAACGTTGGTTGGGTTTACGTTTGCAGAAGAATAACGATTCAAGAATTTTCTGCATTAGATGCCAATCTCAGCAACGAGAACTTAATACACAATTCCTTGTCTGGGACTAGTACTTCTTAAGTCATGCAATCGATCGAAAATCGCGCTGTTCGGAGTGCCATCATCGACCCGAGTTGAGACGGCACTGGGCTCGCCTGCCATTTCAACCCCTTCAAGACTGCGATCTTGGCGGATTAAGGGGTTGGTCACTTGATTTTCGCGTGAGCCCCTTTGATCTTGTAAATCAGCTAGACGATTGAGAATCCCCGAGGCATTAGCCGAGGATGCAAACAAGGCAGTAGAACCAGCGATTACGGCTGCAGTCACTGCTAAATTTCGCAAAATAGTCATAACTTATTTTCCTCCGAAGAGAATCGATTGAATGAGTATCGACAGCTCAAGGCGGAATCGACAACATAAAATTTTATTAACCCACTAAGATATCAAATACCGCCAGGGAAAAATGTAATTCCCGATACATACATAATACGCCATTGCGTGTGAGAGAGATCTGGGTGTGTTGCTGTCAGGAGGTGAAAAAGGCATTAGAAGTCCCTCATATTCTCGTAAGACTTTCTTAAGATTAAGTGGCCTGCGAGTTCCGCTACCTGTTAAGAGATTCAACGGTTCCAAACTAGCCAGTCTGGCCTATGGCGACCTCAAAGCAGTCGAGAGTATTTCCACTCGATGCCATATCGGTATGTCGTTCGGTTTTCTGAATTACTTTTGCTAGTTGGTTTACTAATTTCAATGGGCATGTGCAGAGCGTAAGAGCTTGTCTGCTGACTGGGCGAGCCAAACGTTGTAATTGGTGTTTCATGGGGTGCGCACCGCCATTCAAGCAGTGGCATTAAAGTGTCGTTCTCTCAGCGAGAGTCCAGGCCAATGAAGCTCGGGCTTTCATATGTCATCTTGGAGGTTAGCTGCTTGTGCAGGGAGCCTCTCTATTCGTGAATTTGCATCAATATCTGGAGAACTTACCGATTGACGCCGACTGGGTGGGACTGCGCCTAATGTCCGAAACCACCACTATGCGGTCGGTGCGCGATGGAAAACCGCAGGGAAATCGCCGCCGCCGCGATCGCGGCCTGATGGTGGAAGTGTTGGCCAACGGTCAATTTGGCTATGCCTCCACCAATAATCTCTCCCCTGACAGCATCCAAGCTGCCGCCACTCGCGCCCACCAACAAGCCGTTGCCGCATCCCAATGGGCCGTTCATTCCTTCACTAGCGATGCCCGCCCCAAAGCCGTCGGTCATTACCAATCCCCTCAGCAACAACCATTAGGAGCTATGTCTGTCAAAGACCTAGTCGGGCTCCTGCAGCAATCCTGCGAACACTTGAAAGCCTCCGACCAGATCGTCAAAACAGCAGCGATGGCACAGACGGTTGAGGTGGAGCAGCAGTTTGTCAGCAGCAACGGTTCCGACATTTCCCAGCAGTTTGCGATCGTCAATACCCACTTCACGGCTACAGCTCAGGACGGAACTGTCACCCAGCAGCGGTCGGACAATGGAGACATTTCCCACTGCTACCAGGCCGGTATGGAAGTGTTTGCGGAAGCTGATGTATTGAACCGGGCTCGGCGGATTGGGGAACAGGCGATCGAGCTGCTGGAGGCGGAGGATTGCCCCGATACGCGCACTACTCTTGTGCTGGCCCCCGACCAGATGATGCTGCAGATTCACGAGAGCATCGGTCATCCGCTAGAACTCGATCGCATTTTGGGAGACGAGCGCAACTACGCCGGATCTAGCTTTGTGAAGCTATCTGACTTCGGTTCGTTGGTGTACGGTTCGCCGTTGATGAACATCACCTTCGACCCCACCATGCCGGGAGAGTTGGCTAGCTATGCCTTTGACGATGTGGGGATACCGGCTCAGCGGGAGTATTTGATTCTGGACGGTGTGTTGCTGCGAGGGTTGGGCAGTATCGAAAGCCAACTGCGGTCTGGAGTGCCGGGGGTGGCCAATTCCCGTGCCTGTTCGTGGAATCGCCCGCCGATCGATCGCATGGCAAACCTAAACCTAGAGCCGGGAGATACCAGCTTCGATGACATCATTAGCTCGATCGAACATGGCGTGTATATGGAATCCAATCGCTCTTGGTCGATTGATGACTATCGCAATAAGTTTCAGTTTGGCTGCGAATACGCCAAGCTAATCGAGAATGGCAAATTGACCAAGACGCTGCGGAATCCCAACTATCGCGGCATCAGCAATCCCTTCTGGCGCAGTTTGTCTAAAGTGGGCGATCGCAGCACGTTCGAGATGTTTGGCACGCCGTTTTGCGGCAAGGGAGAGCCCAATCAATGTATTCGCGTCGGTCATGCATCTCCGGTCTGTGCATTCGACAATATTGAAGTGTTTGGAGGTGCGGCATGAGTTTGGGGGAGATTGGAGCTTGGGAATCGAGTTTTGGTTCGTTGTGTGACGACGCCATCTCGGCACTGCAGGGAGACGAGCAGCTGGCGATCGAGCTAAGTGGTGAAGCCAGTCATTTCATGCGGCTCAATAACGGTCGAGTGCGCCAGACGGGAACGGTCACGGATGGGGCGGTGACGCTTCAACTCATGCATCGCGATCACACCGCATCGGCTACGGTTCCGTTTACGGGTGATACCGACAGCGATCGCGCCGAAGCTTTGGAGAATCTGGAGTACTTGCGCCAAGAACTCCGGCAACTGCCTGAAGATCCGTACATTGTCTTACCCGAAAATTCCGGTAGCAGTCGCGAAGTCTTTCACGGTCAGCTATTGCCTCCCGAGCAAGTGGCGGCGGAAATTCTGCCATCCGTCCAGGGGATTGATTTCACCGGCATCTATGCGTCTGGAGCCGTAGTGAGAGCGACGGGCAACTCTGCCGGTCAGCGCCATTGGTTTGCGACCGAGACGTTTAATTTGGATTATTCGGCGATCGCCCCATCCGAAAAAGCCGTCAAATCGACGCTGGCAGGACAAGTGTGGGATCGGGACAAGTTTGAAGCGCAGATTCAGCGATCGCGCACTCAGCTAGAGGTGATGGATCGTCAGCCCCATCAGGTGCAACCGGGACAGTACCGCACCTATTTCGCGCCGGCCGCAACTGCAGAGCTGGTAGGGATGTTGTCATGGGGAGCAGTGAGTGAAGCGTCAATGCGCCAGGGGGCAAGTGCGTTGGCCAAATTACGGGAAGGCAAATCGCTGTCGTCTAAATTCACCTTGGTGGAGGATTTTAGTCAGGGGACGGTGCCCCGCTTTAACCAACTGGGCGAAGTGACGGCGGAAGAGGTGCCGATCGTTGTGGATGGGGAGTTGAAGAATACTCTGGTGAGTACCCGTACAGCGAAGGAGTATGGGGTAAAGGGCAATGCGGCAGGTGGCCGAGAAGGGATGCGGGCTCCCCGGATGGCAGTAGGGTCTTTGGCTCAGGATGATGTGTTGACAGCGATCGATCGCGGCTTGTATCTCTCAAATTTGCACTATCTCAATTGGAGCGATCGCACGGGGGGACGGGTGACGGGGATGACTCGCTATGCCTGTTTCTGGGTGGAGGATGGCGAGATTCAAGCGCCGATTCAGGATTTGAGATTTGATGACAGTCTTTACTCGTTTTGGGGAGAGAACTTAGTCGATTTGACGACGGTGGCTGAGTTTGTACCGGAGGTGGGGACCTACGAACGGCGATCGCTGGGGGGGTCGATGGTGCCGGGGATGTTGGTGAAAGACTTCACGTTTACGCTGTGATTGCCCAAACAGCGGCAGGTGACAAATTTCCGAGATGTCGCATAGTCCTAGGCATGGTTGAGGGCGATCCTCTTTTGAAGAGTTGAGGATCGCTTTATGGAGTAATGGCTACGCTAAGCGATCGTGCCGAACTGTGGCTCACAAGACCTCTTTCAAGGCATCGCTAAATTCCTCATACGGCTTTACTCCCACAACCGTTTTGACCAATTCCCCCTGCTTGAAATACATAACAGCGGGAATGCTTCTAATGCCAAATCGCTTGGCCAAAGATTGATTCTCGTCCAAATCTAATTTGAAGACCTTGGCACTATCTGAATATTCCCCTGCCAACTGGTCCATCAAAGGGCCTACCACTTTACAAGGACCGCACCAAGGGGCAGTAAAGTCTACGACCAGTAAGGGTTCGCTTGCTAACAAACTATCAAATTCGGTCTCGTCTTTAATAAACGCAGTTGCACCCACAATCTATCTCCTGATATCAATATTTGTTTGCCAAGTCGAATGAAATTGGCAATTCAAACTAGCCAGCTGTGAGAGCAAAGTGCCTCCACATGCAAGCGCTTAGGCAGTATAGTATTTACCATTTCAGTTAGGACAGAGTTTTCCGATCGCAGTCAGGTTTAGACATAGCTGAAATGTCTGCCGTGGTATGGACACTGCGATAAAAACGACTCGCTCCAGGCTTATTTGCCACCGTAATAGAAGGCAACTTCCTTATCCTTCAAAGGCGCAAAATCTGCATCTACCAACCGAGCATTCAACTCATCCAAACTCAAATGCTTTGCCCCAATCCGCACGATGCGCGATCGCATACTATTGCTGACTCCGCTGCGCTTGCGATTGGCTTCTAGCCCCATCACATCGTTATACAAACTCAGTTTCTTCTCGGGAATCGGCGACCCGTCCAGATCGACCCCTTTCGCGATCGCCGAATCAACCGCTTCCGCCCCAGACAATTCTTTGTCCGCCATCGTCAACAAGCCTCTAGGTAATGTCGGCCCCACTGTAAGCGATCGCTACTCCTCCAGCAAAGGACCGTGTCAGGCAGAGCTTACGCAGCAATCGCCTCAAGACAAGCGGGTAGCTGGCATGGCGCATCGAGCAAGACTTCGGCCCCCGACTGCTGCAATTCCTGCGCACTTCCGAAGCCCCACAAGACACCAATGGTTCGAGCCCCTACGGCTTGTCCCGCCAGAGCATCGTGGGAGCGATCGCCCACCATCACTAAACGGAGATCGCGTTCTGTCGCCAAAATCTCCTCTAGTAACTCGTGCTTTTGTCGCTGCAGCCCGCAACCCAAAATATCGATAAAGTATTGCTGCAACTCGAAGTATTCCACCACTGCCCTCGCGATCGCGGGGCCTTTGCCCGTCGCAATGTACAGCCTGTAATTATCTGCGACCAAAGCCTCCAACACATCGCGAATACCGTCAAACAGCACGTTCTCTTGATAACCGATGGAATTATAGCGATCGCGATAGTGACCGATTGCCTGCTGGATAGTGGCGGTATCGCTGGTGTCCAACAAATCGATGAAAATACTCGGAAGGGGTGGACCGATATATCGGGTTAAGGTGTCGGGATTGCGCTCCGCAACGCCGAGTTTGTTGAGGGCGTAGTTGAGCGATGCTGCGATTCCTTTGGCCGGATCGCTTAAGGTTCCATCTAGGTCGAATGCAATGACTGTCATCGTGGCACGGCAACCCGCTGTAAGGTCAAGAGGTATAAGGTGTTGTCAGTTTTTGCGGAGCACAAAGTAATCAGTTTGAGAATCTGCTGAGTGGTGGTCTACCGCGATCTCAAGGAGCTATACATCTAGCGGCGAGAACGCGGCTTGTTTTGGGTGGGGCAATAGGCCCGGTTAACGTCGGGCGATCGCATTTGTTTGTGCTTGGTTTTGCGACCGCTGACCCGCTTGCGCCACATGCGAAACGATGACGACTTCATTTCCCGCCGCATTAGCTTAATCACCTCGCCTTCGCTGAGGCCGTACAGCTCCTCAATCGCTTCAAATGGGGTGCGATCTTCCCATGCCATCTCCACAATGCGCGAGATATCCGCTGCGTCCACTCCATTACTCCGTCGCTTGCATCAACCGCCATCATAAATGCAGGTATTACAAAGTGAGTGTGCGAGGCACGCCGTGAGAAAACAGGGGCACATTAGGTGAACGCTACGATCCCACCTCAGATGATCGCCAGTACCGGAACAAACCAGCACAATCGACTCGAACAATCCGCTCAGAGACTGCTCTCCGCCACCGGAGTCCTAGAAGCATTAAGCCAAGTGGGTGAAGTCAAGATTCACGGTGCCCTTCAGTTGCGAACAATGGCTTGGCCCGAGATCGATCTCTATTTGGGAGTAGCTGGAATACCGACGATGGCGAATGCCGCCGCTGTCATCATGAATCTCAGCAACTGTATAGCCATTCGTGATGCGCACATCATCAATCAAGTCGAATTCTCTCCTCGCTTTGCATACCCAGAAACCCTCTTGCTGGATTTCACACTTGGCTGGGAACGCGTCGAGTGGAAATTGGACATTGCCCTACTGCCAAGCAAGCGACTATCTGAAGTATCCACTTATAACAGCAAACTCCTGACAGTGATGACCGATCTGCAACGACGGACAATCGTTGAAATCAAGCGTCAAGCCATCGAATCCCCACACTACAAACGAAATAACTGGGTCTACGTTCGAGACAAGAATTGTTTCTATTCGCATGATGTTTATCTGGCAGTGATCAATGGCCATGCAAAGTCATATGAAGAATTCCGCAAAGTCTTGAAATTAACTCGAAATATTACGCTTTAGATGGCAAAAATTTTAGTCTGGCTCTAACAATTGATTACTGTCGATCCGGACAAATCTTGCACCCCGCTCTTTGGCACGACGTACCATATCCTCCGTTCCTCCAGGTCCGTCCCCCGATTGACCGTTCCACAATGCAATCAGGGTGATGTCATCCTGCGATCGCTGCAGCGCCGAATAGAGTATCCATAGGTTGCTGCGTTCCCAAAAGCTGTAGTTTTCTTTGGCCCGCAGCCAACTGGGTAGCCGCTGCTCTGCGGAGAGTGCGCTAAAGTTTTGGTCTTGATTGAGATAACGGACAACCGACTGAGGCGTCTCGACCAATCCCTTGAATCGCTCCACCCAATTCCCTTCATCCGCAATTACCGAAGCACGAATGTAATCGGTCTGCGGACAGGCCAGCAGAATTTCAGTTGGAATTCCTTCCTCACGGCAGACCTCGTGAAACAAAATATCTCCCCCCGATGCTGCTCCAGCTATACCCAGCAGTTTCCTGGGGCGATCTCGGTTTTCAACCGTTTGCTTGATGGCTAGAACGCGATCGCGAATCAACTCGCGGGCCTGTGGTGCACAGCGGTTTGGAAAGCGAGGGGAGGGGCGATCGGTGGTATCCACTCGATGACCGGTAAATAGCACCACATGCGGATTGTCCTCTACCTGCTGTTCTGGCAGATATCCCTTGGCCTGTTGGAATGCCGCCATCGCCGCCGCCGTATTGTGCGAGAACACCCCCAATGATTGATAAATCTTGAGCTGTCTGGTTTCCACATCAAAGCTAAACGAATCTGGCTGCAGCAGGACTTGACGAAAGGCTTTGGCCACCACCTGAGGTTTCTGTGACATTAGCAACAACACGTGAGCTTCCGACATATCTGCCCACGCATCCCGAGTTCCCTGTCGGGCATGCCGTTGCTGGCTGGAGGCGATCGCCAATTTTACTCCCGCTGCTAGATCGGATTGATGCGTTTTCATCCGCTGTAGCTCAAACCGAGCTTCATCTTCATATTCAAACTCGGCCTCCCACAAATCCGCTTCTAGCTCTGCCAAATGCACCCAGCAACTCAACAATGCCAGTGCATTTAATCCCGAATAAAAATGACGCCGATCCTCCTCGAACCCCCTGGCATAGTTGTCAAACGTCGCTTTCAAAAACGGTGACATTAACGCCGTGCGGCGACGTTTCGACAGAGGTTCGAGGAAATTCCACTCAGCCACCCAGCGAGTTTTGGCATTGCGCCCTTTCAAGGCAAACGCTTCTGCCATCTGCCGATCGCTCATACGCGGACTGTGCAATACCCTTTCAATCGCTTGCTCGGAACGAACGATGTTCCCGAGCCGTTCGTACACGGTGGCCAGTTGCTCGTTTGCCTCGGCATCCCCACGATGGTAAGAGTTGCGAATCGATTCCCATGTGACTCGTGCCCCTTCAAAGTCTCTTAGCGTCATTTGGGCTCGTCCAATCATGCGCCAGCCCGCCTGCTCCCAACTCAACCCTTTTACATCCGCACAAAAGAGCTGTAGTAAAGCTGTATTGGTTCTGGCTTGAGCGTCTTCGACGTCTTCACCAAATTCAGGTGGAACGATCGAGAGTAACGATACTTTGGCTGGAGAGAGATCCGGCAACAACTGATAGATCGGACTATCCACCCGCTGGCTATCTTGAGTTGCCTGCAAGACGTCTACCAGTCGCTCGACTTCTGCTGCAGGGGTTTGATTGTCGTAGCTGAGATAGCGGTCTGTTTTGAGGTCAAAGGGGACGGTGTCTGCCCGAGATCGAATGAGTATGGTCTGGCGATCGCGCAGCGCATGACGCACCCCCAACTCGTAAAACACGTTCGCATTGTGAATCGAAATATCTGCAATCACCAAGTCAGCAATCAGCAGTTGCTCGAACATATCGGTGCGAATGTTGCCCTGAGCCAGCAGTTCGCCGGTGGTGCCCCCTGCGATATCGAGTCGCTGTAACGCCGGATCGATTAACTCCGTTTGAACGCGTTCGAAGTCAATGCCTTCTTTGGTGCCAAACGGGCGAACGATAAAAACTCGCATGATTCCTGCTGAATGGTAAATAGTTAGGCCGACGATTCGAGAGCCCCTCTCCCGAGACAGATGCAGCAGTCAGTCCGTGACGGCATCAAATGCCCATGGTGCGTCCCCCCATCACCCCTGCGACACAAAGCTGCCAAAATGTTTGAGGTCCATTTGCCGAGCCACTGTATCCCCAATAATCTCCAGTTGAGGTATGGCAGCGACCGAATCGAGCTTAGCAACGCTTTTGGCCTTGATGTTGGGCGTTCCAGCCTTGTCCAATCCGGCCTGAGAAATGTCGATGTTGTAGCGGGCGTAAAGAAATTTTTTGTCCAGGCCATGTTCGAGGGGAATGAGCTGTCCGCGCTCGTCTCGCGGAATCATATCTCCCACTTCGTTGTCGATCGCATCACCGTAAACACAACGCCCCACCTGCCGACAGCAAATGTCTTGCTCGATTGCCGCCCCGTTCATCAACGCACTAATCACGCTGGGTAATGTTTGGATGATGTTGCGATCGATGGTGCGGATGTTGCTGTCTTTGCTGGGGGTCAATCCCGTTCCAATTGAAATTAGCAGCAGCTTATCTTCCCCAGTCGCCCATTTGAGGTTGTAGGCCGGTTCTGTGGCCATGCGATAGAGCACAAATGCTGGGTTGTTATAGGGAGTCATCCCCCCGTCCACAAATAGAAACGCCTTTGAATCATCTGTGGGGTCCCAGACTATCTTCTCGGGGGGAAAGAAGACGGGGGCTGCAGTGCTGGCTCGCACAATATTCCAGATGGGAATCTGCAGATTGCAATCGGGGCGACTGGTGTTGTTGTACTTGGCTAAGGGGTTACTGCTGATGGGCCAGGGAGAATCAGTGGTATGGTTGCGCGTTACGGCTAAAAGCAAACACTTGAGAAAGCGAGGAGCAAGGGTTGTGTCCTTGCCAAAAATGTCTTCAAGTTTTGTTCGCAGTGGATCGGCTTTATACAGGGAGTTGACTCGCTCCAACACAAAGCGCGGCTCGAACATCTGCGGGCCAACTTCGATATAAAAATCCAGTAATTCTTGGGCGGTCATGCCCAGTGAAAGTCCGGCGGCAATAATGGCTCCGGTACTAGTACCGGCGATGTAATCAAAAAACTGGCAGAGGCGAAAACTGTCGTCCGCCCCTAGCGCCTCTTTCAGTAGTTGCTCCATCCGCACCAGCACTTTAAGCGGAATAATGCCTCGAATTCCGCCCCCATCTAAGGCCAGTAATTTGTGTGGCTGGCTTTCCTTTCCTTCGTAGCGGTTAGCGAGGGGACCCCAAACAGACATAAGCCTTTTCCAATGACATGCGCAGAACAAAGTGTAGTGCGATCGCCAGAAAATGCTAGTGAGTAATGGGTATGTTTTAAACAGATCGCTCCCCACTTGTTAGGTTCAATCAACGAAATCAACTCCGGGTTTTCTTGCAAGTTCGGCGACAAAAAATACTCTTCACATGTCTAAGTGAAGCCATGATTCAGCCGACACAAAGTTTAACTCCAGCTTCAATGGAGATTGGAGCTATTCTCAGTACAACATTTAAGGTGTATCGATCTCAGTTTTGGCGTTTTTTTCTAATTTCTTTACGCGCTTTTACTTGGGTGTTTGCTGTTATTTGTGTCTCCACAATTGCCTTGCTAGCCATTATCGCAGTTCTAGTCGTCATCTTCGGCAGGCAGGATTCGATTAGCTCAAATTTAATTCTTGGTTTGGCAATTTTCGCGAGTGCGATCGCTTGGCTGGGCTTCTATTTATTCAGTTTTGCAAAGTTTCTAGCGAATTCAGCACTCATATCAAAACTGACGTTTAACATTCTTGCAAATAGCACCGAATCGCCCCGTCAATCGACTGAAAGCATTAAAGGCAAAACCTGGGCTTTCTTTCGAATTGCATTTTATTCATTCATGACATTTCTCTTGATTTACATTTTCTCTTGGATCTTGGGTGGCATTCTCGTCTTTACGGTAACAACAATCCTAGAGCTGTCGAATTCTGGGGAAGTAGCCGTAGCAATGGGTTTTATTGGAAGTAGTGTTATCTATTTCTTGGCTGTCCTATGCTTTTTGGCTTGGCTATTTTCTCGATGGTTTGTTCCTGAAGTTGCACTTGCTGTTGAAGATATTTCAGGTGCTGTAGACAGCCTTAGCAGGAGCTGGGATTTAAGCAAATCATCTGTTTTCAAGTTAATCGTAGTTGCCTTTATTGGCTGGTTGATTACCACTCCTATTACTGTTGCGATCTCGCTTCTGCCAATTATTGTGACAGGAGGTTTTGATACCAGTACCACCATGTATCAATCAATAGCAGTGTTGGCATCCATCTTGAACGCGGTTGTCAGTATTGCCATATTACCGTTTTGGCAAACCATCAAAGGGGTTTTGTATTACGACTTGAGGGCGCAAGCTCGGGAATTACCCCGCTTATCTTCTCAGTAGTGCATGGTGTACCTAACCAGCACATTCATGAAAGAGCTTCGCAAGTCGATAATCCTGCAGATTTAAGGATAGAAATGGCGGCAGTCAAACTAAGTCCGCATTTATCGGCCACAGCGATAACTCGACGAATCCTGCTGCTATTCGCGATCGCCCACTCGCCTGCCATCAGCGATCGACTCCGACGGATGCACGATCGCCAGCTCCCCCTCTTCCAACCCGGAGAGAATCGCCACCTCAAATCGACTTCGCGGCCCCAGCTGCACACGCCGCAACTGTGCCACTCCCTCTACCTTTACAAACACGCACCAGTCGCGATCGCGAATTCCCTCCTCTGAATCGCATCGAAACACGGCATTCAACGGCACTTTTAACTCGCCCTCGACACCACCCACCACAAACCGCGCGTCGATGCGAAATCCATCGCCCAACCGCTGCGGTACATCAACAAAATCGGCCAAAACGTTCACCCGCTGCTCCTCAACTCCCAACGCCGACGTCTCGGTAAACGCCGATGGCTCCACCCGTCTGACCCTGGCAAAAAGCCTATCGCCTCCTCCCCAGTTCTCCACCCAAACCTCTGCCCCTGGTTGAATTTTCACCGCATCCGCCGACAGCACATCCACCACAATCTCCATATCCGCCACATTGCCTATCTCCAGCAGCGGTTCCCCTGCCTCAACAAACCGCTCGCTCTCCTGCATCACCCGCAACACCAAGCCATCCGAGGGAGCATAGATCTCGGTGCGATTCGCTTCGTCCAACAAGTTGGTCAGCTCAGCTTCCACACTGGCAATGCGGGCATCGTAAACATCCAACAGGTAATCGGGATCGGTCTGCTCTGCTTCCAAATGCTGCAAATGTTCCCGTGCAGCTTCCACGTCCGCCACCGTTCGCTCGCTCTCCTGTCGTGCAGCCTCCAATGCTTGAGATTGCGTGTCTTCCTCCAACTGGGCTGTCTCTAGTATTTGCCGCGAAACAGCCCCAGCTGCCTCAAGTCGTTGAAATCGCTCGCGATCGCGCCGCGCCTGGGCCAACGCGGCGTCTGCCTCTCCCACCTTTGCCAACGCTTCGCGATGAGCGGCCTCTGCCGCCCGAATCCGAGCTTCGGCTTCCAGCAGTTCCGCCGGTTTGTGCCGCAAGGTTTCCACACCAATGCGCTCGGCCCGAAATTCCTCCAACCGCGCCTGCGCTTCCTGCACTTGTGACGTCAGCGGCAGCGGATCGATACGAGCCACCACAGCATCTTGAATCACTTCATCTCCCGGATCGAGATCGATGCGCTGCACCCGCCCCCCCACCGGAGCCGCCACCACATACCGAGTTCGCACCCGCGTCTTCCCTTCCGCATCCACTGTCACTACCACATCCCCCCGTTCCACCACGGTGGTGTCTACCAAGATCGGTGGGGGACGAAATGCCCAAATCAGAAGCGCAAGCACCCCTGCCCCTAAGAATCCGTAAGCCAGTTTACGGGCAATAGCTCGACGGTGTTTGACTTGACCCTCCTGTTGAGGTGATCTAGTCGGTTTCTCCAGCTTGGGCGGGGTGTCCTGTGTGGGCTGTTTGTATTGCTTGGGCTGTCTGTACTGTTTTGTGTCCATACCTCTACTCCCGAGTCTTCAGCACCGCAATCAGATCGAGGCTATTCAGACGACGACGTACCACCCAACCGGAGAGAATGGAGGCGATCGCCACAACCGAAAACGCAAACGCGTACCCCGATCTCGTCACAATCGCCGGCAGCCGCAACAACTCCGTGCGAAACTCAGCGGCCATCAGCATCACCAACCCCCACCCCATCGCAAACCCAATCGGGACCGCCACCAGCGTCAGCAGCGTCTGTTCGCCCAGCAAAATGTAAGCAATCTCCCCCCGCGTAAATCCCATAATTCGCAGGCTGGCCAACTCCCGCTCCCGCTCCGATAGGGCAATGCGGGCCGAGTTGTAAATCACACTGAAACTGATAATGCTGGCGAAGATGGCCAATACTCTCGTGGTCACCCGCAAGTTGGTAGCGCTAATACGTTCGAAACTCTCCAGAGCAGCTTCTCGAAAGGAGATGCCCGTCACGGCAGGTAGTTCTTTCAGGCGGGCATAGAGCTGGTTGGATTGCTGCGGATCGATCGCCAAATAGGCCCCAGAACTGCTCTGCCCCTCTTCCATCAGTCGATTCAGGGCAGAAATCTCCATGTAGGCAGACAGGCCCAACATCTCGTCAATCGTCCCCGCCACCAGTACCGACTTCACCGGACGCGATCCTTCCAACACTTCCACCGTGATGCGATCGCCCGGGCGCACATCCAGTAATTCTGCCAATGTGGTGGTGAGTACCATGCCTTCTGAGGGCAACTGCATCCGATTAAGATGGGTATCAATCAATTGCCGCAAGTCCCCATTGGCCTCCAGTCCAGTGACGGCATTACGGCGCTCCAGATGACCGTGACGTAGGCGGGCAGGCACCAATCGGTAAGACTCCGATTGCAGCACCCCTGGTAGGTGGGCGACGTCGTATCGCACGCTGGCCGATCGCGGTTCTGTGAAGGTAATCGACACATCCTCCCGCTGGGCGGTATGAAACTGTACCTCCACGAGCAGTTCGAGGGCAGCGCCAAAAAATCCCGCCACGATCACAATCGCTACCGCGACTCCAATCCCAGCGGTGGAGAGCAGCGATCGCAGCGAGGAACGCTCCAGGCTGCGCAGAATGATGCGTGTGGGTAGAGAAAACCAGCGCTGCAGGCCCAAGCGTTCGATGACCGTGGGACGAAAATCAGCGGGGGGTTGCGGGCGCATGGCTTCCGCCGGAGGCAACACCATTGCACGCCGCACGGCGGAAATTCCCCCAACTACCGCTGCTCCCACACTCACCAGTACTGCCGAGGCGATCGTGCGGGTACTTGCCACGTACTGCAGTAGCGGAAAGCTAAAAAAGGTGGTGTACGTTCGCGTCAGCCCCCTCCCCAGCCACATCCCCATCCCCAGTCCCAACACGGTTCCCACTCCAGCCAGTATCAATACCAGCTTGAGATAGTGAAGGCTGATGGCCCAATTGCTATAGCCAAATGCCTTGAGGACAGCAATCTGCTCTCGCTGGGTGGCCACCAGTCGGGTCATCACGATATTGAGCAGAAACGCCGCCACCGCCAAAAACAAGGTGGGCAAAAAGCTGGCCGTATTCTCCAGTTCTTCCAGCTCGTTGGACAAAATATTGTGGGAGAGCTGATCCTTGCGCCCGTAGGCCCCAACTCCTCCGTAGATTTCCAGTAAGGCATCAAGGCGCTCGATGACTTCTTCCAGGCGTCCGTTGCGCGACAGCGTTAGCGCGACATTATTAAATGCCCCATCCATATCGAAGGCCGTTCCCAAGCCCTGTCGCCCCATCCACATCACTCCGAATAACCTGTTTTCGGGATAGATCGCGCCGGCTCCGCGCACTTCATACACATACTCGGGAGAGAGGGCAATTCCCACAATCTGCAGCCGCTGCCAGCGTCCGTTGATAATCGCCTCGACACTGTCCCCCTCCTTGAGGTTATTTGCCTTAGCAAAGGACTCGCTCACCAATACTTCATCGCTGCGTCCGGGCTCCAGATACCGCCCCCGCCGCAGAAACACCTCATTCAACACCGGAGCGTAGAGATCGGGCACCGATACCAATCGTCCTGTTGCGGGTTCGTCCAACCCCGGCACGTCCAGTGTCACATCCCGCACAACCCGCGTTTGCACCTGCTCAACCCCGGGAATGGCCTCGATCTGGGCTGTCAGCGTATCCGGTGCCCGCTTCAATTCCGCAAACACCTCCGCAAACCGGTAACGGTCGTAATAGGTAGCTTGAGTGAGTCCTAGCGATTCCAACGAACTCAAAGACATAACGAAACTGGCGATCCCGCATGCCACCACCAACGCGATCGCGATCGCCTGTCCCCTCAGCCGCACCAAATCTCGCACTAGCTTAAGGTCGAGGGGATGCATGGCTACCACTCCAACTGTGCGGGAGACAACTTGCTCTCGTTCTGGCGCACGGTGAGAATTTCGCCACTGCGCATAGTGATGACGCGATCGGCCATCCCGGCAATTCCAGCATTGTGGGTAATCACCGCTGTAGTGGTGCCCAAATCTTGATTCACCCGTTCCAACACATCCAGCACCAACTTGCCAGTTTCAAAATCCAAGGCTCCCGTCGGTTCGTCGCACAGCAGCACTTCCGGACGCTTGGCAATGGCGCGAGCGATCGCCACCCGCTGCTGCTCTCCCCCGGATAGCTGAGCGGGAAAGTGATCCACTCGATGGGCCAAACCCACCATGCCAAGAGCGTCGTGGGGATGCATGGCTTGACTGGACAGCTCGGTGACCAGCGCCACATTTTCTGCCGCCGTCAGGCTGGGGATGAGGTTGTAGAACTGAAACACGAATCCGACGTGTTCGCGTCGAAACTGGGTGAGCGTGGCATCGCTGGCGGCAGTTAAAAGGCGATCTCGAAAGTAGACCTCTCCCGATGTGGGAACATCCAATCCTCCCAAAATGTTTAGTAGGGTGGATTTGCCACTGCCGGACGGCCCCAACAGCACCACAAATTCTCCGTCGTACAGCTCCAAGTCAATCGAACGCAGAGCAGTCACTTCCACTTCCCCCACTTGATAGCTCTTACTGACCGAGCGCATGGCATAAATCGCCTTCGGACAAGGCACGTGAGAGGAGTTTTGTAGATCGACGGAAAGGTATGCCATGGTTTATTCGATCGTTCCCAAACCGCGACTGATAGCAAATGAACCATCGCTCTTGCTTGGCGCGTATCGCAATAAGCCGTTGATTTCCAAGCGAATACCGAGCGCACACTCTGTAGCAATAGTGAAAGTGAAGCACTCACCCCAGCCATGGGTCATCTTCTATTGAAGGAAGAAAGAATGTGAAAGCTGTGAGGCTGGCTTTGTCAACCATGTGAATCCCTCAACCATATGGAGCTCTCAACCATACAGATCTCTAACGTAAAGTCGGTGCGCTCGACGGGGATGAGGAAAGGATAGAAAGTGTCAGATCTTGGATCTCAGCCGAGAGCAATCAGCCTGATAAGCTGGAAAATCCCTGCCTTGCATATGTTCGCCCAGAACTGCTCGACAACAAGGCTCTAGGCTGTTGACCAGAGTCAACATTCAGACTGCTTTGGCGGCTGAAATGGCTCCAATTAGGGAACGAACCAGAATTAGCACCGATCGCCTCGTCCGTGAGCTAGCGGCGAACGCCTTCTCTCGAATTACTGATGTGGTGAGTTGGGACAACGAAGGGATAGTCGTGAAGTCCAGCAGTGAGTTATCTGAGGAGAGTGCGATCGCCATTCAGCGCGTAACAATGCGTGAGACACAGACTAAAGATGGCACGCTTAGAGTCGTTGAAGTCAAGCTTCACGACAAGCTATCAGCACTTGAGAAACTATGCCGCCACATTGGTTTCTATAACGCTCGACCCGAGCAGGCCCCAATCAAAATTCAGATCGTGATGGCTGTGCCGGACTTTGTAGAGGAGGATGAGCGGCTTAACTAGCAGCCTTCTTTATTAGTGTTGAAGTCAGGATGCCAGATTGTGTTGAGCATCCTGGCCTCGATTTCCTCTGCAATGGCGTGTATGGTTCGTGGCATCAGAAAAGCAGGCCCGATGTCGTAGTTAGTACACCCCTCGACCTCGCAGCAGCGACACTGAGAGAGCCTCTGCCGTCTGTGCTCGACACTTGGGAGCACTTCACGATAGCAGCGGAGTAACTTCTCAACTTATCTGTTATGAATACTCGGGGAACGTACCCATGCCCCTTGATTAGACGTCGGAAGAATCTTTTGGCGACTTGCTTATTCTGTTGTTTCTAGACAAAGATATCCAGAACCCGGTTGTGCTGGTCAAATGCTCTCCACAGTCAATGGAATTCACCATTGATGAGGAGTCGGACTTCATCAAAATGACATTTGTCGCCAGCATGGGCAAATCGACGTTTCAGTTGATTGGCATAGGATTGGCCGAACTTGTGACACCATCTACGGATGGTCTCATAGCCAAATGGTATACCTCACTGAGCCGGGAGTTCTTCAACATCTCGGTAACTCAAACTAAATCGGAAATAGAGCCAGACAGAGTAGCTGATGATTACCCCTGGAAATCTGTGGCGAACGTAGGAAACGGAGGTTTTGCTCATCCTTTCATCTTCCCCGTCGAATGCACCGAGTTTACGTGACAGTGCCGCTAATTTGGTATTACCATTTAAAAAATATATCTATGAAACACTCTTTCATCTGTAATTTATTCTAAGCATATCTATGCAAGCGCTTCGACATATATTAATTACTACAACTTCTCAAATACCAGCTTTGTGTTGTGCTTTAGCTTCTGCTGTTTTCATAAGTGCTCCACCCTGGTCTGCAGATGAGATCAGTATTCGATTTGGCGCGGCCCAGAGATCGATCTCAGTAGAGGACCTAGAAACTTTTGTCAGTACAGGTGACATCCCCAGTAGTCTGAAATGGTATGCAGATCGGTTAACGGTAGAGGAGCAGAAGGCAATCCGGGCAATATTGCAGGAACCGCTGAATGTTGAAACCAATGTAGTAACCACATTTATTGATTCACCGATTGGCAGCTCTTTACTTCGAAGATTATTGGCATTGTTCTGGGGGGGGCCGAACGAAGAAGCTTTGCTAAAAGCCTTACGAGCCTCCTTGGGCTTAGGACCCTTTGTGGAAGGGGGGCTAACCGTGGTGAACGCCATTCGCGAGTATCCTGGGTCTCAATTAAGAGTCGACGTGGGGGGTGCTTTGGC
>JBFRWD010000076.1:0-25342 GCA_051439425.1 Synechococcus sp.
GTTCTAGTGCAGGGTAAAGAGTATGAATGGCCCAGGTTCGCTCAAAATCGAGCAGGAATTTAGATTGAAGACATTGAAAGATGCCCTCGCATCTGCCAATCACGACCAGTTAGAAGAGTTCTCAATCGAACTAGCCCGTCAGTTGATGCTGAAAGACAACTGGATCCAGCACATGTTTAAAGAGTGCTACCTCCCAGGTTTGCCCAATCAAGGCTTCGGCAGAAAACATCCAGCCTAAAGGGAATATCTAGCAATTTGCCCTCGCATGCGAGGGCATTTCTTTCGTTCATTCGGTGGTTCTGCCTGCGATTTTGCTTGATGAAATAGAAGATGAGGACAGGAAATTCTGAGAAATAATGCTTATTCTATGATGGCGTGCATGGTTAATATTTTGATTTCAAGTCGGAATTACGCGCTAGTAAGTAGAAGGTGGATTGCTAAATTTAGTAGAATAAAGGAAGAGTCTGAGAGCATTATCCGCTAGCTAGGGAAACACTTGTGATCGCCTGGAGATGCTCGATCGAGTGTTGCTTGCAATGATTTTGCAGCAGTTGTGTGGCAGCCTGAGTTCTAATATCTGCCACATATGCGGCATCAGGCGATCGGTTTGTACCCCATTGTGTCGGGGAATGCCATGTGTAGGGGCCTGACTCTACCCCCGTACATGTTTGTGAGTTGAGTGTTATTCCGCCAGTAGTTCGATCGCTCCTGAAATTCGTATCGAGCAGCATTGACTCTGGTATTGAACGTTAAATATTGAGAGGACAGGATCGTGCCACAACTAGCTCCTCACATTTTCGACCTCATGCATCGTCAGGGGGTGCAACACGCGTTTGGGATTCCGGGAGACTTTGCCCTCACCCTCTACGACGCCTTGGCTGATAGCGAAATTACGCCAGTGGTCATGACTCACGAACCCTGTGCAGGGTTTGCTGCCGATGCCTACTCCCGCATCCGGGGGCTTGGATTGGCGGTAGTCACCTACGGTGTCGGCGGCTTGAATATGGTCAATTCAGTGGCAGGGGCCTATGCCGAAAAGTCACCGCTGGTTGTGTTGAGTGGTGGCCCGGGGGTAAAGGAACGGCAAGAACGAAAGCTACTCCACCACAAAGTCAAGACCTTTGACACCCAGCGGCGAGTTTACGAAGAGGTCACTCTGTATGCTGCAACCCTAGACGATCCGGCCACAGCCGACGCCCAAATTCACAAGGCGATCGACTACGCCACCACCTTCAAGGGGCCCGTCTACCTGGAAATTCCCCGCGACATGGTTTACGCGGAGATTGAAGAAACTGGTTCTTCACTATCGCCGCTGAAACAAACCGATGCGGACACGCTGGCCGAAGTCCTAACCGAAACCCTCGATCGGCTGCAGCAAGCTAAATTGCCCGTAATGATGGTCGGGGCAGAGGTGCATCGGTTTGGCCTGCAAGAACGAGTGCTAGCGATTGCCGAAACCCTCGGACTACCTGTGTGCTCCACAATGCTGGGTAAATCAACGTTCCCAGAAGGACACCCTCAATACATCGGAATTTACAACGGCGAGGCTGGGGATCCGTACGTGCGCCATCGGGTGGAGGGCTCGGATTGTCTGTTGATGTTGGGGGTATTCATGACCGACATCAACCTGGGTATGTTCACCGCTCACCTCGATCCGGTACGCACCATCTCGGCCACCTCTGACGGCGTGGCGATCGCTCACCATCACTATTCACAGGTACGATTTGAGGACTTTATTGCCAGCTTGCAACGCCACCCCGATTTACCCAGGCGTCCTTCCAGCGATATTGTGGCCATGCATCCGCGCGTTTCGCCGATGACAGGTCCTATTACCACTAGAGGGTTGATCCACGAACTGAACCAGTTTATCGACGGAAATACTCTACTGGTAACCGATGTGGGGGATACCCTGTTTGCTGCCGACGATATTCGGATGCAGGCGGGAACCTCATTTTTGTGCCCTGCCTTTTACGCCAGCATGGGATTCGCCATTCCCGGTGTCATTGGAGCCCAATTGGCCGACCCGTTCCGACGGGCGATCGCCCTGGTGGGTGACGGAGCCTTTCAGATGACAGGAATGGAACTGATCACCGCCCACCGGTTGGGGCTGAAACCGATTGCGATCGTATTGAATAACGGTTCGTTTGCCTCACTGCGATCGATGGGCCACGAGCAGGCGGCATTTGTGAATATCCCTCGCCTCGACTACGCCCAGCTGGTTGAGGTCTGGGGTGGGCAGGGATTTGTCATCGAAACCGTTCAAGAGTTAACGCAGGCATTGCACGCGGCTCGCGCCAGCGACACTTTCAGCATTCTCGATGTGCGGCTGGCTGCCGATGCTGTCTCGCCTGCTTTGCACCATCTAAGTGCTCTGTTTGCCAAGACCCTGAAGGGGTAGCAGAGCCAGGAGGTTCCCTATGGTAACTGCATTACAGACGTCGCTCAATCTCGCTCCCTCGCAACTGCTGATCGGCAACAAGTGGGTGGATAGTCTCTCGGGTAAAACCTTCGAGACCATCAATCCCGCTACTGGAGAAGCCATCGGGAGTATCGCGGAAGCGGGTGCTGCTGATGTCGATCGCGCTGTTGTTGCCGCTCGTGCTGCCTTCGCGCGGGGGGAATGGGCGAACATGTCTGCTCGGCAGCGGGGGGAACTGTTACGGGCATTGGCCGATCTGATCGAACGGTATCAGACCGAGCTGGCCGAATTAGAAAGTCTCGACAGTGGCAAGCTCTTCAGCCAAGCGCGGACGGTTGACTTGCCCCTCGCAATCCAATGCTATCGCTACTTTGCAGGATGGGCCGACAAAATTCAAGGGCGCACGATCCCTGTGGGGGACCCGTACTTCAGCTACACGCGCCACGAGCCGATCGGCGTTGTCGGTCAGATTATCCCCTGGAATTTTCCATTGCTGTTGCTGGCATGGAAACTGGCTCCAGCTCTGGCGGCGGGCAATACGGTGGTGCTGAAGCCCGCCAGCAACACCCCCCTGACAGCCCTGCGGGTCGGAGAACTGATCGTAGAGGCTGGATTTCCTCCGGGTGTCGTCAACATTCTGCCTGGCCCCGGATCGGAAACTGGGATGGCTATTGCCCAGCATATGGATATCGACAAGGTGGCGTTTACGGGATCGACCGCCGTGGGACACGCGATCGCGGTTGCGGCGGCCAGCAGTAACCTTAAGCGGGTCACGTTGGAATTGGGGGGCAAGAGTCCCAATATCGTGTTTGCCGATGCCGATATCCATGCCGCTTTGGAAGGGGCGCATTTAGGGCTGTTCTTCAATCAGGGGCAGTGTTGCACTGCTGGATCGCGGCTGTTTGTGGAAGAGAGCATCTACGACGAGTTCGTGCTCTGCTGCGTCGATCGCGCTCGGCGGCGGATTGTCGGAGCTCCTTGCGACCCCGAAACGGAGCAGGGGCCGCTGATCAGCGAGGTTCAGCGCGATCGGGTGATGGATTACATCGAAACGGGTATGCGCGAGGGGGCTCAGTTGATGTGTGGGGGCAACCGAGTGGGCGATCGCGGCTATTTTGTCGAGCCCACGGTGTTTGCGGATGTTCGCGATGATATGAGGATTGCGCGGGAAGAGATCTTCGGCCCGGTGATGAGCATCATCAAGTTCAAAGACGTTGATGAAGTGATTCGGCGCGCGAACAGCAGCATTTACGGCCTGGCAGCGGCGGTCTGGACCCGAGATTTGTCCAAGGCCCACAACGTCGCCCATGCTCTCAAGGCCGGAACGGTCTGGGTGAATTGCTATGACTTTCTCGATTCTGCCGTCCCCTTTGGTGGGTTCAAGCAATCGGGGATGGGTCGGGAATTGGGGGAATACGCCCTGCAGGAATACACCGAGGTGAAGGCGGTGACCGTCAAGTTATAGACAGCTTCAAACCTACTGCTGTCAGATTGCCGAGGAGACTGAAATGGATACGCTATTTCGATTTGCAGACGATTTGGGGCCGGATAAGATTGTCCACCTCTACGATCCTCAGACGGGATTGAAGGCCATTGTGGCGATCGACAATGTTGCGCTCGGCCCGGCGATTGGGGGGGTGAGGATGGCTCCTGATGTGACGGCGGAGGAGGTGTTTCGGCTGGCGCGGGCGATGACGCTGAAAAACGCGGTGGCCAACCTGCCGCACGGGGGTGGCAAGGCAGCGATTGTAGCCGATCCGAAACTGCCGCTGGAGCGCAAGGAGTTGTTGATGCGGTCGTTTGCGCGGGCGATCGCCTCGTTACAGGATTACATTCCCGGCCCGGATATGGGGACGGACGAGCAGTGTATGGCTTGGGTGTATGGCGAGATTGGTCGTGCGATTGGGTTACCGGCGGCAATGGGAGGGATTCCGTTGGATGAAATTGGGGCGACGGGGTACGGGTTGGCGATCGCGACGGAGGTGGCGACTGACTATTGCGATGTCGAGTTAGAGGGGGCTCGCATGGTGGTGCAGGGGTTTGGGTCGGTGGGTCAGCACGCAGCGAAATTCCTGGGGGAGCGGGGGGCTGTCGTCGTTGGAATTGCTGATTCGGGTGGGACGTTGTTCGATCCGGACGGTATCGATCTAGAGGCTGCGATAGCGCTCAAGTCTGCCGGGCGCAGCATTGTCGAGCTGGGTCGGGGGACTGTGATGGATCTGGAGGGGGCGATCGCGATTGAATGCGACGTTTGGATTCCGGCGGCGCGTCCGGATGTGGTGCGTGTCGATAATATCGATCGCCTCAAGACCAAGCTAGTTGTTCAAGGGGCGAATATTCCGTTTACGGCGGAGGCGGAGGAGATCTGTCACGCCCAGAACATTTTGGTAATTCCGGACTTTATTGCCAATGCGGGTGGGGTAATTTGCGGTGCTGTGGAGTATAGTGGCGGGACTCAGACGGATGCGTTTGAGGTAATCTCCTCAGAGGTGCGGTCCAATACGGCATTGGTGTTGGAGGAGGCGGCGCAAACGGGACAGTTGCCCAGGCATGTGGCGATTGAGCTTGCTCAGTCTCGGATTCGGGCCAAACAGACGCAAAGGATTCCTCTCGATGGGACGGCCATCCGTTCGTAATTCGGCAATTGCGGAGAGTAGTAAACTTCAAATCTGGGCGAGGTTCAATGCAGGGGGCGAGGTTCAATGCTGGGTAACACTCAAGCCGAGGTTTCTCATGCAAATCAGTAGTGTTGGCATAGTTTTTGGTCCAAGTTGAAGAGTTGCCAGGATACTCGATGTTTGACGTATCCCATTCTTCGCCCCGGATGAATTCAGCCCCGTCAGTCGCCGCCAGCTTGTGTCCAAAAATCCGCCAAGAGATCGCGATTCAAGCCCTCTCAAAATCAGAACCAGTCAGCCATCTGGCAGCCGACTTTCAGGTGAGTCGTAAATTCGTTTATCAGCAAGCTCACCAAGCTCAGCAAGCCCTGGATGAGTCCTTCAGTTCAGCCGATGATGAATCAGAGGTGCTGTTCCACTTGCCAGTCACAAAGACCTGGCTGTTCCAGCTGATCCTGGCATTAGTGCTGATCTGCCACTGCTCCTACCGAGGTGTGGTCGAATTGTTTCGCGATCTATTCGATCTGCACATCAGTATTGGAACGATCCACAACCGCCTCCAATCAGCAGCGGCGATCGCAACTGAGATCGATGAATCCTAGGAGTTGTCCGGGATCGATGTGGGCTTGCATGACGAAATTTACCAGGGCTCGCAACCGGTATTAGCTGGAGTGGATGCGGCATCGACGTATTGCTATTTACTGCAAGGAGTGGAGAAGAGAGATAAGGATACTTGGGGTTGGTATCTCCTTGAGAGTATGGAGCAAGGGGTTGCTCCCGATTTCACCATCGGGGATGGCGGGCAAGGGTTGAGAGCTGGATAGAAAGCAGTGATGCCCGAGACTCCCTGCCATGGGGATGTGTTCCACATGCAGCGTCAGTTTGCCACCGTTGCCAAGGCTGTGTCACGACATTTTCGAACTAGCGTGGCCCTCACTGAAGGTACGACAAGAGTTATACGATTTCATCATCGTCGAACTCCAGAAGCTAGAGTGTAAGCGACATCCAGCGATTCGCACACTCCGAAAGGTTTTAGGCAAACAACGGGATGATTTGTTGGTGTTCTCTGGAGTCATCGATCGCAAACTGGACACCATTGCTCGCAGTTTTAACTTGCCACTGCAGACAGTGATAGAGGTCTGTCTGCTGTTCAGGAAACGGCCGACATCTAATCCCTACTGGGAGTACTGGATCAGTTGCATTTCCAGCTCTCCGGGCAGTTTTATTCAGTGATGAAGGCGGTAGCTGAGGCGCTCAAGCAAACTCCGAGAGCCAGCTCGCTGGTGGAGAATCTCAATTCCCGTCTGCGAAACTACTTTTTCCTGCGCAAGAGTTTGAGTAATTCCTATCTGAGCCTGTTGCAGTTTTTCCTGAATCACCGCCGGTTCATCCGTAGCCAGGTGGCTGAGCGCATAGGGAAGAGCCCCAGGGAACTAATGACTGGTGACGCTCACCCCCACTGGCTTGAAATGCTGGGATTCCAGCGCTTCCAGAGGGCGCGATCTCCCTACTTTTTTCCCGATTGACCCACTTTAATAGTTGGTCCATTTTTTGCTGCGACTGTTACCCCAAATGGCCCGTTTTTGAACCACTCCTCTGCCAACGTGCGAGAAGGGATGGGGATGAGGGCTTTCGAACTCTGGTTGTTCTGCGTTCTGCTCAATACGCAGCTTGCCGTGATTCTGCTCCAAATCTACTCCTACTCAGACTGCAGCGGGGTCTACGAAAAAATCCAAAAAGGATGGTACCAACTTCTTGACTTTTATATGGTCTTATCAAATCAGGGAATGAGCCTTTTATTAATCGTCCGTCCAACCTCACTCAGGCCGGACGCTTTTTTTTGAGAACAACTCTTCTCTTGCGGGATTTATTGCGTTTTAGGCACGAACTATTGTCGGACACAATTCTACTGTCGGGCAGGGGCTATTGCTGGGTGCACATTAACGATACCGACGGGTCCGCCGACGAGACTTGCCCAGTTTCCACCGCATGACTTCTGCTTTATATTTCGTTTCACCATCTCCATGTTCGTAAACCTGTAGCCCAACTGACGTCGATCCGGGCAACAGTTTCTGCTCTTCAGAGTGCTCTTCACCTTCAAGGGCGACAAAAAATTTGAGTTTGGTTGCCCATTCCAAGACTGACATTGATTTTGAGTCTTCGGGAACTAAAGCCCCTACCGACAGGTTTGCTTCTCTGCCTTGCCTCAAAACCTGCTTGAGCAGCCCTTTTTGCTGCGATCGCACCATTAGCTTTAATCCCTTCAACGGGTTCAAACCATAGGTAAACAGGACTGTGTACATACGTGTCCTAGAAATCTCAACACACGGTATCAAGCAAAGTTATCCTAGCATTCCAGCCAGTGGGGAATCCTGTAGTCGATCGCACTGAAAAGCGTAAGATTAGACCGTTTTCTCGAGTACATCTTTTGCAGTAGCCGCTACCTGCTCTTCCTCGTCTTGGGCTAGGGACTCTAGGAGAGCGCGAGCAGAATCCCCTCCTATTTTGCCGAGAGAAATGCAGACTCTATGGCGTGTTTGCCAGTCTGAATCGGTGGCCAATGTCTGCAGGGCTTCTAACCCGCGCTCATCTCCTAGATCCCCCAGTGCACTAGCGGCAGTCGCTCGGATCAAGACGTTGTCATCCGTTGCCGCTGCAAGGATGGCATCCATGGCCCCCAGATCGCCCAGCTCTCCTAAAGCTGCGATAATGCTGAGCACCATCAGCCACTCATCTTCACGCTGCAATGCAGCCAGCAAATTTTGAAGGGTTCCTGGCTGCTTCAAATCCCCAAGCGCAGCAGCGGCAGCAGCTCGAACATCAACTTCTGGATCGGTTTCCAAGCGGTCTTTCAACAGAGAGATGGGTTTCTCCCTGTCGCTCAGTTCTAGGGTGCCGATTTGGCTGATGGCCGCGTAACGAACACGTGTGTTGGAATCTGTGGCCAAGCTAGACAGCAGCGGTAGGGCGTTATCGCCTGACAGCTCGCGCGCCTGGTTGATTGCCTTGATGCGATCGCCCCAGTTCTCAGAACTGGCTAACTGATTGAGTTCCTCTATGGTTACGGGGGGCACCGTATCCTCCTGGCTGGATTCAGCCGATTATTCGAAGCTTCTTCGAGGGAAGTGCTGCTAGTCTCTGTGACTTTAACGGCTAAATTGCTTGTGACAGCATCTATCTAGTAGAGAAGCAGCGAAAACATCTGTCCCACTGCAACTTATTGGAACTTGTACAGCCTTGCACTTGGCTCCGTATTGACGATGCTGAGGTCTCAAGCGTTAAGCTCGCGTACTGAACACCGTCGCCTAATCGATAGAAATAGTTTGGGGGCCACTGCTGGGAGGATCGTTGGAATCATCCGAGTCATCAGCCGGTACGTCAATACCTTGAGATTCCAGCCACCCTTTTAGAGGATCTTCATTGAGATTGAGGCGTAATGCGCCTGCTGCAAAGCCCCCCAAAAACGGGATGGGATTTTTCAACAGCGCCTGCAAAATATCGTTGTTACCCATCAGTTCACCCTCATTTCACTTTCGCTCACTGGCTCTACCGATCCTAACAGTCTGTGAGGGGAATCCAAGCCTGAATTCAAAGCAAAACCGTTTGCTATGCCGTGCCCCGAACAGTTGAGTCTTTCACTACTGCGTAAGCCCCAGGTGATTAACACATCAAAGTCTTGGCCTGCTAGATTCTCTTAGGCTACTCAGACTCTTTATGTGTCAGAGAAACAGTGATTGGGTGACTCGTTTACCACCGGGCTTGCTGCAATTCATTAGTTCTGTTTGATGGCATCCCCCCAGCAAGCCTGGCCACCTATTCGGACAATTAGCTGTTGGGAACGGAATCGAGAATGCGAATTTGTACGTTGGCCACGCCCATCTGATGAACCCCTAATTCGCGGGCTGCTGTTTCGGACAGATCGAGGATTCTGGGGCCAATGTAAGGGCCCCGGTCGTTGACCCGAACCACAACAGTACGACCTGTATCGGGTGAGGTTACCTGCAGCATGGTGCCCAAGGGTAAGGTTTTATGGGCAGCAGTCATGCTCCCAGGGACAAACAATTCCCCCGATGCCGTAGGACGTCCATAAAAATAAGGGCCATACCAAGACGCAAGCCCTTCGAGGTCAATCGGGCCGGAATTGAACTGATTCCGATAAGTGTTGGCTTCCGTCTCGGACAGAGGACTGCCATCTAATGCAATACGCAGATTGTTGACCCACATCACAGTGAGATCTTCGGGAGTACGGCCGTACCAACGCGCCGTATCGGAATCAACTGTAAATACAACTTCTCCGTCAACGCTGGCCACTGCCATGTCATTCACGGTGTCGGGGGCCGTACTGTCGGCTGACAACAGGGCAAGGTCTGCAAGATCGGTCAATCGCTCGGCAATGACTCTAGCCCGATCGCCGTCGTCTTCTCCAAATGAGGCCACAGCAGTGTTGTTAACGAGTACCTGATTGCGGGTACTGCCGTCAGCAGCGATCGCCGTATCTACTTCAATCTCCGGCCCTAAAATCGCTGTGAATGCTTCTGAGAAATCAGACTGTCCTCGTTCGTCAGGATCGACAACAGAGAAGCCGACAATATTCGCTAGAGAGCCGGTCATATAAGATTGCGAGGCATTGCCAACTGCAGCGATCGAGCTGAGGGCAACGCCAAGAACTCCTAGAGTCGCAAATCGAGCCCTGTGAGTTTGCTTGCGAACGGGATGATTCAGCCCTCTGTGACACCGCAAAGCAATGTAATGCAGCGCACGGGATACGCCTGTATAAACTGGTCGAGCCGATTTGCCCGCCTCAATCTTGGCCATGTCAAGAAATATTACACACCACGGCTAAGCATTATCGCCGAGGAAGTCGAATAGGTAAATCAGCCTATAGGTAGAGAAGGGAAGGTTAAAAACCACCTCAGCCCAGGTAGTATCGGGTACTGAATGCCGTTGAACACATTCGGCGAACTCATGTTTGCAGAGCGAGTAATGTCCGTTGTCTTGTTGTTGCCCTGGCTCGCGTTCTGGCAATGTACGGTTCTGTCAGCATAGGATTCTGATTCTAAATTGCTTGAGCTCAGGCCCAGTCATCGCGATTGCTGAAGCTTTCTTTGTAGGCATCGCCAGTGGCGTGCAGCTGGCGGGTTTTCTCGAACAATTGGTCTTCGCTGAGTTTCCAGGTCTCCAACATGCGGTCTAAATCTTGCTGGATATCGCGGGCTCCTGGAAACTTGTCGTAGCGAATGCGCAAGCGGGCAACCTCGACCAGGTTGAGGTCAGTTGGGGTTCCTTCCTTGATGATGGAGGTAAGAAGGGCACGATCTTTGGAGTATTGCGGATGCTTCTGATCGCTCATACCAGCTTTAGCCCCTAGCTTTTGGAATTGTGCGAGATTGCAGTGTAACGTTTATCGTTTCGACTTCTGAGAATTTTGTTCGCGCTATAGTGGCTCCGAAAACGATCTACCTCTACTGACACTCATAGCCTTCATGATTCACAGAACTTGTGTTTGAAAAAATTCTATCGGTGTGGCGGTTCTCACGTCCGCATACTATCTACGGCACCACAGTGAGTGTTATCGGCTTGTATCTCCTTGCCTCAAACCCCTTTGAGGCTGAGCCACTTGGGGTGAAAGCTTTGTCTTTCTCCGCATTCGCTATTGCGTTGGTGGCTTGTTTGAGTGCCAATGTCTACATTGTCGGGCTCAATCAACTCTTTGATGTAGAGATCGATCGCATCAATAAGCCTCACTTACCCTTGGCATCCAAAGCCCTGAGCTGGCAGCAAGGATGCTGGATTGTCGCCCTAACAGGGGGGGTGAGTGTTGTCCTATCTGCCATTGCTAACCCCTACCTATTGGCCACAGTCCTCATCAGCAGCATTATCGGTACGGCATATTCCCTCCCTCCCATCCGTCTCAAACGCTTTCCGGTACTAGCGTCTTTGTGTATTTACACAGTTCGGGGATTGGTGGTCAATATTGGCTTGTACCTCTACTTTCGATCTGCGGATTCGCTTGCGCCGCAAATATCCCCTGAATTGTGGACGTTAGTGGGATTTGTCCTGGTTTTTACTCTGGCAATTGCTCTCTTTAAAGACATTCCGGATATGGAGGGCGATCGGCAATTCAACGTCGCTACTGTCTCCATCTTGTTAGGAGCCCGACAAACGTTTCACATTTGTTTGTGGTTATTGACGGCAACTTATGTCGTTACAGCAGTAGTTGCCCTATGGCTATCTTCTCTTGATGCGCGCATTCTTGGAATCGGCCACTCGATTGCTGTCGCTCTTCTTTGGTGGTACCGCTCTCGGCTCAAATCTTGGTCTTCTGTCCGAATGTATGACTACTATCAATTGATTTGGAAATTGTTTTATGTCGAATATTTGTTATTCCCGCTGGCGTATTTAGCCACTCTATAGAGACCAACGTTTATGCATGGAAGCTGCCCCGGATTGTGTCATCAAAACTCAGTCCTCGCGCTTGGCAATACACGGGACTTCTTGCTGACTGCCAGACGGGATGGCAACGTGCGAGAAGGCTCTCTACGCAAGATGTTGAACTCAAGGAATATTTAAATACCTGGAGCGATCGGCCCCTCCCGCAGGAGAAGAAGATCGTCCATTGACCTTGGCGTCACTAGCGCGGATCTAGACGTGGACTTGAACCGGATTCGTCAACTCGGCAGGAGCAGAGTCGGTATCCGAGCTAACTTTGCGCTTGAGGGTGGCATCCACCAATCCTTTAAATAGAGGATGGGGTCTGCGCGGGCGCGAGAGGAATTCGGGGTGGAATTGGCAAGCGATGAAGAACGGGTGGTCGGGATACTCCACAATTTCCACCAGACGATCGTCCAACGACGTACCGCTGACTAGATAACCAGACTCCAGCAATCCCTTGCGGTAGTGGTTATTGAACTCGTAGCGATGGCGATGGCGCTCTGACACAACGCTGTCTTCATAGAGCGATCGCGCCAAACTACCTTCCTTTAGGCGGCAAGGGTACAATCCCAGCCGCATTGTGCCTCCTAAATCCACGACGTCTTCTTGCTCGGGCAACAAGCTGATCACTGGGTTAGGAGTGCCTTCGTCAAATTCAGAACTATTGGCGCGCTCTAAGTGGGCCAGATTCAGCGCCCATTCAATCACAGCACACTGCATTCCCAGACAGAGTCCTAGGAAGGGGATTTTCTGCTCGCGAGCATAGTGAATTGCGTCTACCTTGCCCTCGATACCTCTGGTACCAAAGCCACCGGGCACCACCAACGCATCCACTTGCGACAAGAACCGCTCCGGGCCGTGGGCCGCCACATCTTCCGCTGATACCCACTCCACATTCACATTACAGTTGGCATCTAGGGCCGCATGGTTTAGTGCTTCTACGACAGACAGGTACGCATCAGATAAACGAACGTACTTACCAACAATCGCCACCTTCAGCTCGTGTTGAGGGTTATGCAACCGCTCCACCAGCCGCGTCCAAGAGTTCAGGTCGGGAGACCGCTGCTCCATGCCCAATATGGAGAGGACTTGGCGAGCCAATCCCTCGTTTTCCATCACCAACGGTACGTCGTAAATGGTGGGAGCATCCTTGGCGGTCACCACTGACTCGGGGGGGACATCGCAAAATTCGGCAATTTTGGCTTTGATGCCAGGATGCAAGGGGCGATCGCAGCGACAGACCAGCATGTCGGGTTGAATACCGATCGAACGCAATTCTTTAACAGAGTGCTGGGTGGGCTTGGTCTTCATTTCCCCAGCGGCTTCGATCATGGGGATGAGCGTCACATGGACGTACATGACGTTGTTGCGACCCACATCTTTACGAAACTGTCGAATCGCTTCCATAAACGGTAAGGACTCGATGTCGCCAACCGTGCCCCCAACTTCCACCAACACCACATCGGGGCTGGTGCTGCGGGCCACGCGATGAATTCGCTCCTTAATTTCATTGGTGATGTGGGGAATGACCTGCACCGTGCCGCCGTGATAATCTCCTCGGCGCTCTTTATTCAATACAGCTTGGTAGATGCCACCAGTTGTCACGTTATTCAGCTTCGACATATTGGTGTCGGTGAAGCGCTCGTAGTGACCTAAGTCCAAGTCGGTTTCTGCTCCGTCATCGGTAACAAACACTTCCCCGTGCTGGTAGGGGCTCATAGTGCCGGGATCGACGTTGATGTAAGGGTCGAGCTTGAGAATAGAAACGGAGTAATTGCGGGCTTTGAGGAGGGTTCCCAAGCTGGCGGCGACAATGCCCTTACCAATGCTAGAGACAACACCACCGGTGATAAAGATAAATTTTGCCACGGCGTCCTTCCCGGTGCTTATAGAGTCTGTCATTTCAGTTAGGACATGGAGTTTTAGGCTCGGTGAGGGATTGCCATAGCTGAAATGTAAGCAGCAGTTTTGCCACTGCTGTAACTCATCGATTATAGAGGCGCGGGCTGTCAGGAGCTAGCACTCGCGAATTGGAATGAAACAGAAGATGTAGCGATCGCGTTTGATTGTAAGCAGCCTTTTCTACTGCATTCAAAGTGTTCTACTGGGGGGTAACAATGATTAGGCGCAAATAGCTCGCTTACGCGCTGATGATGCTCGGGTATCTCTATTTCAAGCTTAATAATTAGCGCCTGTGAAGTTTGCTGTCTTCAGAATTCAACGTCACCTTCGGTTTTGCGGCTCTCACTTAGAACAAGAAGGCCCACTGCCAAGGAGCAGTGGGCTGTAAAGACAAAAAAGTTGCCGTCTTCTCACCTAACGGTCTGTTATCTAACCGTTTACAGGGTGTGGATTGATTGGGAGACCGAAATTTCAAGGTGTCCTTCTCAATTCTGCAAAGTCATCGACACCTTTACTCAGCCAAGTGAAGACCTCAGGCAAATTAAGACTTTGCATCACCGCCGTCAGATCCACCCCTACCTCGGCGAGAGTTACGGCTTCTTGCTTCCTGACGCAATTTGCGGGCATATTCGCGGTTGCGCTGGGCTTTTTCTTTTTTCAAGTTGCGGCGTTTAGCCATAACGGATTCCTCTGACAGTGCTTGAGCAAACTAGTGTGCTGACGTCGAAATAGGGAAGAGGTCGACACGATCTAGCAAAAACTATTGCGGTCTCCGAGCTACTGCCACCCATCGGCAAAGTCAGGGTTGAGAGAAAGCAAGGCGATCGCCATCCTAGTCAAAACGGGCAGCCGCCCCAAAGTCAATGAGCTTGCGATCGCTAACAGAAGTAGAAACGGCTGCAAATGGGTGATTAATAACCGGACTGGAAGGACCGCTCTCCAGCGGGACGGGGGCGAGGTGCACCACCACCAGAACGGGGGCGAGCTTTGTTGACGCGCATTTCGCGACCCAACCACTCGGCTCCATCCAGATTTTCGATTGCGGTATCTTCTTCAGCGTCGGAGGATAAGTCTACAAATGCGAAACCACGAGGACGACCGGTTTCGCGATCGGTGGGGATGGTGACATTTGTTACGGTGCCGTACTCAGCAAAAACTTCTTGAATATCTTCTCTGGTGGCTCTGTAAGACAGATTGCCAACATAAATGGACATTTGACTGGATACTCCAATTTCTAGGGATGCTTTGGGAAAGACTGGGGGTTGGCCCGCTCGAATCGACGGGTTTCTACCTCCGACAAAGCGGATATACTTTAACACGTTTGCCAGGCCCGTAGAGCCCCATGTCTTGTGGACTTAACATTCCCCACCGATCCCGTCTTAGATGTCGCGGAAAAAAGGTGTTTTCACCTGCCGCTTGCCCAAGCAGCTCGTAGTCCCAACTACGAAATTCCCCATCAGAGCATGGAGTCTGAATTAACTGGGAAGGGCCAGAGCATAACTAACAAATAATTCTCCAGCTGCCTGTTTCTTGATTTTTAGTCCGTGCTGCTTAAACGTGCGCTCCCAGTCAGCAAGTGGTGTAAATTCGGGTTCCCCTCCCTTCTCCAGCTCGATTAACCCCCATTCGTCCGCCCATTCGGATTCGGGATCGACCACATCTAGCACCAAGGTCGATTTGGGCTGAGTGACGCGCAGCAGTTGGCTGATTACTGCGGAGAAATAGTCGGGTGGATAGTAGTAGAACATGCCGGTAGCGATCGCCATTTGAAACTGCCGCTCGTCGTACATACTCAAATTATGAGCCACCCCTTTGGTCATCTCTTTGAAAAGCTTTGAGTTGAGCTGGGGGCCGCGTGATTGAACGAATTGCACGGTTTTGGGACTGAGTTCGTGGCCGTGGAAGTAGGCTTCCCAATGCCCCCAGGGGTAGATGAGGAAGCTGACGCCGCAACCGATATCCAGACAGTTTTCTTTCTTTTTGGGTTGTCGGAGTTCGTGGAACGGTACTCCCAAGCGACTGTCGAGTCCTTCTGACTGACAGGCTTGCCAGAATTGGGTGGATTGAATATCGTCCGATAGTTCCCACTTGGCTTGGCCCAGTTGTACTTCTACGTCGCGATCGAAGCGCTTGGCGAGTGGATCGGTGATGGCGGCCCATTCGGTTTTGATGTCGCTGGGAATAGACATGGCATTCCTTGATTTCTATGGGGACGGCCTCGATCGCAATGGGGTCGGCGAGTTTGGATGGCTCAAGTGTAGACAGCACTATAAGGTGCCAGGGAACTCTTAGGGGCGACTGTTGATAGGGCAAAGTGGTTACTCGGGCTGGCATTGGGGGCAATAGTAGCAGCGACGACCTCCTAAGGTTTCTTTCACGATTGGGGTATGGCAGGTGCGGCAGGGTTTGCCTTTGCGGCTGAAGACGTAAAAACGGTAGTCGCGACGGCGATAGCCTTCGGATTTGAGGGCCAGGGCGGTGTCGAGATCGTTGGTGATGCCTTTGGTTTCGTAAGACTGGCGGGTGATGGTCAGGATGTTGTCTGCCAAGTTGTCGAGCTGGGTTGGGCTGCAGTCAATAGGGCGTTGGGATGGGTGTAGGCCGCTGACGAATAGGATTTCGCTGCGCAGGTAGTTACCTAATCCACTGAGGCACTGTTGGTCGAGTAGAAGGGTGCTGAAGCGGCGGCGATGGAACTGCTTTTGCTGGAGGCGATCTCGGACTGTGTCCACAGTTGTGTGCTCATCTAAGACATCTGGCCCCAGTTTGCGTAAGAACGGATGTTCCACAATATCGCTGTCGGTGAGAACAGAGATGTCAGACGCGCTGTAGAGCAAGGCGGATTTGTGGGGGGTGTGGATGGCCAGTCGCAGTTGGCGGTTGGTGGCAGGGTAATTGTGGGCTTTGCGAATCATCCAGACGCCGTAGAGCTGGTTGTGGCTGTAGATGCTGAGGTCGTTGGAGAAGCGGATCAGCATGGCTTTGCCGCGTGGCTTGACGCTGACGACGGTTTCACCGGTCAGTTCTGCTTCGAAGAGTTTGAGGCGGTCGAAGGCGAAGAAGACGTCTGTGGTTGATTGGTTGAGGAGGGCAGCGGCGATGCGATCGGCTGACTGGCGAATTTCTGGACCTTCAGGCATTGCAAGATGCGAGGTTTAATGTCGATACAACTATCCCGTGCGCTCTCGCTCTAAGTCTAGATTGAGCTAGCAAAGACTTTTTCTCAACAGCTTTCATTCGCTCACCCCACATCACACCTATCTCAGCAACTAACTCCCTTGGAAGAGAGGTATCTTCAGTTAAAACCTCAAGCTAAACTGCCTTCTTACTCCGAATCCACATGAGCACACTTCATTCAAGAACCAGAAGAGTCCTCCAATAATCAAAGCGCCTAGAAGTAGCGATCCAATGTGCGCAATTTGGCACCAGTGTGTTCAACATCTTGATGCTGGGAGTAGCTCACCAAGGTGTTGCCATTCCCTTGGTATGGAGCATGCTGGATAAGCGTGGCAATGCCAACATTCTGGAGCGGATGAATCTGTTCGCTCGGTTTCTCGAACAGTTTGGGGATGTCCACATTGTTCATCTGTATGGCAATTGAGAGAGTTTATTGGGCGGTTGTGGCTGCGCAATCTCGTGTTGGCCTACGACATGGTGGAGTATGGCAAGGCCCGCTACAACTTACTCACGAATGCGGGTCATCGGTTTCCAGGGGGGAAAGCGGAGCATGTATCGGCTAGCAAGTTAGCGGAATGTTTGGCCGATAGTTCCCACCGCGATCGCATTCCCGACTATCTCAAAGAAGCTCACGAGTTGTTGAAGGGAGCAGCCGTCAAGCGGCTTTCTCAAAGTTGATGGATAACCCTCTAGCCATACATCCCAGACCTCTATCGATACAAACATGGTTAAAACGGCAAATCATCAACCGACCAATCCTCGCTTGACTCAGCCGCCCGTCTCCCACCATGCTTGGGCACCAATTTTAATGGCTTAGCCACTCGCTGCTTCTTCCTATTGCTTCCACGACGCCGATCGCTCGTCCGCTCCTCCACCGTGTCCTCCGCAATCACCTCGTACAGCACCGCCTGCTTACTGCGATCCGCCCCCTTCCGCAAAATCCGCCCCAGCCGTTGCACATACTCCCGCGTCGATCCCGTCCCCGACAGCAGAACAGCCACCTTCACCTCCGGCACATCCACCCCCTCATTCAGCACGTGCGACACCACTAAAGTTTTGTAGGTGCCATCCCGAAAAAACTCCAGCGTCGAATGCCGCTCCTTCACAGGCGTCTGATGAGTAATCGCCGGAATCAAACAGTCTTGCGAGATGCGATAAACCGTTGCATTGTCGTTCGTAAAAATCAGCACCCGCTCCCCATCGTGCCGCTGCAGCAAGTCAATCAGAATGCGTAACTTTCCCTCTGTCCCCAACGCAATCTGCTTCGCCTCCCGATGGGCCAACATCGCCCTGCGCCCCTGAGGCGATCGCGCACTCTCTGTCACAAACCGCTGCCATCCCTGCAAATATCCCAACCGAATTTTGGAGTCCCTCAGAAACTGGTTCCGCACCTCAATTAAGGACTCGTACCGTTCCCGCTCCTCCGCCGTCAGCTTTACCGCCAGCCGCACAATCTCGTAATCTGCCAGCGCCGTGCCTGCCAAATCCTCCGCCGACTTGCGATAGACCTCCGGCCCAATCAACTCCATCAAATCTTCATGCCGCCCATCGCTGCGCTCCGGCGTCGCCGTCAACCCCAGACGGTAGGGGGCGATCGCGTACTCTGCAATTACCCGATTAAAATCGCTCGGCAAATGGTGGCACTCATCAAACACCACCCCGCCATACTTCCCTCCCAACGTCTCCGCATGAATAGCTGCACTATCGTACGTTGCCACCAAAATCGGAGAGCGATCGCGCGAGCCTCCCCCCAACAAACCGATTTCAGTATTGGGAAACGCCGCTACCAATTGCTCGTACCACTGATGCATCAGATCCAGCGTGGGCACCACAATCAGACAACTGCGCCCCATCTCCTGCAACACTAAGTGGGCTAGATAGGTCTTCCCCGATCCCGTTGGCAATACCACTACACCGCGCCCTCCAGCCTGCTTCCAGGCGCTAAGAGCCTCCCGCTGATGCACGTAAGCCTTGCGTCGCGTTCGGGATTCGAGCGTTAGCTGCTGATATCCCCGCGCCTTATCTTCAAATTCTGTCGGCTCCAAATGCAGCCGCTCCACCAATTGACGATAATAAATCGCCGGGATGCGAAACCGTTCGATGCGATCGTCCCAAGTGGCAAAATCAATCCAGGCCTTTCCTCTGGGTGGGGGGTGCAGAATGAGCGTGCCGCGATCGTAGGTGAGGACGGGAAGGCGAGGCATTGGCTAGCCGGAACGGGATTCTGCTCATTTTATCGGGGAAGCAGCTAGTTCTCGCGATCTGCCAGACATACCTTCAAAGATGCAGCAGCTACCTGAAAAGTTTGTCCTACGTTTTCCAGACAATGCTCCTGCGAGTCAGCCAGCGTACGATCGCTGCTGTCAACCAAACCGTAGCCACGGCATAGGCCACCTGAATCCAGACGGGTAAACCGTTTACCCAGCCATCGATTCCCACCAACGCCAAGATCGGCACTGCCAAATTCGCTAACGCCACATAAGCAATCATGGGGTTTTGTCCATTGGCGATCGCCAGCGAAAACAGCCGTACCCCCCCCAACTGATGAATCGCGATCGTGCAAGCAATCAGGAGCAAAACAGCTAACCCAGAACAGACAAAGAAGTAACTGAGCGTCGGTGGATCTTTCTTGATCCCCATCTCGTAGGGCTCCAAAAACAATCCCGTACCCAGCCAGATCGCGCCCCAGCGGTACCAGTCTGCTATCAGCCGTTCTTTTGTGCCCTCCGGTCGGCTCAGCAGTACCCAGCCAGCCACTGCCAATCCCGCACACACCAACAGCCACGCGATTCCCCACCGTTCCTGCAATCCCACGACCACTGCAACTGCTAAGATCACCTGCGTTACCGCGATCGCCCGCAGTCGCCCATCTCTCCATCTCCTTAGATATTGGAGTTTGTCAAAACTCTGCAGCCAGCGATCGCCCACCAACGTCCCGGGAATCACCAGTGCCAAATAGGTCAAATACTCCCATCGAAACAGCCAGGGAACTGGCGTCCAACTCCATACCTGCTGCACCCAGCTAGCCTCCGTCCCCCCCAACCGCATCGCCAACAACAATCCCAAGAACCCCAGCCGTACCGCCGGGCGATCGCGCGTGCACACCCACACCAAGCCCCCAGCCACCGCCGCATTGGTCAACAAAATTAAAATGATGTCGCTGCGAGCCAGCGAAAACCCACTGCCATCGGGATAGCGCAATATAGCCAGCAGACCCGCCAGTAGCGCCCAGCCAATACCGCGGACAACCCAGCGAACCTTCACGGCCATGCGATTGGGCAAGCGGCCAAACGTTGGGAACAGCAAGCAAAAGCCCAGCAATGCGATCCCATATGTAGAGGCAGTCGGAGCGTCAGATAGAACCAATGGCCGCAGGTGTTGTACCGCGATCGCAAACACCCCTAACGTCACTCCCCGAGCCAGCACCCGTACCCCCAACTGCCAGTCCGAATCTCCGCGTTTCACCCGCCGAGACAGTGCCAGCGGAATAGACATCCCCAATGCAAACAGGAAGAAGGGAAAGACCACATCCACCCAGGTAATGCCGGGAATCGTGGGGGCAAAGATGTGTTCGGGAGGGGGCACTTGGGCGTGATACATCCAGTCGGGCAGCACGCCGTAAGGGACTGCAGCCGAAAGCAACATGCCTACAATGGCGATGCCCCGCAGTGCATCCAGCCCGAGACATCTGCGAGTGGGGGGTGGAGACATAGTCAGACTAATAAGCAAGGAGAATTAATCCGGGTGTACTGTTGCTTCTCCATCTGCGCCATAAAAGAAAACTCGAAATCTTACGAAGTCCCCTTGCCGTCGGTATCCGTTCCCTTCAATGCGGCTCTCGCTTGCTTCACCAATTGTTTGAATGTCGCTAGCGTCGGATCCTCAGAACCTGGCTCATCCTTGAGCCACAGCAAAAACTCGATATTGCCCGCTGGCCCCGGTGCCGGAGACCAGGTAGCGCCCCAATAATGCCAGCCTAAGTCTTGGGCTGAATTCAAGACCTTGGCGATCGCCTCTGCCTGCACATTCGGATCTCTTACCACCCCCTTCTTGCCAATTCGCTCGCGCCCTGCCTCAAATTGAGGCTTCACTAACAACACTGCTTCCCGTGGTGGTTGCAACAACGACCACAATGCCGGAAGCACCTTGGTTAGAGAAATAAACGACACATCCACCGTCGTCAGCGTGGGCCATCGATCTGCAGGCAACTCCGAACCATACAACTCCTCAGGGGTGAGATGGCGCAGGTTGGTGCGCTCCTTCACAGTGACGTGATCGTCGGTTTGCAGCGACCAGGCCACTTGCCCGTACCCCACATCAATGCCGTACACGTGCTGGGCACCGTGCTTTAGCAGGCAGTCCGTGAATCCTCCAGTGGATATTCCTCCATCCAGACAAATGCGATCGCCCACTTCAATCTCAAATACCTGTAATGCTCCCGCCAGTTTCTCTCCCCCTCGAGAAACGTACGCCGGTCGCTCCTTTACTCGAACAGTAAAATCGCCCGATACTTGCGTACCGGGCTTATCCATAACACGTTCGTCCAGCAGGACTTCCCCAGCTTGAATAGCTCGCTGAGCTTGCTGCCGCGACTGGAAGTAGTTGTGTTCGACTAACCAAACATCAAGTCGTTGCCGGGGCATAGGTTCGCCAGACTCATCGAGAACAGAAGCCCGATAATCGTAGCCGAAATCCAGATGCCGAAATCTAGAGGCAAAAAACAAGATGCCGAAATCTAGAGACCAGAACTAGATATTGGTCTCGCTTAGCTCCGCAGCCATATATTCAAACGGTGCTGCCACAACCGTTACATCGGCACCTTCATCCAAGAGCGCAATAACTTCGTCCTTCATGCGCTCGATGCTTTGAACGATCGGGCCTAGAGGTACACCCAAAGAATTGTAGGTCTCGCGCAGGCCAGCCAGTACGCGCACATCCAGAACATCGTTGCTACCCGACACCAGGGCGTAAGTAGCGTAGCGCAAGAAGTAATCCATATCGCGCAGGCAAGCGGCGTAGCGGCGAGTGGTGTAGGCATTTCCGCCGGGACGCAGCAGGTCGGGAACGTCGGTGAACAACTGCGCTGCAGCACCTTTAACGATGGCAGTGGCATTCAGATTAATGGCTCGCACCGCCTGGATGCGGGTGGTACCGGATTGAAAGTAGGACTTTAGAGAGTCAATCGCAGCGGAGTCGAGGTAACGACCAACGCGATCGTAATTCTGAACAATAGTGGCGACAGCATCGCGCATGTCTCGGTATCTCCCAGCTTTTTATCGGTTGTGGCGCTTTAAAAAGGCTGCGCAGATGGCTTAGCAACCTGCTAAACAAATCCAGTCGCAACCACAGTAAATTTGCCTCAAAGTCTATCACGGGGGTGAGACGGCTTCTGATGACTGTTACGAGAGTTTGCGAAATCAGCGATCGCCCCAGCCGATCTTCCACATGGTAGATACCCCCATACCCCCCTGCAAGACTCAGGGGGACGCCTTTATTTCAGAAAGAAAGCTGGCGACCGTCTCAAACACAATCTCCCGTTCGACATCGAGGGGAATGATGTGGTCGGATTCAGGCAACCAGACGAGTTCTTTCTCCGCAGACGCGAGTGTGTCATATAGATATCGAGCGCCAGAGGGATCGACAACGCGATCGCGCTCGGCCTGCATAATCAGCGTCGGTATCGTGATGTTCGGTATAGCAGGTTTGGTGTGGGTTTCGATCAGCTCGATCGCGCTGCGAACGGCGAACATATTAAAGCTTTGGAAGAACGCTGCTTGGGATGCGGCCCGTTCCATCTGGCGATCGCGGATGGGTAGCGACAGGCGGGGCACCTGTTCAATGACTCGTCCGATGGTTTGGACGTAGGTTTCTAGTGGAAAGCCGTAGTACCAGTGGTAGCGAATGGTGAGGTAGGGGCTGAGCATTACCAAGCGATCGATGACAGCTTCAGAGGGCCCGACATCAGAGGGATCCACTTCAGTTTGCGTTTGGTTCGCTAAGTGCAGCGCCAGCGGACAGCCGGTGGAGAAACTAACCACCGAGATGGATGAGTAGGAACGGGCCAAGTCACGATAGGTGTCGAGAATATGGCCGTACCATTCTTGCCAGGTGGAGCGCGGCATGAACATGGCGGGGCGATCGTGGCCGGGGTAGTTAATCCCGCAAACGGTTAACCCTTGTTGGTATAAGACATCGGCGATTAGCTGCATTTCGTAAACGCCCCCACCCAATCCGTGCAGAAGTAAGCAGGCACGAGATCCGGGCTGGGTACGCAAGAAGGGCTCGTTTTTAAGGGCGATCGCGGTCATGGCAGCCATCTCCAAACAACATTTGCGCTTCCCTGTCGCAATTCGATCTAGAGCTGTAGCAATCCGCTGTAAGGTCTAGAGTCGGCTACAGCTCAAAGCCTTAATCTACAAGGAGAAATGATTGGATAATTCTCCAAAGGGGATTGCTTAAGGTTATCGACTGGCTAATCCAGACCTCTTCCAGTCAATTGCATGAAGATATCTTCTAGGTTGGATGGTCGCACCATCAAACCGGTTTTGTCCGTCTGGGCTTCCATGTACGTTGTTGCTGCCACCAGAGTGGGGAAGAATGTGTGTTCGGTGGCGGTTACTTGCGAGCCCATCTTGTCGGCCAATCCATTACCGATGACCTGACGTTCGACAATGGCTTCCCCCTGCTGTTGCCGCAGCTCGGTAGGAGAACCTACCGCGATCAACTGCCCGCGATCCATAATGCCAATCCGATCGCAGAGAGTTTCTGCTTCTTCCATGTAGTGGGTGGTAAGCAGGATGGTCATGCCCCGCGAATTCAAATTGCGAATGATATCCCACAACAGTCGGCGGGCCTGGGGGTCGAGTCCAACAGTGGGTTCGTCCAAAAACAAAATATCGGGATCGTGCAGTAAAGCCCGAGCAATTTGCAGGCGACGTTTCATCCCCCCCGACAGTGTTTTCACCAAGTCGTCGCGTCTTTCGGACAGTTCGACATAGCTCAACCAGCGATCGATGCCTTCCTGCCGGGTTTGTCGCGGAATATGATGCAGCCGCCCGTGAAATTCTAGGTTCTCCCAGACGGTGCGATCGCTATTCAGGCTAATGGGCTGCACCACGACGCCAATCGCTGCCCGCACTTGAATCTGCTGGCGCACGATGTCCATCCCCTGAATGTGGATTGCTCCCGAACTGGGCTTTGTCAGAGTGGTTAGCATCCGTACGGTTGTCGACTTGCCCGCACCGTTTGGTCCCAGCAGGCCAAAGAGTTCTCCAGTACGGATGGACAAGCTTAAATCCTTCACCACCGGTTGCTCTCCAAACCGCTTTTCAACACGATCCAGAGCAATTGCTGTTGTGACTTGGGTGGAGGACGGACGGGCTGAGGTGACAGACACTGGCAGATTGGGGATGAACGGCGATCGCCGGAGAGAGTGTTTTGACGAACGGGGGCTTGACCACCCAACTCAAAACTATCTACGACTATTTATAGCAATCCGCTGTAAGGCCTGGAGTGTGGAGACAGCTGAAAGCCTTGATACAAAACAAAAGTGGTTCGGAAAGTCTCCATAGCGGATTGCCGAATGCTATCTCTACGACTATTCCAGATGAGCGAGTGTTTTGTCAGACTGATGTATGGGACAACGTTGCTCGACTAGAGCCAAATCCCTTTTGCAGCTCATCCTTCATGCAGCCCGCTACCTAGCGTTTACGGGAGCTAGTAAGATTTACGCTCCCTCTACGTCATCCATCGGTTCTTCCAGCTCAGTGCTGTCAGTTTCCCCCTGGCGACCCTCTAGCGACAGGGCTAATTGAGTGTCATCCAGCCGATCCACTTCATAATATTGATGAAACTTATCCGTCACCCTCAACACGGATGAACGACTTGTTGGCTGTCGTTGCTTGCTGACAAAGCCTTTGCGCACCAATTCGATGACGTGTTGATAGGCCCCTCCCCCTCGCAACTCGACCAACTCGGATTGTAGGAGCGGGCCGCGCAGGGCGATCGCCGCCAGTGTCCGGGTTGCCGCCAAGCCAATTTCGGGAGGCAAGATATCCGTCACCATTGACATAAACGGATCGCGCAGTTGCAAGGCAAACCCGTTCTCGACTTCCAAGACTTCCAGGGCCGAATCTCGGTGGGCGTAATCCTCCATGAGTTCCAGCAGGGCGTCGTAGGCATCCTCGCGATCGCAGGCTGCTGTGTCGGCAATTTCCGTTAGCGTCAACGGACGGCCTTTCAAATACAAAATGGCTTCAATTTGGTTTTTTATTGCCATTACCTAGACTCATCACCCCACCCAATCACAGGCCACCACTACCGCCACCTTGCTATTCCAGCATGGCCATACGCTCTCTGTGGCCCCAATGGGGATGAGCACGCTCCATCTGGACTAACACTGACTGCCTCAACATTGGTTCCCAACGACTGGCTCGACTCGGTTGGCGTTGCTAACCGCTGAGGCTCGTTCGAAGCGTTACCGAAAAGAAGGCGATAGTGCCTACTGTCAGCGATTTTAAACACAAGTTACTGTGGCTGGCATTTCTCTAACTAAACTCAAGCCAGTCTGCGCTGAACGAGTTAAGTAAACTCGCAACATAAATCAACAGAAGCTTGCGCCAGCGATCGAGAAGCTCAGTGGTTATCGACATTCCTTTTTCTGGTTTTATAACCTTTCAATCAAAAGTAGTAGCGGCTTGCTTCTCATCAGAATTTTGCTTTTCTTTATGCTTGCAATTCGAGCGTATTCTGCTTTGCGGTCATTGTGACTATTCGCTCGTCTATGTATCTCTAC
>JBFRWD010000077.1:0-71240 GCA_051439425.1 Synechococcus sp.
AGGTAAGTAGCACAGACACTTAGAGAATCAAGATGAAAGACCTTTCCAGCTATCGCAATATTGGTATCTTCGCTCACGTGGACGCGGGCAAGACGACCACGACCGAACGCATCCTCAACCTCACCGGCAAGATTCACAAGATTGGTGAGGTACATGACGGGGCAGCTACTACTGACTTTATGGAGCAGGAGCAAGAGCGCGGCATTACCATTCAGTCTGCTGCAACCTCCTGTTTTTGGAAGGATCACCAGCTCAACATTATCGACACTCCCGGTCACGTAGACTTCACCATCGAGGTATATCGTTCCCTTAAGGTGCTGGATGGCGGTGTTGGTGTGTTCTGCGGTTCCGGTGGTGTAGAACCCCAATCCGAAACCAACTGGCGCTACGCTAACGAGTCCGAAGTAGCCCGGATTATCTACGTCAACAAGCTCGACCGCACGGGTGCTGATTTCTACCGCGTGGTAAAGCAAGTGGAAGATGTGCTGGCCGCCAAGCCCCTGGTCATGGTGCTCCCCATCGGCATCGAAAATGATTTCGTTGGTGTCGTTGATCTGCTCACTGAGAAAGCTTGGATCTGGGACGAAACAGGCAAGCCTGAAAACTACACCATCGAAGATGTCCCAGCCGACATGGCGGATGACGTAGCCGAGTGGCGTGAAAAGCTGATCGAGACTGCGGTCGAACAAGATGACGATTTGATGGAAAAATATCTCGAAGGTGAAGAACTCACTGTCGAGGAAATTAAGTCCTGCATCCGTAAGGGCACCCGTGAGCTGGATTTCTTCCCCACCTACTGCGGTTCTTCCTTCAAGAACAAAGGGGTTCAGCTCGTTCTGGATGCGGTTGTTGACTACCTGCCCAGCCCCGTTGAGGTGAAGCCTCAACCCGAAGTGGATTTGGAAGGCAACGAAACCGGTAACCTGGCCTACGTCGACCCCGAGAAGCCCCTGCGCGCGCTGGCGTTCAAGATTATGGACGATCGCTTCGGAGCTCTCACCTTCACCCGCATTTACTCCGGTAAGGTTTCCAAGGGGGATACGATCCTCAACAGCGCTACCGGCAAGAAGGAGCGCGTTAGTCGTTTGGTGGAAATGCACGCCGACTCCCGCGAGGAGATCGACACCGCTCAAGCGGGAGACATCGTTGCCATTATCGGCATGAAAACGGTTCAAACTGGCCACACCCTCTGCGACCCCAACGAGCCGGCTGTGTTGGAACCGATGGTGTTCCCCGACCCGGTGATTTCCATCGCTGTTGCCCCAAAAAAGAAAGGCGACTCCGAGAAGATGGGCATGGCACTGAGCAAGATGGTTCAGGAAGATCCCTCCTTCCAGGTGGAGACCGACCAGGAAACCAACGAAGTGATCATGAAGGGGATGGGAGAACTTCACCTCGACATTAAGGTAGACATCCTCAAGCGCACCCACGGTGTGGAAGTGGAAGTGGGCAAGCCTCAGGTGGCCTACCGCGAATCCATTACCAAGCTGATAACAGACAGCTACACCCACAAGAAACAAACCGGTGGTGCCGGTCAGTTCGGCAAGATCGACTACACGATCGAACCTGGCGAGCCCGGCAGTGGGTATACTTTCGAGTCGAAGGTAACCGGCGGTAACGTACCTCGCGAATTCTGGCCCGCAGTCGAGAAAGGCTTCGGTACCAGTCTCGACAAAGGTGTCTTGGCCGGGTTCCCCTGCGTGGATATGAAGGTCACCCTAATGGATGGCGGTTACCACCCGGTTGACTCGTCTGCCGTAGCATTCGAGACTGCGGCCCGGGCAGCATACCGTCAGAGCGTTCCTAAGGCCGGTCCCGAGCTGCTGGAACCGATCATGAACGTTGACGTCTTCACTCCCGATGACTACGTGGGTGACGTAATCGGTGACCTCAACCGTCGTCGCGGCATGATTAAGTCCCAGGACGCTACCCCCACGGGTGCTCGCATCAAGGCTGACGTGCCTCTGAGCGAAATGTTCGGCTATATCGGCGACTTGCGTACCATGACCTCCGGTCGCGGCCAGTTCTCCATGTCTTTTGCCCACTACGCTTCTTGCCCCAAGAATGTGGCAGATGTGGTGATTGCCGAAGCCAAAGAGCGCCAGGAATCCAAGTAGTCCCTTTCACGCCCCTCCACTGCTTAGAGGGTCGTAGGTAGCATAGGTCCCCATTGCCGCTTGGTGGTGGGGACCCGCTTTATCTCTAAAGAGAGTGAATGTCTTGGCAAGGGGAGCGATCGCAGTATACTGACTGCGGACTGTTTACAAGTTGCCAAGGCAGGCTGATTTCAGCAGGTGGGTAACGGGTATTCATTCCGCGAGCGTTTTCCATTTGAGCTTATCCATGAAGCGTTTTCTGAACTTGTGCATTGCTCTGTGCCTGAGCGCTACACTGTTGTGCCTGTCAATCGCGAGTGCCCCTGCTCTAGCTGTTGATGCAAGTCCTTTGATGGCTAAGACTTTGATTGCTCAGACCCCTGTTGAGTCTTCTACCCCTACAGAACCTGTGATTACTACTGATTCCGGTCTCCAATACATCGACATCGAAGAAGGGACTGGTGCCAGCCCCGAGACGGGCCAAACGGTTGTCGTCCATTACACCGGCAAACTAGATGACGGCTCTGTGTTCGACAGTTCCGTACAGCGCAATCGTCCGTTTGAATTCACCATTGGCGTGGGTCAGGTGATCAAAGGATGGGATGAAGGAGTGGCCACTATGAAAGTTGGCGGCAAGCGCCAGTTGATTATTCCGTCAGATTTGGGCTATGGCTCTCGTGGTGCGGGTGGAGTGATTCCTCCAAATGCGACTTTGACCTTTGATGTTGAGTTACTAGATATCAAGTAACCCAGGGCTTTTTAGCTACACCCTTGAGGCAAGGCGGGCGCTATGAGTACGTCTGGCAAGTTACATCGCTCGCTGCTGACTTTTTTGCTTTTCGTCTCCGAACGAAAGTCCGTCTCAAGGTTTCTAAATATTTTCGTGAGAAGGATTTGACAGCGTTTTTTACACGCTGTTAAGCTTACTACTCGCGTCTTGTGGATACCCTCGGTGGCAGTTGGTGACAGTCAGCTGATAAGAGGGAACCTTTAAGTTGGGCTGTAAACCTGGAGAGCATAAAAGCTTTGGCCAATGTAGTTGTAATCGGCGCCCAGTGGGGTGACGAGGGTAAAGGCAAGATCACCGATCTGCTGAGCGAAAATGCCGATGTTGTGGTTCGCTACCAGGGGGGGGTGAATGCGGGACATACGGTGGTCGTTAACGACCAGACGTTTAAGCTACATTTGATTCCCTCAGGGATTCTGTATCCAGATAAACAATGCGCGATCGCTAGTGGTACTGTTATCGATCCGAAAGTACTCTTAGGGGAAATCGACCAACTTCACGACCTCGGGGTTTCCACCGACAATCTGTTTATTGCCGAAACGGCCCACGTTACGATGCCTTACCATCGGCTGATTGACAGTGCGGAGGAGGAGCGCAAGGGCGAGCGCAAAATTGGTACTACTGGACGAGGAATTGGCCCGACCTACGCCGATAAGTCCGAGCGTACCGGTATTCGCATTCTGGACTTAATGAATCCCGATCACTTGCGTGAGCGGCTCAATTGGGCAATTCCTTACAAGAATGTCTTGCTGGAGAAGATGTACGGCCTCGAACCGCTGGATCCGGATGCGGTGATTGACGAATACTTGGGTTATGCGGAACGGTTGAAGCCCTATGTCACCGATGTTGGCATTAAGCTGAGCGAGGCGATCGCCGAACGCAAGAATATTTTGTTTGAAGGAGCCCAAGGCACCCTGCTCGATCTCGATTACGGTACCTATCCCTACGTCACCTCTTCCCACCCCATTGCAGGTGGTGCTTGTATCGGAGCCGGAGTTGGCCCCACAACGGTCGATCGCGTGATTGGTGTGGCCAAGGCTTACACGACTCGTGTCGGTGAAGGTCCGTTTCCCACGGAATTAATGGATGAGTGGGGTAATCATCTGTGCAAGGTTGGGGCAGAGTTTGGTACCACCACCGGTCGCCAGCGTCGTTGCGGTTGGTTCGATGCTGTAATTGGTCGCTATGCCGTGCGGGTGAATGGACTGGATTGTCTGGCTGTTACCAAGCTGGACGTTCTGGATGATGTGGACGAGATTAAGGTGTGTGTCGCCTACGACTACAACGGCGAGCGAGTGGAGCATTTCCCCAGCAACGCTAATGTGTTTGCTCAATGCACTCCGATATACGAAACCCTTCCGGGGTGGCAGACTCCTACAAGTCACTGTCGCTCTATCGACGACTTGCCTGCAGCGGCTTACAACTATCTCAAGTTTTTAGCTCAGCTGATGGATGTGCCGATCGCGATTGTGTCTCTCGGGGCCAGCCGTGACCAAACCATCATCGTTGAAGATCCCATTCACGGCCCCAAGCGTGCGCTCCGCTACGAGAACGGACATCACGGCAATCACGCCCTTAGCCCGAACAGTGCATCTGTTGAAGCTGTGTAGTACGCCTTAGCTGCTCTTTAGTGGCAATTGGAGTGAGCGATTCTTGTGCGACTCATATCCAGTTGAATTGCAGCAACCATCTGCCCTGAAACCACAGGCGTCTGTAGAGGGCGTCTGGTGATAGCGGTAACCCGAACCATATGGGTGCAAAAAAGATGGCCCCCCCAAGGATTGCGATTGCTAGATTCCAACCCAGCCATGTGTAGATTCGCTCCGGTCGGCTGAGCCAGCTTTCCAGTACCAGAGCGATCGCCAAGATGCTAAACACCAGCGAGCCCATGTAGTGATAAAGGAACAGACAGCGTCCTACAAATGCCCACGGGAGCCAGTTGGCGGCGTAGTTTGCAAGCACGAATAAAGAGACCCCGTCGGGTTTGGCGATACTGCGAATGAATTGATAGACAATCGCAACGGTTGAGCCCCACCACAGAATGGGATTGCCCAGTGCGTAGATTGCGCGCCAGGCTTCGCTGTTGTCTTCAAAGAAATAGGCGATCGGGCGGCCCAGTAATGGCCAAGACCACCAAGAAGAACAGTAGGGATGGACGGGCTCTGCCAGGCTGGCTGAGGGTGAGGCGTTTGCATGACCGCCCAACATCTGGGCGTGAATCTCAACGAGTTGACGGGCCAATGTCGCGAGTGAGTCCGGAGAATGACCTGCGACTAGCCAGATATGAGGCAACCACTGGATGGTATAGACAGATGCGGGAACGAGCCCAAAACAGATGATAATGTGCCACCAATGAAGCAAGCGCACATGATTCCATACCCCTAATTGCCGTTTTATCGTTTGTGACCTTGCTGATTGCCCCTGTCCGCATAGGGAGGAGAGACCTACCGCGATCGCCCCCATGCTGCCCAAGCCCAAAGCAAATCCCAGCCCGCTCCACTTTACCGCGGCACTAGCTCCCAACAGGGTTCCACTGCAAGCTAACAATCCAGTTTGTTTCCATCCACGGGCTTGCAAAGCGGCGATCGCGTAAATCTGAGCTGTGAGTCCAAACAGCACTAACCAGACATTCAGCAAGCCAAACCGGGACTCGACTAAAAACAGTCCCTCCAGCAACATCAGGCTGCCAGAAATTAGAGCCAGCTTAGATCGAGCGGTGAGTTGATAGGCCAACCCCGCAACAGCAACTGGAATGAGAGATCCGGCAAGAGCGGTGGAGATGCGCATTCCTAGCGCACTAGGGCCAAGAATCCGTATCCCCAGTGCAATTTCGTATTTTCCTAGGGGAGGGTGAACGTCAAAAGGGGCGACGCCATCTAAGTAGTTTTGAGCAAAGACTGGAAAATATACTTCGTCAAAGACTGGTGGCTCTAGCGCCCCCAATTGCCACAGGCGAGAGACTAAAGCGATTGCCCAGATGGCTACTATCCCCATCATTAGTCGCCGATCTCGCTGGGGAGCAGACGGAGGGATGCATGAATTAAGGGGGAAGGATGCCATTGACGGCTACTTCAACCGGAGCTTGAGACTAGTGTTGGCTCGCATGTCCTTCTCAGATGGGTCGGAGTTGTTTGGGGTAGAGACCCGCGATACTTTCAAATGAACAAGACTGCCCTGCTTATTGTAGTGGTGCAGGACAGTCTTAAAGTGTGCATCCGGGAATTGGGTTGAGTCGTCTATGCTTCCAATGTAGTCAGGGAAGGGTCTTCGACCTCTAGCTTGAGGCTACGATAGCCTGCCGAGCTGGCGTATTGAGAAAACTCATCGTCAGACAGATTAATTGCGATGTAGTACGTCGCTGCGACATCCCGGCTGAAAAAGATGCGATCGCCATGCTTGAGATCGCAAGAGGTTAGACGCTTCCCATTGATCGCTAAGCCATTGGTGCTCAATTCACCTTTCGAATTCCCGTCAATAATGCGGTAAAGGTGGCTGGCTTCTCCAGGCACGGGGACTCGCAATAGGATGGCGTGCTGGCGAGAGACATAATTGGAATGCAAAACCAATGCACTGCTGGGATCGCGGCCCATCGAGTAGGTAGCAGCTTCGAGGGAAACTGTGCGACGACCCGAAGAATCTTCAATAACAAGAATATGACGGACTCTACGGCGTTGAGCGGTGGTGTCAATCGGTTGTTGCTGCATTGTTCTCATGTCTGGGATCGTCACGTATAGTGCTTGCCAATTCCGTTGGGGCTCAGCTTTGTTGTGGCAATTAGGGCGGACAACAGTGCTGAGTTATCCTGCGGCATGGTTGTAGTATTAGCTACTTCGAGTTGGAAATATCTCTACAAGAAAACCAGGAATTCCTGGCTTGCAGGGCAGAGAATTGATCGCGACTCATAGCGTCGCCAATCAAGCGTTAGTTATCCGTGGCGGATGTCGCTTGGGCAATCAAATTGCATGCAATCAATGTGCCCAGAACCAACGGATTGCTGTCCCGCGGTCCAAGCCTTTATCTACGTGTTAACCGATAGATGAATGTACGAAATTCACAGATACGCTTGACTTTTGAGATTTTTATATAAAGATATTTGTTCAGATCCGGCTTTGTTGTGTTTGTAGATTGCTGCTTTGGTGGGGTGTACTCCAGGCATCTGGCTTAGATAACCCCTTTTTCGTATAGTGGGATATCTTTGCTAATCGCGACTCTGGGCTGCTTACGGACGGGAGGGGGACTGGGCACGGCTGTGCTGGCACTTCCGGAATATACGGATTAATTTTGGCAAGCTGAGGATACCGACAATAGTCAGAACGGCAACGCAACAACCAATAATGATGGGCATTAAGAATCCGAGAACAATCCCGCTAATTGCCAATCCATCCTCGGTGACGCTCAATGCTCTGCCCCCTATCCCAAAGGATGTGACATTGGCAAATACTCGCGTTGTGGCTTTGCCCAGCTCCACCACTTCTGCAGAAGTTCCTCCAGCAGCGATACCTAGCGTGATGGCAATCAAGGGGTCGATGTCAGCGATCGCCGCACTCATGGCTAGTGCTCCGGCCGCAGGGCGAATGACTATACCGATAGTGTCCATGGCATGATCGACAGCGGGAATCTTGTCGGCAACAATTTCTAAAACGGTGGCGATCGCCAGCACCACAATGGCATTTTGAGATGCCAGCCAACCCAACTGCTCGTTGAGAGGGATGACATCCAAGTATCCCAGAACGCTGAGCGCTAATAGTGGCAACCAGGCTCGCAACCCCGCAGTGGCCGCTAAGGTTAATCCCAAGAAGATTTGTCCGAGTATCTCAAGGTTCATTGGGGCTCCATATCAAATGTTTTGTAGGCGCGGCTCGACCAGTTAGCTCTCCAGGGCGATTCTGTCAGGACTGAGATCTCAGCAGGAGTGATCGATCTGATAAGTTGTGCAACTCCTACTCCAGCACCTTCGTTTCGCCCTGAATGAACTGTCCCCATTGCACCTCTAGCAATAACTACTCGTCTCAAACGCACGACCAACCTTGGCTAACCCGTCTTTCGCTGTCCCATCTGCGCTCGTACTTTCAACAAGCGCACATGAACTCCTTTCAACTTCATCAAAGTTCCTACCGACATTGTCTTTCAAGTGCTTTTCAGTCGAGTGCGATTCAAGCTCAGCCTGCGCGATCTGGTGGAATTCTTCTTGTTGCGAGGCTTCGAGTTCACCCACGAAACGGTTAGATATTGGGAAGAACGATTCCGTTAACAGCTGAGAAGTACACGTAGGGGCACTCTCAATGGACATTGGTTTGTTGACGAGACATATCTGCGGGCACGCGGGCGTTGGTGCTACTTATACAGAACGATAGATTCAGACAGCAATCTGGTGGATTCAATGCTGAGCCAGAAGCAGGATATGGAAACGGCGAAATCCTTTTTCCAACAAGCATTGGATATAGCAGCGGACGTGCCTCCCGAGCAAGTGGTTACTGATGGCTTGAAGTCCTATCCTAGAGAAATCTCTGAGGTGTTGGGAAAATCAGTTCAGCACCAGCGGCGTGGCTGTCAGGGAAATTCAGTCTAGCCGAGGCATCGTCCAATCAAGGCCATATATTATCCAATGCTGGGGTTTGGAGGCTTCCAACCAGCCAAGTGATTTTGCGAAGAGCTTCGATGAAATGAATCAGTTTTTGAGGCATCGAAGACAAAAGCCAGACTACGTGCGCCTATCCAAGCAACGGGCTCAGATACAACAGGAGGTGCAGCAATTGGAAGCGACATTCTTAGCTGCATGAGAACCAAGAGAAAAGAATATAAGGTTACTCATAATCCCTGCATTAGTTTGATATTTTGGTTTTGACATTTTCACATACGGCTCCTGCCCGTATCGCTAACCCGGACTACAGATCGACCCCCCCTTGAATCGGTGCAGTTGCTCGATCGGAGTCCGGCTGTTGTACGACGATCGCCTCTGTGGTGAGCACCATTTCTGCAATCGACGCTGCATTTTGCAACCCAGCACGAGTCACCTTTACAGTGTCTAAAATGCCAGCCTGAATGAGATCGACATAGTGGTTTAATTCAGCGTCAAAGCCTTCTGAAAAGTTCGGTTGGTTCTTTACCCGATCGACAACGACCGCTCCACTTACACCGGCATTTTCTACAATGCATCTCAACGGGGCTTCTAATGCTTTTGCCACGATCAGTCCACCGTAACGTTCTGCACCCGACAGATGTTCGCCAACCCAAGACTCCAGCATCGGCGAAATATGGACGAATGTAGCGCCTCCGCCAGGAACGATCCCTTCTTCTATGGCAGCTTTAGCTGCGTTAATCGCATCCTCCAACCGGAGCTTGCGGTCTTGCATCTCTGTTTCAGTCGCTGCCCCTACCTTTATCAGCGCGACACCACCGGCCAACCTTGCTAGCCGCTCTTCTAGCTGTTCTCGCTCGAAATCGGACTCGGCTGCTTGAATTTGCCGCTCAATTTGCTGACACCGAGCCCGAACAGCTGGCTCGTTTCCCGATGCCACAATTGTCGTCGTATCTTTGGTTACCGTGACGCGACGGGCAGTTCCCAACAGGTCTGGGGTCGTGTTTTCCAGTGTCAAACCGGCTTCGTCAGCAATCACTTTGGAACTGGTCAAGGTGGCAATGTCTTGCAATACTGCCTTGCGGCGATCGCCAAACCCAGGAGCTTTTACGGCGCAAACATTCAGAACTCCTCTCAGACGATTGAGGACCAAAGTGGCGAGAGCTTCTCCGTCCACGTTTTCCGCGATTATCAGCAACGGTCGTTCTGCTTTGGTCACGTGCTCTAAAACAGAAAGCAAATCTTGAACGGCCGCAATCTTCCGATCGGTACAGAGGACAAGCGGCTCTTCTAGAACGGTCTCCAGTTGGTCGGGGTTGGTTATGAAATACGGCGATACGTATCCGCGATCGAACCGCATGCCCTCGGTCAGCTCGATGTCCGTGGCAATCGATTTTCCTTCTTCCACCGTCAGGATTCCGGATCTACCGACCTTATCCATGGCCTCTGCCACAATTTGACCAATCTCCCGGTCGTTACCTGCTGCGATGGCTGCGACCTGCGCGATCGCCCGAGAATCTTCTACTGGTTGTGAATAGGCAACAATCTCTCGAACGACGTAACCTACGGCTTTTGCGATCCCGCGTTTGAGAGCCATCGGATTGATGTCCGCAGCAACATACCTCAATCCTTCCTTAATAATTGACCGGGCCAGTACCGCCGCAGTTGTTGTCCCATCTCCGCCCACATCGTTTGTCTTGGCAGCGGCTTCGCGAATTAGAGCCGCCCCGGTATTTTCAAGGTGGTCTTCAAGCTCAATTTCTCTAGCAATCGTTATGCCGTCGTTGACGATGTACGGAGCTCCAAACTGTTTCTCCAGGACTACATTGCGCCCGCGCGGCCCCAACGTTACGGCTACTGCATCTGTAAGGGCATCAATGCCACGTTCTAAAGCACGACGAGCATCAGCCCGCATCACAATCGATTTAGCCATACAAATACCTCCCAAGCAGCTTGTAAAACGAGTGAGGACGCCCCCTTCTCGAACCCAGCGCTCCTGCTCAATAGCATTCGTTTTTTGATAAAGGTTAAACTCCACCACCTATCTGAAAACAGCGCAAAAATCATCACAAAGCAGTAACAATAATTGCTACTGCCAGCGCAGCAAAAGCCAATGTAAAGAGCGTAACCTCAACATAATCGATCCGTCTCTCACTCACAACTTACCCCTTCCGAATCCTTCACTTAGGGACTCGTCTAGTTAAAGTATGTACGAAAGAGATCTACACACAGGCAAATGTGTCTCAAGATACACAGAGTAGAAGCTAAAAGTAGAGAAATGTGAATCACTTGTCTAGAAAGATTCAAAGAATCATTAACACAGCCGCTCCAGAAATGGGGGAAGCAGCACTAGAGAGTCAATATATACTGTACGTATAAATATTTTTTTAGCTTTGCCTATTGAAATAATATTACTTATTGCTCTACAAATTGTTTATAACTTCAGGCTGTTCTTCGTTATGGATGGTATGTCAGGCAATAGACGGATCGTCGGCGCAAGCGATATAGCTGCACAGAGTAAGCATTAACCTGAAATCGTAACGATACGCTTCAAAAAAGTATTCATTTGTTTTCTGTAGAGCAGATCGATCTAAAATACAAGTAGAGGAGGTGAATGTAGACTGCTTGTTTAGTGCCTATTTATAAATGATGAGGGGTTGGCCGATTTAGGGTTTCTTCTGTTGCCAAGCTGGTACATATTTTGAGGAAATTTCTTTAGGGGGAGAGTGAGTTGTCGGTTTTTCTCTCGTCTTGATTGGAATTGATCGGATAATTCCGAGCATTTGGAGGCAAGGAAATGACAATTACACGTTGGAGCCCCTTCCGAGAAATCGATCGGTGGGAATTTACGAAAGGAATTGACTCGCTACGGCGAGAAATGAATCACATGTTCGAACAATTCATGCCGGCTGCCGATCGCGATTTGTCAGAATTTGGGTTTGTTCCTCCTGCCGAAATGGAGGAAACCGAAGATTCGATCCTCTTGACTCTCGAAGTTCCCGGTATGGAAGTGGAGGAGCTAGACCTTGAGGTCACGGAAGATACCGTAACGGTCAGGGGCGAGCGCAAACAGGAAATCAAAACGGAAGAGGAGGGGCGTACGCATTCCGAATTGCGTTATGGCAAGTTCGAGCGGGTCATTACGCTACCTGCCCATATCAAATCGGAGAAAGTAAAGGCTGAGTACAAGCATGGCATGTTGAAATTGACGCTGCCAAAGTCTGAAGTTGAACATCGCAGGCAGGTCAAGATTGATGTGATCGAGTCTTAGGTCAGCCAGCAGAGGGTAAGAAGTCACTCTAGGCGTTAATTGAAACTACCAGGGGCAAGTGGGATGTTGGAGATACTCTTCTTGCCCCTCGCTATATTTCCTTACAGGACATTACAGCCTAACGGAGAATTGTCAGGCCGACTCGATTCCCCCAGTAAGATCTTTTATAGGCTTCAGCCCACTTTCTCTTCACTTGTTGAGGTGCCGAGTGTGAATCGAGGCAAAGTCGTGTCATTTCGGGGAAGTGTTGTCGACGTGCAATTTCCCCATAGGTTGCCTAAGCTTTACAGCCAATTGAGGGCAGGGGACGACGGGGCAGTGGCCATCGAAGTTGTAGAACAAATTGACGCCAAGACCGTACGCGGTGTTGCCTTGACTCCGGTTTCCGGTCTATCGAGAGGGGCTTCTGTGACGACGGACGATCGCCCGCTAGAGGTACCCGTTGGTCAACGCCTACTGGGCCGCGTTCTGAATGTGTTTGGGGAAACCGTCGATCGTAAAGACCCCATTGTGGGGGGAGAGTGGCGATCCATCCACCAAGCTCCCGTACCGCTGTCGCAACGGTCTACTCTGTCCGAGATCCTGGAAACGGGAATCAAGGCGATCGATCTACTGGCCCCTTTGGAACGAGGGGGCAAAGCTGGGTTATTTGGGGGGGCAGGTGTTGGCAAGACCGTTCTGATTGCCGAGACCATCCACAACATGGCCAGTGGTTACCAGGGAATCGGTATCTTCTGCGGCATTGGGGAACGCAATCGCGAAGCAGAAGAGCTGTATCGGGAGATGCAAGCAGCGGGGGTGCTAGACAACACCGTCATGGTGTTTGGCCAAATGGACGAACCTCCTGGGGCCAGGTTTCGCGTCGGTCATGCGGCCCTTACGATGGCCGAATATTTTCGAGACGAAGCCAAACAAGATGTCCTGCTGTTAATTGACAACATCTTTCGGTTTATCCAGGCGGGACAAGAAGTGTCGGGATTGATGGGGAGATTGCCATCCCGAGTGGGGTATCAGCCGACTTTGCTGACAGATTTAGCCGAGTTTGAGGAGCGCATTTCCAGTACGGCTACGGGGGCAATCACCTCTATTCAGGCGGTCTACGTCCCGGCAGATGACTTTACCGATCCAGCTGCTGTACAGACGTTCGGGCACTTATCGTCGTCCATTGTGCTATCGCGTAAGCGAGCCAGCGAGGGCTTTTATCCAGCGGTCAACCTATTGCGCTCCAGCTCGAAAATGCTGACGCCCACTGTTGTGGGACAGCATCACTACGACATCGCCCGAGAGGTGAGGCGGACGCTATCCACTTACGAACAGCTGAAGGACATTATTGCCATGCTGGGGCTGGAAGAGTTATCTCGGGGCGATCGCCAGATCGTCAACCAGGCTCGTAGACTAGAGCGTTTTTTAACACAGCCATTCTTCAGCACGGAGCAATTCACAGGCAAGACAGGTAAGTTGGTTCCTCTAAGCGACACGATCGCTGGCTGCGAACGAATTTTGAACGATGACTTTGCCAATGTGTCGGAGCAAGCCCTGTACATGATTGGGGCGATCGAGGAGGCGGAGGAGCAAGCATCATGAGAACGGACATGCAGCTAAAAGTTCTCCTGCCAACCGGTATTTTTCTGGTTGACCGAGCAAGTAAAGCGATTGCTGAAGCCGCTAATGGTTCCTTCTGTTTGCTCCCTAACCACATCGACTTTGTAGCGACTTTGGTGCCCGGTATCCTCTCCTACGAGCCAATCGGGGAAGATGCAGAAGACGAGGGGGAAGTCTTTCTGGCGATCGATCGCGGGGTGTTGGTTAAATGTGGTTCGGAGGTGTTGGTGGCCACCCGGCAGGCTATTCGCGGGGGCGAGTTAAGCACTCTGTTGCAAGCGGTTGAGGAGAAGTTTCGGACATTGGACGAACGGGAAAAACAGTCTCGGTCTGCCTTGGCGAAACTGGAAGCTAGCTTTGTTCGGAGATTTGCCGAAATGAGAGGCAGGGGCAATGACAGGGCCTGAAGATAGCGGCAGTGGAAACAACAGAGGTCACAAACGAAAAGTGTCTCGGAATGGTTTTCGTCAACAAATTCGCGAGAAATCTATCCGAAAACAACAGGCGCGACAGGAGCGAGAGAAAGGAGTCTGGTTTTGGATGGGGACGTTTGGGCTGGTAGGTTGGAGCGTCAGTATTCCAACGCTTGGTGGCATCGCCCTGGGGATATGGATCGATCGCCGTTGGCCGAGTCCCTATTCGTGGACGCTGATGCTGCTGTTTGCAGGATTGGGGATTGGATGTTGGAACGCGTGGTTTTGGATTCGACAGGAAAGTCAAGATGAATAATCGCAACTAATATCTGCCAATGACTGATATTTCAACTATGTTGAAACCATCATCGATCGTCATTTTTAATTTCGCTCAAGTGAGGCAGATATGACCGTAGATTGGCCTCTGATTCCGGTATTGCTATTTGGATTTTTACTGGGATATTTCTACTTTGGAATTCTGTGGTTGACAGTACGGCAATTACCTAGCACGCAATGGCCCGTGCGACTCTTTGTGGGGAGTTTCTTGGGACGCATGGCGCTCGCCTTGCTTGGAATGTATTGGATATCTGACGGACAATGGACTCGTATAATAGTTTGCCTATGTGGGATGGTGCTGGCGCGCATTCTGCTGATTCATCGCCTGCAACCACCGTCAGAAAAATGGCGCATTGAAGGATCGCAGCATGGAAATTAATCCCGATGCTATCCGCGTGTTTCAGGTTGGAGATATTGCCATAAATGCGACACTCGTTTGCACGTGGATAGTCATGGCTGTCTTAGCGATCGGTTCGTACTGGGTGACTCGCAACCTTACAGTTGGTCCAACTATATCCAATTGGCAAAATATGCTGGAGATCGTTGTGGATATGCTTTCTCAGCAAATTCGAGATGCGATCGAGCAAGAGCCAAAACCCTATCTGCCATTTATTGGAACGTTGTTTCTATTTATTGCTACCGCTAATATTTTGTCGATTTTCCCGGTCTATATTTCTCCGGCTGCCTCTTTGTCTACAACATCAGCATTGGCAATTTGCGTGTTTGTGGCTGTTCCCCTATTTGGCATCCAGAAAATCGGGTTGCTGAACTATCTGAAAAACTACCTTCAACCTACCCCCCTAATGCTGCCATTTACTCTGATTGGCGAAGTGACTCGGATCGCATCCCTGGCGGTTCGCTTATTTGGAAATATTATGAGCGGCAACTTGCTGGTAGCAATTCTAATTGCGTTAGTACCGCTGTTCATACCCCCTATTATGCAGGCATTTGGACTGTTGATCGGGGTTATTCAAGCGTATGTATTTGCGATATTGGCAACGGTTTATATCGCGTCGGGTATGCGCTCTCAACACATCTCTGAATAAGATGAAATATGTCCTAGAATCTTCGCATCTATACCTATCTCTATCTTCACTAAAGACTGAACCTCAAATCCTTTGCCCTCTGAACGAGAAAGTTTCGAAATGGATAACCTTGGATTAATTGGTGTGGTTTCGATTGTGTCTGCAGGGTCGACGATCGCGATCGGCTCGATTGCTCCGGCCATTGGTGAAGGGCTAGCACTTGCCCGGGCCTTGGGGGCTTTGGCGCAGCAACCCGATCGCGCCAATATCATCACCCGAACGCTATTTGTCGGTTTGGCGCTCGTGGAGTCGACCGCGATTTACTGCTTTGTTGTGTCGATGATTTTGTTGTTTGCCAACCCCTTCTGGAACCATTTCTTAGAACAAGCGGGGGGGTAGTACTGTGGCGATTGATTGGTTTACCTTTGGCGCTCAAATCGTCAATTTCATTATTCTGGTTCTACTGCTGAAGCGATTCTTGTACGGGCCGATTACCCAAGCGATGCAAGAACGGCAGCGGCAACTGGAGGCTCGCTGGCGAGAGGCAGAGGAGCAAAAGGCGGATGCACAACAGCAGGCCGACCTTTATCGCCAACAGCAGCAGAATTTTGAGCACCAGCAAGATGCATTAATGACTCAGGCTAAAACGACGGCAGAAGTGCTGCGACAGGATTTAGTTCGACAAGCTCGTCTCGATACGGAGCGGCTGCAGGATGACTGGCAAGCGGCAGTGGAACGGGAACGGGATGAATTCTTAGATACCCTTCGACATAGAATCGCTCGCGAGGCGTGGGAGATATCCCGTCAAGCTTTGCAGGAGTTGGCCAATGTCGAGATTGAGCAGCGGGTGGTGGAGGTGTTTATCGATCGTCTATCCAGTTTGGAAGCAGTTGAGCGATCGAAACTCGTTGACTCCATGCAAGATCTGGATAAACCGTTAGCTATCCGCACTAGTTTCGAACTCTCTCCAGACATTCGTCAGTTATTGATCGATGCTCTGCAAGCGCAGCACATGCTGGGGGCCAGGGGAGCGCAATTTTCGACCTCTTCCGAAATCATTGCCGGAATCGAACTGCAAGCGGGAGAACGGGCGATTTCATGGAATTTCGAGTCTTATCTAGAGACATTGGACGAACGGTTTTCGGTCGCTTTGGCCAGTCGGTGAGGAGCGGTGGAATTGGACGATCGCATAGACCAAAAACCGCTGCATCGGACACTAGATGACACCTGCGAGCGGATGCGGCAATCGCTCCAGAGCTACAAACCAACCTTAACGTCCCAAGAGGTGGGGACTGTTCAATCGGTGGGGGAAGGGGTGGCTATTGTGGCCGGCTTGCCCAATGTCCGAGCCGATGAGTTAGTTCGCTTTTCCCGCGATGTTTACGGCATCGCCTACAACTTCGATCCCCACAGCTTGGGAGTCATTCTATTAGGTCCCAGCGAAAAGCTGGAAGTGGGAGATAGCGTGCAGCGTACGGGTCGCATTCTGGATGTTCCGGTGGGAGAGATGCTGTTGGGGCGGGTGGTGGATGCCCTTGGGCGCCCTCTGGATGGGTTGGGAAAAGTGAACAGCGAGAGTCGCCTCCCCTCCGAACGACCGGCTCCTCCTTTTATGGATCGGGCTCCCGTTCAAGTGCCGATGCAAACGGGATTAAAGGTAGTGGATGCTCTAATTCCAATTGGGCGGGGTCAGCGGGAATTGATTGTGGGGGATCGGCAAACTGGCAAGACGGCTGTAGCTGTAGACACCATCATTAATCAACGGGGTCGGGACGTTATTTGCGTATACTGTGCCATCGGTCAGCGGTCGTCGAGTGTGGCCAAGGTGATTGCAGATCTCCGCGATCGCGAGGCATTGGACTACACCATTGTGGTGGCAGCAACAGGGGAAGATCCGCCCGGACTGCAATACATTACACCCTATGCTGCAACCTCCATGGCTGAATATTTTATGGAGCAAGGGCGAGACGTACTGATCGTCTACGACGATCTGACCCGACATGCTTGGGTCTATCGCGAGTTATCGCTTCTATTACGTCGCCCTCCGGGACGAGAAGCCTATCCTGGGGATATTTTCTACCTGCATTCCCGTCTGCTAGAACGGGCGACGCACTTGAAGGCAGAACTTGGAGGCGGTTCGCTAACAGCCCTCCCAATCGCAGAAACTCAGGCACAAAATATTTCCGCTTACATCCCCACCAACCTCATCTCCATCGCTGATGGGCAATTGTATCTATCGCCCGATTTGTTTCAACAGGGGATTCTGCCGGCGATCGATGTGGGCAAGTCAGTATCGCGCGTCGGTGGAAAGACCCAATTATCAGCCTACCGCGCTGTTGCCGGAGCATTGCGCCTGTCCTATTCACAATTTCAGGAGGTGGAGGTGTTTGCTCGCTTTGGCACTCAATTGGATGAGGAAACCCGGCTCACTCTCGAACGAGGACAGCGGGTGCGGGAAGTGCTCAAACAACCGCAATCACAACCACTGCTGGCGGAGGAACAAATCGCCATTTTGCTTGCAGTGAGTGAGGGACTCTTGGATACCGTTCCGGTTGCTGATGTAAATACAACCGCTTTAGCCATCAGTACTGCTGTGACGGAGCAGTTACCCCAACTCTGCGAAAAGATTCGTGGGGGAGAAGCACTTGACGATCGCGATCGTCAGGCAATTCTGGAGCGTGCTCGCAAAGCAGTCTCGAATTTTGAAAGCAACGGTAATCAGTAGTGAAGCGTCAGGCTAACACAATAAAGATGAGCCCCTAGCTCTGCCAGGGAGACGCCCAAGACTGTGTCAGTATTAGGATCTCAGACAGGATTAATCATTCTGAGCTGAAATTTGGAGCCTTCAAATCAGCCAAACGGTCTTGCGAAGTGTTCGATGAAATGAATCAGTATCTGAGGCATTGGAGACAAATTTTACAATACGTGTTCCTTTCCAAGCAACGACTTAGGTTTCGGCAAAGGTTCCAACAATTCGGGGCTAAATTCTTAGCAGCCTGAAAGTTGAGAATATGAGAAAGGCGCTTATTCATTCATAAATACTTGATCTGGGATCCCATTTGGGATCCCAGATCTTACGGTTTATCATGCTACAGAACTTGGCTTGAAACTCTCTTTGTATCTACTTTAGAAATTAGCTCTGCAACTTTTGGCTCTATTACCTTTCAAGGTTTTGCTTTGCTTCAGGCAGGATTTTTTCATCAAGAAAGACTTTTTGGATAATTAAACAATTCAAAATCGGCCTGAAAGTGCTTTTTGACGAATTCTATTGAGTCAGGCTCGTAATATTCTCGATAATCCGATGTTCGTTTTGAACTTTCACGATGAGGGAGAGGCCTTAAAGACCAAATTCCAAGTCTTTTCCTTAGTTTTTTTGAATCGCTTTTCAAGGATTCAAATCGATACACTTCATCCACCAAAAGATTTCCCTCATCGTCCACAAGCATAGCTGACTGAGAGGGAGTAAAGTTTTCAACCCACCAGGGTAGCCATTCCGAAAAGGACAAATCCTTAGCCTGATCAGCCCAATCTGAACTACTTAGGTTTTTATTGCAATTTGCTTGTTGAATAAAAGGTCTGTGAAGCCCTCGGTTATAGGAATAATTTGAAACCAGCCAGTCCCAAGGATTACGAACGAACGCGAATTTAAAGTAATTATCGTATTCCTTCCCAAGCATGGCTTTCATCTTGTTTGCATAGACATGCTTGAAGTAGATGCTGTCGAAGTGAGGCGCTTGCAGCATGATCCCACCACCACTCTTCAAGATAATCGATACACTAGTACCGCCTGTTTTAGGAATATGCGTTAAGATAAACTTCTTAGAGTGGCTAATCACGGCGTGACATCTTATTGAGGAAGCAACCTGTATTATACAGATAATGCTTACTTTTGTTAACAGAGGATTTCGATCTGTCTGTCTCTATACTTGCTGTATAGACTGAGGTCGATTCATTCCATTAGCTTTATCCCTCATCTTTTTCCAGTCTTGAGTGAACGTTTTTGATCTGGGGTCGAATTTTAGCGAAAGCTAACTTATTGGCTTTTTTCTCATATCCCCAGCGCTCACATCACTGGGAGCGCAGACCCCAATTACTGGCTCCTCTGCAGAATTCAGCCTTTTGCTCGGATAGGCACAGTGTTTGGCGCATCCCAGTTTTGTAGGTATAAAGCAGAGAATAATCTGTTGAGATAGAAACGACGATTTTTGAGAACTTGGGCGACATCATTTGCCTTCCATCGAGCACTGGAAATCTGAATGTGTCGGCCAATTTGCTTGATGGCGGACTCAATCGTAACCGGCCGATCTAATAGAAATTCCGTCCACCTGGAATTCGCCGTAATTAGTAGTTTGCAAACTCAGAATGTGCCAAGCAAAGCGATCGGCCAACAAAGTGTAAAGGGTTTTCCCACGACTTGGACAATAAACTCCAACAGGGTTTTGAGAGGGAATAACTCCCAACTGGTTGCGGGGTTAGTGGGCGTGTGAATGTTTCTGAACGTGCCTACTGGCCCGGTATTCCATCGATGCAATCTAAGGCAGCTAAAGGTTGACGGTTGATGGGAGTGATGGTGGCTCAATTGCAAGCGTGGCAATGGATTCCAACGCATCTGAACTCGAAGCAATTTGATGCTTTTGTCTTGCCACACCTGCATACCGGAAGTCGCGACCTTAAGCGTAACCAGCGAATCAATGCGCCGTGCTCAAAGCCTCGGTCTCGCTAGCAGCGTGACCTGACACCTGCTCGGCAATCGGTTGAGTGCTGCTTCCAATAGCGCTCGATAGTGGGAAAATCCCACAGTGACACTGTGATGTTTGATGACTTGCTGAGTAACTGTCAATGAGTCTTCGTCCCAAGCCAGACACAGCTCAAGCAGGCACAGTTCATCCCACAGCATGGTGCTATCCAGCGTCAATTGACGACATAACAAGGGTGATGAAATGGATGCTGCGAGTTGGGGAACTTAAGCATCCTACGAGTCGCCGCCCACACAGCCTCACCAAGATTTGTCTGAATCATCGAGATGACGGGCTTTTCAAGACTTTTCTTCACCGTTAAGGGCGGGTGGTATTGCTAGACTTTCAATGGGAACAATTCATTCTGGGCAAGATGCCGATTTACTGATGAGGGGCTGCTTAGCTTTGCTGACTCATTTTCACTGTATGGACCTGAGTCCTAACCATTTTCTCTCAAAGCTATCTTAGTGTGAAATTGCTCTGGACTTGAAGAGTCAGTTCTAGCATAATAAAACTAACGATATCTTCTCTCAGAAGTTAGCATCTGTATTTCACTGCCTCTTGACAGAGATTGGGATTGTATTTAGTAGCTTTCAGGGTAGTCAATAGATGGTCTCAATTACAGATTCAACCGGAAACCTTACTGACGATGAGAAAAGTATTCTAGACTTTTATCGAAAGAATGGGTACGTTGGTCCTTTTTCATTAAGCGATCGCTCATTGGCTGAAAGAAGCCTACTGTCATCTAAGTCTGTTCTTTTAAAGGTATCTTCAAAACTTCACGACCAGACGAGAAACTTACACGTACATTCACGTGTTTTGTTTGACATGGCAGTTGATTCTGACATCGCCGAAAAATTGAATTTACTTTTGGGCCCCGATCTACTTGCTTGGACAGGTCATTTTATCCGAAGAAAGCCGGGGAATCTTGGCCAGAAATGGCATATCGATCAGACGAATTACAATGTTGAGGGAATTCATACTACTGTTGCACTGACTGAGATGAATCAAGATAATGGCTGTCTGAAGGTTATCCCTGGAAGTCATAATTACGGGATCACTAACAAAGATCTTGATGAATTTTCAAGTAGAGGCGAGGTCGATCTCAACGATCCTCAAAGTGTCGCTGCCCTCGCTGACAAGCTTTTCCCAGAAAATGCTCCGCACCCAATTGTTTCAGTAGAAACAAAACCCAACCAATTTTTCTTTACTAAAGGTGGCCTTTGGCACGGCGTTTCTCCTAACCATACGAGTGATGAGCGAAGAGCTATGGTAATCCGTTACATGAAGCCCGAGATGGAAATTAAACTCCCTTGTGTTTTAGCAACCGGAAGCGATGAGAAAAGTAAAATTAATTCCGTTTATGAGACTCCGACAGATTTGTTTCAAAGATATCCAGGGCTAAACTACTGGATAAACTATTTGTCGAGAAAAACGAGATTGAAGAAAAGTAATTCTTGACGGCCTGATGGATTGACAAATCTTGAGTAGAGGATGAAAGCTCACTTAAGAAAACGTCGGTTCTGGGGGCACAATTATTGGGCAAGGCTAACAAATGAGCGCTTTTCTTTGCCATTAGCTAGGCATTCAGGACATGGCACTTACCCCAGAGGCTCTGCAAGCCAATATCGAAAGCGTTGAAGACCTGCAAGCCATTGTCAAAACAATGAAGGCTCTGGCTTCTGTTAGTATTCAGCACTATCGCAAAGCTGTTGAATCCCTGCAGGATTACAACAGAACCATTGAAATGGGATTGCAGATCGTTCTGCAACAGCACCCGTCCTTGGAAGTCTCTGAAGCGGGTATATTTCCTACTCACTCTGCGTCCAGGCATGTGGGTGCGATTGTTTGGGGATCGGATCGCGGATTATGCGGCCAATTTGACGAGCGAATCGTAGCGTTTAGCCTAGAACGCTTGAAACTCCTAAGCATCGATCCCAGTCAAGTCCGCTTCGCAGCAGTGGGGTTGAGAGTCGTGCCTCCGTTAGAACAACGGGGATTTTCGGTGTCCGAACTGTTTGCCGTCCCCAATTCAGTGACAGAAATTATGCCTGCGGTGCAGGATTTGTTATTGGCGATCGAGCAGTGGCGATCGCAGCAGCAAGTCGAACACACCCTGATGTTCTACAACCATCCCTTGACCGGAGCCTCCTACCAGTGCTCCTCAATGCAACTATTTCCAATCGATACAAGTTGGCTGCATCACCTGCAGAAACAGGAAAGCAGCTTCGAAACCTTGCCAATGTTTACCATGGAGCGCAACCAGCTCTTGTCCGAGCTGATTCGCGAGTATTTTTTTGTCAGCCTTTATCGGGCCTATGCCGCTTCGTTAGCCAGTGAAAATGCCAGTCGCCTCTCTGCTATGCAATCTGCCGAAAGTAATATTGAAGAACGTTTGCTCGATCTCAAAGCGACCTACCATCGTCAACGGCAGGATGCGATTACATCCGAACTCCTCGACATTGTGAGTGGATTTGAAGCCTTAACTGAGTAATATATCTTACAGATATTGAAGCCTATTGCAACCACTATGACCTGACTACCTATGCGCTTGCAAGAGTTGTTGAAATGGTCGTGCCCTGAGTGTCAGAATGATTCCTTGACAATACATTGATGGGAAAGACTGACAAAATTCTACCCATACTGATATAGGGTACGACCCAATTTATTTTGGCCATTGTATTACGTATCTGTTTCTTCATGCCAAAAGTAAACAGCGGTTATATATTCATGTTGCTGTCTGCCTTATTGTCCATAGCCCCCTATCCTCACAACTTTCTCAAACCGTTTTAATAGACTGATTTTGGCGGAAGAGATCGCTTATCCGCCCCCGGCAAATAAACGGCTCGCCAGGTTAGTGGTTGGCATGACTGCCGGTCATGTGGAAGGGACGTTGGTTGGGTCATAATATGAGCGAGGGAGGTATGCTATGGCTACCATGAGAAAATCGTTTGTACGCCTTTCCAATGCGTTTCAAAAAGTGCTGGAAGATATTCTTAGGAACTTTCAACCAGAACATGATGACTGTCCAAAAACTGGAACGAGGACTCTAAAACACGATATCTACAAAGAAAATAAAAAGCACAGGTTACTTTATAGCTATTGACCAATGCTTCTTTCCTTTGTAAAAGAACCCGTAATGATTGCAGCCATGATTCTCTCATCTATGACTCTTTCACTAGAGACGTGATTGGAGCTCCACCTCAGGCTTGCTACAGTGCATTTGCAGTTTGATAATATCCCCCATAGCAAGACTGGCAATCCACTAGGTCGTAGTCTATTGCTTGTGTCTATCGACCGTCCTCTCAGTGGTTAGGGGTTCTGCGTTCAACATTGAGTTAGTTCTGGCCTTAACTCATCCTTCTGAATTTTAGATGTCACCTTTGACATTCAAATTGATGGAGTCATCGAACTCCCAAAGAAATTCGGGCTAGACAGAAATAGCTCGTGGTTCTCTCTTCCATTGTCAGATGGATGATTCACTAGCCTGGCGACTACACTCTATCTGAAGTTTCCTGTCGCAGTCCTGTTTTGGCGACTACCCGATTGCTCGAGCCTATACAGTCCAAGGTCTATGGTGAAGGAAGGCCATAAACCAACGTCTTGCATTCACTATGAGTGACTGGCATCAATTCGATACCGATCGCGTATTGCAGCATTTCCAGACCACTCTGGATCGAGGACTCGATCCCTCCGAGGTCGCGATTCGCCAGGAGCAATACGGGCCCAATCTGCTGGAGGGCAGCGACCGGATCGATCGGTGGAAAATCCTGCTCGGTCAATTTACAGCCACCCTAGTGGTGGTTTTAATTGCAGCAGCTATCGCCTCGGCTCTGCTGGGAGATTTTCAGGAGGCCATAGCAATTCTGATTATTGTTCTCCTCAATGCCTGCCTGGGATTCACTCAAGAGTATCGATCCGAGCAAGCGATCGCAGCACTCAAGAAATTGTCGATTCCATCGGTGCAAGTACGACGGGATGGACGGGTCTTAGAGAGATCTGCCAAGGACTTAGTTCCGGGAGATATCGTGCTATTAACGGCGGGGGGTCGGGTGCCGGCTGATGCTCGATTGTTGGAGAGTCAAAACTTACAGATTGCCGAAGCCGCGTTGACCGGGGAATCAACCCCCAGCGACAAAGCCGTTCGCCCCCTACCGCTTTTGACGCCGATCGCCGATCGAAGCAACATGGCCTATGCTGGGACGTCCGTCACCCACGGACGAGGGACTGTGGCGATCGTGGCCACTGGCATGAATACGGAGTTGGGCAAAATTGCGGCCTCGATTCAGTTGGCACAACGAGTCCCTACTCCCCTGCAAGAACGCCTCGATCGTTTGGGCAAAACCCTTTCTGCCGTCATTTTTGTCCTGGTTGCGATTGTGTTTGCCCTCGGCTTGCTGACAGGAGAAGAACTGAAGTCGATGTTCTTGACGGCGGTTAGCCTAGCGGTGGCTGCTGTGCCGGAGGGACTCCCAGCTGTGGTGACCATCGCCTTGGCGTTGGGAGCTCAGAGAATGCTCAAACAGCGAGCATTGATTCGCAATTTACCCGCTGTCGAAACACTGGGCTCGGTCACGGTCATTTGTTCGGACAAAACCGGGACGTTGACCCAAAACTGTATGACGGTCACCCATTTAGAATTACCGAACGGCAATCGGTGTCCACTGAATGCGACTCCAGACCAGAATGCGACTCATGGTGGAGAAACGGATGCCACCTTGGGATGGGGACTATTGCTGGCTGCAATTGCTCTGTGCAACGATGCCCAGTTCATTTCAGACTCGGACACCGAACCTAGTCTGGCGGGCAGTGCGGAACAGCATTACAAAGATGGTCTGCCGGATGTTTCGAGCTTCGACGTGACAGGCGATCCAACTGAAACGGCACTGGCAATCGCTGCTGCTCGGTCCGGTGCGTTCAAATTCGACCTCGATCGCCTGTTTCCTCGCGTTGCCGAATTTCCCTTTGAGTCCGAGCGAAAGCGGATGACGACGATTCATTCACTTCAGGGTGAAGAAAAGCCTCCCCATAACTTGAAGCCTTATATCGATTGGCGAACGCGGCTTCACTGCGAACATGTGGCCATTTCCAAAGGCTCTGTGGAGGGGCTGCTGACCTTGTGCGATCGCGTGTGGCTGGGTGACCGCATCTTGCCCCTGACTAGCGGTCTGCGCAGTTCGTTAACAGACTCCTACGAAGCATTATCCAAGCAAGGAAACCGCGTATTGGGCGTCGCGATTCGCCCCTTAGAAATGCCTCCATCTCTGCCGTTCGATCGCCCGGACTTGGTGGAAAGTGATTTAGTGTTTATAGGCATTGTGGGCATGGCCGATCCGCTGCGACCGGAGGCCAAAGAAGCTGTTGCACTTTGTCAGCGGGCGGGCATCCGTCCGGTCTTAATCACTGGGGATCATCCGTCTACTGCCCTCAACATTGCCCAGCAGTTAGGAATTGCGACGGGAGATAGCGCCTTCACCGGTCAAGAACTCGACCACCACACTGACGATCTGGCCAAAGTTGCTCAATCAACCTCTGTCTTTGCCCGCGTTTCTCCTCAAAACAAACTGCAATTGGTGCAGCAGTTGCAATCCCTCGGAGAGATTGTGGCCATGACAGGCGATGGTATTAACGATGCTCCGGCCTTAAAAATGGCAGATATCGGCGTGGCAATGGGGGAAACCGGCACCGATGTCGCCAAAGAGGCTGCTGACATGGTGTTACTGCGGGACAACTTCAACACTATTGTGCTGGCAATTAAAGAAGGTCGCGTGATCTTCGATAACATCCGCAAGTTCATAAAATTTACCCTGACGGGAAACTGTGGTGAACTATTCGCCATTGCGATCGCCCCCTTTATCGGTATGCCGTTTCTGCTGCGACCGTTGCAGATCTTGTGGATAAACCTACTGGGAGATGGGTTGCTCGCGCTGGCATTAAGTGTGGAGCCTGCTGAAGACAACGTGATGAACCGCCCTCCCTATCCGCCTGGCGAAAGCATTTGGAAGCGCGGCGTTGGGCGGGATATTGTTTGGATCGGTTTAATTTTAGGGCTGATCCTGCTGACGGTGGGATTCCTCTATTGGAATCAGGCTCGCTCTGAATGGCAAACCATGGTGTTCTCAACGCTGGCCTTTTCCCGCATCGGTTTGGCTCAAGTCCTACGCTCCGACCGCCAGTCTCTGATTTCTCAAGGAATTACATCAAATCAATATCTTTGTCTGTCGACGGTCGTTACGTTCGCGCTGCAGTTGGTGGTGATGTATTGGCCTCCGTTTCAGGAACTGTTCGAGACGCGTCCGTTGCTGTGGGGAGACCTAGCCATTGCTCTCGGCTGCAGTCTGGGATTGTGTGGATTAGTGGAATGGAGCAAACGGATCCGAACGTCCCTGGCAAGGACAGCATGAGATGACTGCGGTGGCCTCTAGCAAGCGCAGCGATCGATCGAACATCGCAATAGAAAACGTCGGAATAATCTAGACGGCGATACCAGCCAAAACGATCCACGCTAAAGCTGCCGCCAATATCAAAGTCGCAATTTGAATGCACCAGTGAACCGATGGACGGTCAATGGATGGGAAGATGAACCTCACAATCGACCTCCTTTCAGACATTCCCTCTACTTCTATTCTCCTCCTCCCGTATGCAACAGACGCTCAACGACAAAAAGCGTCACGAACAGTTACAGCTTGTCTTTCAACTGGTTGCAGATTTTTGATAGGTTGCATGTTTTTGATAGGTAACCGGAGCGATCGGTGTTGGGTGAAAACGGCACAAGCTTTGGGAATCTACTGAGGCGAGTTGTGGGTGGCAACGTGGCAATGGTACAAGTTTCTAATCCGTTAACCGATACTGCCTTCCCAACAGAGTAATTTCACCGCAAAATTTCCGTACTTTGCACCTGCGAGAATCCTACGTTGAAGAGATTTAGGGCCACATTTCCATTGCCAGCCGTAGTGGATCGCGATCTCATTAAATTGGGGTTGCTGTTACTGGCTGTCGATCCGCAGTTGGGAGGAATCGCGATCGCCGGACGGCGCGGGACGGCGAAAACGGTTATGGCTAGGGGACTGCATGCGTTATTGCCCGATATCGAGATCGTTCGAGGTTCGTACTGTAACTGCGATCCCCATCGTCCGGAAGAGTGGGATGAATCCACAGCCGCAATTGTGTCTGGTAGCCATTCCTCTACAACCGATTCGTCAATTGAGGCGATCGCTAGCATCAGAGAACCCCCGTTCGTTCAAGTTCCGCTCGGGGTCACCGAAGATCGACTGCTGGGGTCTGTTGATGTGACAGCATCTGTCGAGCGCGGGGAAACCGTGTTTCAGCCGGGGTTGTTGGCCGAAGCCCACCGGGGAATCCTCTACGTCGATGAACTCAACTTACTAGACGATTCCGTGGCCAATCTGTTGCTGACCACGCTGACTGAAGGACGCAACCGCGTTGAACGTGAAGGAATTAGTGTCGAGCATCCTTGCCGCCCCATTTTCATTGCTACCTACAATCCGGCCGAGAAGGAATTGCGATCGCGGTTGTTCGATCTGTTCGCCATCGGCCTATCGGCAGACAATCCATTGACTGTCGAGGAGCGGGTTGAAGGAGTGGATCGGGCCGTGGATTACCAAAACGACCCTATCGCCTTTCTGGAACGGTACGCCGCAGACATAGAGGATTTGAAACTGCAGATTGCCCTAGCGCGTGAGTTGCTTCCGCTCATATCGCTTACTCACGAGCAAGTTGCTTATCTCGTTTCAGAAGCCGAGCGGGCGGACGTTGAAGGTCATCGAGGGGAACTGTGTGCCCTGCGGGTGGCGAAAGCTCATGCGGCCTTATCCGGACGCACGCAGGTGAATGCAGGTGACTTGCAAGCCGGAGTAGAACTGGCCATTGTGCCGAGAGCCACTACTGTCACGATCGGGGAGCCGCCTCCACCAACCCCTCCTCCGTCTCTCCCAAAAAGCGACGACGAACGCATAGAGACCGAACAACAAGACCAAAGCGAAGCCCCTCAGAGGGATCTGGAGACAGCCCCAGAGGCATTTGCGATCGCTCCAAAGCCAGTGTCAATCGATCCGACATTACTCAACTTTGCCCTCCTAACCCGTCGTCAGAAGGGGAAAGCGGGTGGGCGCAATCTCATCTATTCACAAGACCGAGGTCGCTACGTTAAACCCATGTTCCCCAAGGGGGATGTGCAGCGAATTGCTGTCGATGCCACCCTACGGGCGGCGGCTCCCTATCAAAAGGCTCGCCATCGCCGTCATCCGGGACGCCAAGTGATTATCGAACAAGACGATCTGCGGGTGAAACGTTTGGCTCGCAAAGCGGGGGCATTGATTATTTTTGTTGTCGATGCGTCTGGATCGATGGCTCTCAATCGGATGGAGTCTGCGAAAGGAGCGGCCCTGAGGTTATTGGGCGAAGCCTACAAGCATCGCGACCAGATTGCGTTAGTTGTTTGTCGAGGGGAGCGAGCCGAGGTCTTGTTGCCTCCGACGCGATCGACCGTAGCGGCCCGCCGTCGATTGGAACAATTGCCCTGTGGGGGAGGTACCCCACTCGCCCACGGACTGGCTCAGGCTGTACGGATGGGATGCAATGCCCGCGAGAGCAAAGATATTAGTCAGGTAGTCATTGTTGCGATTACGGATGGTCGGGGCAATATTTCGCTGTCGCGATCTCTCGGCCAAGAGACGCCAGACACCGCCCCCTCCACTATCAGGCAGGAACTCTTGGAGATTGCCTCTAAAATCCGCGCGCTTGGCATGCAGTTTTTATTGATTGATACCGAACGTCAGTACGTCTCCGCCGGTTTTGCGCAGGAGTTGACTTTACATGCTGATGGAACATATTACTACTTACCTCAAGCTTCGGATAAAGCCATTGCCTCGCTAACGTCTGAGGCGGTTTCAGGTATAAGTTTTTAGGTGTAGTGCTCGAATGTGATGCCAAATCCTTCTGGGTTCGCGGTCTCCGAAAAGGTGGCGTTGCACGAGCAAGTCCGAGTCCAGGTAAGAAAAGCCAAATGGACAAGACTGATGCTCATCGACTCGCAAGCTGTCAAAAATACCTGCGATGCATCTGTGGCCTGGAAGAGCTATTGCTTCTACAAATCGACCAAAATTACATCGAATGGCATCTGGCGGTGGATACGCTCGGGTTTCCCTTCTTCACTCACTGCACGCGGGCAAATGTTTCCCATCCGACTAATCACCAGTTTCGGGATATCACGCAGATAAAGCCATACAAACAGAACGAAAATGTTCGTAAACTTTTCGCCTTTCTTCAGCCATGGGAAGTACTATTCAGATTATTCATCTTACTAAACATCGTTTGTAGGCGATTAGGCGGATGAGTTCCTCTTATTCACCCAAATGAGGACGTTAGGCGGAAAACTTCCTACTGATCAATAGTTAGGCAGCCCCAGAGCCAGCCTACGCATTAAAATTCAAAGATTAGAAGAATTCTTATGACAGTACGTAGCATTACTCCAGAAGCGACCACCGAGCTGTTCGCGCAGCAAGTCATATCGCACCCTGAGCCGGGCGACCATCTCAAGAGTTACCCCGATGGCGTCGATAAGGGAAAGGACACGCCGGAGGCTGACGCCCCTGAGGGCGAGCACTTCGTCGTCCTGAGCAATCCGATTCCAGCAGATCAACTGGACCCCGCGACTCCCTATGTCGTGAGGGATGTCTACGGTCGAGTGTTGTCTATCAATAATGCGGGGGCTGGCGACTGGGAGTGGGCGTACTTCGGTAAATATGCGAGCTATCCAAAGGACGTCTTGCCATTAACCTTTTCTGCCGACCCGACAAAGGGCTCCGCGATCTTGATTGCACAGAATGGTGGTCTGAGTTGGCCTTTACATGCGAATGGTAAAGCGACGTCATGGGAATGGACCTTCTGGGCGAAGTCTGGCTACGACAACGGTTATCCGGTGATGTCGTTGACGGCACGGCTCAGCCAGACGAATCCAGACGGTACGCAGTTTTACAAACTTACTTGGGACAACGCCGGTACAACCATGAGTCTATGCGCTGACTCGGGCGATTGGAATTGGCTGTACGTCTCCAGCAGCAAAGCCAGCGAGTTCACGTTCCACAAATTCTACGTCATAAAGGCTAAGGTCGACGAACTATTCAAAGCCACTTGGCCGAGTGCTTCATTCGTCTATTCGGCTTTCAATACCGGGGACGAGTTTTACGAAGCGATCACGGACGCAGCGGCCGGCCGGATCTACCAGAATTCAGGGTTACGTGGATACCAATGGAAGCCTGAGGTCTTTGACTGCGACGACTTCAGCTATGTCTACAAGGCGCAGGCATCGAAGGACGCCTATGCGAACGCTGCTGAGTACGGATACGCGGTCGGAGTGATCTTCGGAAGTACGCCGACGGGCGCTCACGCGGTCAACGTGTTTATTAGCCCAGCCGGCGAGGTCAGGATTCTAGAGCCACAGACCGGAGACATCGTAGCTGGGAAAGACTGGAAAAATGATGCAGGAGTGGCCTACTCTCCGTACTTTGTGTTGATGTAGTGAGTCATGCCAGCACCCAAGATAGACCTTTCGTGCCGGAGCGCCGCCTAACAAATGCATGGAGCCGACCGCCGTCAGCGGCGGCTCATGCCGAGCGTTAACTAGTTTTCGATACCGTAGTACTGATTGCTCTCAATAAGTATATTCTAGGTACTAGTCAATAGTTAATTTACAAGAAGCAGTAATCTATATGTAATCGTACTACTGTAAAGCATTTAAATCTCTTAAGAGCTACTCTGAGTAAGATGTCCAATTATTCGATGCACTAACTCCAAAGTAGTACCTGGCGTTCTTAATTACTGCCTGGGTAGGACAATCCTTTTCATCAACAAATTCTTGGTAGCAATTCTCCACTGCGGCGATCGATAATGCGGTTTCCCCCCATCGAACCTTGCAATTTGACAAGGCCATCAGCCAAGTTCACCTGTGAATCCGCTTCACTGCATTCAACAACACCAACAATTTGCGCGGACGGAGACTCTACAAAAGATGGGGTTGTATTTTGCAAAATCTCAAAGGCTTTTTCTGCATCGATCGCCGGTACAAATGCCACAAACCGACCTTCATTAGCCAAGTACAGCGGGTCGAGTCCCAACACCTCGCACGCCCCTCTGACAGTTTCCGAAACTGGAATGGTGTCCTCCAACTGAATCGATAACCCAGCCGCAGCACTAATCTCGTTCAAAGCAGCCGCCAATCCCCCTCTCGTCAAATCGCGCAAGCAATGCAGCTCCACTCCCCCCTCCAATAACGCCAATACCTGCCCCCAAATCGGAGCAACATCGCTCTCTAACGTGGTTTCAAATTCCAATCCTTCTCGTTGGGCCAAAATCGCCATTCCGTGTCGCCCAATATCTCCACTCAGCAAAATGACATCCCCAGGCTGCACGGACTTGGGAGCAATCGCCAGATCGTGCTCGACAATCCCCACTCCCGCCGTATTGATATAAATCCCGTCCCCTTTCCCCCGCTCCACCACCTTCGTGTCACCAGCAACGATGCTGACCCCCGTCCGCTCTGCCGCTACTTGCATCGACTGCACCACCCGCCACAACACCTCCATCGACAGGCCTTCTTCCAAGATGAACCCCACTGTCAGGTACAGAGGTTTTGCCCCCGCCATTGCCAAATCATTCACTGTGCCGTAGACCGACATGCAGCCAATATCCCCTCCCGGAAAAAATAGGGGAGTCACCACATAGGAGTCAGTTGTCACGGCAATCCGTCCGTGGGGCAGATTCAGCCGTGCCGCATCGTGTTGCTCGTCAGGATTCGCACCAAAGGCAGCCAGAAACATGCGATCGATCAACTGCCGCATCAATCGCCCGCCACCTCCGTGAGCCATCAATACGTGGGGATAGTCCTGCAAGGGAATGGGACAAGCGGTGGTGGTTTCAAACGGCATATTGATAGCGAGCGATCGGGTTAATACAACACAAAAGGTTGCGGGTTTTGCATACGCATCTGCACCAGAATATCCAGCACCCGACTGTTCCGGTCGACCGCTCTCCACAACCCATGCACTTCGCCATTGATGACGATTCGAACTTCATCCACATGGCTGCCATTGATCCCCAGCGCAAGCAAAGCGGCGTTTCAGTTGCTTGGCATAGGATTGGCCGAATGTATGACACCAGCGAAGGATAGTCTCTTAGAGCACGCTTCCAAACTTGAAACGCGATCACCCTTGTATCTACAACAGCTTGATTAGGGGAGAGTCACTGGCTTGTTGCTTTTTCGTTTAGTTAATTGGGCAAAGCTAGCAGGGGTACAGCCGAGAGACAATCTATTTTCCAACTGGGAGGTGAACGCAAGAAGAGTGCACGCCGAAAAAAACTTTATGCAGAGCAAAAAAAACGTCTAATCTCACACTTTTTCACATCCTGAAGTCTTAAAATAGTATTAAGGCTATGTAAGGTCTTATGAACACCTCCATTCCATACGATGAACAGCGGGTACAAGTCCCTCTAGAGGCAACTCAGGAAGCTGCAGAGCTCTTGATAGACATGGGATTGTCAGTACGGCTTCGGACAGATGGATTGTTGACTGCCACTATTCGCTTTGGCCAGCAGGGCGCTCTCGATCGCCTAACAATCAACCACACCGAACTACTCTTTTCCAACAATCAGCAAGAGATCCTGCAGTGGTTAGAGTTTTGTTGGAAACTACCGTGGAAGCCGTAATCTTTTGAGTCTGTTGCCCCCAAAGAGAAATATCTCGGCATGACTCATAAACAGGCAGTTATCAATGGTGGATAACTGTGGATATTGGAGAGGAATGACAGCGGCCCACATCCACAATCGTTTGTATGACTTGAACGCGACATATCTTCAACAGAGCCTGGTAAGTAATTGCGTCTTTATTACTGTGCTTTCATTGACAGTCTGACCTTTCTTGAGCCTACCCTTTACTCTGACTAGAGGACCACAGGGCTTAATGTTGGCCCAGACTAGGAAGTACCAGACAGTAGCCAACTCCGTAAACGTTTTTGAGATACTGCGGGCACTTAGGGTTTAGTTCTAGCTTTTGGCGTAAATGCCGGATATGAACGCGGACCGAGTTGATCCCCTCTTCGGGATTCTCGTATCCCCAAACCTCTAGGACAATATCTCCAACAGCTACACTCTTCCCGCGCCTTTGCATCAAGAAAGACAGGATCGCAAATTCAGAACGAGTCAATTTGACAGCTGTGTCAAACCAAAGAATTTCATAGCGATCGGGGACAAGGGTAAGAGGACCTTGGGTCAGAATGGCTTCATTCTGAGCCGAACGAGGCAGTTTTCGAGAACGTCGTAACAGAGCTTGCACTCTTGCGAGCAGCTCTACTACTTCAAATGGCTTCTTGAGATAGTCGTCTGCACCTGCTGTAAAGCCAGCAACTAGATCTTCTGGCTTACCTAGAGCAGTCAGCATCAAGATGGGTAAGTTGCGGGTACGATTATCGCGCCGTAACCGTTGGCAGAGGGTAATACCATCGACGTGAGGTAGCATTACGTCCAGAATAATCAGGTCCGGCTGCATCTGGAGGGCCAGGGCTTGAGCCTGTATCCCTTCCGAAGCAAGAAGTACGTCAAAACCTGCTTGCACAAGATTAACCTTTAGCAAATCTCGTACTGACAGCTCGTCGTCAACCACAAGGACTGTTGCCATAGCTCGATGCTTTGAATGAGCGAGAAAGGTCCTGCAAAATTCAGAATTGGCTTGAACCTAGGGCATCGAATGCTTGCATAAATTACCGATCCGGACTCCCAGGCGAAAACCCAAAACGCTGAATGAGGGAAACACCCAAGTTTTCAAAAAACAACTATTGGCGGGTGCCCGAGCACCAGAACGACTCCTCTAGACCGATCGTGGGCGGATAACTTACTCTGAGTTGAAGTTTTTCAGCGCACGATATCCGCCTTTTTCTTAGCCTGAATCCCAGTTCGATAATGCTTAGGCAACAATCGGCCCAGCTGCTGCAACCTCAGGGCGAGCAAGAGCTTCAAACTGGCGGAAGTTTTGGGCAAACCGCCGTGCCAATTCCCGCGCTTGCAAATCGTAGGCTGATGGATCGTCCCACGTTTGTTTGGGATCTAGGAGTTCGGACGGAATTCCAGGGACAGCATCGGGCACCAGCACCTTGAAAATTGGGTGCGGGGTGAAAGTGGCGCTTTCCAAGTCGCCATTTAGGGCAGCCGATACCATTGCTCGCGTGTGGGCGATGGAAATGCGGTGGCCGACTCCGTAGGCTCCCCCTTGCCAGCCCGTATTCACCAAGTAGACCTGAGTCTCATGGTGTTTCTGCAGCAGTTCCCCCAACATGTCCGCATAGACAGTTGCTGGTCGGGGGAAGAAACACTGGCCGAAACAGGCTGAAAAGGTGGCCTGAGGAGCCGTAATCCCGCGCTCGGTACCTGCCAGCTTGCTGGTGTATCCCGAGAGGAAGTGGTACATGGCCTCCTCCTTGGTGAGCTTTGCAATTGGGGGCAATACCCCAAAAGCGTCTGCCGTTAGAAAAATCACGGCACGAGGATGGCTACCCACACCTGATGCCGCACAATTAGGAATGAACCGCAGTGGATAGGCCGCCCGGGTGTTCTCGGTCAAACGAGCATCATCGTAATGGGGCGATCGTGTTTCAGGATCGAGGATGACATTTTCCATCAGAGTGCCGAAGCGCATCGCTGCCCAAATTTGCGGTTCGTTTTCCTTTGAGAGACGAATGGTCTTTGCGTAGCACCCTCCCTCAAAGTTAAACAAGCCATCCTCCGACCAGCCGTGTTCGTCATCCCCAATCAGGCTACGAGCGGGATCGGCGGAGAGGGTGGTTTTGCCGGTGCCCGACAAACCGAAGAACAAGGCGCAGTTGCCGCGCTTATCCAAGTTGGCGGCTCCGTGCATGGGCAGCACACCCTTCTCCGTTAGGAAATAATTCATCATCGAGAACACGGACTTCTTGATTTCCCCTGCATAGCGAGAACCACCGATCAGCACCAGCTTGCGCGATAGATGCAGGATGATAAAGGCCTCGCTGTGGATGCCATCGGTATCGGGGTCTCCCTGTAATCCCGGCACTGAAATTACAGTAAAGTCCGCTTGATGGGTGGCTAGTTCTGCTGATGTGGGCCGTTGAAATACGTTGCGGGCAAATAGAGATTGGGAGGCCAACTCCGCAATCACACGCACCCCCTGACGGTAATTGGGATCGGCTCCTACAAAACCGTCGAAAATAAACAGGTCGCGCCCTTGGATGTAGGCCAGCACTTTGCTGAATAGGCGTTCGAAATTGGCGGGGGAAATGGGGCGATTGAGATTGTTCCAAGCAATGCTTTCGTGGCAGCTGGGCTCATCCACAATAAAACGATCGAGGGGCGATCTCCCGGTATACTGACCTGTCTCGACACGAAGTGCACCATTATCGGCTAGCTCCCCTTCACCTCTAAGTAAGGCGAATTCCACCAATTGGGGAACGGATAAATTTCGAAATAACTTCCCGAGATGATGTAACCCCAAGTTTTCCAGGTCGTGCAAGACCCCACTATGGGGACTTCCCTCCGTAACAATGCATTGGGGGTAAGAGGTGTAGGGCAGCTGCCCCTTTTGCGTACAAAAAGAAGCAGTTTGGAGTTCGGAGGCGTTAGCCACTGTTGAAAGAGCGCACATCGCAACAACTCAGCTAAACGGTAGGGGTAATACCGATTGCGGGGAGAAAGAACCAAGCACTGCGTGTGAAGTGGGCAGGTGGATGAGAACTCGAAAACGGAAAATGCTCTAGCTGGGTGCGAATTTGGTATTGTCTGTGGTTCTTGTCTTTGTTGTTCGGTTTACCATCTCCATTCGAACAAGATCGTTTGAGGATCCTATGTGGGGTTCTGTTGCAGCAAAGTGTTGAGTGACAAGAACCTTTCGCTGCTCTTGTTTTTTTACACAGCAATCCCAAAGAGCTGATGGACGAAGTTTATCTGAGTGATGACGTATCCCCGAGCGGTACCATCCAGGTGCCTCTTTCCGATCATGTTGATAAGTTCATATTCCCTGAGAGTTCTTTGAGCACTCCAGAAGCTCTTGAAATGCTGGCTTGCTTTGGCTCTCCATCGAATAAGTCGGCGATCCTACTCCACTATATTGTCTAGGTATTTAGTAGGACGATGTTCGCAGCTCTCTGGCAGTTCACCTGACTTTTTCAGCTCTCGGTTCGCTTTGGCATAACTACCATACTTATACAGAGTCCTAGGCTAGCATCGTGTTTGAGTCACGCTGATGTTTGCAACACAACCCTTGCAAGTTGTACTCATGTAAGCCTTACACAATCGGGCGCGTGCTGCTGGCTACTTTCTTTGACAAGGCCTCATCACGTATTACAGTTCTGAGGACCGATCCTTAGCCAAGGAGGGGAAGAGCGATGGCAGGGATCCGTGCTACATGCTTTAGATTCCTAGCATAAACGATCGCTAATACTCTGAATATATTAAGCTTCTAATATGAAACCTCGTCAGACAGATCTTAAGCCCAACAAGGCATATACACGTACATATTTTGCCCATACAAGAGAAGGTCTTTCAACGGCCATGAGGGAAAAATATCCATATATAGTAATCAAAAAAGGCAGTCTTCAGAAAGATATTTTACTGGCGAGAATATACACTCCATTTTACTTAGGGTGTTTGCTATTTCTGGGAACCTTAGTGATCGTATCTGAACTGACATCGTCATATGTCCTATTATATTCATTCGCCCTATTAATCATAAGTGCCTATCTATTTATCTTAAAAAGAAAGAAGTATAAACTTAGGAAGATATCGAGATTCAGCATACCTTTAGATTCTCCTTCCTTTGAAAAATTAACTGTTCCACATAACTCCTTACTATCTCCAAATATGCCTCTCATCTCTGCAAGGAGCCCTAACCCAAAGATATTCATTGAAGAGTCTAATTATTTCCTTGCCCTTAGAACTATTAACTTAAAAAGAAAAGACTCTAACAGCTCTAACATAGTAAGATCTACAGATGAAGTGGTGGATCGCAGAATAGCTGATAGGCGCTTAGACGATCGGTCTTCTCCAGCAACTCTAGACAGTATCGCTTCATCAGAACAGGATAAAATGTTTGAAAATATCATAGGGAAAGAAATGGATGAATATCATTTTCGAAAGGATGAAGTTCCCCTGATAATCTTTCACCTCAATAATCAAACGAGTACTAGCTCCCGAATAGAACTAGGAACAATGATTCAATCCTGGATGGAACAACAGCCTGATGTGTCACGCATTTGGGGGTTAGACAATCTTCTCGAAGGAAAGAATCCCCAAATTTCGCCACTTCCACTTGGGGTTAAGTTTTCGATAGACGAAGATGGAGTTATCCCCCTGAAAAATACAGGCCTTCTTATTATTAAAAGCGATGCAGATACTCAAATTCTAAAAGAAGGCTTTTGTGATTTAGTCGAAAATAGTGGAGTCGCAAAAGTAAAAGACTATCAAAATTACGTAGGCATGTTGATCGTTGACTGAGGAAAACTAATTGGACTGGTGTTTTATTGGTTCTTGTTGGCGTTTACATAGACTTATCACTAGATTTTGCCTGTTCTGGGATCTCATTCATGGGCAATCAGCCTGGTAAGCCGATCGATCCCTGCCTCGCATATGTACTAGCACTGAATGAACTGCCCCGGCTTTGTCAACCATGTGGCTCTGTCAAGAGCATGTGCGGAAAGTCAAGAGGTCTTCATGAGCTTTCGCCTCCTGAGAAGCTGTGACCAAAGAGAGAGAATAAACTCCTCGACAATCAACCATTCGTAGTCATCGTCGTAACGACGCCACACTTTCCTCATTCGATGTGAAGTCACTGCGCCGCAATCACATTCACGTGATTGACAGTTTGCTCAACTCGATTCCAACTGTTTGAGCGATGCTCGCCAAGTCTAAGGGAGCTTTGCCTAACGGCGGAGACTCATGACGATTACCGGGGGCTGTCACAAATGGGGTGATGACATTGCAGTCGCGATCGCAGAAGGCAACGACCTTATCCCCATTCATCTATTTGTGTCCGCTGATACTTCTGTTTAGAAACAGCTTCTAACTCTAAGAAATTTAATGCTAGGCGCTGACCGTACCAAATCTAAATGAAATAACGAGTATTTCGTCCAGCTAGAAAGAGTTCGTATATAAACATTGAGGTATATCGAGTTTTCAAAAGTCTGTTCGCCAGAGCGGCCAGATTCGGATTAATCACTATGCATCAGACTTCGCTACTAACTACTGAGATTGATATTCTAGTTCTCCTGCTAGTGGCTTGCTTCACCGCTATTGCCCTGCAGTTGCTGAAATTTCCTTATACAGTCTGTCTATTGGCAATCGGCATCGGGCTAGGCTGGCTGGGTGGAAACGTGGAGGGGTTTGAATTTCTCAATACCCTGACTCTTTCCCACGATCTGATCCTATTTACTTTTGTTCCTCCTCTAATCTTTGAATCGGCTACCAATTTAGACAGTCGCCTCCTCTTCCGAAACTTAGTCCCAATCCTGACGCTGGCTGCTCCAGGTCTGATCCTTTCAACTGCTATCGTGGGCTTTGTTCTCAGTTGGGGGACTCCTCTGACCTTGCCCCAAGCTATCCTGTTCGGCAGCCTGATTTCAGCCACCGATCCAGTCGCCGTAATCGCTTTATTTAAGGAGTTGGGTGCCCCAAAACAGTTAGCTGTGTTGGTGGAAGGAGAGAGCCTATTTAACGACGCCACGGCAATCGTTACCTTTAACATCATTCTTTCCATCATCATCTCTGGTAGTGGGTTTGGTACCGAAACCATCCAGCAAGGAACGCTGGACTTTCTCGTCAACTTTGCTGGTGGTATCGCCGTCGGTGCCGTCATTGCTTTGTTGGCTAAGTACCCAATGGCATGGGCGAAGAAAAATTCCCTTGTTTTGTGTTCTGTCTCGTTGGTGTTAGCTTACAGTGCGTTTTTGATCGCTGATGAAGCCATTGGTGTATCCGGAGTGATTTCTGTTGTTACGGCCGGCCTGGTTTCGGGATGGTTTAATGACACGCAGCTCAAACCAGAAATGCGACACACAGTCTCCGAGTTTTGGGAGTATGCTGCTTTTCTGGCCAATAGCCTGATCTTTTTACTAGTCGGTATTACCGTTGTTAATTACGATTTCTTTGGCCAAATAGGGCAAACCCAATTCTTGCTCGGTTACGTAGGGTTGACGATTGGAACGGTATTGATTGCTAGGGCGCTCGTTGTTTTCGGTTTGATGCCTCTGCTGAATGCTGTACGTCCGAATAATAGAACTCCTTTCAGCTACCAGCTTGTCAGTTATTGGGGAGGGCTGCGTGGCGCTGTCTGTCTGGCATTAGCTCTAAGCCTCGCACCCGATTTTCCCAATCGAGATCTAATTGTGTTGCTCACCTTAGGAATCGCTGTATTCACTTTGATGATTCCTGGTACAACGATTTCCCTGCTGATGAATAAACTCGGCCTCGATCGCCCTAGCGAACTCGATCGCTTCGACATAATTGTCGCGAAAATTGCAACGGCTGATGAAGCTCTAGCACGCATTTTGAGCATGGAAAAAAACTTTTATCGCAGCGATCCCCAGGTGATTGATACTTTAGCAATCCTAAGTGATTGAGGAGAATGCCGAATAGGTTTTGATATCAGGAAGAGTGAGCAGTTGATACTTGAACAAGAGTTCAAACAACCTGCGGGTGAGCGTGAAGGAGCGACATCGCTGGTGCATCTGTCTCAAGCGATGCTTGGCTTGCCCCCACAAGTTCTCAATCGGGTTTTCTTGTGGAGCATAAGGAGCGAAGCGTAAGCAATGCACCTGCCAATCCTCTCCCTGGTTGAGATGAGCTAAAAAGTCTCTCAATTGCCGCGAGCGATGATAGCTAGCTCCATCCCAAACAATAATGATTCGAGCCCCGTGACTCCAAGCTTGTAAGCGCTTAATAAACTCAATTGTGCTGTCCCCATTGGCTGTCTCAGTCGCAGATATCAGCAGCTCGCCACTGATGCAATCGACCGCCCCAAAATAGGTTTGGCTGTCACGGTAATTCGCCACCTGAACTTCCCGACGCTCTTGCCGATTCCCCCAACCGTAACCACAAATATCTCCCCCTTTGAGATGGCACTCATCCACAGCAAAGACGCGCACTTCACCGCTCTGAATGGCATCTCGATACGCCCCTAGCCCGTCGGCAATCATCTGGTTGTATTGCTGCACCAAAGATTCATCGTATTTGGGGCTTTTTTTTGACCTTGATGCCAACTCATCCCAGCGCTCTTGAGCAAGTCGTAATAGCTTTGTAACGACCGGTACCTGACTCCATAGCTCGATTCGATGTGTTCGATGACATCCCACAAGTTACGCTGCTTTTCTTGAGCAATCCACGCGATGACGGCTTGGCGTTGCCCTTCACTTAAGTATCCCTGGCTGCCCTTGTGGGCCAGCTTCAATCCGTCCACTCCTTGCTTTCGGTAACGCTGCTCCCACCGACTGATGTAGTTGGATGACACGCCTAAGACTGGCTGAATTTGACGATGTTTCATCTGTTCCAATCGCATCTTCACTGCCAGTGCCCGTTTCAACTCCCTAGGCTCTGGATTACTCGCGATAAACTCGTCTAGAGTCATTCCTTGAGGGGATTTCTTCCCTAATAGTATCTATGAAATCATCTAGGATTGCTATTACAGACAAAGGTACCAGAAGGAACGCCAGAATTCTTTAGACGAGCTCGGTCAACTTTGGGGTGAACTATATATCGATGATGACCAAGTTCAACGGTTAATTTGGTTGGAGGCACTGGCTATTGAGAAGAAGATACACCGACAGATTTACGATAATGGTTTGCTGTCGGGTACCTTGCTGTCCCAGTTAAACTTGTTTACGAATCTGAAAGAAGATGCGGTCTTGGCCGATCGCTTACCTCCTCCTCAGCCAACTCAATTTGCGCTAGAAGTCAGATTTCTATTGTTTGCAATTTTTGTTGGAGAAAAGCTGATTCCTTCAAGTAATCGGGTTGCCAAATGGAGGGATAAGATTGCTGTTTCCAGAGAAGAGTTTTGGATGGTCAGCAGTTACGTAGGCCGGGAGCTTCCCGATCGCTTGCGGCAATTTTTCGCAGTTGCTAGTCTCGACCCTACAATAATTGAACCTTGCATTAAAGAGTACGAAGAGCTACGGGTCAGCGCTATTGCCAAGCTTGACGAACTGGAGCATGTTAATCCCGGCGTCATTGCCAAATTTCAAACAAAAGTTGGCGAACGAGTTGGCATCTTAGCCCAGCAGGAGATGATAGAGAAGCTGGTTGATTCCGGAAACATCACCGAATCTGTGGGAAGTCAATTACTAGTAGCAATCGATGAAAAATAAACTACCTCGCCGCAAGCGGACGGGGTATTACTCGAACTGCCTCAGTGGCATCGTCAAATGAACTGAGACGCAACGAAAATTGGCACTATTTTTCTCGGTCAAGGGCATAGGTGATGAATTATGCAGCTGCATTTAGACCGCTCACATCACGCCAGCTTTCAAAGCGTTGACTCATTATTTCCCCATATTCTGTTGCTGCGAGTTGGTGCTGATATGGGTTACTTCATTGAGTTTAAAGTCCTAAGGTTTCTTCGAACCCCAACATGATGTTGAGGTTCTGTACAGCCGCACCAGAGGCACCTTTGCCGAGATTGTCCAAGCGGGCCACTAGCAATGCTTCCTGGGTGGTGTCGTTGGCAAATAGAAAAATTTGAACGAGATTGGTTCCGTTTACGGCGTCAATATCTAAAAACGTCCCGTTGCGGAGTTTTTCGGTACAGCTGGCAGGCATGACGTTGACAAACGGCTCGTTTTCGTAAGCTGCATGTAGGGCGTTGTGTAGGCGATCTCCAGTTGGGACGGTGTCAAAAGCATGTAGAGGAAGCGGAATTTGCACCAGCATTCCCTGGGGGACATTGCCCACTGCAGGGACAAATAATGGGGATTTGCTCAGGCCCGAATAGCGATGCATTTCAGCGACATGTTTGTGGCCGAACCCTAGACCGTAAATTCCGTAGGGGTATCCGGAGTCTGCTTCATAGGTTGCAATCAGTTTTCGTCCTCCTCCCGAATAGCCCGAGGTTGCATTGAGAGTAATGGGATAGTCTTTCGGGATGAGGCCACTTGCCACTAGAGGGCGGACGCAGGCAAGAAATCCGGTGGGATAGCAGCCTGGGTTGCTAACGCGATGGGAGGAAGCGATCACCTCTCGTTGTCCTGGCTCCAGTTCGGGGAAGCCGTAGCTCCATCCCGGAGCCGTGCGGTGGGCGGTGCTGGCATCTAAGATTTTGACTTCGGGGTTGGTAATCAAACTGACGGATTCACGGGCAGCAGCGTCCGGTAGACAGAGGATGGCTACGTCAACGGTATTCAAAAGCTGTTGCCGCTCGGAGCTGTCTTTGCGCTTATCGGGATCGATGCTAACCAACTCGATATCGTGGCGGGATTGGAGGCGATCGCGAATTTGCAATCCGGTAGTACCCGCTTCTCCGTCGATGAATACGGTTGGTTTCGCCATTTGCCAGTCACCTTGCTCAGCGATGCGATCGGTACAGTCCATCATAGAGAGGTGTTGGAGAGAATAGAAGTTCTGGACTCTTCTGTGTGAGTGAGTGGCAAGGATAGGTAGATACAGTGCAAGTAGATGCAGGACCGTAAGATGGACCCTCAACTAGAGTGCGACTTGGCGCAGGGGCTAGAAATTGCCACCTTTGGTGCCGGTTGTTTTTGGGGAACAGAAGCCGCATTTCGGGGATTGAGCGGTGTAAAAGATACGTCTGTGGGATATATGGGTGGTCATTGGGAGAACCCTAGCTATCTGGATGTAGCTGCCCGAGTAACAGGACATGCAGAAGTTGCACAAGTCTGTTTCAATTCAGCAGAGATTTCATACTCCCAGCTGCTGGAAAGATTCTGGACAATTCACGATCCCACGTCGCTGAATCGTCAGGGAGCCGATCGCGGCGAACAATATCGCTCGGTTATTTTCACCCACAGTTCGCAACAAGAGGCGATCGCTCAGACATCCAAGCAGACAGCAGCGCAACGGTATGACAAACCCATCGTGACTGAGATTCAACCAGCCGGTGCCTACTATCTGGCAACCGAAGAGCACCAGCATTACTTCGAAAAACGCGACAAGACAGCAACTCGTTAGTCACTCAAGTTCAACGGCTTGAGTCTGGATGTGCCGACAGTTGACGACTCTGGCGGCAGACCGCGATTCCCCGCAATACCAACACCGGGTCGAAGTGGCTATTCTCAGCGTCCCGGGCTCGATGCAATAGCTCGCCATCCCCTCCTGTAAACACCACTGGGCTGTGGGGATAGCGATCGCGCCAATTGTTGTAAAACTCTCTGAGGGTAGCCAGAATGCCGTAGAAAATTCCGCTACGAATAGCATCCTCAGTCGATATTGCCCATCGTTCGGGGCGGGCGCGGGCATCAACAAACTGAACGTGTGGCAAAGCTGCTGTGGCGTTATGTAGTGAGGCTCCCTGTAGGCCCATTCCCGGCAAAATAGCCCCTCCGGCAAATCTACCGGTCTCGTCTGCTGCGGATACCGTCAGGGCTGTTCCCCCATCCACTGCCAGAATGGGCCATCCCCATTGCGAGGAGGCTCCAACTAGGGCTAGGGAGCGATCGAGCCCCAGAGTTCCATACTGACCTGCCAGTGGCACTCGATCGGGGGTGAGGATGTGTGCGGGTGGAGATTCTAAAGATTGAGGTTTTGCTAGGCGGGAGGTTAGTAGCGGCGATCGCCGCTCGGGAGCACTGACTTCGGCCACAAGTATTTCGCAATCCGAAGCGCTGGCCCAGTCAGGATGCTGTCCAGGAAGGCAGCGCTGCCACTGTTCTAGGCGATCGCCGTCAAACTGGCCCCAAAGGCTGCGGCTGTTGCCCAGAGCCACCCCTATCCAGCGATCGTGAAACTGTCCTCTCAAAACTGTGACTCCTCTCAAAAAATGCCTCGTAAGCTGACGTTTTGCCGTACTATCTCAACAGCGCTCCTGCGATTGAGCAAGGGGCATCGTATACCAGTTTTGAATCCTCGACTAAGGAACCTCTAGATATGATCCGCGTGGGAGACACCGTCAAAATCAAAACTCTAGCCGATCGCGGGCAGCCGGAATTTGAAGAGCGGGTAGGTACCACCGGTACCGCGAAGGGTAACCGCATTATTGATGGCAGCACGATCGGCGTTCTGGTTGAGTTTGAAGACGGCGTTGTTGGTTGGTTCTACGAGAAAGAACTAGACAAGGCCTAAGCGGTCTAGCTTGTTGCTGACTCCTTCAGTCGCTAGCTTGAGCTAGATTTTCAAATGTGTACGCAATAGGTTTGATGGCGTTTGGGATTGCTAGGCTATATCTCGTATGGCTGCCATAGCGGAGTCCTCTCCTAGTTCGGTTGCCTACCTTGCATCGTTGCTTGCTTGGGGAGCCAGCTCCTGACCGGGGTTAGCTTGTCATAAGACATTGCCTCTTTCACGGGGATTGAGATGGATCGACGCGCACTAGCTCGATTGGTTGCGGAACGAGTGGATGGATTGTCTGTTCGGATGGCTTCTGCAGCAGTTGAGGCTATCTGTGACGTGATTGCTGAGTCTTTGGCACACGGTGAAGGAGTTACCCTCAGCAACTTTGGCACGTTCAAGACCCGCCAGCGCAAGGCCCGACAAACATATCATCCGCGCACGAAAGAGCCTGTCACCATTCCTGCCGCCCGCACGGCGGCATTTGTTCCTAGCCCCAAACTGCAAGAGAGAGTAAAGGATGGCGTTGAATCTGAACGCGGGCCAGCGGAGGCAGACAGCTAAGGTCAAGGCTGCTGAATCTTTAAATTGCTAAGGAAATAGACATGTGGCAAGCACATTCTCTCAAGTCTGTTTCCCTGCCCCATCAGACGTGTTGTGATTCTACGTGTTGGGCTATCTCAATCTGGCGAAGGCTTGAACAGTCTCTTAAACACCAAAGACCGAAAGGTTAAGAGGTACGGCTGTCCCCAACCATGACGCTCCATCAGTATGGTCTTTTAGATCGTCTCCGCTCAAGCCGTGCACGAAGATGGACAGCCCTTCACGATTATTGTCGAGCCAAGTGATGACCGCATCGAACTGCGTTTTGTCAAAGGCAAGCTGGCAGCTCCAGCAAGGATGCGGCCCCACCAGCTTTTGATGCAAGCGACCGACCTTGACGTTTAGTAGGTCCCCGGCCCGTTCGCACAGCGAAGACGCCAAGTCTACCGAGGTTGCATCGAAATAAACATGAGCATGGTAGCAGTCGTAGTCGTTTGTGGGTCGCTCGGACATGTGGGTTGCTCGCTATAGCAGCGGTTACACCACTGCGGACATTTCAGCTATGTTCATCCCTGACTGTGCTTAGATTCCCTTGTCCTACCTGAAATGGCAAGCACTATAGAAGACTCCTAGGATGGTGAGGGGTTGTCGCGCTAATGCGACAACCGGTGCCAGGATAAGTAGGCACCGACAGACATTGGACTGAGTGGACAACTGGCATTATGAGCTTGATTTTGACGTTTTTGGGCAAAGGCGGCACTGGCAAGACGACAGTGGCGATCGCTGCTGCTAAAGCTGCTGCCGAACGAGGTAAGCGCACGCTGCTGGTCAGCCACGAGATTGGATTGTCGCTGTCATCTCTCCTGGGCGTCGAAGTCTCTACGACCCCCCAATCTATCGAACCGAATTTGAGCGCCGTGCAATTGCGAGGAACTGCCTCCCTCGAAAGTGGCTGGGACATGGTGAAAGAGTTTGAGAAGCAATATCTAGATAAGCCATTTTTCAAGCAGATCTACGCCCAAGAGATTCCCGTCTTGCCGGGGATGGATGACGTTACGGCTCTGTACTGGCTGAAAGAATACGATGCCAGCGGTGATTACGATGTCATCGTGTACGACGGCACGGGCAATATGGCTACCTTGCGTGCATTCGGGACGCCGGAAGTGGGCAGTTGGTACCGTCGACGCGCTTCTGATGCTTTCTTTGACTCCGATTTGTACCGCACATTACGACCGTTTGCCGATCCGCTCCTGCAGGCGGTGTCGGGGGGGACAGCTCCCTCCGCAGACAAGCTAATTTCCCAGGCAAAAAGTGGCGAGGGGACGGATGTCTTGGATAAAGGAAAAGCAGCGATCGACAGCTCCGATCGCGTGCGGGCGTACTTAGTCACCTCTAAAGATGCCGTGGCGGTCAACACCGCTCGCTTTCTGTGGGGGAGTGCTCAAATGGTTGGGCTTACCATTGGTGGCGCGTTTGTTACGTCTCAGGGCAGCGGTAGCGCTGGAGCCCACGAATTCGAACCCATTCCCGTCCACGCAGTTCCGGCTTTGACGAATGGTGACTGGTCGTTACTCACCGATGCTGTCAGTCCCGTTTTGGCGACACCATCCGTTCCGCCGCCTGTCGATATCGATACGGACAGGCGGATGGTGCGCCTATTTATTCCTGGCTTCACCAAGGCTCAAATCGAACTGAGTCAATCCGGCCCCGAACTCACGATCACGGCAGGCGATCAGCGCCGGAATCTTGCGCTTCCACAGGGGCTGGCAGGTCGGCAAGTGACGGGAGCCAAGTTTCAGGAGCCCTATCTCACGGTCAGTTTTGGTTAAAGCAAGGCCAGTTTTGGTTAAAGCAAGGTTTGAATGTCTGTAGCCTGCTCCCTCACCATTCGCCGGTTTTTACCCATATGCCGATCGCGCACTCGTGCGCTAGGATGTTCGGTGAATCGCAGTGAATAGGCAAGTCTGCCTCCTACCTGTGACACGTCGAGTGAACTCTGGAATTAAAGCGTCAGCACTGTTGATGCTCCAGGTCTATCCGATCGGTCACGACTTGCTTTATCGCCAATGCTGCGCGATATTTTGTGACCCGACATAGCTCGTGACCATTGCAGTCCTAAGCGTTCTGCGCTGCTTTGAGTTGCCGGACTTTGTCGTTAGGACATTGACTTCAACCGATAGGTCTGACTGCTTCCAAGTCGCTTCCGTCGACAACACATCTTGCCAGACAGCCATCCTGTAGATCGATACCAACATTATGAGTACACAAGTTCTAGCCCAAGACTACAAAGTCGCCGATATTTCTCTGGCCGGTTGGGGCCGCAAGGAAATCGCGATCGCCGAAAGCGAAATGCCTGCATTGATGGCAATTCGGGCCAAGTACCGCGATTCCAAGCCTTTGCAGGGCGCCAAGATTATCGGCTGCATTCACATGACCATTCAGACTGCCGTACTGATCGAAACCCTGTGCGAACTGGGTGCAGAAGTGCGCTGGTCCTCTTGCAATATCTTCTCCACTCAAGATCACGCAGCAGCAGCGATCGCCGAGTCCGGTGTGCCCGTTTTTGCTTGGAAAGGAGAGACTGAGGAAGAATATATCTGGTGCATCGAGCAAACCTGCCACACTCCCGATGGCGAGCTGTGGGATGCCAACATGATTTTGGATGACGGCGGTGACTTAACTGGCCACATTCACGAGCATTATCCCCAGATGCTAGAGCGCATCCACGGTGTCACAGAAGAAACCACCACGGGCGTTCACCGTTTGATGGAAATGCTAGAAGCAGGAACGCTCAAAGTTCCTGCCATCAACGTGAATGACTCGGTCACCAAGGCCAAAAACGACAACAAGTACGGTTGCCGCCACAGCCTGAACGATGCCATCAAGCGCGGCACCGACCACCTGATGGCTGGTAAGAAGGCACTAGTAATTGGCTACGGCGATGTGGGCAAGGGCTCCGCAGCATCTTTGCGCCAAGAAGGCATGATTGTCAAAGTCGCTGAAGTCGATCCGATCTGCGCCATGCAAGCCTGCATGGATGGCTTTGAAGTGGTATCCCCCTACATCAACGGTGTCAATGACGGCACGCTGAACAGTGTCGATCGCGAGTTGCTGTCCAAGACAGACCTAGTTGTGACCACTACCGGTAACGTTAACGTGTGCGATGCCAGCATGCTGCGCTGCCTTAAAGCTGGCGCTGTTGTATGCAACATCGGCCACTTCGACAACGAAATCGATACCGCTTTTATGCGCAAGGAATGGCACTGGGCAGAGGTGAAGCCTCAGGTTCACCAGGTGTATCGCAGCGACGATCCTCAGGACTACTTGATTCTGCTGGCAGAAGGCCGCTTGGTGAACTTAGGGAACGCCACCGGTCACCCCTCCCGTATTATGGACGGCTCGTTTGCCAACCAGGTGCTGGCACAGATGTACCTGTTCGAGCGTAAGTTTGCCGACCTATCTGCTGCAGACAAGCCTGCTGCTGTCACCGTTGAAGTGTTGCCCAAGCAGTTGGATGAGGAAGTTGCTCGTTATATGGTGCAAGGCTTTGGCGGCACAATCACTCAGCTAACTGAGCCTCAGGCGAAGTACATCAACGTAGCGGTAGAAGGACCTTACAAGCCCGATAGCTACAAGTACTAATCTCCGACGTATAGAGGGCTTGGCCTTCAAATTCTGCATCCCCTCTTTCGTATTGGAAGGGGGGATGATTGATATCGCCATCCCCATCTACTGCAACCCACTGTGTCTATAGCGATCGTTAATCCGCTATGGAGACTTCCGTAAGTGTTAAGACACTGGTCCTGTGCTGGGTTCGTCGTCAGGGGTAGGAGCAGGAGGGTTATTGTCTAGAGATGATGCTATTTGCTCTTTTGCTCGTCCGGTTGCTTCTGCGGCCTTTTTCACCAATTCTCTGAATTTGTCGCTCAGACCAGACAAGCGCTCTTGCCATTCGGCATCGGGGGTTAAGTCTTCCGTGCTGCGGTGGTAGGCCAACAGAGTTGCAGCTAAGGCATGGGCGTCGGCAACAGCTAACTTAAACATCCAAGCTGCCAGCAACACCATGATGCCGAGAAAGGTCTTCAGGGAGGGAACTAACAGCCCCAATCCGATCGCCGGTAGTCCCAATACCACCAACACCGCTAGTACTTCGAGGTAGGACACTAAGGCGAGGGCCGCAGCATTGGCCAAAACCGGTTTCCAGGCTTGGGCATACAAAATCACGCCATCTTGAGCCACTGCCCAGACGTTTTCTTCCCGATGGCGATAGGCCCGACTCAAAATTGATTCGTCAATGAAGGTCGTGGCAAACCCCACAACCGTCTGGACAATCCCCACCAAGCTATCCATGCCGGGAATGGGGAGAAGGTCGGCGATGCGGGCGAATTTGCGATTAAATCCGCGCACAATGCCGTCCACCAGACGGTCAACAGCAAACATGATGCTGGTGTCGCGAAAGCGATCGGTCACTTGCTTCTTGCCGTATTCAACCTGCGAGCCGGCGGGTAGCTCTCCCGTCACAATCAGCTCGGTCAGTACTGCTGTGTGGGCTGCTTTCAACAGGTAAAAGAAGTATCGGGTGGCCCATTGCACGATTCCCCAAGCGCCTGCAGCAGCGGCCAACATGATGATGAACCCGAGCGGGCCAAGGAGCTGGCCCAACAGCCACGCAATCCCTCCAGCGATCGCAAAGTAAATGGTTAGTCCCACCCCCAGTAGGGCGTAGGTACCCAGTCGAATCAGGATGAATGGCATTGTTTTCAGCAATAGGCCGAATGCCTCTAGTACGTATAACTTCATCACAGCCTCCCGCTGCCATCCGGTTTAGATAATCACTCCTAAAGCTAAATTGAATACCCTATGCGGACGATGGGACAGCGATCGCCCTCACAGCTCCATCAATTTCAACAAACGTGGGACTCCTTACAGAGTTCGTCCCTTCAATCTAAAACACCCGAACAGTGCTGGAGATCTCAGTTGCGACTGAGGAACGCTCGAATGACATCTGCGATTGTCCCTCTATCTCAACCCAGCCGCTCTGGTCATAGTGGGGACGGGGTTTGGGAACGGAGATGCTGAAGTTTATCAATCGGTTGGTGACTGCACTGGCGGTTTCGATCGTGACCAGCCTTCTGTTGGCTGCATGGCTGTTGTACCGTCAACCCCGCTGGGCGCTCGATCTGGCTGCGCAATGGTCGGGCGATCGCATGCTGTTCTATTTCGACACCGAGGAACCTGTGGTGGCCTTAACCATCGATGATGGCCCCAATGCCGAAACCACCGCTGACATTTTGGACGTGTTAGAAGAACATCAAGCCCAAGCCACTTTTTTCATTATTGGCTCACATATTGAGGGAAACGAGCGGGTGTTGGCAGATGCCAACGCTGCGGGCATGGAAATGGGCAACCATATGCTGGAAGACCGCATGAGTCTGAGGCTATTCCAGGAGAGTGAACCTGACTTCTTGGCTGCCTTTAACCTGACCGAGCAAGAGATTCTAACCGCTAGTGGAGCAGAATCGGTGCAATGGTATCGACCCGGACAGGGGCTGTTCGTACCAGCCATGCTGGAGGTGGTGGAGCAACAGGGATATCGCTCGGTATTGGGATCGGCATTTCCCTACGACACGCTGTTGGGCAATCCCGAATTCTCAGCCAATTTCATTCTGAATCGGATTCAGCCGGGCTCCATTATTGTTCTGCACGATCGCGGTGAAAATGGCGCACGCGGCGAACGGACAGTTGCGACCTTAGAACTGCTACTACCGGAGCTAAACCGGCGGGGATATCGAGTAACAACCCTCTCGGAGTTAGCCGAAATTGCCGAGCGATAGCGAGCAGATCCTACGGCCCTCCCCCTATATCCCTTCCTCTATTCGTCACAGTACAAGCAATTCCTAATCTTCTCGTAAGCTTGCCAGACGCAGATTGGTTTGTAATGCTCGAAGGGGTCTATGCATCGGCTCATCAACCGTGTAGTCCCTATCACATCTAGCTTTAGTGCGCTTCTGTATGACCTGCACCCAACCGTCTACCCGCCCCTCAATTCACAGCGATCGCCTGGCTATTCATTCCCTCGTCACGTCCGATATCGCACAAGAGTCTGCCCGTCGAGATGCCCGCGCTGGTTTGAGTGCAACCCCAAAATCTCTCCCTCCCTATTTTTTCTACGACGATCGAGGTTCGCAGCTGTTCGAACAAATTTGTCAGCTTCCCGAGTACTATCCCACCCGCACAGAAGCTGCCATTCTCAGTGATTATGCTGCTGAAATTGTCGAGATTACTGGGGCTTGCGAGTTAGTTGAACTGGGCAGCGGCAGTTCGATCAAAACTCGATTACTACTGAATGCTTACGCAGCCGCAGGACATCCTTTACGCTACCTGCCCATCGACGTCAGCGACGGCATTTTAAAACGCAGTGCGAACGAATTATTACAGGACTATCCCACTCTTCGCGTCCATGCTCTTGCCAGTACCTACGATCGCGGCTTGGCATCGTTACCTGCTAGCCAACTACCCCACCGAGCGATCGCGTTTATCGGTAGCAGTTTAGGCAATCTTCCTGCCGAACAATGCCAGTCTTTCCTAAATACCATTGCTACTGCGCTGCAGCCAGGGGAATTTTTTCTGTTAGGTATCGACCTGCACAAAGATACCGCCATCCTCGAAGCCGCCTATGACGATCTCCAAGGGGTAACGGCTGCATTCAATCTGAATATGCTGCAGCATCTCAACCACCGGTTTGGTGGCAACTTTAAGCTAGAGTGCTTCCAGCATCACTCCTTCTACAACGAGAGCAAGCGGCAAATTGAGATTTATTTGAAAAGTCTAGTTGACCAAACGGTAACCCTCAAAGAGCTGGACTTGACGGTTAAGTTTGCAGCTGAAGAACTGATGATGACTGAAATATCTCGAAAATTTGAACTGTTTGATATGAAACAGCAATTGTCAGAACTAGGACTGAACCCCATCCGAGCCTGGAGCGATCCCAATCATTACTTTGCGTTGGTCTTGGCACAACGATAAATGGTCGTTTTGTGCAGGTATGGCGGTGGTCATGCCTCTGCGGGAGATATCGTCAAGTGACCTGAGACCTAGCTATAGCAGTGGCCATACCACTGCATACATTTCTGAGGTGTCCAGCCCTGACTGCAACTGAATACTTTCGTTGACCGAAAGGACCTGCTGTTGACAGATCCACAGGGTTGACGATGCCCTAGCGTACGGTCGGGGTTCCTGTCCCCAGGCAGCGTGAGGAAAGATGTTGAGACATCGCCTTACTGGAGCAACAGACTATTCGCAATGAACCCCGAGTACTCGGCTTGTTGCGCGATTGTTTGCGTCTCTAAGACAAACGCTACGTAATCATCAATTAAAAAATGTACGGCGAGTACCCCGGCAGCAGCAGCTACCACCAACATTCCGGCCAACATGCGCGAAAACTCCTGCCGCTGACTTGCTTGTTCCATCAGCAGAAGCGCCCACCAGATGAGGCCAACCATTATCGCTAGTGTGCATATCATTATGTAAATTAATGTAACAAGCGCTGCTGGGATTGTCCACCCAATCTGAATGAATAGCGGCAGCACGTTCCGCGATCTCCGTTCTTCCGGCCTATGTAGCGTTTGTGAAGGAAAAAATTAGCTGGTTTGTTTCTCAGGAATTCGGCCATAACCTGAGATATCTTCATCCAGTGGGTGTTCTGGAGCACATCAACGACCGGTAGAAAGTGAGCCCAAACAACCCAGTAGTGCAGCGATTGCAGCGCTTCTCCCCAGTCAAGATTGAAGGTCGACCATTTGTGCAAGAGCCAACACACTTTGCTAATGGAGTTCTCTTGCACAGTTTCTCTGCTTAATGCCGCGATTGCCGTAACAGGCTTGTCGCGACCCAACCCCCCTTCAACAGTCTGTGATATGCTACTAATCCCTGTTGGACGCATAGCTCAGTTGGTTAGAGCACCACGTTGACATCGTGGGGGTCACTGGTTCGAGTCCAGTTGTGTCCATTTTTTAGATTTAACCGATGTCAGGATTCTAGCCCCGTGGCTAGTCCTTTTTGCTCCACGTTTACCAAATGCTCAGTCCCAGATGGACACTATGTCTTGGAAATACTGCAGATTGGTTAGCCTGCTCAGGCTCCAGCGATGCTATCAAAGGACGTTTGTGAACATGCCTGAGACTCAGCATTTACATAGTCAAACCATTTCAACTCTCCGCTACAGATTCCGGAAATGAATATGTGGTAATGTCTGCTCGCTGTTATTGGTCTCGTAGCCATATGACAAGGCAGAAGGTAGGCACAGTTGGCTCCCTATGGCGATACCCCGTAAAGTCCATGTTGGGTCAACAGCTAAAGTCCACAAGTGTCAATGGCAGAGGATTGCTTGGAGACCGGGGCTATGCCTTGTGGGATGTTAAAACCGCTAGAGTTGCTAGCGCAAAAAATCCCAAGCGATGGGCAAAACTACTAGATTTCCAAGCCGAGTATTCTCATGAGCCTCAGCCATCAGCACCTTTGCCAGCCGTGAAAGTACTCATGCCGGATGGAAGGACTGTAGCCAGCAACGACAATTCCATCTCCGAAGCTTTCTCAACCTTCTTTCAGCGAGATATTCATCTATTGTCCGAGGCTCCTGAAAACGTAAGTTTGGACCAATTTTGGCCCGATGTGGAAGGTACACCTCGTCAAAATGAGGTCACTGAACTGCTCCTACCCGAGGGAACATTTTTTGACTCTTGCTCTATCCACCTTATTTCGACGACAACTCTGGCCAGTTTGCAAGAGGCTTACCCAGAAGGGACTTTCGATATTGCCCGATTTCGTCCAAACATATTAATTGAGCCTCTTGAAGGAATGAATGGTTTTGTGGAGGAGGCTTGGGTTGGGGAAAATTTGAGTATCGGAGATGAGGTAACCCTAAGCATCGACACCCTATGCCCCCGCTGTGTTGTGACCACACTGGCTCAGTCGGAATTACCTGATGACTTGGGCATTCTTCGCACAGCAGCGAAGCACAACAACCTCATTGCTGGTATCCGAGCATCAGTATTGGAAGTAGGCACAATTCGCGAGGGTGACCCTATCTACCTTGAGTCCCGCACATAATATAGTGTTTGCCATTTCTAGTTAGGACAAAAAGTGTTCAATCGCAGTCAACTGAAATCGCTTGGGTAACATGACGGGTTCATGGACACTCATGTCTGATTTACGTCAGCTGTAGATTCAATCTCGTTGGCTTGTCTACTTTTCAGACAACCTCTGAAGATTTTTGAGAAAAGCGATCGCCGTTGCTGTCGAAATAGCTTAGGACGATCGCTTTTCTTAGAAACAAAGCGTTTCTCATTTCAGTCAGGACATTCCACTCTAGATATAGACAGGGACTGCCTTCGCTGAAATGTCCGCAGTGATGTGGTCACTGTTCTGCATGCCAGAGAGTCTAAGTTTGTCCCGGTGCATTCTGCAGTGTCTCTAACGCGTCATCAACTGTGAAACTCGCTGCTTTCTGGCGAGGAGGAAATGCACGGAAGGTTGACAGGAAGTCTGCTACGAATGCTTGTGCTGGAACTAATAAGTAGACGTGGTCTATGTACCAATCCCAATAGGTGTTTGAAGTCGTGGTAGCGCGCTCATAAGGGTCGGTGCGCAAGTTGTAGAGCCAAGGAAGCCTTGTCTTCACAAAGGGCTCGCCCCACAGTGCCAAGGTCCCTTCCGTTCGCTGCTGAGCAAAGTGGACTTTCCAGTTGTCGTATCGCATCGCGAGCAGATCGCCATCGTCGGAGAAGTAAAAGTATTCTTCACGTGGAGATTCATCGGTCTCGCCAGTTAAGAAGGGTAAGAAGTTGTACCCGTCCAAATGCACTTTGAAATTGCGGCGACCGATGCGATACCCCCGCAGAAGTCTTTCTTTAACATCGGGCATACCAGCAGCAGCCACTAAAGTGGGCATCCAGTCGAGGTGAGACATGATTTGATTGGAGACCGAACCTGGTTCGATATGGCCAGGCCAACGAACAACAAACGGGACTCGGAAAGCACCCTCCCAACCGGTATCTTTCTCGCCGCGGAACGGGGTCATGGCCGCATCAGGCCAAGAGTTCATGTGGGGGCCATTATCGGTGCCGTACAGCACGATTGTATTGTCAGCAATACCTGCTTCGTCGATCGCATCTAGAATCTGACCGACATTGCGATCGTGGTCGATCATCGTGTCGTGGTAAGGAGATTGCCAGCGACCTGCTTGGCCTACACTTTCTGGTTTGGGGTGGGTGCGGAAGTGCATGTGTGTGAAATTCGTCCACATAAAGAAGGGTTCACCTTCAGCCGCACGTGCTTGGACGTAATCAACAGACCGCTCTGCAATGTCGTCATCAATGGTTTCCATCCGCAGCTTAGTCAGAGGGCCGGTATCCTCAATACGACCATCTGCAAAGCTGTGAATCACTCCCCGAGGCCCAAAGCGATCGGCAAAGTCAGGAAACTCTTCGGGGTTGGGATAGTCGGGAAGCTCGGGCTCCTCTTCGGCATTGAGGTGATATAGGTTGCCATAGAACTCGTCAAAACCATGATTGGTCGGCAGAAACTCGTCCTTATCGCCCAGGTGGTTTTTGCCAAATTGTGCAGTGGCATACCCCAAGGGCTTGAGCAATTCAGCAATTGTCGGATCTTCAGCCCTCAATCCCAAGTCGGCCCCAGGTAGACCCACCTTACTGAGCCCAGTGCGGAAAACGCTTTGACCGGTGATAAACGCAGAACGACCCGCCGTACAGCTTTGTTCGGCATAGTAGTCGGTGAACAGCATGCCTTCCTCAGCCAGGCGATCGATATTGGGAGTTTCGAACCCCATCAATCCCTTAGTAAAGACACTGATGTCACTTTGACCGACATCGTCCCCCCAAATCACAATGATATTGGGTTTGCTTGTTCCAGCTTCTTGAGCAACAACGCGATTACTCAAGAAGAAGAGATTGTCTACAAGAACAAGAACTAAAACCAAAGAGAAGGTTAACATTCGGTTGAGGAAAGCGATCCAATGCCGCCTCATCTTCAACAATTTCATAAGTTTACCTGATGAATAAAATCAATCTGTTTCTGACACGATCAACTGTGAAGTAACAACGAAAAGGTAATTCTTCACAATAGTCTCATCTCCAATGCGTCAATCAAGAAATGGGCTTAAGATGATGCCCACTAAAGCAAAGCAACCTAGCAATGCAAGAAGGTATGCTACAAATATCGTTGGGGATTGTCGAGAAGCATAAATCAGATCGTTTCTTTGAATACGATGCAACTGGTTACGATAATCAAGCGCAGCTAGCAACATAGCCACCGTGCCCAATGCTACAAAAGAAAACCCTAGCACCCTAGAGAGTCGAAGTGGGTCAACAATATCCCCAACCTGGTTGTATAAAACAGCAATGATTCGCTCGATACCAAAACCAAAACTAATCAACGATAGACAAGTACGAATCCAAGCCATTAAGGTTCTTTCTTCTGCTGCCCTGTTTCGTTCCTTTGCTAGTTCAGTTCCCGGATTTAGGGAGGAAGTCTGAATATCTGAGCTGGAACCTGGGGTACTCATTAGGCGTTGTCTACTCAAGAATCGACGAGCGTAATACTAAAAAAGTGTTACTTTTTGACGCGCAAATATCAGACTTATCTTATAAGAGAAGATAGTATTATGGCTTAGTTGCCTTGAAAGATTTAACAAGTTCCAATAATGAGCTCGTCAAAGAGCGAAATAGAGCTGCGGCCGAACGCACTATGACAGCTTGGATTCAGAGTTGCTTCACTTTAGTTGGTACAGGAATCGCCCTTCAAGAAGCGTGGCTGGCCCGACAGGCATTATATCCAGACCACCCAGCGATTCTCTCAAAAGGAAATGTGACAACGATTGGTCTGGGATTTGTTGCTTTCGGGATTGTACTTATAATTACAGCGATTATTCAGCATTATATCGAAGTGAGATCGGTCCAGCAGGATGATTACCTTCATCTGCGTTCCCGTTACTTAAATAGTGTAGTCTCTATATCAATAATCATTTTTGGAATATTAGGAATATTGGCAATTTTAATAGGATGAAGCCTGCCATAAAATACCTAGGAATGAAAAGACGGCAATCACAACTAAAACCACGGCAGTAGTCATTCCTAGCGATTTTCGAGGAACGTACGTATAGTCTTCTTGAGTTAATCTCTGAATTTCTTGTCTGTAGTCGATCGCCGCCATGATAATCGCATACGAGCCTAAACCAACAAAGGCCGTACCAACTAACTTGACAAACGTTAATGAGATTGACGTGACACCTAAATTAGAGGCTAGAGCTGTCAACGAACGCTCCAATCCAATCCCAAAACCAATCTGCAGTATGCTCGACCGAATCCAAGCCAATAAAGTGCGATCGGCGGCGATGCGATTGCGTTCTCTCGCCAGTTCATATTGAACGTTCGGAGGATAGGGACTTGTGGATTCAAGCATAGTATTGTCTGCGTTGGAATGACTTGATTGTTCTTATTGTTCAGTCATGTGAGTTTTGTTGTGCGGCATGCAATTTCACGAGTCGTTAAATGCCCAGATTAGGACAATCCCTCTGAGAAGTACCTCTCACGCTGCTCAGGCATCAACTGTTTCTAAATCAGCAGAGTGGGACTTTGATATCTGTTTTTTCATCCATGCCGAGTACGGAGCCCCGGCGATGAATCCAGCGATAAAAATACCCAATATGTAAGGAACAAGTTCGTTAGCCTGGTTTGCCGTTGCCAAGTAGAGAATCAACCCTAAGTTACGAGCAATAGTTGTTACCGCAATTCCCGATTGTACTTGTGGCTTATCTTTTCTCCCGATAAGATGGCCAATCGCCAAGCCAACTAAAGTTAATGCCAATGTGACAGCAAAGGGCATAAGACCAAACGAGGGCAGCACCTTGAAGCTGATAATTAAGGCTAACAGTATAAGTAAGGCAAATAAGGTTTTCGCAATTAAGCCTACTAATGTGGCAATTTCTTTCGACGCATCCTCCCAGAAGGTGCGAAGTCCCAATCCAATGGACAGAGGAATAAGTTGAGCAATCGCAATCTGTCTTACGACGTTTCTGGGGAAAACACTCACCTCTAGATGGAAGATATTGATGTGGAACAAGAACAAGAACAAAGGGGTTAACACTATCGCGAGCAGCGCCAATGTCACCTGTAAGCTAGCCACAAACTCAAAGCTTGCCCCCGCTGCAGCTGCACGTCTCGTCAACAAAGGGGGGGCTGGACAAGCAGCGAACAAAGCAAGGGCATATGCAAAATTATTGGGAAGGGGAACAAGAATAACGACTAAAGCGACGACAATGGGGGGGACAATAGCAGTGGATAGCAACGAACGTCCGAGCAATGCTGGCTGTTTCCAGAAACCTATGACTTTTTCCCAAGGCAGATTCAGACCCACATCAAACATGATGGCAAAGATGGTGAAGCCTGAAAGATTTTGAATGAGAGGACTATCCAAGCTAAAGAGATTAACCAATTCTGGGCCTCCACTGACGATCGGGATGTAGGTTGACAAGCCGATAAAAAATAACAGAATTGCCACCACCAACCCCAATGACCAGTCGGAAGCATATTTATATTCGCGGGCCTCTATCAGCTTGAGGGTACGCCAGTGCTGAATGAATGCTGCAGCAAGAGCAAACACACCGAGCGAAATGAGACTGAGCCCCAAGATTCGTTCTTCTGTCAGTTGGTCGAAGTTCGTTCCCGTTTGCGTGCGGTCGAGGTACTTAAAGAAGCGGTCGATACCAAAGCCAAAGCTAATCATCGATAGCGACGTCCGGATCCACGCCATGATCGTTCGCTCGGCGGCTAGACGATTGCGATCGCGAGCCAACCCCGTTCGCGTTTCTGAAAGATTCGTCCGGGCTCCAGCTAGTTCCGTCCGATTCTCGGCAAGATCGGTGCGGCTCTCTGCTAAATCTGTTCGAGATCGCGCAAATGCGGTACGGATAGCGGCTAGTTCTGTGTTGTTGAGCCCTTCAAATTGAGTACTGTCGGGTAGTTGGGGCTCGGAGTTGGAAGTCTGGGAGATATCCGTCATAGGGCTGCAATAGTCTCAACACCGTTTGCAAGAATGCAGGCTTGTACCCGTTCAGCGTTTATAGCCCAAGAATTTGGATGGTTTGGGATTGTTTGCTCCATCTTCAGGATTAGAGAGAAGGGTTATGTCAGTGGCTGGCCGCTAGTATCCACGCGGAAGAGATAAGTAATTCCAGCCCCAAGCAAGCAGGCTCCCGCAACCCCAAATAGCAACACCTGCTCGCCATAGGATTGTTTCAAAATGGGCAGCCCGAACGTACCTAAAACAGCTCCGGACTTGGCGATCGCTGCTGCTAACCCCGCTCCACTCGCCCTGATCGCTGTGGGAAAAACCTCTCCAGAAAGCAGAAACGTAGTGGCATTCGGTCCCATATTCATAAATAGGTTGAAGATGATGAATCCCGCCAATATCAGTGTCAAATTCGCTGAAGAGAATTGGCCGGCACCGTTATGACCGTCAAGCGCTAACACCGACAGACCAACTGCCATCCCCATAAAACCAGTCACTTGCAGAGGAATGCGCCCCACCCGATCCACTAGCAAAATTGCCAAAATAAAGCCGACCACCAGGAAGACCTCAACAAATGCCGCCCCTTGAGCAGACCGAAACTCCCGCATGACAAAATCGGTTTCGTCGGAAAACGCCAGCATGGCGATGATTACAGGCGTAAAAATCCCAACCCCATAGGTGGCAATATCCTGCAAGAACCAAGGAACTGCAGCCAGGATCGTACGCCTTGCATATTCGGGACCGAAGAGCGCGGCATAGTTGAGTTCCGAATCTCTTGCCGGAGGCTCGTTCTCTGCCGAAATGCTGACAGGACGTTCGAGTAACTCGGAAGCCGCCTGCGAGGCCTGTTCGTATTCACCTCGGGTGATGAAATACAGGGGACTTTCAAGCAGGAACTGAAACCGCAAAACGGCAACGGCAATCGCTAAAACCAAGCCAACTCCCAACATCCAGCGCCAGGCGTAGTGGGTGCTGGCAATGAGCGCATCTGGGTAAGTCACCTGAAAAATTCGAATGACCGCTAACCCGGTTACCGCTCCCAATAGCGCCCCTAAGGACTGGAAGGTAAATGCTCCAATGACCATTCGTCCCCGAAATCGAGAAGGAACGTTTTCGGTAATGTAGGCCACGCTGATGGGATAGTCGGCACCGATCCCGATCCCCACCAAAAAGCGAAAGACGATCAGCGAAGTGACATTCCACGCCAAGGCTGTAGCGGCGGAAGCAACGACAAAAATAACAATATCGATCGCCAACATGAGCTGACGGCCGACGCGATCGGTGATGGGACCGAGGGTGAGAGAACCCACAAGCGATCCGAGAATCGCCGCAACAGCGATCGCCCCAGTTTGGGTAGCATCCATGCCGAAGTCCAGCTTGATGAAAGGGAGAGCAACACCAATGATGAAAAAATCAAACCCATCCAACCCAATCAAGGCGGCAGACATAAACCACAACAGCCACATCGAGCGTGTGATGTGGGATTGTTCCAACATTGCCTCAAAGCTGAGGAGTTGATTCCCATCAGTCTGGGAAGATTCGGACATCACTTGTGCAGTACTCCTAGCGCTACAGGAAATCGGCCGAATGGGGCATCCTCCAACCAAGATTGTTATTACAAGACTTGCAGTTGCTTCTAAAACTACTGCTAGCTTTATGTGCTGAAAGTGCTAGCTAATTAATATATAGCTAAGAAATTTGGCTTAAGGAAATCTACTGGTATATATGTAAGCCTACAAACACAAGTAGATCGCTTCTGAGCTTTATTCTTTTCAGAGTGATGTTCTTCAAAGTGAGGTTTTTATATGGCTGGTTTAACAGTTTGGAAATTTAATGATGCTGAAGGTGCCCAGCGTGCACTTAAGGTGTTATCTGGCTTACAAAAACAACAATTAATAGAGATTAAGGATGCAGCAATCGTATCTTGGCCGGAAGGAAAGAAAAAGCCAAGAACTCGGCAAGCGGTCGACCTTGTTAGCCTGGGCGCTTTGGACGGTGCTTTTTGGGGAATGCTGTTCGGACTCATCTTCTTCTGTCCGTTGATTGGAGTTGCCGTCGGTGCATTATCCGGAGCCCTTTCCGGCCATTTCAGCGATTACGGAATCGACGATAGTTTTATTAAGGAAGTTCAAGCAAAGGTCACTGAAGGGACTTCTGCCCTATTTCTAATGACCGGGCAGGTAACCGTGGACAAAGTTCTGGATGCATTGAAAGCCGAACCGATGGAGCTAATCACGTCCAATCTCTCTGAAGAACAAGAATCAATGCTGAGAGAGCACTTTAGCGTTGCTTGATTTCTTGACCTATTAGGGTCGTTCGCTTATGTAACGGAGTACATAACGTTTATGTCGAGCGATCGACAGTAGTATTCCAATACTATTTGAGGCGCGCGAGATTATAGCGATCGCGATCGCCATTACGAATAGATTGCCGATGACGTTCTCTGCCGGAGGTGACTTAACGTCATCGGCCAGCAGTTGGTGAGACAAACGTCAAAGATAAGGAATTGATGGACCGGCCGTCTAGCCAACTACAGTATTCTCCGTACATGTCTACCCCGCAGTTGGTCCATGTCCCTCAGCTCTTTGCAACACCCTATGTCTTCACGGTTGAAGGGCTTCATGAGTTGAACGGCAAGTGTTCTACTCTCAGCCTCGATCGCTCTCTAACTCTCGAATAAATCGTCCTAATCAAAACAAACGCCATCATCGCTAGGGGTTCTAAATTCACCGACATTTGGCACTAAGGTGACAGGAGCAAATCCGTTGCTGGGAGAGCTGTTGCTACCGGCATTGAAGAAATTAGCAAGATCCTGAATTTCAAACAGCACGGGTGGATCGTCAATCCCCAACTCAATTCCGGCTGGAACGTTGTTATCCACAATAAAGACGCAAGCACTAGCATTCGTGTCAGTGGCCGTTATTGCTAGATCGTTCCCCGCCGCACCATTGTTGTTATCCCCCAGCGTATTGCCCTCAATCTCGGCAAACAAGATGGCTGAGTCCGTTCCCGAACCGTCTCCGACAATTAGTGAGATCCCTTCTTCCGCATTTCCAGTGATGATATTTTCCCCAATACCTAAATCGAACCCTCCCGTAGCAGGATTAAACTCTTGCTGAGAATTACCGGCGGCAATACTGCGAATTCCTGCCCCTTGGTTATCCAGAATCCTGCTGTTCCCAATACTGAAACCTTGAATGGCAATACCAAATGCCTCAATGAAAATTCCATCCCCTTGGTTGCGCGAAATTTCGCTATTGCTGACGATGAGTTCCTGCGAATCAAACGTGGTGGAATTTGCTGGGGTACCAGCCGTTACTTGAATGCCAGGTCCACCATTATCGCTAATTGTGGCGTTGGAAAATCGAATGGGCTGTTGAATTCCTCGATCGTTAGCCTCAACCAGCACACCTCCGGCACCATTGTTGGTGATACTGCCATTCGTAAAGGAGAACTCTTGGCTACCCAAATTATTGGCTCGCAGAATCAAGCCTTCATTGACATTATTCGTGATCTCATTATTCAGCGAAACTCCAGAGGCAACTCCACTACTGGTATTGGTGTCACTACTTTGCTTCATTGTGATGAGCTGGACGCTGGAGTTCTCTGCCACAGCCTCCAAGCCAACAGCATTGTCTTCCAGCTGGAATCCAGCAATTTCGACTTCCAGTTCACCTGCTGCATTGTTCTGAATTGCAATTCCTCGATCGCCAGATCCCGTAGCGCTGTTATCAAACAAAATGGCACTACCGCTCACATTGTTGAGGGCAATACCCGTCGCACCCGAATTAATAATGCTGTTATTGCGCAACTCAATATTGTTCGCATTGGCCCCTGAGATCGCATTTTGTGGAGCATTTTCAAGCTGGAAACCTGCCAGAATGGTATTGTTGCTCAGAGATACCAGATCGGTACCGCCCCCGATAATAGTCGGAAATGCCCCGTCTCCGGAGAGGGGAAGGTCAACCAGAATTCCGTTATCGAAATTGACATCCGGACTGAATGGCAGGCGAACGCTGCCAGCCTGGAAACCAGGAAATGGCAAGCCTGCTAGACGTTGCTCTGGCCCCTGAGACAAAACACTGACGTTTTTGGGAATCGTGAAGGCAGGAATAGAAATGTTGGCTTCGCCATCGACATAAACAATATCGTTGCCATCGCTAACTGTAGCCTGAAGGGCCTCTTCCACCGTGCCAAACGGGTTTTCAAACGTACCGTCCCCGCCAGTTGCGCCAAGAGTGACATGGGTAAAACGATAGGGCTCTTCTTCTTCAGGGTTAAAGAGGGGGGCAGATTCCTGAGAGAACTCTCGCTCGGTATCGGTAACGGTATCGACGGTAATGGCATTATTTCGATAAACGGGCTCGCGCAATCGGGTAATGATGGCTTCGCGATCGCTCAGTTCGCGGTTGGGACGCAACCGAGGAAACGTTGCTCCCACAGTGGCAACAATATTGGTACCGAATAATTCATCCCCTTGAACGGCAACTCCCAATGTCAAATTGGGTTGCGGACGGGCATCCAGTCGTACCTTCCAGCCAAATGTTGTCGGGACGCGATCGGCAAGGTAGGCATAGGTACCGGCATAGCCACGAATGTCTCCCCCCTCCCAACGGGCGATCGTGCCTCCAGCCTCCATATCGAGCGCAACCAATGCCACTTCGTCGCGGGTGATGCGCGTACGCTCAATTTGGTTGGTCAACACTAGTCGTCGCCCAACAAATCCTGTGCTTACAGTGCTCCCCGTGTCCACAAAACCAGAATCACTGATTTGGTTGCTAGTGTCCCCGAGCGGAACGTAGGCATTGGTTCTAAAATCCCAGCGTCCTAGCCGCTCGAACCCCAGTCCCAACTGATAAAAGGTGGACTCTCCTGTCGATCGTGTATCAAAACTGGCGTATCCCCCTAAGATTTGATTGCGATCTTCGTAGTAGTGTCGGCCGCCCAGCAGCAGGTTTCCACCTAAATGTGCGCCATTATCGATCAGTAGACGAGTTTCTAGAAAAACAACATCCTCGCCTAGCTCCTGCCAAACCGGAATAAACCCCTCAAATTGGCCAAAGCCATCAAAACCAGGCCCCGATGAGCTGTACCCAATTCCGGCTCGCAAAGGAACTTTCAAATCCTCGTTTACCGCTTCCTCAGAGTCGTCGTCCTCGCCGTCTTCTCCTGCCCCATCCTCTGAAGCTAATAGATGTCGCTTGGCTTCTTCAAACTCATGCAAATCATCCTGAATGGATTCGCTGCTTCCCGATGCCGCGTCATCCAGCGAAACGCTGTCCAGCAATTCAGATGTAGCGGACTGACTAACGGTGTCATTTGTCTGTGTTTCAGCGATCGCATGCCCGAAGTTGATGCCTTGAGCAAAACCAGGAAAAGCATATCCTCCCAGAAAGAGACAGCCTGTTCCAACAACAACTCGAGTTAACTTCATGGCACGTCTTCCCTCTCGACTGCTAGCAACATCAGATATGCCAATCGCGGGGTTATTCAGACCTAGAGCGTAGAAAGCGGCAGCGATCTAAAATCAAGCAACATCGATGTCCAGTCACCCAATCGCTTCTCGCAGCAAGTTCTCAAGGCCCTAAAACTCATAACTGGATTGAACTACTCTTCAGTACAGCTTTTGCAATGCATTAAATGCAGTGAAAAGACCAACTGACAGACATGGTGAGGGGAATAATGCACATCAATGAAAAATATGTCCAACCGGTGTTCAGCACCTATACACCCCAGCACCTATTTGTCGCATCGTAATTAAATCCGCAATTTCAACAAAAAGCACTCGACCACGAAAATAGATCGAACCCTAACACTTCCAATCTCGTTTTCATTCTATTGGTCGTATCGAAGATATTTTAAAAGCAAAGATTTAGGAGTATCAATAATCGATATATTTCTAGAGATACCACCCAATACACGAAACTCTAATGATTCGCTCAGGCTTATACTCGGAAGTCAGGCTAGCGATCCTTCATAGTCCATATACCTAGCGACCGATCACCAATCTATCTGTTTAGTCTCTGCGTTGATTTGGCACGAGTAGCATTGTGATTTTTTTCAACAACTAATTCCTATAGAGATCGAAGCATATTACTTCTGGCTGGAAAAATTAAGGGTGAAGAGAAAACATCAAATATAGCTCTATGTATTATTTTCAGATTCGCTCGTCATCGCTTTTATAATTCTGATACCAGCCTGAAAACTACAATCGAGCAAATCACATTAAGCACTCTATTCAATTCAGTTCGGAAAGGGACCGAACTATTATTCATGACAAATCATGAAATAGTCGTGGCTGGTATCGCTGCATGGAAAGCCCCGTCGAGTTGTCACCTAGCAGAAACCAAGCTGTAGCTTTAGCCCGGAATTTATACAGACTGAAACAGGGCAGAACCACATCGGTGGTACCTAACGCGTCGATCTCGAGCATCTAGCCAGAATAGAAATACAACTGTTTGAGGACGAGTGCTGACACACCCCGGTAGTTTTTCGATGTTCGGCAGGACTCATCACGCTCAACTTTTCATAACAAAAATCTAAAAAGATGCATTCGTGACATTGCGGTAGCAAAAAATCCGGTTAATCTCGTGGCATTACTGACGTTAGGCTACGAGGATTCTGAGCATGTCTCTTGCCAAGAAATCGGTTGCCGAGTTAATCGGCACGTTTTGGCTTACATTCGGTGGCTGTGGAAGTGCCGTGTTAGCAGCAAAGTTTTTTGCCGAACATGAGGAGAATACCTTCAACCTAGGAATTGGGCTTGTGGGGGTTTCTTTCGCTTTTGGCTTAACCCTTCTGACAATGGCCTATGCGATCGGCCACATTTCCGGATGTCACATCAACCCAGCCGTGTCCGTGGGACTTTTTGTTGGCGGACGCTTTTCTGCAGGCGAGTTGCTTCCCTACATAATTTCACAAGTCGTTGGTGGAGCATTGGGCGCTGGAGCACTTGCAATCATTGCCGGAGGACTCCCAGGGGTTGAACTTAGTGGAAATTATCTAGCAGCAAATGGGTATGGCCCAATATTGGAGGGAGGTTTCGGATCCCCAGCCGGTTATAGTCTGGGCGCCTGTTTTTTTGCAGAAGTGCTGCTGACATTCATGTTCCTGCTAATTATCTTGGGTTCCACAGACTCCAGAGCTCCAGCCGGTTTTGGTCCTATCCCAATTGGTTTTTCCCTAGTGCTGATTCACCTCATCAGCATCCCTGTCACTAACACTTCTGTAAACCCTGCTCGCAGCCTTGGTCCAGCAATTTTTGTCGGTGGAGCTGCGTTAGGTCAAGTATGGATGTTCTGGGTCGCTCCCATTCTTGGGGCTGCGTTGGCCGGTGTTGTCTATCGCTGGCTAGGGTCTACTGACAGTATTCCTGAATAACTGAGTTTGTTGTAATGCCATATCGAAATCTTGCTGCACCTTAGTAGCTGTTTCATAGGCTTCAAGCAAAATTCGCTTACCTCAAAGTCATAGATAAAGTGCAGCGCTCTTAGCGAGCGCTGCACTTTATCTATGAAATCTGGATCTTTAGTAGGCCGAAAAGTATATTGCCGTCAATCAAAAAGAGAGATATCGGCTAAAGGGGAGCAGACAGTATCTGGAAATTTTCCAGCGATCGAAAAGTTATATAGAACACTTCTTGTCAGATTCTGGAGTAACGATCTACTTGTCTTGACAGGTCTACGAGAAGCAAACGAGAATCTGACATTGTTCTGGAAACATCTGAATTTAGTACCCTTTCTCCCCAGGTTGATGGTAGGCCAATAATCAGCGAGACGAAATCCAATGCCCAACCTTTGTCTTTATCAGGGTTGCCTGTATCTAATTTTGCTCTTACTGTATCGGTAGGTAAATTCACGCATAGTATGTGCTTGGTTTTATTTTTAACGCCTTTCCCTCCGGGCTTGCCGCTTAGTTTACTCACAAAGCCATTGTCACTATTATGATCAGCCAACCGCCTCGTCCCCAAATCAGCGTTCTGATTCCCACCCGCAATCGTCCTGAATTGGTGAAGCGTGCTATCGCTAGCGTCCAGGCCCAAACCTTTACCAACTTCGAGATTCTGGTCACCATCGACGGCCCCGACTCTAAAACCGAACAGGTCTTGGCCTCCATCAGCGAACCCCGTCTGCGCTGGATCGTACACCCCGAAAATCGCGGACTACCCTCCGCTCGCTTGACTGGGGTGGAGAATGCTCTGGGGGAGTGGATTGCTTATCTGGATGACGATGATGAATGGATGCCCAATAAGCTAGAACTCCAACTAGAGGTTGCTCGCATCTCCCGATATCGCTATCCCTTTGTAGCCAGCCGCTTAATCGGGCGCACATCAAAGGGCGATTTTGTCTGGCCCCGCCGTATTCCCCAGCCATCCGAACCAATTAGCGAGTACTTATTCGTCCGCAAATCTCTACTCTACGGCGAGTCTCTGATTCAGCCTTCAACTTGGCTAGTGAAAAAGGAGCTGTTGCTGAAGGTACTTCCCGATACCTCTCTCCAGAGGCATGAGGATTGGAATTGGCTGCTGCATGCCGTCATGGTCGAAGGGATGGGTATAGAGTTTTTGGATGAGCCGTTGAGTGTTTGGAATCGACCGGATGGCAATACTCAACTAAGTCAGAACACGAAGTGGGACTATTCCCTCAACTGGATTCGCTCGGTCAAGCATCTTGTTACCCCCAAGGCTTACGCGGGCTTCATCATGAGCATTGTGGGATCGAAAGCGTCGTTGAGTGGACGGCGCGAGCAATTCTGGCCGCTGCTATCCGAGAGCTTTCGTGAAGGGCCTCCGGGAATTGTTGACACCTTGCTCTACATGATGATGTGGGTGATGCCTAGCGAGCTGCGGAGGACTATTCGCACCTTTATTGTTAAGAAAGTCATTGGTAGAACCAGAGCGGCTCTCTCGTTTGGGCGTTAAACGCTAAGGCCTTTGCTGCAGAGCTATTTTATGAAAACCAACTGAGCGAGTAAAACAGGTGGAGGCGAGGGGTACAATGGCGGGGCTTTGATGGGAGCAAACCTAGTGGTTTCACTCGATCGCGTCGAAGGCATCTATCGACGACCCTTCACCTCGTTACTGTACGAAGCTCAAACAATTCATCGCCAGAACCATCAACCAGATTCAGTACAACTGTGCACTCTGGCCAATATCAAATCTGGTCGTTGCCCGGAAGATTGCAAGTATTGTCCTCAAAGCGGCCGCTACGAAACCTCCGCAGAAGAATACCAATTGCAGCCGCTAGCCGATATTGAAGAACAAGCTCGGGTTGCCAAGGCGAATGGTTCGACCCGGTTTTGTATGGGGGCTGCGTGGCGCAAAGTGCCGGACGGGGAAGAGTTCGATCGCATCCTTGAGATGGTGCGCACCGTAGTCGGTCTTGAGATGGAGGCTTGCGTAACATTGGGGATGCTCCGCCTCGATCAAGCCCAGCGATTGGCTGAAGCTGGTTTGACCGCATATAACCACAACTTAGATACCTCCGAAAACTACTATCCAGACATTATTACTACCCGTACCTATCGAGATCGTCTGGAAACTATTGCGAATGTGTCGGCAGCAGGAATTTCAGTATGCTGCGGCGGCATTTTAGGGATGGGCGAATCGGAGCAAGACCGGGTTGAGCTATTGCACTCACTGGCCAACCTCACCCCACAACCTGAGTCCATCCCCGTTAATGCATTGGTTCCCGTTGAGGGCACGCCTCTGGCCGGTCGCCCAATTGTCAGTGCTGTGGATATGGCCAGAACAATTGCTACTGCCAGAATTTTGATGCCGAAGGCGATCGTACGACTTTCTGCCGGACGGACAAACATGACAGCAGCCGATCAGGCTCTGTGCTTTATGGCAGGGGCAAACTCAATTTTTACCGGCGAAAAGCTGCTGACGACAGATAATCCTGGAACCGGCGCGGATGCACGCATGTTCGAGCAGTTAGGCCTAACACCTTGGGAGAGCATACCTCAACCTCAAGCAGTTGTTGCTGAAATATAGGGTCGAGAATACTCGAATTGCTACTCGTAAAAGTTAGCAACTTACTGGCAATCCAAAACTAGCATCTCTATACGTATTGAAGCCGTGCTGATAATGTCTAAAGCTTCAATACTCGTTCCGCAATCAAGAGGCTTTGCGGAAATCTGGCTTGGCCGTTTGTTAGAACTTGTAGCTGAGAGAGCGTTGAGGTCGATCGAATTACTCCGCCAGAAATGTCCACTTCAAGAAAGCAAAGACTGTAATTAAATCGAAAAAATCCACAAGGTTTAGGCTCAAACCTTATGTTCCGGATTGTTGAGGGCAGCGGTGCAACCAGCATCCCAAACGTTAGGTTGATTCCCATGACCGGGAATCCCGCCATTATCCTTCAGCATCCTGGCTAAATGCATACAATTCCAAGCCAAAAAGGTAGTATTTCGATTGGTAAATTCATTCTCAGGTCCCCCCGATCCAGGATCGAGATAGGAGGGGCCAGGGCCAACTTCTCCTAGCCAGCCCGCATCGGCTTGCGGAGGGATGGTGTAGCCAATGTGCGACAGCGAAAACAAGATATTCATTGCACAATGCTTAACACCATCTTCGTTCCCCGTAATTAGGGTTGCTCCAACTTTTCCATAGTCCCGATATTGACCTTTGCTGTTCAGCAGGTGAGTGTATCCGTACATGCGCTCTAATACTCGGTTGCAGACTGAACTTTTTTCCCCGAGCCATACGGATGTACACAGAACAAGGATATCCGTGCGATCGATTTTTTGTTGAATATTAGGCCAGTCATCTCGATCCCATTCTTCCGTTTGAGACATATCTAGACCCAAGCCAGCAGGAATCTCGTAATCTACTGGCCGGATAACCGTCGTCTCGACTCCGTTGGCTTCAAAAATAGCTTTTGCAATATCAATAACTCCACGAGTATGGGACAGAACTGGAGTTCTATTAAGCGTGCAGTTTAGAAAAAGTGCTTTTAGATCGGAATACGTAGCAGGAGCATTTCCGCAATTGATTTCATTTATCCTATTAAACTGATCGGAGGTTTTTGTCGAAGCATTACTATCCGTCATTGAGCTTTCTCCCCAGTCTGAAGGACGCCTGCATCTTAAGGGACCGAACACCCATTCATGAGAAAGCGAACATTAAATTTGAAGGCTCGCTGTTTTCAGATTCAAGACTTTTGCGGCCTATGTCCCTATATCTCGATCGAATTACGTAATGGTTTGCCCGAACATGTATAAGCATGATTGCAAGAGGGCGAGATTGATGTCGCAATGACGTGAGTGGAACCGAACAACGGGTCTAGCTAAGGATTACAAGAGGCACTAGCGACTCAAGCTGGGCTGGGTTGTTGAAAATGGTGAATATCTACAATTGCTTGTGCCCATCCTGCAGCCAACGATGCCCAAATCTGCTCTCCCTTTTCAGGCGTTGCCACCGTTGGGTCGCCAATCGTCCCGGATGTACTCAGATCTCTGGTCACCCAAGCAAACGGCAGTTTTCCCTCCATACTCAGTAAGCTGTCTAGTGGTAGCCCCTGCGGATACTCCGTTTCCGCTCGCTCCATCCGCACTTGCTCGGGGGCGATCGCCAGCATCAAGCTAGTTTCCGCATCTCCCGCATGAATTCCCAACGACAGCTCTTTTTCGGTCAGCAAGTCTGCCGCAATGTTCGGCACATTCCAGACAAAGTGCGGAAACACCATCATGTCAGCGTGAACTTGATGAACATCGCGCGCGGCAATCTCCAACACCTGCGGTTGACCGCCGTGACCATTAACCAATACAAGCTTGCGAAATCCGGCCCGATGAATGCTTTCCGCTAACTCCATCAGAATTTGCAGCAATGTTGTTGCACTGAGGGTGACGGTGCCGGGAAAGTGCCAGTGTTCGTTGGATTTGCCGTAGTACAACGGGGGAAGAGCGTAAGCGCTAATGTGGTCATCTAACTGTGTTAGAGCACGACCGATGACTGCGGTAGCGATCGCGCTATCCACTACCAGTGGTAAATGTGGCCCATGCTGCTCGATCGCCCCAATCGGTTGAATGACGACGGTATCTGTCTTATTCGGCATGTCCTGAATATCGGTCCAGGTGAGATAGGGGAAAAAGCGCTCGGGAGGAATGAAACCGTGCAAAGACATGGCAGGCGAAATAGAGGATAGAAGACAAGCTCTCTCGGACTCAGAGTCAGTAACTCCAGGAGATAATGACGCTAGCCTCTACCAAGCGAGGCGTTACGTTTAGTCAATCACACTCTCCTTCTAAAATTCAGTCAGAGAAGGAGTGAAGGGTACTTGCGCTTACTCAGGCTTTCTGCACTGCATCGATCGTTCAACGTGGCACCTCATAGTCCAATGGCACTGAAATAAAGGGATAGAAAAAGGCTCGCCAGCCGGATGTGAAAAGATCGCAGCCAGAAGAGCCCCAAATGAATTGTCCCTACTATGCCGAATCGAGCTAAGATCCTCAAGCAGAAAT